>CAYJMN010000063.1:0-32643 GCA_964371045.1 uncultured Chromatiales bacterium | reverse complement strand
ATGATTTCTTTCCAGTCACATTGCCGCATCCTCAAGACTTTTTGTACCGGACTCACGATTGACGATTTACGATTTTTTTTTATTTACGATTTACGTGAATCGTGAACCGTGAACCTCCTCAACTCGTCAGTCGTAAATCGCCAGTTGTCCGTCGCAAATCGCCAGTCGTAACCCGTCCGTCGTCAATCGTCAATCGTCAATCGTAAATCGTAAATCGTCAATCGTAAATCCAAAATCGTCAATCCATGTAGGTTGTTGCGCTGTTCCATCTCCAGGCGAAGCCGCCGCTGAAGATCAGGTGTTTCGCGATGCCCATGCTCACGAACGCCTGCACGGGGCCGATGTGGGCCGTAGTTCCGAGCGTCGCCTTTAGCGCTGAATCATCGAGGGTGACGGGTACGGTTTGCGGACTGATATCGTAACCGATTTCTTCCTTGATGTTTTGCGGAAGGGTGAAGGTGTAACTGCCTTCGGAACTCAACGATTCGTAGGACACGCCTACGTAGGGTTCTATCCAGTCGAAGCGTCTGCTTGCGTGAACATTGAATGCGATCAGATCCGTGTTGGCCTCGAGTTTTGCCTTCGTGAGGCCAACTTCGTTGGTGATCCGGCTGTGCTGGAAACCGATTTGCGCGGCGGCGTTGAACGGTGGATCGTCCATCCAGTTGGTAAATGCATGTTTCACGGCGATCCCGAAAAAAGAAAACTTGCCGATGTTGACGTCGAACACGACGGGAGGGATATATCGGAGCAGCAGCTCGGAATTATAAAACGCTCCGATCGTGATCTGTGGAACTGCAGCGACCACGAGATCCTGATTCGTACCCGGGGTGAGCGCGAGCTGACGGGGAAGTCCTTTAAGCGCGACACTGTCGATGCCCGGAATGTTTTGACGGAGGATGTAATCCTTCGGAATAGTAAAACCGCTGCCCGCACCGCCAAACACCGTCGCCGATGTAACCTGCGTCTCAAGCTCTCCAGCAGCCACCGCGCCGCGCAGTATCGATTTGAACAGGTTCAACTGGACCACGCGCAGCCAGTCGGGAGATTGGAGGTCAACCGGTTTATCGGCCAGGGGCAGCTTTGCGGTGAAGGTCCGTTCCGACTCAAGCACAAAAGCGAGCATACTCCTCACGGATACGTCGATATACAGCCGATTATCTCTCGGAATAAAAGCGCTGTTGTAGAAGGCGTCGTTTGCGCCAACATTCGATACGATCACGAGCGGACTCATGAACCCCGTGGCGTTGGCCTCGAAAAGCTCCCTGGAATAATCTTCCAACAGCGCCTGGGTATTAATCCCTGACTGCGCATTGAGGGAACACGGGAGGAGGGAGAAAAGAATTGCGGTTAATTGAATAACGCGTCGCATAAAAGACCCTTTCAAAATTTAAATCCCGCACTGATACTCAGATTATCCTGTTCCCCGAAACTATAATCAGCCGCGACTTCAATGAAGTCCATGATAGCCATTGCCGCGCCGAGGCTGAAGCGAAGATTTCTCCTCTCGAAATCGAGATCGATACGCGCCGAGGGAATCGTCGGATCGGTGGAAACGTAATCGTACGCGACATCGATCTGATATGCCTCATAGCCGATGCCGCCAAACAGGGTCACAGCCTCCGCCTTTACGCTGAGTTGGGCCATGCCTGCCATTGAGCTTCCATCAACCCATTCGCCCACCTGGAACTGATGCCACGCCGCGATGAACGCCAGATCGAAAGGTAGTTCGGCAAAGTAGGTTGGTGCATGCTTCACTCCGATGCCGAAAAAACTGACCTTCCCGATTTCCGTCGTGTAGGTAACCGGAGGCAGTCCGCGAAAGATCACCTCCGTCCCGAGAACGGCGCCGATGCTGACCTGCGGCATGACGAAATACGTGCTCGAAAAATCCGCGCCGTCGGGCAGCACGATGTCCGGACGCTGTGGATCGCTGGAATGCAGGATCGCGCCTTTGCCACCGGCGATGGTCGCCGTTGTGATGCTGCCCGGATAGCCGAATTGCGTAACCGACGGGGGGAGCTTCGCGACAAACTCCCGCTGTGTATCCGGAATGTAGGTCGAAATGAAACTACCGCCGATACGCAGCGTGAAGCCGCTGTCCACGGTGGCTGTATGCGAAAGCGCACTGTTGATCGAGTAGCCGACCGCATCGACCGCAGGCCGTAAATAGTCGCGCGCAAGTTCCTTGATGCCCAAATGCTCGATGAGACCGCCGAGATCCTGCGCATTGCTTGCAGTCGGCGCCGCCAGGAACAGAGTGATTATCACTGCCGCAAACGGAATTATTCGTCTCATGTCCAATCCTTTCGTCTATCAAATCCTTGCTTCGATTTCCGAGAAAATCCTGTTCGTAATATCATCGATGGAACCCACGCCCATGATATCCACCAACAATCCTTTCGCGCGGTAATAGCCGGCGATTGGTTCGGTCGTCTCATGATAGATTCGGAGCCGCCTGCGGACGGTGAGTTCCAGATCGTCCGTGCGCCCTCGGTACATCAATCGACCGATGATTTCGTCGTCGGGGACCTTGAGACGGAGTACGGCGTCGAGGGACACCCCATGCTCCTCAAGCATCTGTTCGAGGGATTCCGTCTGGTCCGGCGTTCGCGGATAACCGTCGAGTAAAAAGCCTTCGGTCGTGTCGGGTTGGAACAGTCGATGGCGCACCATTGCGGTAGTCACGGCATCCGACACAAGCTCCCCGGATTCGGATCCCTGCTTGGCGGCGATCCCGAGCGGCGTCTGACTTCGGATGTGTTCGCGGAAGAGGTCTCCCGTCGAAATGTGCGGAATGTTGTAGCGCTCTGAAATAAACTGTGCCTGGGTCCCTTTCCCGGCTCCCGGGGGACCAAAGATCAGCAAACGCATAAGGACCTCGATTGGGTGGATAGGAGCACGTGCTGCTGTGCGTTGAGGAAAACGGAGTACCTGTATCGGGAATGTAAATATTTTTTACCGACGAACCAATCAGGACTTTCTCTCGTGACGCACAGCCAGCTGTCCGCAAGCAGCGTCGATGTCCTTTCCCGAGCTTGAACGAAGCATGACTGTGACGCGCCGTCCCCGTAATTGTTCGGCGAAATCCTCTATCCGCCACCTTGGCGTGGGCGCGAGCGCAAGGGGTGCGCCATCCGGAAAGGCCGTGTCGATAGGGTGGAACGGGATGATGTTGATTTTACTCGGGATCCGCCGCGTGAGATTGACCAACCTTCGGACATCTTCGTCGCGATCGTTTAATCCGTCGAACATGATGTACTCCCATGTGACGCGCATGCGGGTTTTCAGATAATAATAATCGACGGCGTCAATCAATTCAGCCAGCGGATATTTTTTATTGATCGGCATCAGCTGACCGCGGAGTTCATCGGTTGTCGCGTGCAGGGAAATCGCAAGCTTGATGGTCCGCTCCTCGTCAGCCATACGGCGGATGCCGTCGGCGAGTCCGGCGGTTGAAATGGTGATGCGACCCGCGCCAAGGGCGCAGGCTTTTTCATGCGTGAGGATCTGAACGGCGTCCATCACCTGCTCGTAGTTCAACATGGGTTCGCCCATCCCCATGAAGACGAGATTGGTGATGCGGTGTTCGCTCACGTTCTGCGCACCGATGTACTGACCGACGATTTCTCCGGCCGTGAGGTTGCGCTTGAGCTTCATGGACGCGGTGGCACAGAATCGACAGTCCAGCGGACAGCCAACCTGCGTCGATACACAAAGCGTAAGGCGTTTCGGTGCGTCATCTTCATCGCTCTCCGAAGGGATCAGGACCGTCTCGACGCCGCGGCCGTCTTCAAGCTGGAACAGGAATTTTCTCGTGCCGTCCACACTATGTTGTTCCCGCACCATTGCGGGGTGGTTGATGGTGAATTGTTCCGTTAGAGTAGCACGCATAGCCTTGGGCATGTTCACACATTGTTCGAAATCCTTCACCTGACCCTGGTACAGCCAGCGATACAGTTGTTCGCCTCGAAAGCGCTCGAAGCCCGCACCGGTACAGGCGCTTCGTAATTGTTCGAGAGTGTATCCGAAAAGATTTGTGTTCATACTACGGTTAGGCGTTCAGTGCGTACTGTGTCTGGAAAATATACTAAAAATAGAACCAGTACACAGTGAAGGATGAGGATGAAGGATGAATTATGAAGGGATGAGTCTCGCGGTGACGGACCGCTCATACCAATCGAGCGACAAGGTTGGCCTATGAATGGAAAACCTTTGTAATCCTGACCCTTACAATTTGTACAAGTGCGCCGATGCGGAGAGAAGACGTACGCGGATTTTCGCGGATGAACACGGATATACACGGATAAGAAATTAGCAGACTTCCATATCCGCAAATTACTCGTATCTGGAGTTCCAAAAATTCTTATCCGCGCCAATCCGCTTAATCCGCGAATATCCCATGGAGTGACAAGCGTGCGCGGAGTCATCCGCGGAGGTTCGCTGATACTGTCTTCAACAATCATCGATAATAAAACGCCCCCGATTTCGGGGGCGTTGTGTGTCAGGAATGAGAATCGCCGCAGCAGGCTCAGCAGGTCTTTTCCGCATGAGTGCCGGCATCCACGACGGCGATGGCGATCATGTCCACGATTTCCTTCACGTCGGAGCCGCGTTGGAGCACATGGACGGATTTGCACATGCCGTTGAGAATGGGACCGATGGGATGTCCGTTGCCGATGCGCGCGAGAAGTTTGTAGGCGATATTGCCCGAATTGAGATCCGGGAAGATGAGAATATTCGCGCCGCCCTTGAGGGTGCTGAACGGAAAAGTCTCGTCGATGATTTCCGGGACCACGGCGGTGTCGGCCTGCATTTCACCGTCAACCATCAAACCGGGATTGCGTTCCTTCACGATTTCGAGCGCGCGGCGGACCTTTTGAGGAGACGCTTCCTCGGCGTTGCTTCCGAAATTGCTGTAAGAGAGCATCGCGACGCGCGGGACGATGTCGAATTTCTGCGCGAGTTCGGCGGCCTGAAGTGTGATATCGGCGAGTTCTTCCGCAGTCGGATTGATATTCACCGTGGTGTCCGCGAGGAAGTACGTCTGGTTTTTCATGGCCATGATGTAGAGACCGGACACCTTGCTGTACCGTTTATCCCGTCCGATGATTTCAAGCGCGGGGCGGATGGTGTCGGGATAGTGCGATGTGTACCCGGAGATCATACCGTCCGCGTCGCCTTGATACACCATCATAGCCGCGTAGTAATTGTTCAGATATTTGATGCGCTGACGCGCATAATACGCGGTGATGCCCTTGCGATGGCGCAGGCTGTGGTATTCCTGGATATAGAAGTCTGTTTTTCCGTGTGTCTGGGGATTGATCAGCTCCATGCCCTCGAGATCGATGCTGTTCTCGGCGGCGACTGCACGGATGCGGTCCTCGCGTCCAAGCAATATCGGCTGGGCGATGCCTTCCTCGATGGCGACCTGTGCCGCTTTCATCACACGGGCTTCCTCGCCTTCGGCGAGCACGATGCGTTTTGGATTCGCCGCGGCCTTGTTGTACATCGACGTCATGATAGCTTGGGTCCGACCCATCCGGATATCGAGGCTGAGTTTGTATTCCTCGAAGTTCTCGATGGGTTTGGTTGCCACGCCGGTTTCCATCGCGGCCTTAGCCACGGCTGGCGCCACCCGGGTGAGGACGCGCGGATCGAAGGGTTTGGGAATGATGTACGTACGACCGAACGTCATCTCCTTCACGCCGTAAGCGCGTTTGACCGCATCGGGCACTTCCTCTTTCGCGAGGGCGGCGAGCGCGTAGGACGCCGCCTGCTTCATCGTTTCGTTGATCGCCGTGGCCTGCACGTCCAGGGCGCCTCTGAAAATAAACGGGAAGCCGAGCACGTTGTTGACCTGGTTCGGGTAGTCCGAGCGTCCGGTTGCCATGATGACGTCGCTGCGCGCGGCGGTCGCGTCCTCATAGGTGATTTCCGGATCGGGGTTGGCCATGGCGAAGATGAGCGGATCCGACGCCATGCTTCGTACCATATCCTGATTGACGACGCCGCCTTTCGAAAGACCGAAGAACACATCGGCCCCGACGAACGCCTCTTCGAGGGTACGCATATCGGTTTCGGCGGCCATGAGTTCCTTGAACTCATTCATGTGGTCGGTGCGGCCCTTGTAGATCACACCGGCCGTGTCGCACATGATGACGTTTTCCTTCTTCACACCGAGACTGATGTGGAATTTCGCGCAGGCGATGCCGGACGCGCCGGCGCCGTTGTACACGACCTTGATGTCCTCGAGTTTCTTGCCGACGATTTCACAGCAATTGAGCAAGGCCGCGCCGCTTATGATTGCGGTGCCATGCTGATCGTCGTGGAACACCGGGATTTTCATTGTGCGTTTCAGCTCTTCCTCGATATAAAAGCAGTCGGGACCTTTGATATCCTCAAGGTTGATTCCACCGAAGGTCGGTTCCAGCACCTGGCACACGCGGATGATTTCCTTGATGTCCTTGCTGTCCAGTTCAATGTCGAATACGTCGATGTCGGCGAAGGTCTTGAACAGCACACCCTTGCCTTCCATCACCGGTTTCCCGGCAGCCGCGCCTATGTCGCCGAGGCCCAGTACGGCCGTCCCGTTCGAGATCACGGCGACGAGATTGCCTTTCGCGGTGTACTCAAATACTTTAGTCGGGTCTTTCTCGATTTCAAGGCAGGGGTCGGCTACACCGGGGGTGTATGCGAGGGACAGATCGCGTTGCGTCACACAGGGTTTCGTGGTGACGACTTCGATTTTTCCCTTGCGCCCCATGCTGTGATATTCGAGGGCGTCTTCCTTGCTGATCTTCATGAACATTCTCCATTGACTTGTGATATTGAGATGCTCTATCGCCTCTATGTTGACGATACTATGAACTCTGCTCAAGCATTGAAAAGGAAAGGTAATAAAAAACCGGGAGGGGTGAAAATCGGTGATTGAGGTGCCCGTGGGCATGACGGCGCAAAATTCGGGTTGTGTTGTGGCGATGCGCCGCGCCGGGGTCAGGTCCCTTCATTTCTGACTTTCACCGTCCCGGCTTATCGCCTTACTTACTGATTCCATATTCCTGATCATGTTCATCAAGGGAGCAACGAATGGACGACACAGGACAATTCAACGACAAGCGTCTGTCGGGCAATGATTACTCGAAGCCCGGGACCTATCACCTTCTTTTCGAGTTGGGAGAGCATGCTTCGACTCTCGGCTCGATGTGCAAGGGCACGATGACGCTCAACGCGTACGGGGAGATTTTTCTGAGTGTGCTCGGTATGGCGTTGCAGATTTTTTCATGCCTGCGTCTTGATGCGATGGACATCCGTCCGAAATGCGTCGAACTGGTGGTCAGCATCATCAAGTGGCGGAAACCTTTTCTCTCGCGCTTCATGACGAAGTTTAACCGCTGGCATTATCGTCGTACGATGACGATATCCGTGTTCGCCGGCTATCTGAAGATGAACAGCGGCCGAAGCATCAACACAAAGCGCAAGAGGAGCGGCGAGCATTTCTGGACGCTCGGTTTCAAGGATCGCGTATTGACAGACAAGGACGAGATCAACGAGGTTTGCGCGCGGCTGAACGCGGGCTTCCGGTGTGTGCGCTGCAGCGCCAAGCCGGTGATCAACGACAAGCGCGCCGTCACGCTCGTATCGGCGATAGCCACCGCGCTCGGTGCTGCCGTGGGCGAAACGTTTGGTGCCCTGTTCAGCGATGCCCCTGCGGCGAGTACCCTGCTCGACGCGCCCGTTCGGCCGCATGACACCATGTTGCTTGGTCGCGCGTTGTTTCTGAATAGCGAGTTGCTGCGTCCGCTGTCCCCGGATGGCGATGCGGCTCTTGAAGCGGGGAGTGAAGCTTCGGGTGCGTGCGGAGGTCGCACGGAGAGCCCGTTGATATTCGGGGTAGGACCCGGCCGGATATTCCTGACCGTGCCGCCAGAGAATTAGGTCTCTTCGGGTTATATTCCCGCTGCTTGGGCGAGATCAATGTGATTCAAACAAGCGGTACCCGGCTGCTTGCGCGGGGGAGTTCATTTAATACGATTCATGTTCGCACCTGCGGGTGCGGATGGAAGTGAGATTCCCGGGGTCGGCGAGGGCTGAGCGGGGCAGCGGAGCGTTGGGAGCAGGAGGGAGAGCTGGAGTGAAGGGAGTGGGAGGGAGGGTGATCGAGGGTGGTAAGGAGGGAGGAGTCTGGATCTGGCGGAGGAAGAACGGGTGAATCTGAGGGTTGTAGAGTAACATTTCGATTCATGAATCGATGGAATGCAATTTCGCGCCTCAATTCCAGCCCCAGCCCAGCCCCACCCCACCCAAGCCCTCACCCCCCGCGAACCGACCCGACCACCGCCTCAAGCACCGACTCTACCGAAATATCCCTCATACATCTGAAATGATCCTTCGGACAAGCGCTCCGGCCATTGAAGGTACAGGGGCGGCAGGGCAGGTCTGCAACCTCGAGCACGGCGGCGGGGCTGTTGTAAGGGAAAAAGCCGAATTCCTTCACCGTGCTGCCGAAGATGGCGACCACGGGACGATTGACCGCAGTGGCGAGATGCATAAGTCCACTGTCATTGGCGACGATGGCCGAACAACACCTCATCATCGCCGCGGTCTCAAGCAGTGAGGCTCGGCCGCAGAGGTCGATGACCCTTGCAGCATCGAGTTTCGACAGTGCGTCACCCAGAGCTGCGTCGTCCGCCGATCCGAACACCGCTACAGTATGACCGCGATCGAGCAGCACGCGCGTCAATTCCGAGTAACGCTCGAGTGGCCAGCGTTTCGTGAAATGTTGCGATCCGGGACAGATGCCGATCAAGGGAGCGGGTTCGCTCCAGCCGGACGCGACAAGAAGCGCCGCAGCCGCGTCGCGGACTTCGTCGGGGTAGAACAGCTCGGGACCGCGCGTATCGGGAACAAGCCCGTAGCGCGCGCCCGTCTCGATGTAGCGATCGGGCACGGGCACAACGTCGCCGTATGTATTGATATGCGCCCCGACAAGCAGCAATCGGCGCAACGCGCGTTTGTTGATGCTGTGAATATGTCTGCTGATGCCATTCCTGATGATGCGCGTTCGCAGATGGTTGTGCAGATCGAACACCGCATCGTAGCGCTCGCCCGAAAGCGCGAGGTTCAGCGTCTCGAGGGCGCGGCGGCCATGACTCACGTCCACCGTGATCAGATCGTCGATATGGGGATTCCAGCGCAGCAGCTCCGCATACTCCTTGCGCACGACGTAGTGCAACTGTGTCTCGGGAAACCGCCCCTTGAAAACACGCAGGAACGGCGAAGTCAGTATGATATCGCCGATGGAGCTGAGACGCAGTACGAGGACTTTAGAGAGCATAGGGCAAAGCACGTGGAGCTAAGAGCATAGCGAAGAGCATGGAGCGAAGTGCTTGGAGCTTGGAGCTTAGAGAGAAGAACGCGGGGCGGACCGCGTAAAGGGTAAAGGGTAAAGGGTAAAGAGTAAAGAGTAAAGAGGAGGTGGGAATCGGCTGATAAAAATCAAATCTTGTGCCGGGTATACATCCTTCCACGCTCTTCGCCCTCTGCTCTTAGCTCTTTGCTCTCTGCTCTTCGCTCTTCGCTCTCTGCTCCCCGAAACTACTGGTACACGCGGACGGAGGAGGCGGTGAAATTGTACTCGCGCTGGGGACCCGATATGTGCTCGCCAGCGCCGTCCGCGGCGTCTTCGGCGAAGTGTTTGGCTTCTTCCTCGCTCAGTTCCACTTCCGTGAGCATGCCGCGGACTTCGACGCGCCGTCCGGTGATATCGCTGGGGACAAAGAACTCGTAATCCTTGAAACGGACACGCACGTTTCTGTCGCCTTCGCTCAGAATCATCCAGCAGCCCTTGACCTGGCAGACCTTCGACACCTCACCCGCGAGGACGAATTCCTTTCCTTCGAAGGTCGGGAGCTGATCGATGGCTTCGTTGATGTGGTAGAATTGCGGCACGTCGCCCATCAACGAACCGAATTCCTGGTACATCGGTGTGGAAAGGACCGGCTGGGAAAGCCGCACCACCTCAGCATCCTGCGCGTGAAGCATGACGGGGAAGAGCGCTACGGTAAAGACAAGGGCGAACAATCTCATGGGATCTCCGGAATTTGTTGACAAGAGCAATGTTCAAACTAGCTACATTCAGTCTGTCTGGCAAACTCGGGACCGATAAAATCAACCTGCGCTTCATTCTTCAGTTTGAAAATTAAAGCTCAACACACGGGCTATGGCAGATTGTCGCTCCCTTGAAGGATTCAGCATGCGTCTCCGGCGAACACTCACCTCACATCCTCTTCGATGGTGAGTTTCCACTATCCGCCGCGGTTGCGTATCTTGATGATCTCTGCTTCACAAAATCACAATCGCATATACATGACAGAACAATTCGAACTTCTTGACCGCCCCGGCATTCCGGAACTTGACGCCATTCTTGGTCAACCCTTCAAGGTACTCGACGACGGTTTTATCCGCGTGGTGGATTACATGGGTACAGATTCGTCGATCGTGCAGGCGGCGAGGGTGTCGTACGGCAAGGGCACCCGGCAGGTGAGGCAGGATCGCGGGCTGATCCGCTACCTGCTGCGCCATCACCATACCACGCCGTTCGAGATGTGCGAAATAAAGCTGCACGTACGTGTGCCGATGGACGCCTGGCGCCAATGGATTCGTCATCGCACGGCCAACGTGAATGAGTACTCCACGCGCTATTCAATCGCGATCGATGCGGCGCAGCGTACATTGCCCGGCGAATGGCGCTTGCAGGCCGAGAGCAACCGGCAGGGCAGCGAGGGATTCGCGGACGAAAGTATGGGGAGCGCATTCACTCAACAGGAAACGGAGCTCCACGATCTGGCGAGGAAGATTTACAACGAGCGCATCGAAGCGGGTGTCGCGCGCGAACAGGCACGCAAGGATCTTCCTCTCTCAACCTACACCGAGGCGTACTGGAAAGTGGATCTCCACAATCTTTTGCATTTCCTGCATCTGCGGATGGACATGCACGCCCAATACGAAATTCGCGAGTACGCGCGCATCATCGGCCACGAGATCGTCAGCAAATGGTGTCCCCTCGCCTGGGAGGCATTTCTCGACTATCGCGTCAACGCGCTCGAACTCACACGCATCGACAACGAGATCATTTCAGCCATTGCCTCTGGTGATACTGAGCGGGCAATCGACCTCGCCATCACCGAAGAACTCCTCCCCCCGCGCGGCGAAGAAATCAAGCGCAACATGGAGAGGGAAGAACTGGAAGAAAAACTGCGGCGCCTCGGTTTGGCGATTCCGTGGTAGGAAGGTAATTCTGAATGCACCCTGGTCCGGTGCGATGCAATCAAGGCCAGAGAACGCTTGTGAGCTTTTCAATTGCACCCCGACGGGCCGATGGGGTCATTTTCGAGATATTGTAGCGTTTCCATCGAACGGACGGGAGCCTTGCCACATGTGGAAGAGGAAACGAATTCCAGTCCTCGGCGCCAGTTTTTACATCGATCAGGAAATGTTTATCCTGATCCGTCAGCAGATCATGGATTGTCCGGATCATCACATCAAATGTTTCTTCAAGTTCACCCACCGTGACCGGGTCCCTGGTCATACCGGAAAATTCCTTTACAAAACTATCTCGTAGCGATCTGCGATTTGGCGCGAGTAATTCTGAGATTGGTCTAGGGTGGCTGAGGAGGTACACCAGAAATACTTCCTTCAAACCGATGGTGATGCCCTCATTGTCGAGAAGGAGCCTGACATCGAACAGATCCCTGGGGTGCTGTCTGTCGAGCGCCGCGCATAACTTGCCGGCGAACAAATCATCAAAGTGCAGTATCCGTGCCTCGGCGAAGCCGAGCAACCGCCCGGCCCTGGATGAGATTTTTTGCGTGATTGCACCTCGAACACTTCCCCTCAGTACTGGTGACACTTCGATCTTTATCCGCATTCCATCATTTGCCGCAATGAGTCGAATGATCGTCCCGGTTTCTGGAAGTACTGTCGCATCGACTCTGAAGCCTACTGTTCTTTCGAGATCGGCTTTCATGAGCGACAGATTGTCATGGATTGCAGAAAGATCCGTGGAGCGTTCCTGATGCGGCAGATAGACGAGATCGATGTCAACGGAGAGGCGAGGGAGGTCGCGCACGAACAGGTTGATGGCTGTACCGCCTTTGAGGGCAAAGCAATCGTACCTTGCCACAGTCGGCAACGAGCGCACGAGCAGTTGAGCCTGTTTAAAATATTGACTGTTCGGGTCCATGATCCACATCCTGCTCGAGTACTTTAGGCACTGTGATGCGCCAGCGGCGATTATAGCGTCCATTCTCTACGACCTTCCGTTTGCCGGCGCCAAGTCCGATGCGTTGCCAATCCAACTCCCCAAACCATGCATGGGAATGACGCTCGGCAAACCATCCGAACATACGCGCGACCCTGAAATTGGCACGCAACGTCAGCAGGTGTTGAATGCGCGCCGGATCAAGCGTGGTAAGTGCTGCGAAGTATCTGTCGATTCGCTCGAAATCGCTCGTGGTGCGAACATCGTCCAGCATCTCTACAATGGCTAGTTCCGGACGTGAAATTGGAAGCGACCAATCCCAAATTCCAAAATGCTGTGTATTTAAGAATTGGTCCGGCAGTTTTATTTGCCAGCCCTTCACATGAATCTCAAACCGAAAGGCAGGTTCCGGTAGCGGCTGCTGAGTATCCCAATCTTCGAGCCAATGAGGCAGCGGTCGCCCGGAATGCAAGTGTACTACTTCGCTGGCTTGGAATGGCAGGAAGTGGCTGTACCCTTGCTGAGTCAGTGCGGTCTCCCCTCCGGCATGGACCGAATATCCGAGCTGATGCAGCGAAAATAAAATACTTTGCCACTTCAATTGCGGTCCCGGGAGACGATAGATGCCCCGCGCAACCGCTACAAGATTCCCTGCGCGAAGGTGATAATCGACAGTCGGTCGAGTCCAACCTCTGCCGTATAAGTACGGCCGATCAACCAATTGACCCTCAGATACACTATCCCGCGGTGCGGGACAAGATTGAGAATCGTTTCCGGAATCTGGACTACGCATAGTATATACATGCAAAGTGTGGTTGTATTCGAACTATTTTGGAATAGGAGTTCGATACATTGTCAAAATACATAGATATTATATGCAAAATCAAAAAATAATGAACCATCCTCGCCCCTACCATACCCGTGCGATTTCGCGGGAGCGTGCATCCAGGAGAATCATCATCGAACCGCCCGGCGGGAGTTCCACTTCGATAGCCGGGCTTCGATGATAGCGGAGTTCAAACTCCACTGAACTGGAACGCTCGCTGATCACGCCGAGGAGTGTGGCTTTTTCGTATTCGGTTACACAGACAAGAATGCCGTTCGCATCGTCGGCGTCTAGCGTGATTGCTATCGGCACGTTTGCCTGCTTCAGGGCATACCTGTACAACGCGGAGACCGCGGCGGGATTGTCGGAAAGTTCGACGGGCAGGGGGCACCAGAGCAGAGTCCCGGTACCGATGCGTTTTCGGATGACGCGGTGTTCATTTTCATCGGGAATGAACGCCGTCTCGATCCGCTGAAGTTTTTCGCCGCGAAATCCGCAGTGGTGCAGCTCGCCGTCGATGTCGAGCGTTTCAGTTTGCGTGACGGGACGGGTGCCGGGCTCTTCGTTCAGCACGGCGGTTCTCGGCATCGGGTGCAGGTGGTCGTCGCGGTCGATGATGCCGGTGACGAGGAGCGTCGCACCTTTGCCGACGGCGGCGAGCAGACGCAGCCAGGCGGCTTCGCTGAGCATTCCCGCACACGGAAGGAGAAGCAGCTGCGCCTCCGTGAGCGCGGTGTCGTCGAGCGTGTATTCACTGACGGCACGCAGGGGTGTGCGGCAACCGTACGCCATCGCCCGCACGCATGCACGAGTCGCTTCCACCGCTGCGGAACGCGTCGAGAATTGCTGCGAGTGCGGCAAGATCATGACGACGCGTTCTTCCTTGCGTTTTGTAAGCAACGCTGCGTGTCGGCGGATGAACAATCCTGTATCCCGGAGCACGAGGTATTCCGGCTTGGCGCTTCCGTCGCAGCGCAGCGCTCCTATGGCCGCCTCGTTGTCCGATGCCATCCAGGGATTGCTGTGCCAGAGCCACTGGACGTAGCCCGCACTGCCTGCGGTGAGCGCGATGACCAGTTTTCTTTTCAACAGTGTGGCGGCATTCGCTTCGCTGCGCCAGGGAGAGCCATCGGCCGCTTCATACATCATCACACCGGTTTCCTGCACGATGTGGGGTTTACCCGGAGCGCGTGTGACGACAGTATCCCACAACAGATCGTCGTTGAACCACCACGAATGCACACTTGTCGCATCCACGGCGCCTACGTGAAAATGCGGATTCGGGCGATCCATCGTACCGCCTTCATCCTGCCCGACCATCACGAGCTGCCTGTCGCCGCCCGCCTCGTGGATGGTTTCGCGAAGCGCTTGTACCCAGGCGGTGAATGCATCCTGTGCGAAAAGCCGGTAATCCATCACCTTGAGTGCACCACGGTCGCCGAAGAGATGCACATCGTCAAATGCCTCCAGCGGCGGCAGCGCTCCGTACTCTTTGGTGTCGCTGCGCCAGAGATCCCCGAGTCTGCGCTGATACTCGTTGCCCGAGCCCTCTCCATAGCGCTTTCGCAGCCAGGCTTGCCAGGCCTGTACTTCATAATCATCGTAATTCGGACGGCAGCGCCATAATTGCGATGGTGAACAGAACGACGGTTCGTTGATGAGATCCCATATCACACCGGGGAAGTCACGGCAGCGTCGCACGAACGCTGCGATGAAGCTCCGCTGCGCAGCCACCGAGCGAGGATCGAGATACGGATTTATTCCTCCCCAGCTTTCCGGCAGAAATGCGAAAAATGTAAAAATCACCGGTATGTCATGCTTCGCCGCAAGAAGCAGAAACGCCTCGACAGAACGCAGCACGGTCTCATTCACATCGCCCGGCTGCAGCATCATCCCGCGCCAACCCGTCCAGATACCTGTGCGCACAAGATTGACACCGGCCTCGCGCATCGCTCGGAAGTCCTGGTCCCATACCAGTGGATTGGGCTCAAGTAAAAAACTGCGCTGAACGTCCCGCGCCATGTACGAGGTGCCGGTGACGGTAAAGGGAGCGCCGTCGAATGTGAGAGAAGGGCCCTCACGCGCAATCCGTGTTCCATGTTTGAAATCCTCGTCACCTGCGACCAGGACGCCGCCCGCAGCGCTAATCGTCGCGACCGATCCTCCCGCGACAGGCAGGGCAAGCGTGGCGCGGAGTTCGTACAGGGCGGATTCCTGAAGGTTGTGCGCGAAGCTGATCCGAGCCTGATCTTCAGACATCGCCGGAGCGGTACGCAGGGTGACCTCTACGTTTTCGATGGCGAGGCCGTCTTTCAGCAGCTCGATCGCACAGCGTCCTTCACTTGTCCGTCCTGGCTGGTGGAGTCGCACAATCGCGGCTATGGGTTCTCCGGGATCTATCCTCGCGTGCGCAGGATGGACGGACAGCCGTATCGCTCCGCAGGCGGCGATGGACACCATTTCGCGCGCGGCGTCCGCCGGACAGCTCTCGTCTCCGGTATAAAACACCTGCCGGCTCCCGGCCATGTTTCCGTTGAAGCGATCGATGAGCACCACCGGCGCCGCGATCGGAACACCGTCTTCGTCCGCGCCAATAAGCAGCGAATGGATTTCAGCATCCCGGGGTCCGCTGCTTCCGTCCTCGTCAGGGAAATGTTTCGTATCGGTCAGTCGAAGATACAACGCGCGGCACAAGGCGGGCGAAAGGGCGTCGGCAAGCAGCTCCGCTCCCTCGTACTGTGTATTCGCTCTCCATTCGCTCACTGTGCGACAGGACACATCCATGCTCTGCGTAATGCCGAGACGGCGATGCCAGGCGGTGCGGCGTGGGGTCGCCTGCCAGGCTTTTCCGTTCCATCGCACCGGCACTGCGAGAGGCGTGCCTCCAAGATTGACCCAGCAGCCTCCCTGACTCAGGAAACCCAGAATCATCTCTCCGACTTCTTCCGGAAACGCGGAGCCATACGGCGTGACAAGCACATCGATCTCACCCGGCGCCGGCAGCTTTGAAGGTGTGACGCTGCTCAGGACTCGAAGATCGAAACCGGACAGAGCAGATTTTAGCGCTTCACCATCGGGAGCTTCCGTGTCGATTGACGGAAAGGTGGAATCGAGAAACAGCGCGACGCGGATGCGCTTCGCGTCCTTCGGTCGTGACCAGGATGACAACGGTGCCGGACGCATCGCCAACAGTGCAGTCGTCGCGGCGCTTGTTTTGATGAAATCCCTTCGTGATATCGATGGCGTCATGAAATTCCTCCTCGCTCAAGGGCGTCTGCTGTTTCCTCTGCCGCTATTTCCGTTCGCGCATAGCCTTCAGGACTCGCAGGAGTCGCAGTCCAATGCCTATGGTGTAGCCGCTGGCCATGAAATATATGCTTCCGTCGCCGTCGATAACAATGATGACAGGGAATTCAATATTGCCGTTGAAGCTCTGCGCCTCGAGAAGTGAATTGAGCAGCCAGCCTTCGGAATCGATGAAGAAGCTGCGACCTTCGGGCAGCAGCGCGGAGCAAGGAAACCGCAGTTCGCTGTCCAGATCACCGCTGCGTCCCGTGACAAACATCGGGGGAGCGATCGTGTCGAGTTCGGTACGTACCTGGGCGATGTCGTTGAGCAGGTGTGTGGTGGGCTCGGTCCCTGGTTGAAGCCACAAAAACACCCAACCCGTCCCGTCGGATGGTGAGAGAAGAGTCGTATCGATCTTGCCGAAAGCATGAAGCTGTTCTTCCGTTTCCCGCATCCGGAGCGTCACAACAGTGGTATCGGTTTCTCCGATGACGAAATAATCGATCGCGGCGGGAACCGAACCGTCCGCGCGGCGATTCCCGGTCACCATCAGATAGTCGCCCGTTTCCATATCGAGCGTTGTGGGGAGGGTCAGCAGCCGTTCGTCACTTTCGTAATCGAGTGTGAGGTAGCGTCCGCGTTCGTAGCGGGCAAGGGTGTATTGCACGCCGTAGACCGGTGTTTCGTCCAGAGAAGGATCAGGTGGGAGCAGACGCAGTTGTGCAGTCCTGGTCCGAGGTGGCTCCACACTTTCGAAACCCGCGTTGATCCAGAGTCCATCACGCCTGTACTGCGGTGCCGCCGCAACCGGATCGACGCGGGCGGGGATGCCGGCGGTTCTGCAGAGTGCGACGAACAGGATGTCGCGCGAAGCGGGATCGGTTACCCATAGACGCAGCGATCCTTCGGGAGTGATCGAGATGCCCGACCAGTTTTCAGAGCGATCCACCACGATGTTCTCGCGTATCCATTCGATGATCCGCGCAGCATCGATGGTTCCATCATGACCCGCGATCGCAGGCAGCAACGCGGACAGAGCCCTTCGCCAGGGACGAAGTTCCTCGAAGCGTATGCGTGGATTCAGGACGTAGCGGACATAGAGATCGTCTCTCCCGGGAGCGGCCGGCGCCAATCTGAGGTGATGCAAAAGCACCGATGCCGACGCATCCCGGAGATCTTTTTCCGAAATAGCGGACAGAAGGGGGAATACGAGCGCGAGACGCTCGTTCGCGGCGGAATCCAGCAAGGCCAGCATTTCCATCCAATTCCCGGCGCTTCGGTGCAAGACAGACCAGGTGCTGTCGATGGGGAGGTCCCTTGTGCGGGCGAATTGCACTGCCGACGTGGAGTCTATGAATCCTGCCTGGTATGCGCCACGAATGCTGTCGTTCGATCGCATGCGCAGCGCGCAGGCTTCGGCGGCGGGATGCGCTTTCGATTCTGCGGTACGCGCCGCGGGCGGAGCGATGTCAAATTCCTCTCTCCGGACGGAGGGATTGTGCTGTGAAAGTGTCATGCGCAACGTATCGCCCATACCGAAAGCGGCCAGCGCATACGCGCAACTGTCGCCTTTTCTCGCCCACACCATGAGGTCGCCGAAACCGTTATGAAGCTGCCGAGTCCGTTGCTATCCGTTGTGACGCTTGCGATCGGATAGAATTCGGCATAGTTAAAGACGCGAAAATCAACAGTACTACCCGCGACAAGTACTCCGTTGCCATCGGACACCTCGACGACGAGACGTCGGGTCGGTGCATACCACGGAAGCGTATTGACGCGGGTGCTGTAGGTCCCGGAGAATATGACTTCCTCGCGATCCAGGTAACGTCCGTGCACGGTCGTAGCGGTGAGCATTGCGCGGCGGGCGGGCTCGGTAAACCATGCGTCATCGAGGTCGGGAGCGGGTTCGCAGGCACCGAGAAAATGCCAGACGCCGTCCACCCAGACTTCCACCCACGCATGATTATCGTCGCTGTGCGCCCATCGGGGTGTGTAGCATTGGCGTGCCGGAATGCAGGCGGCACGCAGCGCCGCGACGGTGAACACCGATTCCTCTCCGCAGCGCCCTGCGGCCGTGCGCATCGTCGCGAGCGGGGAAGACGTGCGGGCATCGCTTGGCTGATAGCTGACGTGCTCGTGACACCAGTGGTTGATTTCAAGAACGGCATCGTGCATGCTCAATTTTGCGAGTCGTGGAAACAGTTCACGCTGCAGTAACACCCTGGCTGTGTCGAGTATTTCGTTTCCCGAGCGCGGGGGAAGAACGAAATGTAAAAAGAGATCGTTCGGGATCTCATTTCCCCACGGCAGCGCGTTTCGTGCTCGCAGCGCCTCTCGGACCCTGTCGACATGGAACGATGCGTCCTGCTCGACGATATCCGCAAGCGTCATACTGGAGAGCAAAAACAGCAATCCATCGCGCTCTTCCGGAGTTTTTCCGAGGGCAAGAATATCGTCGATCACCACGGCTCGGGGGCCGAGTTTGGTGCGGCGTTGAGAAACAATTTCAGCGGCGTCGGTTCGCTCGGCCTCGGAGTCGAACAGCCCCTGGGCCGGAGCGGTCTGCGAAGTGATGAGCAACAACAAGACAGCGATGCGAACTGGATGGATCACAGAATTCCTTTGTCATAATCGTTCCACCCAAGTGCGGCGGCACCCAGCACCGCGGCGTTGCGATCCATGAGTTTCGATAGCATCAATCGCACGCTGCCTTTGAGAATCGGAAGCAGCGAGGATTCCATCTCACGCTGTGTCGGTTCGAGAATGAGCCGGCCCGCCGATGCGAGTCCGCCGAACAGGATGATCGCTTCGGGGCTGGTGATGGCGGCGATGTTCGCGAGCGCACGGCCGAGCAATCTGCCCGTGCGGTCGAACGCATCGCGCGCGATGTCGTCGCCCTGGCCGGCCGCTTCGGCGATTTCGCGGGCGGTGAGTTGCTGCAAAGGTACATCGGCCAGCTCGCCGCGGAGACCATATTCGGCGAACAATTCGCCGACGGTGCGGACCAGTCCGGGAGCGGAAACATAGGTTTCCAGACAGCCGCGCCGTCCGCAGCCGCATCGACGTCCATTCGCTTCGATGATGACGTGCCCCAGCTCGCCGGCGAAACCACTTGAGCCGTACAGCAATTCTCCTCCGGCGACGAATCCGCTGCCGAGCCCGGTACCCAGCGTAACGAGTACGAAGTCCCGCATATGCTTCGCGGCGCCGTACGTCTTTTCCCCGATCGCCGCAGCGTTGGCGTCATTGGTAAGTGCGACCGGCAGCCTCGAAGCATCTCCAAGCATGTCCGCGAAGGGAATGATGCCCTTCCATGCGAGATTCGGAGCCTCTTCGATCGTTCCGCTGTAGTAATTGCCATTGGGCGCACCGACGCCAATCGCGATTGTCCGCAGATCCGTCCCGGCATGATCGCGCATCGCTTCCACATTCGCGGCGATCGCATCAGCGAAGGAACCCGCATCCGAATACGCCGTGGTATCGATACGCCGCTCCGCGAGAATCTCGCCATCACGGTCGACCAGCCCAGCCACCGTATTCGTCCCACCAATATCAACTCCAGCTACAACATCCATTCTGATCTCCAGTCAATGAGTGCGCCCTGCCCTCTCCTCGCCGCGGCGAGTCTACGACCTGCGGTCTGCGATCCCAGCCCTCTCTGCCGGAGGCATCCCTCCGGGACCAGTAGGGAGAGGGGAGAGGAATTGAATCAAACATCGTCAATCGTCCTCACCTCTCCGCGGCTAATCTACGACCTGCGGTCTGCGACCTCGCCACAGCGAGTCTACGGCTTGCGGCCTCCGACCGGGCCCCTCTCTGCCGGAGGCATCCCTCCGGGACCAGTAAGGAGAGGGGAGAAGAGAGTGAAATCCTAAATCCAAAATCGTAAATCGTCAATCGTAAATCGTACATCGATATCCTTTCCATCCGTACCACGCGATATAGCTGTATGCGGCGGCAGGGACGAAGAACGATGCATGTACGCCGAACGTGTCGGCGGCCGCACCCTGCAGCACTGGCAAAATCGCTCCGCCGACGATGGCCATGACGAGCAGCGAGGATGCCTGACTCGTGTCCTTGCCTAGTTTTGCGATGGCCAAAGTGAAAATGTTGGACCACATGATCGAGTTGAACAGCCCTACGCCGATCACCGTCCACATCGCAATGCTGCCGCTGCTCAGCAGCGCGATGAGGAGCAGCGAAACCGCAATGAGCGAGAAGAGCATAAGCGTGCGTGCAGGCTGCGATTTCCCGGCGAAAAATCCAGCGAGTCCCGTCACAAGAAAAATGCTGTACACCGCGGCGATACTCCATCCCTGCAACCAGGCGATGATGAAAAACGCGGCGATCGGCAAAGCGATCATGACCGCATACTTCCGTTCGTCGCGTACACCGCTGAGCGATACCGCACCCAGGAAGCGACCGATCATCAGGCCGCCCCAATAAAAGGCGACATAGCCGCTTGCCCGGCCGGGCGCAAGTCCTGCGATGGATTCGAGCCCCAGGAAGCTGATCATGATGCTGCCGATGCTCACTTCGGCGCCGACGTACATGAAGATGGCCAGCATGCCGAGGACGGTATGCCTGTGACGCAACGCACCCGCCCCGCGCTCGATACTATGACCGCCGGCGAATTCCGGCAAATGCGCGACACGCATCACAACGGCCATGAGCACAAACATCGCCGAGAACACGAGGTAGGGGATCTTGACGGAATCCGCGCCGACGCTGCCCGCGAAATATGTGAAAATCAGAAAGCCCCCGATCAGCGGGGCGATGGTCGTACCGAAGGAATTGAATCCCTGCGCGAGATTCAGCCGGCTTGAAGCGGTGCGCTCGCCGCCGAGAATGGCGACGTAGGGATTCGCGGCGATTTGCAGCAGAGTAAAGCCGAGGCCAAGAATGAACAGGGCGGAAAGGAAAAATCCATACGACACCAGTTCGGCGGCAGGGTAAAACAGCGCCGTGCCGAGCGCCGAAAGCAGCAATCCGACAATGATGCCGTTTTTATAACCCATCCTTCCGATAGGATCGCCGCTGCGAATGGAAATCACAAAATAGATGAGCGATCCTACAAAATAGGCGCCGAAAAACGCGAATTGTACGAACATCGCCTGTGTATGATTTAGCGAAAAAACGCCCTTCAGATACGGGATAAGGATGTCGTTCATGCAGGTTATGAATCCCCACATGAAAAACAGCCCCGTCACGATGGAGAAAGGAAGGCGGTAGGTTTGCGCTGACTCTGTTACGGTCCGTGATTCGGTCATGTGTATGTGTCGGGTGATTATGAATCGTCTCCGCTTAGCGGACGAGAATTTCGTCAATGAATATCCAGGTCTTTCCTCCGGCGCCGGGATGCCAGGGCGGGCAGGTGTGCATCGCCCGCGCGCGCATGCGAATGTAGCGTGCCGCGGGGATGTTCACGGATATGGCCGCGTCGAGTGTGAACGCCTGTTCCTCGCGATCCCGATCGGGGAAGGTGTGAATGCCCGCGTCGGTAAACGCTCGCCCGTCGTTGGACACGGAGAATTCAACGCTGCGCGGCAGAAAAATCCAAGCTTGCTGATAATGCAAAAATCCCGCGCGAAGCTCATGAATGGGCCGGTCCCTTCCGAGATCGATGACGACCTCCACGTCCCGCCCCTCGTGTCCCTGCCATCGCCCATCGCGAAACATGCGCGATCCCCGTATGCCGTCAGTCAAGGCACCGGGACCGCCGGCGTTGTAGGAGTCGCTCGCCTTTACGGCAAGGGTGACGGGGGCACCTGTCGCCGCATGCAGGTCGTAGCGAAGATGCAAGATCTCGCTTCGGCGGTCACCGGGACCGTGCGCGACTGCGGTGATCGTTCCACTGTCCGCTACCATGATCGGATCGGTGTAACGTTCTGCGGGAGTGGTCCTGGCGCCGATTCCGTATTTCAGCCCGAGCCCGGGTTGTCCTTTCACAAGGGCAATGCCCAGGGCTGTGCCCGTACTGTCCGGTGTGACGATAAAGCGTACAGGCGGCGCTTCGTAGCCATAACGCACACCGAGCGTATCGAGCCGTGGATAGTAGCGCTGCACCCGATCATGAAAGTGTTGGAAGTCCCGCATCTGCGCGGTGGACCACAGCACTTCCGTCATCGCCAGAATGCGGGGAAAAACTTTCGATTCCACGACTTCCTGAGGGGCATGCTCCGTCCACATGTTGCACTCGCCGCCGAGTATCCGCGCGGCTTCCGTGGGTGAAAGATCGAGCGGAATCGGTTCGAAGGAATACACCTTTTCGAGATCCGTGGTCGCGACATCGTAATCGAAATATGCGTGACTGGTGGGGGAGACGATCGCATCGTGCTTTGCCCGCACCGCCGCTTCGGCGCCTTCCATGCCGCGCCACGATTGTACCGTCGCGCCTTCGGGCAGCCCGCCTTCCAGAATTTCATCCCAGCCGATGAGGCGTCGACCACGTTCCTGGAGAAACGCACCGATGCGTCCGATAAACCATGACTGCAAAGCGCGCTCGTCCTTCAGTTCTTCATCGCGCATGCGTGCCTGACAATCGGGGCAGTTTTGCCAACGATATTTGGGAGCTTCGTCGCCGCCGATGTGGATGTAACGCGAAGGAAAGAGGTCGAGCACCTCGGTCAGTACGGCCTCCAGAAAACGGAAGGTTTCGTCCTTCCCGGCACAGTATATGTCTTTGAACACGCCCCAGTCATTGGCGACTTCGAATGGTCCGCCTGTGCATGAATGCCCCGGATATGCCGCGAGAGCCGCCAGCGCATGCCCCGGCATTTCGATTTCGGGCACGACGGTCACGTGACGCCGGGCGGCGTACTGCACGATGTCGCGGATCTGTTCCTGCGTATAGAATCCGCCGTACGTACTTCCGTCCTTTTCCTTTCTCCAGGCGCCGACGCTGGTCAGCGCGGGAAATTTCTTGATCTCGATGCGCCAGCCCTGATCCTCGGTGAGGTGCCAGTGCAGGCGGTTCATTTTCAGCATGGCCAGCATGTCGATGGTGCGCTTCACGAAATCCACGTCCATGAAATGCCTGCAGCAGTCGAGCAGCAGTCCTCGCCATTGGAAGCGCGGTTTGTCCTGTATCATCGCGGACGGCAGCGTCCAGGACCGAACGGTATCTTTTCCCTCCGTTGACTCAAACCGCGCAGGCAGCATTTGCCGAAGCGTTTGCACGGCATAAAATGCGCCCGCTTCATCCGATGCGCTGATGCGTATTCCACCGGGGTAGATGCGCATGGTGTAGGATTCAGGAATGCTTTCGGCTGTCGGCGGAGTGCGCACAAGTGTGATGCTTTTCGCGGGAGCGGCACCTTCGGGAATGCGTTCGACGCGCGGACTGAACGGTGAAACGCGTGCGATCATTTCCGCAAGATACTCAGCTGTCGCGACCGGGGCCGCGAGGCCTGTATCTATCACGATCAAGGTATTCGCATCGATCGAAAATGAACCCGGCTGGATGATCGCACGGATGGGTCGGGGTATGAGCGGGGGATCGGGCAAGGACGCCGCCGACGGCGCCTGGGCGTGAAGTTCGGCCGCGAATGGAAAGAATAAAATCAGGAAGAAGTAGAATAAGCGTTGCATATCAATAATTGAATTTTTCGAAAATCAGCCTGCGCGAAAGCATCGACTCCTGATCGATTCCCAGCACGATCCACGTTCTTCTGTCCATGCGCTCTTCCCCTAGGACGGAATATTCGACTTTGAACCCCGTGAATGTTGCGGTCAGGGTCGGAACGGATTCACCGATGCGCAGGATTTCCGGATTCACGCCAAGCTCTTCCGCGGATTTTGCCCAGCATTTGTTCTTTTTGTGAAAATCCTTCTGCAGCCAGTATAAGCGGTGTAGTCCCATGACGTAGGTGTAATGTTTGTCGGCCTCGAAACCGCTGCATTTCGCGACACTATCCACGAAGCGCACCCATCCCCATTTCTCCGGCCGATGCATGTCGACGACGCCCTGCGGCGACCATACCCAGTTGTCCTCTTTCGTATCGAGTATCTTTTCGTACCGTCCGGAGGGATTCCTATGCTGCCACTGCACTCTCGAAAAATTGACGCGCCATACCCTTCCGCTTACCGCGGGTGCTTTTCCCTCGCCATGCCTATTGAATGCCGACCAGGGAATCGCTACCTCGACAGACCAGCCTTCATCGGTGTCGGAAGCATTATTCAACGTTCCGCGCACCTGGACGGCACTTTTCAGACCTTTGATGTCCCAGCCGTTGTCCGCCGGGCCGCCGTCACGGTAGGGCTTCAGGAGGAACAGATCCCACACGGTGTTCAGCGCATTCATCTCGAATTCGTAGTAATTGTGGTTGTCGCCCGAAGGGCTGAGAAAAATTTCAAAATCGTTGTCGTGAAAAATCACTGCGTCCCGTTTCGTCAGCGTCCCCCATACATGCGGTTCTTCCATCTCGGCGAAAAAATAGAAATGCGTCTGGTCCCACAGCAGTTTCACGCGCGTGTTATAGCGAGGCATCGGACGCGTCGCGCCCTCGATATCGACGAAATTTGCGGTCCAGTCGGCACGCCGCCACGCCGTTTCATCCATGCGGCCGTCAACGGTGATTTTTTCACCTGCCTTCACGCAGCAATACATCCGCGGTACGATGGTGTAATAGGGCTCGTTCGGTAAAGGGGTGCTATCCCCGCCGACCAGAGTTCTATTGAAGGCGTTACACACAGGTTCATTCCACAGGCGCGACCGGTGATCGAGAAATCGATTAGCGTCACCTCGCTGCGGTGCCGGTAAAAAACACTCAGGCCGCAGACTCGCCGTGACGAGGTGACGATTGTGGCTGGCCGCCCGAAAATCCGATCCAAAATTGTGGTCACAAGCTGCATACAAGTCAGGTTCGCTAAACACAGCCAGTCCCGCCACCGTCGACGCGACGGAGACCAGAAAAAGCAGGCTAAATTTGAACGGAATATTCATCGCACGTTCTCCTCTCATCGGGTATCGGTCCAGAGTGTCGACGGCTCCGGCCCCATCACAAAACGCAGCGTGCCTCCGTGCATGATAACGTCATGCAGGAGCTGCGGCTTCGCCAGGGGTTCGTCGTTCAGCGTCGCGGATTGAATATACACATTGTCTGTGCCGTTATTCTCGGCTTCGATGATGAACTGTCGCCCCTCGTCGAGATTCAGGACGACGCGGTCGAACAGCGGACTCCCGATTTCGTATATACCGCCGCATGGATTAAGCGGATAAAAGCCCATCGCGCTGAAGACATACCAGGCGGACATCTGGCCGCAGTCTTCGTTGCCGATAAGACCATCCGATTTGTCGTGATACATCTCGCGCATGATGCGGCGTACGAGCTGCTGCGTTTTCCACGGCTGTCCCGCGCGATTGTAGAGATACGCGATATGATGGCTGGGCTCGTTGCCATGGGCGTAAAGTCCGATGAGACCGGTTACGTCGCCCGTCGCCCCGGTGTCTTCAAGGTCCGAGCTTTGTTCAAAGAGTGAATCGAGCTTGCGGCAAAACGCCTCCCGCCCGCCCATGAGCTCGATCAATCCGTCCACGTCGTGTGGAACGAACCACGAGTACTGCCACGCGTTGCCTTCGGTGTACTCGTGCTGTTTGAGCGTGGAGAAGCGGGGATTGAACGGCGCGCGCCACGAACCATTGAAATTGCGTCCTCGCATGAAGCCGAGATCCGGATCGAAGAGTGAACGATAGTATTGAGAGCGTTCGGTAAAAAGACGCTCGTCCTCCGATTTCCCTAGCACCGCTGCTACCTTGGCGATGCACCAGTCATCGTACGCGTACTCCAATGTTTTCGAAACGGACTCGTTTTCCTTGTCCGCCGGGATGTACCGCGGCATCGAAGCAGGTGCCAGGAATGCGCGGAGTGTATCACCGCGTCCTCCACCCTGAGGTGCGCAAACAATCAATGTTTCCTTATCACGTTCAACGGCGCGTATGGGGACCAGAACGGTGTTATACCCTGGATACAACGTGGCAGATGCGGGGATACCGGCGTCGCCGGTGAAAATCATCGGATCAGGGAGTCCTGTATGCTCGATGGCGACGCGCGCGAATTGCAGCTCGCCGGCCGGATCTCGCACTCTCCCGATTTCGGTGGAAGCTGTCCGCTTCCCAGTGAAACTGTGGGTGAACGTCATCACCCAGTCCTGGCTACCCGCCGATTCGCCCTGAAGCCGCAGGGAGACGCGCTTGCCGGGCGTTACCAGGTCGCGCGGGAGAAGCAGCGTCATCGTGCCGAAAAGATCGCCGAACTCGTCCGTCATATCGGCTGCGAATTGCAGAATCGCGGCACCCGATTGCACAGTCACGATCGCGCTGTCCGCCGTGCGCGGGGTGCGGAAACTCAGAAGCTCCTGCCCGTCGACCGAAAGAGTGAATCGATTGCCGCCCTTGTTTGTGGACATCCCCGCGAGCCAGGTGAGCGCCACCGAACCGCGTCCGATGATTTCGGGTACCGGATCGGATTCCCATTGGATCGGCATGGGTGTGTCCGTCGCTCGTGTGATCAGCGCGGTGTGCGCATCCGGATGCGACGAGTGATAGCCCAGTGTGGCGCCGGCGACCGTTGTGTCGTATCCGTTCACGACCGCCGCGACGGTACTCCAGTCCATCGATGCGAGCGGCGTGGTATTTCTGTTCGCCGCAAGGACGGAATCGAGGTCGAGCCCGGCCACGGTCGAATAAAAGCGCAATCCTCCTTTATCCTGCGTCGCGTTGCTCTTCATCGCCGCCAGCGCCGCTTCGCCGTCCACACCTTCAATGCCCTTGAGAAACGCATCGGCTATGACCGGTACTGCGTGATAGCCTATCATGCAATTCGTTTCGTTCGCATGGAGCGTCCATACAGGAAGCAGGCCGGTCTCAACCTTGAAGGCAAGCATGGACTGGACCCAATCGGAGACGCGAAGGGGATTGAGGATAGTGAACAGCGGATGCAGCGCGCGGAACGTATCCCAGAGCGAGAACACCGTATAATGCTCGTACCCATCCGCCGTATGGACGCTGTCATCGCCCCCGCGGTAACGGCCGTCGGTATCGCTGTACAGCGTCGGCGCAAGCATGCTGTGGTACATCGCCGTCGCGAAGGTTCGCCGCAAGGCCGCGTCGGTCGTGAACATTTCAATCTGTGAAAGAGCCTGATCCCATTGCTGCCGCGTTCCCGACCGAACGAGGTCGAAGTCCTCATCGGGTAATTCGGCGCGCAGGTTGTCCAACGCGTTTTCCTCGCTTACAGACGAAATTCCAACCCGCACGATCAACGGTTTCAGTGTGGAGATGCGACCGAAGGAAAGCACGGCCAACGCCGCGCGCCCGGTGAATTCATGTGACGAACGCAGGCGCTGCCCATCGCTACCGTTGGAAATGGAAACCACGGGTGCAGAAAAGATAGCCGCGAAAAACACCCGCTGCAGTGGCGCCCAACCGCTCGACACCCTGCAGCCGGTCAGAAGACGGTCATTCACGAGGCGCATCGCCGTCTCCACAGCTTTGTCATCCTGGCCATGTCCCACATCCACGATAACGCGCGCCGAATCGGATTCAGGGAACGTATACCGGTGCATGCCGGAACGTCGGGTCGCGGTCAATTCCACCTGAATGTCGTTATCCAGCAAACGGACGGCATAGTATCCCGGCGCCGCCTGTTCATGTTCATGTGAAAATGGAGATCGATATCTGCGATCCACATTGCGCCACGAAGTCGTCGGCATGAAGAGAATATCCCCCAGGTCGGCGCAGCCCGTGCCGCTCAGATGCGTATGGCTGAATCCGATCAGCGCCGTATCCGAATAATGGTAGCCTGAGCACCAGTCCCATCCGCCTTTGCCCGCATCCGGACTCAGTTGCACCATCCCGAACGGCGCGGCCGCACCCGGATACGTGTGTCCATGTCCTCCCGTGCCGATAAAAGGATCCACCTGATCCGACAGCGACGATTGCGCGGTCAGAAAGGACGTCGGAATGCACAGGAGCCCTGATACAACAAGGGCTGGTATGAAATTATGCATACTCACTCGCCCTCACCCCCGGCCCCTCTCCCAGTAGGGAGAGGGGAGTGGGATTGAATTGTAAATCAAATCGTCACTCTTCACTCGTCACTCGTAAATCAAAAATCGTCAAGAGCGCTCACCTCGTCGCGGCGACTCTACGGTTTGCGCCCTTCGACTTTTCATCCGACTCCCCTCTCCCTGCTGGCAGGGGCTGGGGGTGAGGGCGTAAATCAAATCGTGAATCGTCACTCTTCACCCTTCAAGAAGGAGAAAATGAACGGATGAAAGGTAAAGGAAGAGGGGGTAACCCTCCACCGATCTCTAACTCCACACCTTGCACCGAAGTTGGTCCGATCATGCACTCCTACCGTTTCACTCTTTCACCCGACTCCCCTCCACCTATTGGGGCTAGGGGTGAGGGCGTCAATCGTAAGTTAAAAATCGTCAATCCAAAATCGTAAATCGTAAATCGTAAATCGTAAATCCGCTATCCTCTCGTCAGCGGCTTGTACTTGATGCGATGCGGTTGGTCGGCGGCGATGCCGAGGCGTTCGCGACGGTTCTGCTCGTACATCTTGTAGTTGCCGTCGAACCACACCGCGGTGCTCTCTCCTTCGAAGGCGAGGATGTGCGTGGCGATACGATCCAGGAACCAGCGATCATGGGAGATCACCACGGCGCAGCCGGCGAAATTCTCCAGAGCGATTTCCAGTGCGCGGAGGGTGTTCACGTCGAGATCGTTCGTGGGCTCATCGAGCAGCAGCACGTTGGCGCCTTCCTTGAGGGTCTTCGCAAGATGCACGCGGTTGCGCTCGCCGCCGGAGAGCATGGTCACAAGCTTCTGCTGGTCGGTGCCGCTGAAATTGAAGCGTCCAACGTAGGCGCGGGAATTCATCTCGCGGTTTCCGAGACGCACCATGTCCTCGCCGCCTGTGATTTCCTGCCAGATAGTGTTGTCGGCATCGAGTGGTCTGCGTTGGTCGACATACCCGAGCTTCACCGTGCCGCCGACGTTGAATGTGCCGGAATCGCCTTCTATCTCGCCGGTGATCATGCGGAACAGCGTCGTCTTTCCCGCGCCGTTGGGTCCGATCACGCCCACGATTCCGCCGGGAGGGAGGGAGAAGTCCAGGTTTTCGAACAGAAGCTTGTCGCCGAATGCCTTCGACACTCCGTGGGCTTCGATCACGACATCCCCAAGGCGCGGACCTGCGGGAATGAAGATCTCCATCTCCTCATTGCGTGATTCATGCTCCTCGGAGAGCATTTTCTCGTACGCGGAAATGCGGGCCTTGCTTTTCGCGTGCCTTCCCTTGGGATTCATGCGCACCCATGCCAGCTCCTCGGCCAGAGCGCGCTGACGTTTCGATTCCTGCTTCTCTTCAAGCGCTAGACGGGCGTGCTTCTGCTCCAGCCATGAAGAGTAGTTTCCCTTGAAGGGGATTCCTTCGCCGCGGTCGAGTTCGAGTATCCACCCCGCCACGTTGTCGAGGAAGTACCTGTCGTGTGTTACGGCGATAACCGTACCCGGATACTGACCCAGATGTTGCTCCAGCCATGCCACGGAGTCGGCGTCGAGATGGTTCGTAGGCTCATCCAGCAGAAGCACGTCTGGATGCTTGAGAAGAAGGCGGCAGAGCGCGACGCGGCGGAGTTCGCCTCCTGAAAGAGTGGAAATCGATGATTCGGGCGGGGGACAGCGCAGCGCGTCCATGGCCATTTCAAGCCGAGCGTCCAGATCCCAGGCGTCGAGGTGATCGATTTTCTCCTGCAGTTTCGCCTGTTTTTCCAGCAGCACATCGAAGTCCGCGTCCGGTTCGGAGAACTGCGCGCTCACTTCCTCGAACGCCTTCAGCACATCCACCGTCTCCTGTACGCCTTCTTCCACAATTTCCTTCACCGTTTTCGTCGGATCCAGTTGCGGCTCCTGCGGAAGGTATCCGAAGGTGATGTCCTTGTTGGATGTGATCGTGCCGAGATAGTCGTCGTCCTCGCCCGCGATAATGCGCAACAGCGTGGATTTACCGGAGCCGTTGAGCCCGAGTACGCCGATCTTGGCGCCATAGAAAAACGAGAGGTAAATATCCTTCAGTACCTGTTTCGCGGGCTTGTGAACCTTGCCCACGCCCACCATCGAAAAGATTATCTTGTTGTCGCTCATTACATTCAACCGATTGGTGAAAACTCAAAGATACGGCGATCGTGCCAAAGGGTGAAATTGTGATCTTTTGCAACGTTGTGGAACCCTGTCGAATGAGCGTTGCGCGATGGTGCCTTTCGGGGGTGATATGTGATTCTTATCCGAATTGTTCAAGAACGTCACCCTGAGTGTACCCACCAACGCTGCGCACTGGTCCATTTCAAGGATGACATCTATGCGCGGAGTCCATTATTTTCCCATTTGGTGAAACTATGGAATCCGGCCTGTTTAAGCCGATTTTACACGATGTCATTAGCAGGAGCAGCCGCGAGAAGAGTTCAGATCGAAGTACTGATCCAGTACGGCTGTGTCTCGAAGGGTGATTGGTGAACAATTTATCTCGAGTCTCTTCGTGCGTTACGGAACGAATCACCCTTCGAGACACCGCTGACCCACGCTCTCCGAACAACGAACGCTCACACCACAGCGGCCCTCAGGGTGACGAGCCTGGCCAACGCGCGTACGAAACCACCGCACCCAATCGCTCTCCCGCGTGCTACCGCCTTTTTCCACTGCGATTTCTCTCCGGATTCGCCATATTAAATAATTATGCTCATTTATGGATTTCCGATGCGCCTGCTTTTGATCCTCCTCTCTTTTGCTTCACTAACACTAACTGCATCCGCACAGAAGACTCTGCTTGCCGGCGATACCGCGCGGGCGATCTATATCGGCTCATGGGTACAGGATTCGATAGCAGGGGACCAGCCGTTCGCAGGAAAGACTATCGTCCTGGAATTCTGGTCCACCTGGTGCGGACCCTGCGTCAAGGCGATCCCGCATCTCAACGAATTGGCCGCGGAATTCGCGAGCGAGGATATTATTTTCGCGGCGGTGTCGAACGAGCGCGCGGTCACTGCGGCGCGCTTTCTGGAGAAGACGCAAATGAAGGCGTCCGTATTCGTGGATACGGAAAACTCGCTCACGCACAAGATATTTGGTGTGCGTGTCATACCGAGAACATTTATCATCGGTCCCGACCGGGTGATCCGCTGGACGGGACATCCGGCTAAATTGACCCGCGATATCCTGATACTCCATACCGGCGATTCAATGCCATGATTATGTGATCGGTGATGCGTCGCTGTTCGGCTTCTTCTCCCTTCTGAAATCATCCCGTACATTCACGAGCCTCTATCTCGGTGCAAGCAAGGCAAGCACCCAGATAGAATCTACCAAGGCTACGTCATCGAGTCCATCGAAGAAATCATGCGTTTCACGGGCGAGCGCCGAATGCATCGGAAGAAGCGTGACGCAAGGAACTGAAATTTTATCGCAACGAGCAGTACTTTGAAAACGGTTGCTCGACGTGGTGTCTGCCGAAAGAAGAGTAAGTGGAAATATATAACCAGGCCTTGGCATCATCACCTTCGCCATATTCGACGAGTACATGGATTATCCCGCTCGCATCGCAGATGATATTATCCGCAAAATGCGTGATGACCATGGATATTTTTTGTATCAGAAATATCCATCGCATACCATATCCGTCCTCTACGTGCGCTTTGATCAAGTGTGGATATGTGTGACGATATCGGTATTGGAGGTGGTAGTGAGATTTGTTGCGTTATTTCCCAACTCACCCCCCGGCCCCCTCTCTTGTAAGAGAGGGGGAGGAAGAGGTACTCGTAATTCAAATCTTATGTAGTTCATCAATCGCGTAAAGAATTACATTCAGGTTTTTGAAGACTATGTAATTTTTGAAACGAAGGACAATATTTATTTGGAAATTCAGGATCCCATCCATTGCGAATATTCGTTCCCTCTTCTCCCCCACTCTATTCCAAGAGAGGGGGGCTGGGGGGGGTGAGTTGGTTGATACCCAAGGGCTGAGGTACTCGTAATTCACATTTTATGTAGTTCATTAATCTCGTAAAGAATTACATTCAGGTTTTTGAAAACTATGTAATTTTTGAAACGAAGGACAATATTTCTTTGGAAATTCAGGATCCCATCCATTGCGAATATTCGTTCCCTCTTCTCCCCCCTCTCTTCCAAGAGAGGGGGGCCGGGGGGGGTGAGTTGGTTGATACAAAAGGGCTGAGGTACTCATAATTCGGATTTTTTGTAGTTCAT
>CAYJMN010000062.1:0-33653 GCA_964371045.1 uncultured Chromatiales bacterium | reverse complement strand
AACGGTGATGGAAATGTATTCGGACAATTCCCGGGTAGGAATCATCCCGCGGGATAGTCCCGCAGACACTGAAGGGCGGTCTGATTCGAAGCCCGGGAGACAGAAGATCTAATCACGCCATTGCCCGGGAAGATACAGCAGGAGGGAATCTACTCATGGACGCTCGCGGTAAAATAGTCGCATACTCCTGCGTCCTGTAGTTTCTTATCCGACGAAGAAGTATTATGTTGAAATGACGGGCGATCCGCCTTTTCGTTGTTGTACAATCATTCCGCACGGGATTCCATGAAAAAGATCGTTGAATGCGTCCCTAATTTTTCCGAAGGTCGCGACCGGCGCATCATCGACGCCATCGCCGACGCTATTCGAGCCACCGACGGTTGCACGCTCCTGGATGTCGATCCGGGGAAGTCCACCAATCGGACCGTGTACACATTTGTAGGATCGCCCGTGGCGGTTGTCGAGGGGGCGCTCAACGCTGCGCGTACCGCGAAGAGGCTCATCGACATGTTGAAGCACAGCGGCGAACATCCCCGCATGGGCGCGATGGACGTCTGTCCATTCGTACCGGTGGCGAACGTGACCATGGAAGAGTGTGTGGAGTGCGCGAAAGTGTTTGGCGCGCGTGCGGGCGAGGAGCTTGGCATCCCGGTGTACCTTTACGAAGAGGCGCAGCCGCTGGAGTATCGCAAGAGCCTGAAGCAGATTCGTGCGGGTGAGTACGAAGCGATCTCCGCGAAAATTATCAAACCTGAATGGAAACCGGATTTCGGACCTGCGGCGTTCGTGCCGTCCTGGGGCGCTACCGCGACCGGCGCACGTTTTTTTCTCGTCGCATACAATGTCAATATCCTCGGAACAAAGGAACAGGCGCATCGCATCGCGCTGAACATCCGTGAGCAAGGCCGCGGCGAAGGTGAAGCAGGCCGACTCCAGGAGGTGAAGGGGATCGGTTGGTGGGTGGATGAATACAACATGGCGCAGGTGTCGATGAACCTGGATAATTTCAACATCACGCCGCCGCACCTTGCCTTCGAAGAATGCGCCGCGGATGCACGCGAACTCAATCTGGCCGTGGCGGGGTCGGAAATCGTCGGGATGATTCCCCTTCAGGCGATGCTGATGGCGGCCGACTATTACATCGAGAGGGAAAACCTGTTCATCATCGATGAGCAGCAGAAAATCCGCCTTGTCATCGAACGACTTGGTCTGAACTCCGTCTCCCATTTCGATCCCGCGAAACGCATCATCGAATACATGATCGAGGAGCAGGGCAATGAACCGCTCGCGAGCATGAGTGTCCGCGGCTTCGTGGAACTCACCGGCGCCCGTACGTCCGCACCCGGCGGCGGATCGGCTTCAGCGCTCATCGCCTCCATCGGCGCAGGACTCGGCGCCATGGTCGGATGGATGACCTATGGAAAGAAAAAGTTCGACGACAAAGACGCGATCATGCGCCGCCTCATCCCGCCTCTCCATACGGCGATGAAAGACCTCATCCCCATGATCGATGCCGACACCAATGCGTTCAATGATTACATGGAAGCGCTGGGCCTGCCGAAGAACACCGACGAGGAAAAATCCCTGCGCTCGGCCGCGATGCAGACCGGTCTGAAAAAAGCCGTCGACATCCCGCTCAACACCATGCGCATCGCCGATCGCTGCTGGGAAAGCATGGAGGAACTGGCTCTTCACGGAAATATGAGTTCACGCTCCGATCTCGAAGTCGGCGCCAAGGCTCTCGAAACCGGCATTTGGGGCGCGTATAAAAACGTCCTCATCAATCTCGGCAGCATCGTGGACGAAGAGTTCACCCTAACAGTCCGCACCGAAGCAGACGCTCTCCTCGCCCGTGCTACGGAAAAATGCGGCTGTGTGCTGGACAACCTGGAGCGGAGAGTCAGGAACAAATAGCCAACAATCAGAAACTGAGTTCAGGCATAAGCACGGAGCGAGAGCGTTGCACGGCTCGTGAACATGCTGTTGTACTGCGGATCGGATCGCATGATCGTTATGCGCTCCGAGTGGAAGCCGTCAAGATCGGAGGGGACTCAAAATCGTAGCGTACAGATTTTTCAGCGCTGATCGACATCCCTATCATAACTCTTCGAATGACAGGACTCCCGGTGGATGACGATGTACGATGTACATACGCACGCGGATTATCGCGCTGGTTGCTGATGAACGCGGAGAATCTGCTCTGATAATTGTAAGTCGCAACCGGTTGTTGGTAGAGGCGAGTTTCCCGCATGTCCACGTTCCTATCCCAGGTAATTCTGCTCCCCGGTGTGGGGATCCGACCGTGCTGGGTAGGCCGGAGATCAGCGATTGCGATGTTGAATACTATTATCGTTCGGCGAGTTCACTCGCGGCAATCCATTCATGCTCGAGCGAAAGTTCCCCGATCCAACGCTCGATATATCCGATGTCCAGTTTCGTCCGCCGAGTCTTGATTATCCCTGCTACATCTTCGATTTGCCTCAGTGATGTGCCTTCTTTTGCCCATTCGAGCTTGGCAATAATGAGGTCCTCCGCTGAGACAAGGAACATTCGCGTTCCAGGCAGTTCGATCGAAATCCTCCGACTGAACTCTTCCAGACTGAATGGCCGGTTCTTTCGCATGATCAGATCAACCTTCCATCCGGATGACAGTTCAACGATGTTGAACATTGATCGATGCTCAAGAGCACTGAGCGCGCTCTCGATGTCTGCGTAATAATCGTCTGACTGAAATTGAGCTACGAGCGCGCGCAGCTGATCGGCAGTGGCGGAAATGACGATATCGATATCTTGCGTCGATCGAGCCTGTCCGTGGAATGAGCTGGCGAATGAACCGGTCACCATATAAGCGATGCCGGCGTGTTCAAGCGCTTCGACCATTCGGGAGAGCATTCCGGCCGGCGTCATTCGGTCCTCGATACGAGGGAGTGCGACGTTGTTGAGCAGCGGGCGACTTCGAGTATGACCTCCCTCTCATTCAGATCCGGATTCCGGTATCGCACACCGGCCACAAGCAAATCATGAGCCAGATCGCTCATTTCAATCGCAAGCAGCAGCCGCTGTTCTCCTGTCATGGAACGTTGGATGCGTGCCTGGATTTCCTGTGCGATGATCGAGGTGTCCTTCATGAGATTTCCTGTCCGCCAACGTGGGCTTATCAATTCAAAGTATGATAGCTTTTTTTCCATCGACTGTCAACGAAGTGATCATCGGGAACGTTCGTATTCAGTTTTGACCGGACGCGGATTCAATTGCCGCATCCTGACGAGGTCCGTATATTACCTGCATGGACACCGCCTGGAACACCGCCGAACTACTGCGCAAACTTCTCGATGGAACGTTGAGCGCCGAAGAATGCGCGAACGCGATCGACAGCGAGCGCCATCGTACGCTTGAGGTGGATGCCATCGCGCGACTGGATCCCGGTCGCAGGGAGCGCACCGGATTTCCTGAAATTATTCTCGCCGTGGGCAAATCCGACGCGGATCTGTTGCGCATCCTCGAATCACTACGCGGCGAGGAACGCACGAACATCCTCGTATCGCGTCTCGAGGCCCAGCGCTGGCCAGCCTGTTCCGGTGCGTTTCCGGAATCCGTATACCATCCGCGCTCGGGTATGGCAGTGTTTCGTCCCGCTGCGCTTCCCGACCCCGTCGGTGATATCGCCCTGCTGACGGCGGGCACCGCGGATCTCGGTGTCGCTGAAGAAATAGAACTCGCCTGCCGTTATGCGGGCAGCGCTGTCCGAAGTTTCGCCGACGTCGGCATCGCGGGTTTGCATCGCCTGCTCGACGTACTGCCGGAACTGCGGAAGGCGCGCGTCATCGTGTGCGTCGCAGGCATGGAGGCCGCGCTGCCAAGCGTGCTCGCCGGTCTGGTTTCCGTGCCCGTGATCGGCGTGCCCGTATCCATTGGGTACGGAGTGAACAGCGGAGGATGGAACGCCTTGCTCTCCATGCTCGGATCTTGCGCACCGGGTGTACTCACCGTCAACATCGACAATGGAATAGGAGCGGCCGCGGCCGCGCATCGTATCAACATCCTCTGCGAGCGGTATCAGCATGAGTGACGTCCAGACAATGTATCAATCCCTGTTGATCGACATCGCCGATAGCGGCGTCGCCATGGGTGTAAATTACGTAGCATACTCCGGAGGAGTGGACAGCGCACTGGTCGCCTGCGCCGTGCATGAGATTTTCCCGGAGAATTCGCTGGCGGTGATGGCCCTTTCGCCCTCCGTTTCCCTGAGTATGCGTCAGACGGCCGAACAAGTCGCGACGCACATCGGCATTCCTCTCCGCTTTGTCCGTACAAACGAGACGAACAATCCTGAGTATGTCGCCAATCAGGGCATGAGCTGCTATATCTGTAAAACGGGAATCTACCAGGCGATGCGGGCGGTGGAAGAAAACGTTGCCGGGGTGGATATCCGGCTGTTCAATGGCACCAACGCCGAGGATCTCGCTGATCCGACCCGCGTGGGTCTGATCGCGGCGCGCGAGCACGCAGTGCTCAGTCCGCTCTCGCGTTTCACGAAGGCGGAGATCCGTCAAATGTCGAAGCTTGCGAACCTGCCGAACTGGAACGCTGCGCCGTCGCCGTGTCTTCGCTCACGTCTGCATGTGGGTGTGCCGGCGACCGAGGAGCATCTCCGGCGTATCGAAGCTGCGGAGGAGGCGATTCGCCGGACCTTCAGGTTGCGCGTGGAGCACAATCTCCGGGTGCGTCACCTTATGGACGATACGGCGATGATTGAGGTTGATGAAATCCTTCTGTCCAGCATAGATCTTGGGCAATGTCGTCCGGCGCTTATGGCGCTGGGCTTCTCCGATGTGCGGAAACGTGCATTTCAGACCGGGGGTGTCGCAGGCCAAAATTGCGACTCCGAAGACTCAACAACCTCTGTTGCATGGACGAATCCGAAACCGTGAGGCAACGACACGCGCCATGAATCTGACCGAACTCCTCGCCCGCAAGCATATCGCCATACTGGACGGTGCCATGGGTACCGAACTCCAGCGCCTGGGCGTGGCGGTGGAACTCCCGCTCTGGTCCGCCGATGCTTTGCTGCGTGCGCCGCATGTGGTTCGCAATATCCATTTCGCCTGCCTGCACGCGGGTGCGGATATCATCACAACCAACACCTTCCGAACCAATCCCAGGACGCTCCGGCGCGCGGGCATGGAGGATCGCTGGGAGGAAATGAACCTCAAGGCTGTGCAGTTCGCCGTCGAAGCGCGGGAACGCTATATTCCATCCCGTCCTGTGCTCATCGCAGGCGGTCTGGCTCCGGTGGAGGATTGCTACAGACCTGAACTCGTGCCCTCCAACGCCGAACTGCTGGACGAGCATACCCGACAGGCGGAGCTGCTCTCAATGTTCCGGGTGGACTTTTTTCTCGTGGAAACCATGCTGTCCACCCGTGAAGCCGTCATCGCGACGAGGGCGGCCGCGACGACCGGGAAGGAAGTGGCAACGAGTTTTGTCTGTCGCGAAGACGGCCAGCTGCTCTCGGGAGACAAACTCGAGGATGCGGCGCGTGAAGTCGTAGCGGCAGGCGCTTCCGCCATTCTGCTCAACTGTATCTCCGCGCGACTCATGCCCGGTCTGCTTTCGCGACTCAGAGCATCGATCGCCGTTCCTATCGGCTGTTACGCGAATATCGGATCGCCGGAGGCGAATGCCTGCGACGAACCGCGCGACGATGTGGACGTGGAGGATTTCGCGAAGGCATCGAGCGACTGGGTCCGTGCCGGGGCTCGCATCGTCGGTGGCTGCTGCGGCACGACGCCCGAATACATCGAGGCATTGACGCGGATGCATTCGCCCGACTCGCTTTTGCTACAAGAAGAGGAAATAACGGCCTGGCGCAACCGGGACAGGCACAGCCAACCGGCCATTTCACCAGGAGATGAAGAATGATCGCAACCGTCCCAACCCGCCGTTCAATTTTGCTTCTTGTCCTGGTCGCGACGTTCGGGCTGTGCTCATTCCCGATCGCCCGTGTGCACGCTCAGCAGTCTGTCCCCACCATTCCGCGGCAGTGGATACTGACCCTGCAGGGAAGCGTCACCAAATCCTTCGATGATTTTCCGGATACCCGTTTCTCCAGCGGCGGCGCATTGCAGCTCAAACGCCATCTGTTGTATCTCAAGGGAGGCCGGATGGGTGCGCTGTATGTTCAGGCGGGGATCGGCTTTTATGACATGCAGTGGAAAACCGATTCCGCGATGATGCGTATCTTCGACACCACACGCATCAGAATGGGCAGCACCAATCGCAGTTTCGTGATGCCGCTCTCGGTTTCTGCGCATTGGCGATCCGATGTCGGACCAAACGCGCAACTTTTTCTGGGTGCGGGTCTCGAAGCGATGTACTATTCCCCGATGAATCCCACCGGAGATGCGCTCGAAAAACCCCAGCACAATTATGCAAAATGGACCCTGGGCATCCCGCTCAGCGTCGAGCTGGAGTATCTGCTGTCGGACCATCTCGCCCTCAATTTCCATGCGATCATGCATCCAACGTTCTCCGATTATGTGGATGGTTTCTCCGCAGGGGATTGGGGCGACGCATTGTTCGTCGCCGGACTCGGCATCAGCTACTCCTTCCCGGCCCCGGACCGCGATCACGATTTTGACGGGTTGCTGGACCGCGATGAACTTTCCATCTACAGAACCGACCCGGAAAACTCGGATACCGATGGCGACGGTCTGCACGACGGTGAGGAAATCCCGATCGGCACTTCCCCTCTCCGTGCCGATACCGACGGCGACGGCCTCCGTGATGGCGATGAGGTCCGCACCTATGGCACCGATCCGCTGCGCAAGGACACTGACGGCGACAACCTCACCGACATGGATGAGATCCGCAATCAGACCTCACCGACGCGGGCGGACACGGACACCGACGGACTGCCCGACAACGTTGAGCTGGCTCGCGGCACCGATCCGCTGAATCGCGACACCGACGGCGACGCTCTGCCGGACGGGCTCGAGAGCATCTCCAGCCCGTTGATACGCGATACCGATAGCGACGGACTCGACGACGCCGCTGAAAGCGTGTACGGACTGCGACCGCAAGACGAGGATTTCGACGCAGACGGTCTCTTCGACCAGATGGAAATCCACATCGGCACGGATCCCAAAAAGCCCGACACCGACACGGATGGCGCAACGGACTATGCGGAGTATTTCGGTCTCATGACAGATCCGCGCAAACCCGACACCGACGGCGATGGCGTGCTGGACGGCTACGATCCGACACCGCTCGGTGCCGCTGGAGTCAATCCCGTGCAGCGCGTGGTCTGGACGCTCTCCGAAGTGTTTCTGCGCGGCAATACGGTGGATGAGACCGCGAAATCCTTTATCCTCCTCCTTCATCTCATACGCAGCGCTCCGCGGCAGCAGGTCGCCGATATAGAAATCGAGGTCATCGGTCGCGACATGGCAGAAGCACGCGAGCGGCGCGATCAACTCCAGCGCTTTGTGCGTCGTCTCTCCCAGAACTGGGACATCCCGACATTATCCCTGATCGAAGACGCCGACTCTCGCTCCCTTATCGATGTTCGCCTGAGCTATATCTGGAACCGGAATCTGGGTAAATAAAATCGTTAAACGCCCTCACCTCGCCGCTACGAGTCTGCGACCTGCGTGTGAACACATACGCGGATTGACACGGATCAATGCGGATGTTCTCGGATAAGAAAGTCTTTGACTCCATATTCGGATATCTTTTGTTTACGGGGTTGTAAAACTCTTATCCGCGCCAATCCGCTTCAATCAGCGAAAATCCGCGTACGTATTTCATCAAGGAAGTTCGCTGATTCTCCCCGGGTGGAACGACATGAAGAGCCGAGGCTCAGTGCGCGTTACGGTACCAATCGCCCCTCCGCGGCGAGGTAATGCGATTGTAAAGCGTGAACCTGAAATCGTTAATTTGAAATCCTGAAATCGTAAATCGTAAGTCGTAAATCGTAAATTTTCACCCTGTCTGTATCGAGCATTTCACGACAAGCACCGTGATGTCGTCTTCCTGCTCTTCGCCTGCGTTGAATCGGCGTGCCGCTGAAATAACCGCCGATTTGATTTCCTGGGCCGTGAGATCGGCATGCGCCCGTACACATTCCATCACACCCTCGATCCCGAATTGTTCGCCGTCCGCCGCAGCGGACTCGGTGACGCCATCGCTCACCAGAACGAACACATCACCCGATCGCGAGAATATCGTTTCCTCTTCCAGCTGGACGGGGAATGTGTTCGGATCGAGTCCGATGGCCATACCCGAGGGACGATACAGCGTCACCTCGCGCGAGAGCGCATTGTAATGCACAAGCGGAAGGTGACCCGCGCGGAGGAAGCGCACGTCGCTGCTCAGAAAATCCACCCGGAGAGCCGCGAGCGTGACGAAGCTTTTTCTTTCGATATGATCGAAAATCAGCGTGTTGAGACGCGTGAGTAATTCCCAAAGCGTGGGCTGGAACGACTCGATCGTCTTGAGTATCCCCTGCATACGCGCGAGATACATCGCCGCCGAGGTGCCCTTGCCCGACACATCACCTATGATGAAAGTGGCTGAATCGTGCCTGGGCAGCACATCGTAAAAATCACCGCCGACCTCGTAGGCGGGTATCGATTCCGCCGCGACGGCGATACCGGGGAATTCGGGCAATTCCGTCGGTAATGACTGCATTTGGATTTGCCGGGCGATCTCGAGTTCCTTGCGCAATCTTTCCTTCTCCCTCGCGCCGTCGTAAAAGCGCATCGTCAACAGCGCATCGCCGATGTTGATGGCGAGATTTTCAAGCAATTCCACATCCTCGCGCGAGTAATTCGTATCGCTTTCCTTCTGACCCAGCAGCAGCAAGGCCTCAAGACGTCCCTCCAGTTGTACCGCCGCGAGAAACTCAATGCCGTGCTCAACGAAATGGTCCCGATTCGGAAGATTGTCCACCGCCTGCACGGGTGCCCTGTCGAAGGCCGTCTTCAATAACTCGAGTGTTGTGGAGTTGAAGGCGAGATCCGCATCGCCGATATGCAGACGGTGCGAGGCTGCCGCTTTGAAACCTCCGTTGCCGCGTAAGGCGAGTACCGCGCCCTTGACATGCAGCAGTTTCACCATTCCCGCGACAACCTCTCTTGCGAGAGACAATGGATCCGCGTGACTGTGCGACAGCTTGCTGAACGCAGTCAAGGCGCGTTTGTAGTCCAGCGATCCGCGATAAAAACGCTCGTCCAGAATTTTTCTGCCGCCGCGGTACAACCACCACAGCGCTACTATGAGGAGCACTCCAGCGCTGAAAGTCAGGCGCTTCTCGAACACCATACGGCGCTCCTGCGACAGCGACGAAAGACGCAGCAGTTCCACTTGCCCTCCCGTCACATTCAGCACGGGGAGGTCGACCTCCTGGCGCGGGAGAATCACCAATGCCGCAAGGAGAATCAACGACACCGCGGTGGACAAACCGAAATTCAGCATGCTGTACATCGAGCGTCGCCGTACCACAATGTACAGGTCAAACAGTCTTTGTTTTACGATCACTGCGAACAGGCTCAATGGTATCAGCACGCCCAGAAAGAACAGCGACTGCCATGCCGACCATGCGTCGATCATCAACATCGCACCGATATAGACGAACGCGAACAGCAGGGTTGCGAGAACCTCGCGTGCACGAACACCATAGTCCGCTGTCTCCAGGTTTTTCATCTGTCGACGGAACAGATGCAGCACGAGAAACACGACGGCGACGATGCCCAGGAAGGGGATCAACACGCCGAAGATTCCTTTTATGCCCAGCATCCTGGGGATGAACAGCAGCAGAGTGAACACCACGAACGGTGTGGCGTACATCGCGGTCAGCAATGGCTGGGGGACAGGCCGTACGTACCGAGCCACCGGAAAATGAAGCATTAAATGCATGCAAAGCGAAACCGAAACTGGCCAGAGCATGGGATGCAGGAAAATTGCAACGGCCGTGATGGTATCGGGGTAATGCAGCACGCTTATTCCCCGGTGCACCAACAGGGCGAAACCGAATACGAGATTTGTCCAGCCGAACAGCCGTGCGACACGATTCCCCGGTCGCCGTACAAACACGAATGCGGCGAGAATGATGAGCAGCAATCCCGTGAGTATGGTGGCCAGGTATTGCAGAGGCAAACCGTATTCCGCCACGACGACGGGGACTTCCAGCGTCACACCGTCACGAATGATCGTGTACTGTAAAATATTGCCGCTGCTTCCCTCTACGAGATGGTAATTCGCTTCGAACTTGTTACGAACGATCTTGCCGTTGATCGCGGAAATGGTGTCGCCGACAAGCAGCCCCGCCCTGTCGGATGCGCCGCCCGGCATGACGGAGATAATGGTTACGCGGCCGTTGATGTCGGTATACAGATTCTCGTCCGTTGCGATCGAAGCGTAACGATACATCCAGAAGCCGCTGTATGCGAGGACAAGCACGGTCGTCAGCAAAAAAACGCCGCGCGCCAGGAGCGGTCTGCTGTCGAAATACGTCACGAATTGCTTCATCTGCTAATGCCGCCTGTTACGAGTTGAAGTACGATGCGACCGAATGACGGTTACGCTACAGACCTTGATGGCTTCGCTCCAGAAACTCTTCCTCCGCCCTTAGCAACTGTTCGATGGCTGCACGATAACGGCCGCTGTCGTGTATGCGGCGGGCGGTCTCGAACGCCTTCATGGCGCCTGCGAAGTCTCCGGAATACTGGCGCGCAAGTCCAAGGTCAAACCAGAGCGCGTCAACTCCATCTTTTTCGCCGGCCAGCGTGGCGAGGCTGTCCAGCAGGGCTGCGGCTGAGGGCCATCGACCGAGTTCCGCGAGTCCGATCGCGTGCTCGATCGCGGGCGCGTCTTTGTCGAGCAAGAATGTCACCACTTCCCGGTCGGGCAGAGGCTGCGTCGCCTCGGCGATGCGCATTGCCGCCTGATTGACCAACTGCCATTGCATGTCTGAGAGATCGATCTCCGGAGGCTCTTTGTCCGACGCATGCGTTTCGCGCGAAAGATCGCTCCGTATCGAATCGGCGAACTCCACTCTTCCTTCAGTGGCGTCGATCAGCAGTACTTCGAGCACCAGCGACGCACGCGCCTGACGCACGCGCTTTTCACTGCCGGGCGTCACCGTGCTCTGAATGGTGGCGGAAAGCATCGACTCGTCGTACCGTGCCTCGCGAAGCTTTACAGCAAGAATGCAGGATGCACCGTACTCGCGCCTGAGCCGCTCAACCGTTTCACCCGATACTTTTCCCGACGTCCTGAACAGATCCTTTCCGGAAATCGCGGGGCCTGTGATCCACTCGGTTTGTCCGGTCGTCGCGAGCGCCGCCGTGAGCGCGGCATCGACGTCAACCGCTATCCCCTCCGCGGTGAACCTCGAGAGGTCGTGCACCGCCGACACGTGGGCTGCTGCAACGTCGCACGTTGCGATCAGCACACGGGGACAGCGATGGAGGTCGAGAAGCGCAGGTCGCGTTACCGGTACGATGATGCTGCGGGTGCCGCATCCGGCAATACAGATGATGAGCAGCAGCAGAACCGGGATGCGGGCGCTCATGACGCGGCTATCGGTCCGTGGCGAGGAAGGCGGCGTACAGTATGATTCCCGCCAGGCCGAGGACGAGTATGATGCCGAGCACGGTGAGCATGAAGCGTCCCATCGTGTTGTTTCTCCCGGTGGCTTCGGCGGATTGTGTGTTCCAATACGAAAGCGTGGTATCGACGGTGTAATGAAGGCCCTCCGTCGTGGTAACTTCCGCGCGGCCCGCGATGCCCTCAAGGGTCAGCCGCCACTGGTCGTTCTTGAAAAAGAGGTGCTGCTCGTCATGTGTTCGTACCAGCAGACCCGGAGATCCTGAATATTGACCGGGCTGTGTCGAGATGCCGAACTGGGAGGCGCAGCCACTCAGGACGATCACGCCGAAGATGAGCAACAACAGGGGGCGGAAGGTGAATTTCTTGCGTGTGGGCATAACTCTACATTGATGGTTTCACAGTGAATGTAAAAAATACCACCAAGGAATGAAAGAAAGCAGGCAAATCTGTGCGGATGGATGAATTCGTGCGCTTGGGTGGACCTCGATCCATTGCGGCTCATTGCTGCTGTGACCTGTTGCTTCACTGTGTAGTACAGATCATCCCGGTGGAAGGAAAAATACAATGAAGCACGAAACACACGAAAAAACCGTGCAGGGTAACGTTGATCAGCCAGGTTCGTGATAATTCCATAGTTTTTTCAGTTCGCGCATGTCGTGTTTTGAACGATTATCCGATCGCTTCAAAACGCCGATCGCCAAAAAAAAGCCCCGCACCGCGGGGCTTTGAAAAACAATCCGGTCTCGTCTGTCAGCGCGTGTAGCTCAATCTGCGCGAAAAGCTCTGGCGTCCGGAACTCAGCTTATACATGTAAATGCCTGCCGGGAGTTGCTTGCCCGCATTGTCGCGGCCATCCCATGAGGCGGTGGAGCGACCGGCGGGACGGGATTCGTTTACCAGCGTGCGCACTTCCGAACCGAGAAGGTTGTACAGTTTCAACACGGTGTGACCACCGGTGGGCAGCACATAGCCGATCGTCGTCGCCGAGGCCTTGCTCATGGAGAAAGGATTCGGGTAGTTCTGCGCGAGAGCGAAAGATCCGGCGAGGGGTGAGGACATGTTGTTCACAGGTGACGCGGTCGCGGTGTACGTCAGCACCTTGAAATCACTCGGATTGCCGATATTCGTTACCGTCACTTCCACGGTGGCCGTGCCGGGTGTGGGACCTGTCTGCATCGTCAAATCCAGTATATCCGTCTCGTCGGGTCCGAGCTTTCCTTCCACCATCTCGACGGCAGGAGGGAAGCAATTGAGAAAGAAACAGATCTGCGTCTGCCAGTCGGATGGGAGATTCGTCTTGCGGGTAATGGCGACGCGGAGCCTGAGATCCTGCGATGTGGTGTTGGTTACCTGTATGTATCCAGAGATGAAATTGTTGATTTCGCCGTTGGCCTGCGCTGTCTCGGAGGAGACAGTGAACGACTGCGCGGACGTGATACCGGGAAGGCAGATCGTCACCAGCAAGGCGGAAAGCAGGAAAATGCGGAAACGTTTGTTCATCATAGCTCCATTGTTCTTATTCATCCATAGAAATGTAGAAAAAAGAACATCGATCTACAATAGCCCAAGCGCGTTTTCGGGCCTTTTTTTATAGTGGAAAGTTTTTTCCCCCGTCCCGTCGATGGATTTTCGCTATATTATACGCTGTATGATTCGATGGATTCTGAAATACGATGTTTGACAAGCTCGAAGCCACGGTCGCCCGTTTCGAGGAACTGGGATTTGAACTCGCGAGACCGGAAATTCACACCGATCAAGGGCTTTCCCGACGCCTCGCCATAGAACGCCGGCAGCTCGAACCGATTGTGGAATGCTACCTGAAGTACCGCCGCCTACGCTCCGATGTGGAGGGTCACCGCGACATTATCCAGAACGAGGACGACGCGGAGTTCCGCGCAATGGCCTTGGAGGAACTCGGTGGTCTCGAGGAGCGTCTCGAAACCTGTATCCAGGAACTGAAAATTCTTCTCATTCCAAAGGATCCCAACGACACCAGGGATGTCATCGTTGAAATTCGCGCAGGTACGGGTGGGGAGGAAGCCGCGCTGTTCGCCGGCGACCTGTACCGCATGTACTCCCGCTATGCCGAGGCCAAAGGATTCAAACAGGAACTGATCTCCGTGAGTGAAGCTGCCGCGGGAGGCGTCAAGGAAGCGACGTTCTCCTTGTCCGGCGATGACGTGTACGGCACGATGAAATTCGAAAGCGGTGTGCATCGCGTCCAGCGCGTTCCGGTTACCGAAGCGCAGGGACGCGTCCATACCAGCGCCGCTTCCGTCGCAGTGCTCCCCGAAGTGGATGAGGTGGAAATCGATATCGACGAAAATGAAATCAAAATCGACATCTATCGCGCCGGGGGCAAAGGCGGACAGAACGTCAACAAGGTCGAGACCGCGGTGCGGATGACCCATGTGCCCACCGGTATCGTCGTTACCTGCCAGGACGAGCGTTCGCAGTTGAAAAACAAGCACAAGGCGCTCAAGGTGCTGCGTGCGCGTTTGTACGAGCAGAAGCTCAGGGCGCAAACTGCGGAGATTACCGCAGTGCGCAAGACCATGGTCGGCAGCGGCGACCGCTCGGATAAAATCCGCACCTACAATTTTCCGCAAAATCGCTTCACTGATCACCGCATCGGGCTCACGCTGTACAACCTTTCGGAAATCATCGACGGAGCGCTCGATACCGTCATCGAACGCCTCAAGATCGCCGATCGCACGGCACGCCTCGAGGCGGGTATCGAAGGGAGTACCAGGGCATGAATCCAGTCCGTATAGCCGATATTCCCGTCGGTGGTGGAGCGCCTCTTCTTCTCATCGCCGGGCCGTGCGTGGTGGAAAACCGCGACATGCTACTTCGCACGGCGTCGCATGTGGCCGCCGTCGCATCGCTGCTGGGCATGCCCGCGGTGTTCAAATCGTCGTTCGAAAAAGCCAATCGCACCAGTCTCGATGCCTTCTCCGGACTCGGCCGCGACGAGGCCCTGCGCATGCTCGACGACGCCCGTTCGGAAACAGGCCTGCCCATCGTCACCGACGTGCATACGGAGGATGACGTGGCGGCCGCCGGTGCCGTGGCGGACATGTTGCAGATCCCCGCGTTCCTCAGCCGGCAGACCGGTTTGTTGCTTGCGGCGGGCAGGAGCGGCAAGGCGGTCAATATTAAAAAGGGTCAGTTCATGGCGCCCGACGACATGCGGCACGCTGCGGAAAAAGTACGTTCCACCGGAAACGGGAACATTCTCCTCTGCGAGCGCGGAAGCAGTTTCGGCTATCACGATCTCATTGTGGACATGCGCGGACTCGTCATTATGCGTGCTCTGGGCTATCCCGTGGTGATGGACGCCACGCACGCCGTCCAGATTCCCAGTCAGGGCGGGCAGTCCGGCGGACGGCCCGAATTCATACAGCCGCTGGCCTGCGCCGCAGTCGCAGTCGGCATAGACGCCTTGTTTCTTGAAATTCATCCAGATCCCGCGACGGCGAAAAGCGACGCGGGCAGCCAGCTCCCCATGGACCTGCTCGAGCCGTTGCTCAGACGCGTTCTCGCCGTCGATACGGCGGTACGATCCACTCCCACAACCTTTTGACCCCGATGTACCCGATCACAGCACCTGACCGACTCAATCCGCAACTGGCGAAGCGCCTTGGCCGCATCACCGCGTTCCTCCTCGACGTGGATGGCGTCCTCACCGACAGCGCCATTCGTCTCTCGCCCGACGGCCTGCAGCACAAGGTATTCACGATGATGGACACCAATAGTATTCGCGCGGCGCAGGATCTGGGTGTGCGTTTCGGCATTATCACGGGCGGCACATCTGAGTTGGTGCTACAGCGCGCGCGCGAACTGGACATCAACGACATTTATCACGGAGTCTACGACAAGGGTGAATCCTACGAGGATTTCAAGAAACTCCACAATCTCGAAGACGAACAAATCGCCTTCATGGGCGACGGCGTGTTCGATGTGCCCGTCTTGCGGAAAGTCGGTTTCGCCGCCACGCCGGCCAACGGTCACGCCTCCGCCAAGATGGCGGCCCATTTCGTATCCCGCTTCCGCGGCGGCGAAGGCGCCGTCCGCGAAGTGCTCAACCTGCTGGTACGTGTGCAAAAGGCCAATCTCTTCATTCCGTAAAATTCGCATCGCCGGTCCCGACCGGCCGTACGTTTGCATTGAATACGTCCTCGGTTTGACAAGGAATATCACAGCCTGCCCGCCGAATCCTTACCGCAAATTTTATCCAACTGGTTGAACGCGCAGGCGGGTCAATCGAAAATCGTCCCACCTACGCTCTCATTTACCGACGGCTGTGCCATGTACCTATGATGCTCGGTGCGGCATTCCGAAAATCGTAAATCGTAAATCGTAAATCCTCCCCCCCCGCTTGTTTTTCGCCGGGGTGCTCCCTAGCTTCCATACACCAAATCGGCCCGGTTCAATGTGCGACTAGCTATAATTTCTGACATCCATGGCAATCTCGAAGCGCTGACCAGCGTACTCGACGACATCCGTACACGCGAGGCGGACAGAATCATTTGTCTTGGAGATGTCGTGGGATACGGCGCGGATCCGGTGGCCTGCCTGAGACTCGTACGCGAACATTGCAATGCATGCGTGCTCGGCAATCATGATGCTGGAGCTATCGCCCCGGCGAAACGCGCTTTCTTCAATCCGGCGGCGCTCGAAGCGCTGGTGTGGACCACACGTTTGCTCGACGAAGCCGAGAAATCCTGGATAGCGTCGCTTCCGTACCGGCTTTCGAAGGACGACATGCTGTTCGTGCATGCCGCACCTCGCGTGCCGGAGCAATGGGAATACGTGTTCGGCGGCATGGAAGCGCGTCGGTACGAACGATATTTCCACGAGCGTCTGTGCTTCATGGGTCATTCGCACGTCCCCGCGGTGTTCCCCGTCGATCCTGCCGTTGCTGTGTACAACAGCACAGATCGCTTCATCATCAACGTCGGCAGCGTCGGTCAGCCACGAGACGGCGACTGGCGCGCATGCTACGGGTTCCTTGATACTGTGACGGGCACGTTCGAGCATCGGAGGCTGGAGTACGATGTCGCGACGGCGATGGGAAAGATTTTAAAGGCGGGGTTGCCGAGGAAACTGGCCGACCGGTTGCGGCTCGGTACGTGACGGAAGCACCATGCGAGGCGCACTTCCGTGTCATTCGGGAGGTGTGATAACTTCCGGGTTTTTCGTGAAATGAAGAAAAATTCGCATGCGCGTGGTCGCGAATTGGCTGCTCCGTCTCCGGAGAGGCCTCTCCTGATGGGCGATGCGCGGCGATTGCTTCCGCTGTTGACTGACATTTGCGGGGGTGGTATATTTGCTGACTACTGCAAATTGAAATAACATTGCAGTACACTGGGGCGTCGCCAAGTGGTAAGGCATCGGCCTTTGGAGCCGACATTCGCAGGTTCGAACCCTGCCGCCCCAGCTGACGACGAACCCGGAGATCCGATCACGAGGCTCACACATGTTGGTTTTCAGCGGTCGTTCCAATCCTGTTCTCACCGAGGCTATCGCGGCTCACCTCGGCGAACCTGTCGGCGCATGCGAGATACAGACCTTCAGCGATGGCGAAATATGGGTCAAGTATCGCGAGAATATCCGGGGTCGCGACGTGTTCATCATCCAGAGCACGAATCCGCCGGCCGAGAATTTGCTTGAGCTGCTGATTCTCATCGACGCGGCCAAGCGCGCCTCGGCACGCAGAGTCACAGCGGTGATTCCCTACTTTGGGTATGCGCGCCAGGACCGCAAGGACCAGCCCCGCGTCGCCATCACCGCCAAGCTGGTGGCCAACGTCATCACAAGTGCCGGAGCGGACCGGGTCATTTCGATGGATTTACATGCGCCGCAGATCCAGGGGTTTTTCGACATTCCGTTCGATCACCTCTATTCCTCGGCGGTGCTGTTGAAGCACTTTCGCGAAATGAATATCCCGGATCTCTCCGTCGTTTCGCCCGATGTGGGCGGTATCAAGATGGCGAGAGCATTCGCGAAGCGCCTTGAAGCAGACCTCGTCGTGCTCGACAAACGACGGCCGCGGCCCAACGAAGCCGAAGTGATGAACATCATCGGCCAGGTCGATGGTCGCAATGTCCTGCTGGTCGACGACATGATCGATACAGGCGGGACCTTCGCGAACGCGGTCGTGGCTCTAAAACAGAACGGCGCGGCCGCAGTGTATGGCGCATGTACGCACCCGGTGTTCTCCGGCCTCGCGGCTAAAAAAATCGCCGCCTCGGGTGTAGACCGAATCTCCGTGACGGACACGATCCCGCTGCGGAAGGAAATGGAAGAAACAGGATTGATAGATGTACAATCGGTCGCGAGTCTGTTCGCCGAAGCGATCAAACGCACGCACCTGCACCAGTCCATCAGCTCGCTTTTTGACGTAGATAAAGATAAACCTTCGAACTAATACAGGCATCAGGAGTTTCTCGTGGCAGAAATTACACTTAAGGCATCGATCCGCGACTACAAGGGCCGCTCTGCCTCGAATCAGGCGCGCCGCGACGGCCGCGTTCCCGGCGTGTTCTATTATCAGAACATCAAAAACATTCCCATCGAAGTGACCGCACTCGATTTGCGCTCGCTCGTCTATACCTCCGAAACCCATCTCGTCAACCTCGAACTGAGCGATGGAACGAAAGAAAAATGCATCCTTCGTGAAATTCAGTTCGATCCGATCACGGACAAGATCATGCATATCGATCTCGTCGGTCTCGTCATGAGCGAGATGATGAAGTTCGAAATTCCGGTGCAGATCGAAGGGATACCCGAAGGAGTTCGCGACGGCGGTAGTCTCCAGCAGGTAATGCACAAGCTCGACGTAGAGTGCCTCCCTTCGAATCTTCCCGCGCACATCATGGTCGATGTTTCCCTGCTCAAGGCCGGGGAGGCGATCACCGTCGCTCAGATTGTGCTTCCCGACAGCATTATCCTCAATGATCCTGAGCAGGTCGTCGTCGTAGTCAACCATCCCAGAGCCGAAAAGGTTGAGGACGTCGAGGCGGTTGCCGGGACGGAAGAGCCTGAGGTCGTCGCCCACGGCAAGACCGAGGGAGAAGAGGCCTGAGCGAGTTCTTCGCCGTAGAATCGGAGACGCGAACTGAACACGGCGCGAACCCGCGCCGTCTCTGCGTCGTCGGTCTGGGCAATCCTGGAAGCACGTACGCTGCGACCAGGCATAACATTGGCTTTCGGGTCATCGACAGACTCGCGGATATCATGCATGTTCGCGAGTCCTTTGTTCATGGCGTCGTTTCTCTCGCCGAAGTTTCCTGGCACGGCTGGACGGTGTTCCTGTGCAAACCGCTGACGTTTATGAATCGAAGCGGCGACGCCGTAGCGGAATTGAACCGGATGTTCGGGATCGAATTTTCCGAACTTCTTGTTGTGTACGACGATGTGCACCTCCCTCTCGGAGATCTGCGATTGCGGCGGAGTGGAAGCAGCGGCGGGCACAACGGTCTATCCTCCATCATCCAAACCGTGGATAGCGACAATGTCGCCCGTCTTCGTTGCGGGGTTGATTTTTCCTCCCCGAGTGGTGATCTTGTGGATTACGTATTGAGTCCCTTCGAAAATGAAGAAGTCCCGGCGGTCGATGCAATGCTGGGGAGAGCGGCCGATGCCGTTCTTGCCGTCATGGAAGTTGGCTGGGACAAGGCGATGAACATCTACAATACTATTCAAACAAATAATCAGGATTCGTTATGAACGAGATCGGTTCATTGGGAATGCTTCCGCCAATCCTCGGGGCCCTCGGGCTGCTGATCGCACTTGTTATATATTTCGCGATCAAAAGGCAGCCGGATGGCAACGAACTCATGCGCGACATCGCCCATCAGATTCAGATTGGCGCCATGGCATTTCTCCGCAGTGAATACAAAGTGCTTGCGGTATTCGTCGTGATCGTCTTCGCATTGTTGGCGATATTTTTGACGTTGAATACGGGCCTCGCCTTCGTCGGTGGAGCGCTCTGCTCAATCACGGCGGGCTTTATCGGGATGCAGGCCGCCACGATTGCGAACGTCCGCACCTGTGAAGCCGCTCGCTCGCACGGTCAGGCTAAAGCACTTATGATCTCGTTCTTCGGCGGATCCGTCATGGGCCTCTCCGTCGCCAGCCTCGGTCTCATCGGGGTCGGCATCATGTTCCTCATCTTTCACGCACCGCAGGATGTGGGTGTGCTCAGCGGATTCGCGATGGGCGCGAGTTCCATCGCCCTGTTCGCGCGTGTCGGTGGTGGTATCTACACTAAAGCGGCGGATGTTGGCGCCGATCTCGTCGGCAAGGTGGAAGCGGGGATTCCCGAGGACGACCCGCGCAATCCGGCTGTGATCGCCGACAATGTCGGTGACAACGTCGGTGACGTAGCGGGCATGGGCGCGGATATCTTTGAGTCGTATGTCGGCTCCATCATCGCCTCTATGGCTATCGCCGCGGCGACGGCGATGGGTGTCGCTTACCTTTCGCTCCCGCTGTACATCTCTGTGCTCGGACTCGTTGCCTCATTGGTCGGGATAGGCTCCCTCAAGCTGTACGCCGCATCCAACCCGGCTGCCGCGCTGCGCTACTCGACCATCATCGCCATTGTCCTCTTCCTCGTGGGAGCGTACTTCTCCCTCGCACCGCTGGGCATTCCATTGAATTATTTCTGGCCGATTCTGTCAGGAGCCATCGCGGGATTGTTCGTCGGTTTCGTCACCGAGTACTACACTGGTGGGAAGCCGGTGCAAAGAATCGCCAACGCAAGCCGTACCGGCGTAGCAACCAACATTATTTCCGGTCTCGCAGTCGGTATGGAGAGCGTCATCGGTGCCGTGCTGCTGATCGTTATCGCCATCTTCGTTTCCTTCGAAACAGCAGGCATGTATGGCATCGCGATTTCCGCTGTCGGCATGCTCGCGACTGTGGGCATCACGATGTCGGTGGATGCGTACGGACCCATCGCGGACAACGCGGGTGGTATTTCCGAAATGGCGATGCTCGGCAAGGATGTCCGTAAAATCACGGACACGCTCGACTCGCTCGGGAACACGACGGCCGCCATCGGAAAGGGTTTCGCGATCGGTTCGGCCGCGCTTACCGCCCTGGCCCTCTACTCCGCTTACACGAGCACGATCATCCAGGTGAGCGGGAAGACCGGTTTCACCATCGACCTCCTCGATCATAAGACAGTCATTGGTTTGATGCTCGGTGGCATCATTCCGTTCGCGATCGCGGCCATGACAATGACGTCCGTTGGCAAGGCGGCGTTCAGCATGGTGGAGGAAGTCCGCCGCCAGTTCCGCGAAATCAAGGGATTGATGGAAGGCACCGCGAAACCGGACACCGCGCGCTGCGTTGATATTTCCACGAAAGCCGCGCTCAGGGAGATGATTCTTCCCGGCATCGTGGCGGTCTCTTCTCCTGTGCTTGTCGGTTTCATTCTCGGACCCGAGGCGCTTGGCGGCATGCTTGCCGGTGCGACGCTTGTCGGTGTACTCATGGCGCTGTTCATGGCTAATTCTGGCGGTGCATGGGATAATGCCAAGAAATGGGTCGAACTCGGCAACCTCGGCGGAAAAAACTCCGATGTACACAAAGCCACTGTCGTAGGCGATACCGTTGGCGATCCGTTCAAGGACACCTCCGGTCCGGCGATGAACATTTTGATAAAACTTATGTCCATCGTATCTTTAGTGATTGCTCCGCTTATCGCATATATGGCGAGATAGTTGGATCACATTGATTTTACAGTCCCTGCTCGGCGTTGCATGGTGCAATGCCGGGCCGATTTCTTTCACCAGTCCAAAGGGCTCTGTTCCGTATGAAGCGATTTTATGAGTGCACGTTCATCGTCAATCCTGGCATGGACGATGCCCAGATCGAAAGCACGGTGAAGTTGGTTGAAGACACCATCACCAAGAATGGCGGAGAAATGGTCTCCACCGAACATATCGGCCGCCGCCGACTCGCCTACCCTATTGCGAAAAAGCATAATGGCTACTACGTCTCCTTCGAATTCGAGGGAGAGGGTCGCATCATCGAGAAGGTGGAACGCCATCTGACACTCGACGAAAATATCATGCGCTATCTCACCATTTGTCTGGATACACGCGAACTTGAAGCCAAGCGCGCGCGCGCGGCATTTCTCCAGCTTCAGAAGGATATCGAAAACGGCGTCGGACCTCAGGCCGATATCGAGGAAATCCCCGCCGTGCTGCCGAAGACCGACGCCTGAACCATGGATCGCGACGTTCGCAGGTCCGTGTTGTCCATGAAACGATGAGGAAGTGCAATGGCAGACCTTAAGATGCCGGAATTGAACTACGTGCTTATCGTAGGCAATCTGACCAAGGATCCCGTCTATCGGACCACCTCCAACAGTACTCCGGTCGTCAATTTTTCCATCGCCTCCAACCGGCGTTACAAGGATCGCTCCAATGCCTGGCAAGAGGACGTGTGCTACATCGGCATCGTCGCCTGGAACAAGCTGGCCGAAAGCTGCCACCTCCGCCTGAAAAAGGGGAGCGCGGTGCTGATTGAAGGCGAACTTCAGTCGCGAAACTGGAAGACCGAGGAGGGCGGGTATCGCAGCATCCTTGAGGTCAAAGCCCGCAGGATACAATTCCTCAATAAATTCCCGCGCACCAACGGGAACGATCAAGACAATGCAGGTGAATCCTTCGATGACGGCGATGTGTTCGCCGACGGAGACGAAGACCGCCTGTTCGAGCTGTTCGAAAGCAATGACGATACGTTGTTCAATGTGGAATCGGACAGTGTTGCAGATTTCAGAAAAGCATAATTACACAAGCATTCCTGTTCGGAGCAAAACATGAAAGTCATTCTGCGTCAGAATATCGATACCCTCGGAAAGATGGGTGAAGTCGTGTCCGTCAAGGACGGATATGCCCGTAACTTCCTCCTTCCCCGCGGTTTCGCCTACGTCGCGACCAAAGGGAACGTGAACGTTCTCGAGGAAGAGAAAAAACGCCTAAGCGTGAAAATGAACCGCGAACTCAAGACCGCTGGCGATATCGCGGCCGAACTTGAGAAACACGAAAATGCCATCACTATCATGATGCAGGTCGGTGAAGAGGATAAGCTCTTCGGTACCGTGACCAAGGAAATGATCGCCGAAAAGCTTGCCGCGAAAGGCTTCGCCATCGATCGCCGCAGGATTGAAATCGAAGAACAGATCAAGGTCCTCGGTATCTATACGGTCAAGGTCAAGCTGCATACCGACGTCGTCGCGAAAGTGAAAGTCTGGGTCGTGCGTCAGGAAAACTGACGGGACATAGCCCGGCCGTGGTACCATGATTTGAACTTGTCCCCCTCTTGGGGACATTCCATATTTCACTGAATCGGTCGTTTGAAAAGGTTTGAAGGCAGCACTATGGCAACCACAGTTGAAACGGCGAACGGAAAAAAAACGAAAACAGTTGACTTCATCGATGTTGAAGATGTCGTTATCCGCTTCGCCGGCGATTCCGGTGACGGCATGCAGCTCACCGGCAGTCAATTCACTTCAACGACGGCCCAGGTTGGGAACGACCTGAGTACGTTCCCCGATTATCCATCCGAAATCCGCGCCCCGGCCGGAACTCTTTACGGAGTTTCGGGCTTCCAGCTGCATTTCGGTAGCAAGAACATCTATACTCCGGGCGATAAATTCGATACTCTCGTCGCTATGAATCCCGCCGCGCTGAAAGTGAATCTGAAGAACGTGCGGGAAGGCGGCAGCATCATCGTCAATTCGGATTCCTTCGATGCGAAAAATCTCAAACTCGCGAAATACGCGGGCAATCCGCTCGACGACGATACGCTCAAAGGCTATCAGGTGTTTTCGGTTCCCATCACGACGCTGACAGCGACCGCCCTCGCGGAACTTGGCCTTACCATGCGCGAGATGACGCGATCGAAAAATTTCTTCGCTCTCGGACTTCTCTACTGGATCTACGATCGTCCGATGGACTCCACGCTTGCATGGATTCAGCAGAAATTCGGAAAGAAACCCGAAGTGGCTCAGGCCAACGAAAAAGCGCTACGCGCCGGACACAATTTTGGAGAAATCACACAGATTTTCAATGTGCGCTACACGGTGCATGCCGCGGATCTGCCTGTCGGTACCTACCGCAACATCACAGGCAATGAAGCGACCGCCCTTGGCATCATCGCTGCATCGCTCAAGGCGAAGCTCCCCGGCTTTCTCGGCAGCTATCCCATCACTCCCGCCAGCGAAATCCTGCACGAACTCTCGACGCTCAAACGCTATGGCTTCCGGACCTTCCAGGCTGAAGATGAAATCGCCGGCATTTGCACCGCCATAGGCGCTGCCTTCGGCGGATCGCTCTCATTTACGAGCACCAGCGGCCCGGGCATGGCCCTCAAGCAGGAGGCGGTCGGACTTGCGCTGATGGTTGAACTTCCCCTGGTCATCATCAACGTGCAACGCGGCGGACCCAGCACCGGCCTGCCCACGAAAACGGAACAGGCGGATCTTTTCCAGGCCGTATTTGGCAGAAACGGAGAAGCTCCGGTACCCGTGCTGGCCGCGCATTCGCCCGCGAACTGCTTCTTCATGGTGTTCGAAGCCGCTCGTATCGCTTTGAAATACATGACGCCGGTCATCCTTCTCACCGACGGCTATGTCGCCAACGGCTCGGAACCCTGGCTGCTGCCGACCTTCGATGAACTCCCCGATATCTCCGTGCCCTTCGCCAGTGATGCGGAGACGTTCCAGCCTTATATGCGCAACGAGCATCTGTCGCGACCCTGGGCGATTCCCGGTATGATCGGCTTCGAGCATCGCATCGGTGGACTCGAGAAGCAGCACATCACCGGCGAGGTCAGCTCCGAACCGGTCAATCATCAGTTCATGGTCAATCTGCGCGCCGACAAAGTCGCAGGCATCGCGAACGACATCCCGGATCAGATGGTTTTCGGTCCGGACGACGCCGAACTCGCGATCATCGGTTGGGGCGGCACCTACGGCTCCATCCGCGCTGCGGTCGACGAAATGAACAAAGAGAACCTGAAGGTTGCCCACATCCACATCCAGTACCTCAATCCCTTCCCCAAGAACCTCGGGGAACTGCTCAAACGGTACAAGAAGATCCTTATCCCCGAACTCAATCGCGGCCAGCTCGCCTTTGTGCTTCGCGGAATGTTTCTCGTGGATACCATCTCGATGAACAAGGTGCAGGGTCTTCCCTTCACCCCTGCCGAGATCAAGGCCAAGGCGAACGAAATTCTCAATTCGATCTAATCGAGAGGCATGATATGAGTACCGAAGAAACAACCATAGAGAAACCGCTGCCCACGTTTACCGCGAAAGACCTCGTTTCGGATCAGGATGTTCGCTGGTGTCCCGGCTGCGGCGATTACTCCGTGCTCGCTCAGCTGCAACGCGCCCTTCCCGACATCGGCGTTCCTAAAGAGGAGATCGCCATCGTCGCCGGCATCGGCTGCTCGTCGCGTTTCCCCTATTACATGGCGACCTACGGTCTGCATGGCATCCATGGCCGCGCAGTGGCCATTGCCTCGGGACTGAAGGCAGCCCACCCGAATCTGTCGGTATGGGTTTCGACCGGGGACGGCGACTGTCTATCGATCGGCGGCAATCACTTTATCCACGCGCTGCGCCGGAACCTGGACATCAACATCATGATGTTCAACAACCGCATTTATGCGCTGACGAAAGGCCAGTATTCCCCGACCTCGACGCACGGGCAAAAGAGCAAGTCCAGTCCGCAGGGCGTCATCGATCATCCGTTCAATCCCGCACTCGTCGCACTTGGCGCCGAGGGGACGTTTGTTGCGCGTTCGATGGATCGTGATCCGAAACATCTCCGCGAAATGCTCATTCGCATGCATCAGCATAAAGGCACGTCGTTTATCGACGTGATGCAGAATTGCGTGATATTCAACGACGGTGCCTTCGATCTTTACACCGTCAAGGAGACCAAGGCCGCGAACACCGTATTCCTCGAGCATGGCAAACCGCTCGTCTTTGGCAAGGATAACGAAATGGGCATCCGTCTGGACGGCTTCCGTCCAGAAGTCGTATCCCTGAAGGATTACAGTATCGACGATCTGCTCGTGCATGACGAAAAATCGAAGGAACTAGCCTTCATCCTCGCCGAGATGAGCGAGCAGCCCGGCTTTCCCTCCGTGCTTGGCGTCTTCCTCGATATCGAGCGCTCGGTGTACGAAGATGAACTCCTGGAGCATATCGACTCGTCTATCGCGAAAGCGAAAAGCACGAATTTCGACGACCTGCTCCGCGAAGGCCAGATCTGGGAAATCCCCGGCATCTGATCCTTCTCAGCATTCCCTGTTTGTACATCGCCCCGCCTCATCAGCGGGGCGATGTTCGTTTGAGGCATTTCGGATTGAGGAATCTCGATTTCGGGGATGACATGTGAATTTCTTATCCGTATTATCCAAGATCGTCACCCTGAGTGAGCCAACCAGCGCTGCGCACCGGTCCATTTCTTGGGTGACATCTATCCGCCGAGTTCATAATTTTCCCATTTGGTGAAACTATGGAATCTGGCCTGTTTAAGCCGATTTTACAAGATGTCATTAGCAGGAGCAGCCGCGCAAAGAGTCAAGATCGAAGCACTACTCCTGTGCGGCTGCGTCTCGAAGGGTGATTCGTTACGTAACGCACAATGAGACTCGAGAGCACTTGCAAACCAATCACCTCGTCGCGGCGAGTCTTCGACCTGAGTGTGAATACGTACGCGGATTTTCGCGGATGAAAACGGATTTTCACGGATAAGAAAGTCTTTGACTCAATATCCGCACGTCTGTTGTGTACGGGGATGCTAAAACTATTATCCGCGTTAATCCGCCCAGATCCGTGAGCATCCGTGTACGTATTCCGCCCCGATCCGCGACCATCCGCGTACGTATTGTACCGTGAAACCATCCTATCGGATAAGTACCGGTGCTGTGTGTATGCCTGTTGGCGTGAGCAACCGGAGGAAGTACATGCCGGGGACCAAGTCTCCATTTGTGGCAGAGGGCACGACGGCGGTGTGACGGCCGCGTTCGTGCATGCCATCGACAATTACACCCCGCTCGCGGCCGAGCATGTCGACGAGACTGAGTCGGACCATCTGTTCGCGATCGAGGGTGTAGGAGATACGTAGATTGCCGTGCAGTTCGGGGGTGAACGGATTCGGCCAGGCGTTTCCGAGCTGTACACCGCTCGTCGGGGTGGGAGTCGCATCCACGGAAACCAGCCCTCCGCTCGTTGTCTGCTGGATCAATCCTCCGTAACTGATGGCCCAGCCGAGATTCCTGTCGATAAAAAACCAGTCGTTCCAGTACACCTGTCCGCCAAGCGAAAGCCTGCCCCAGTTCTGGCCGCCATCTGCTGTCGTGTACAGCCATGCGCGGTCGTCGTCGTTACTGTCGCTCCATAGCATGATGCCGTTCATCGGATCAAAGAAATGATACAACTCGGTATTCAGCTCGGAGATCCTTTTCCAGTTCCTGCCGCCGTCGGTGGTGGAAGACATTCGCCCTTGAATGATGCTGAATCCGATCTGCTCGCTCAGAAAACGGGTTCGATACATGGCTGCGCCGGAGGGATCTTCGCGCAAATCCCACGTCGCACCCTTGTCGGTGGAAAACGCGATGGCATTGTACAGGCTGTAAAAGACAGTGGATGGCGGGAAAAACGCCATGTCCGTTCCGGACAGGAAGGGATTTATTCCGGGCGTCGGCACCAGCGTCGAATCCCAACTCAGGCCCCCGTTCGTGGATCGGTACAGATGCGCGTAACTGACACCCAACAGGAGTTCCTGATCGGAAATCGCAAGCAGGGACTGCGGAATCAGCTGGTTGAAAGGTGAATAGTCGATCGGAATTCTGTCGCTGACCGCTTCCCAGCTTCTTCCTTTCGTCGTGCTCCGATACAACTGATATTCATAGAAACCGGAAACGCCGACAGCGAACGCCGTCCCCTCGGGAGATACGGAAAGAAACCGCAGCGTATGTGTTTGTGATGGAATAAATTCGTCCCACCGCGCTCCGCCGTTGGTTGTAAGCAGTGCAGTAGGGGAGTAGGTAAGTGCTATGCCATTCAGTGCGTCGAAAAAATGGATGTTCGCGATCGTGCCAATGTAGCCGTGACCGTGTACGATGGACCAGCTTTGACCTCCATCTTCAGTGCGCAGGATGCGGCCGCCATCTCCGACCAGAAAGCCGAGATCGCCGTCGACGAACGCCATGGCGGAGACGCTCGCATCCGCGAAAGCGGTTTCGGTGAGGCTTATGTTCCATGTGGCGCCGCCGTCCGGGGATTTATTCACCAGGTAGCGCCCGGTGCTCAGGCAGTACACGTCGTCTCCCAATGCAGGGCCGACGGCGACATCCATCACGACCCCGAATCCGAAAATGTTCATCTCCTCCCAAGTTGCCCCACCGTCCATTGTGCGGAGAAGCTGCCCCTCGCGACATTGATATCCCTTGAGGCTGTCGGAGTAAACGAAGCGCTGAAGACCACGCGCGGAATACGCGAGATTGGCGTTGAGCCAGGTCTCGCCTGCGTCGTTCGTGACGTAGGTGTTGCGGGAGGTGACCATCCACCACGTCCGGGGCGATTGAATGGAGATGGATCTGATATTTTCGGAGAATAAAGTAAGGGATGTAATCTTTTGCCAACTCTGTCCGTAATCGGTCGTCTTGATGAGTTCCGCTCCGTTGAGAAAGGCGACAGCGGATGCGTCGTCAACTCTGGAGATGGCGGATGAATATCCCGCCGCGAACGATATGCCTTCCCAGGTCATGGTCCACGAATATCCGTCGTCGCTCGAGCGGAGGATGCGTCTGCGGTCAGCGGCGATCAGCAGGGTGCCATCTCCCATGCGCACAATGTCGTGCAGGTCCACGGTCGCGATTTTGAATGAACCCCAGGTTGTACCGCCGTCGGCGCTCCATAACATGATGCCGTCGTCGCACACCGCTACGCCTCGCGTCTGGTCAAGCATGACGATGGCATTGACGGTGTTGCCGCGTGGAAGGGGATTCTGCCATTGCCAGTGTTGGGCCGGCGAAAGGCTTGAGAACAGCGGCACGAGTGCGAACAGCGCGTATACCCGTATCATGGCGAATCTTTCAATACTGGTCGAGGAATAAAGTTGAAAGGTGCGTGGATTTCTCGGGTAAAACAACACGCAAATCCGTCACCTCACTACCCGGAGTGGTGAAGCGCTTGGGAGAGTGACGGATGCGCCCGCCATGCAGCGCCGCGAGGTACACGCTTACCGCGGCGAACGTGATAATAAAGACGTAGAGGATTTTTCTTATACCCGTATAGCGGGAATTCAGTTGAAGAAAGACCCTCCATACGGCAGCCGCGCTAAAGGTCCACACGGCGATGTTCGCGTAGGACATATGGTTCTGGAGGTTCGCCTTGGGGATGAGACTGCGTGCGAAGGACTCGGCCAGGTTACCGCTCAATACGGCCAGAAGCAGAAATGGAATGGCGGCGACCATGAGCATGAAGCCGGTTTCCTCGAGCCGCCGTTTGTGCAGGAAAAAATCCAGAATATCGAACAGCGCGCTGCCGATACTGAACGCGACGGCGAAATGAACAAGAAACGGATGCCAGGAAGCGATGATGTCGGTCATATTGCTACATCGATGTGAATGCGTGTTCGTAATGTACGACGACGGGCACCCCTTTTTGAAATGTCACGACGATGACGTCGAAACGACAGGCCAACTCGCCCATCCCTTTCGTGTACATATACCCCTGCGCGATGCGAATGAGCTGCTTTTGCTTGGACGGCGTGATGGAGTACAGCGCCTCCTCGGCTGTGCCGAACCGTCGGGTCTTGACTTCGGCAAACACCGTCATGCCTTCCTTTGAAGCGATGATGTCGATTTCCCCGTTCCGTCCGAAATGAAAATTCCTTACATGCACGACGTACCCATTTTTACTCAGATACGCCGCTGCCGCGTCTTCGCCCTCGCGGGCCAGATCCTGTGTGTTCATGAAATATCCCTGGTTGTTGTGAGATGGCGCGTACAATAAAACTTCGCCGGTGCTGCGGACTCGGGCCGTGCGTCCTGAGCGCTTCGACGTGAGCCCTGGTTCCGTACCCCTTGTGCGAGGCGAAGCCGTAACATGGATACTGTTTGTCGAGATCGCGCATGATGGCGTCCCGAACCGTCTTTGCGAGAATGGATGCCGCAGCTATGCTGAAGCAGAGACTGTCGCCCTTCACGATCGCGGTAATGGGGATATCGGTTGCAAAAGTCTTGTTTCCGTCCACCAGGATGTGCCCTGGTAACGGATCAAGTTTCGCGACCGCGCGGCGCATCGCGAGCAGCGAGGCCTGAAGGATGTTGATGGAGTCGATCTCCTCCACGTTTGCCTCCGCCGTCGCCCAACTCACGGCTTTGTCGTGAATCAGCGCGGCAAGCTCCTCGCGGCGTATCGCGCTCAGAGCTTTCGAGTCGGAAATCCCCTTGATCACTGTTCCCGGAGCGAACATCACCGCCGCGGCTACGACCGGACCCGCCAACGGACCGCGCCCGGCTTCATCCACTCCGCAAACGAGCGCGCCGTATCGGTACATGAGATCCAGTTCGAGTGCGCCATGCGTGCTGTGAACGATCGCCTTCATCTGATGCTCCCTGCGGCGAATGCCACGATGCCGGTGAGCATGCCCCACTTCAGCATGAGATTCGCGTGATGCAACGAACGCCCCGCCGGCGCTCGCCAGGCAAGGATGAGTGCGGACACAATCATTGCGTCCACAACGAGAACGAGTGGGAGAAACCAGCCGCCATACCGCTGCTGCACAAACGGCAGCAGGCCGGAGATGCCGACGGTGATGAGTACGGCGGTGGCCAGCCACAGCGCGCTGCGTTCGCCCGCGACGATGGGGAAGGTGCGATGCGCGGATCCCCGGTCGCCCGGGACGTCCTCGATATCCTTGAGTAGTTCCCTGCCAATGTTCATGAGACATGCGAACACTGCGGGAACGAGGCCAATGCGGGGATTGCCGACGGCGTAGCCTCCGTAGATGAACGCTGCCCCCGTCACGATACCTACCACCACATTGCCGATCAGCGGAAGACGCTTGAGATATGCGCTGTACAGAAACAGGATAGCAACCGTCGCGACAGCGATCAGGGAGGCAGGCAGGCCGAGCGGGATGCTCAACGCGAGGCCGGTCAGCGCGCAGATGGCGGCCCACAGCGTGCCTGCGTTTCGGGAGACGGCGCCCGCCGCGATGGCCCGATGCGGTTTGTTCATCCGATCGATCTCCACGTCATACACGTCGTTGATGATGTTGCCCCAGCTCCCGACCAGCATGCCCGCCACTCCGGCGAGCAGGATAACGGGGCTGAATGTCACACTACCCGCAGCCATGGTCGCAACCGAAACGATAGCCGCGAAAGATACCAATGCGTTCATCGGACGCATCAGTGAGATGAGGCTCCGCAGGTACCGCAGTGATGGTGCTATGTCGAAGGCGGATGGCATCAGAATTCGTTGACAAGTCCGAAATGGATTTTCCCGTCTCCCAGTCCGTCGCCGGTGCCGAGGGCGTAGCTCACACCCATGACGCCGAGACCCGTTTCTATCCGCAAGCCAAGGCCGTAACCCCCGCGTGAAAGCGAAATTTCTTCACGTCCCTGGGCCTCGTCGCGGGATTGGAAAATATAACCGAAATCATAGAAAACAAAGGTGAAAGAACGTCGCCCCAGACTGTAACGGAGTTCGTTGCTGATCCAGCCCAGCCGGGTCCCCGCGAACTGCTCCTCCCTGTATCCGCGCAGTGTCGCGGCGCCTCCAAGGCGATACAGATCGCTGACATCCAGGGCACCCCCCCGGAGTTCGCGTCCGTGCAGAGCTACCGCGGCGACCACGCGCGGCACGATTTCCCTGAACGCCGCCGCATCGACTTCTATGCGCTGGACAAAGTCCGAGCTGCTGCCTAGCGTGGCTGAAGTCGAATGTTTCGTACCGCCATCGAAGGAATTTCTCAACTGAATTCCGGTGCGGGGATTGTACACATCATCCCGCGTGTCGATGAGCAGTTCCAGACCGGCCGTCCAGGTCGTGCTGGAGGTGAGCCCAATTTGCGTGGAAAACTCGGAAGGAATGACGTCAATACGATTGCCGCGAGCGGTGAGTCGGAAATCGCGTCCCGCGAGATAGGTGACTCCGGCATCGATCGCACGGCGAACGTACGAGGAATCCTGCTGCCGTTGATACAGACCGCCCTGGATGTTGACCGGGAATCCGAACAGCCAGGGCTCAAGATAGCGGAATTCTAGCTCCGATATGCGTTGCGTCGCGCGTTCCCAGCGCGCGTCCATGCGGCGGCCGGTGCCGAATAGATTTCTGAACGAGAGATTCACGAGACCCGTCACGTATCCCTCCTCACCATCGAGCCGTGGCGGCTGATAACCGATGACGCCGTCGAACACGTTCGTGTTTCCTTCTGTCACGCGGAGCAACAGTCCGCCCTTGCCCTCACGCAGATACAGCTGCGGTTCGGCGACCGAAGAGAAAAACTGGAGCCGCTCGAGCGTGCGGCGGATATCGTTGACTTTCTCCGCATCGTAGAGCGCATCGGGCTCGAACCGTGTTTCACGTATGATCACATCCGCGCTTGTTAACGTGTTGCCTTCGACGGTAAATTCCGAAATGAAAAACGGCGCGCCTTCGTCGACAGCGATGCCGATGTCCGCGCAGGCGTCTTCGTCTTGCATGGACACCTCGATCGAGGCGACACGAAGGGACGCGAAGGGATGTCCGCTACGATCATACAGATCGAGCATGCGTTCGACATCCGCAGCGAGCATCGCGTCCGAATACAGCGATCCGATCTGTGTGTCGCAGACCTCTAGCAACGTCCCGGCGTCGATTGCGGAATCGCCCGAGAATTCAATCGAGCAGACGCGGAGCAGCGGTCCTTCGTCCACCAGGAAACGCAGAAGCACCTCGCTGCTGTCGTCGTTCCAGACTGCGGTTCCCGGAGTCGCCACGGTGAAATGCAAGCCCTGCCGCATCGCCGCCGCCTCGATCAATCGCACCGCCGACGCCATCGCCGCGATGTCCGGACGCAGCACGCCCGCTGTGCGCAATTCGCTCTCGACATCGCGCTCTGAAAGCACCGACAGACCTTCGAATTCCGCATCCACCCTTGGCTGTGCTACGCACTGGAAGGCGGCGCCGAACAGCACTCCCACTATGGCGTACCGCGCAAAGACTGTGGCTGCCGACATGATCCGAATAGACATAATCCCAACAAAATACAACCTCCGACGGCCCATCGAAAGGGAAAAAGCCCGTCGGCACGTTCGAACGCGCGTTCGACTCACGATTGGCCCATCCGTGCCCCGTATATGACACCTTCCACGGTATCCATCGCCACAGCGTCGGTCAACCTCGTCATGCCGCGCGTCCTGAATGTGCCTACCGGTCAGCCTGAGGCTGACGCCGGTCCATTTCATGGATGACATCAGGTTGGTCCGGGCAGCGCCAGCCAACCTCGTAACCCTGAGGGCCGCCGCGAGAAAAGGAATCGATTTCGCACATGGCGAACTCGGCGGCGTCTCGAAGGGTGATTGGCCTCGTAACGCACGAGGAGACTCGAGATAACTGGTCAACCAATCATCCTGCCGCGGCGAGTCTTCGACCTTCGAGAGGTCACTCTGCAAAGTATCGACCTTCGATTGTAGTTTATCCTGTCGTGACTCCAGCTTATGACATCTTCGCGTACTCAGTGATCTGGTTGTGGTGTGAATGAAATTACACAGCAGGAATTGTCGAAATTAAAGACAGTCGCAGCGAACCTCCGCGGATGAATACGTGCACGCTTGTCACTCCGTGGGATTTTCGCGGATGAAACGGATTAACGCGGATAAGAGCTTTTGAAACCCAGATATGAGAGACTTCAGGATTTGGAGGCAGAAAATTTCTTCTCCGTGCATATCCGTATTCATCCGTGTAATCCGCGCACGTATTCACACCATCCACGTGTCGTGCCCGAAAC
>CAYJMN010000061.1:0-34829 GCA_964371045.1 uncultured Chromatiales bacterium | reverse complement strand
GAGGGACGTCAGGGTGACGAGGTTGGCTGGCGCTGCCCGGACCAACCTGATGTCATCCACGAAATGGACCGGTGCGCAGCGCTGGTGGGCACACTCAGGTCGCAGACTCGCTGCGACGAGGTGACGAGCTGGCTATGAGCTACGAAACCAATCATCCTTCGAGACGCCGCCGAAAAGGGGATTTTCACAATTACCTAACTTCTTTTCGCGGCGGCTCCTCAGGATGACGAACTTGGTTGGCCTGATACGAGCGGCCCTGCCCCGTTGCGTTCCCGTTTGCTTTTACAGGAAATAATGAGTAATGAGAATAGTACTTAAAAATTGTTTATACACGTATTGGATAAAAGGAGGTCTCCATGCCAGGATGGAGCACGGCAGTCATCACCGTTGTGGTACTCACGACGGCCTGTGCGTCGATATGCGACGCGCAACTGCGGATGGGTCCCACCATCATTCACGACTCGACGGTATCGATTAGCGCGGAGGCGGGATCAACGCTAAGCTTCGACATTCTGATTCTTGACGAGAATCTCGATACTGTCGGGAATTGGAGTCAAATCGGACAGGACGTGTTGCTTTCCGTCAGGGGATCAACAGCGGAATTGGACACCGGCACGCATTCGTGGAACAACGATCCGGAGGGATTTTCGTGGATGAAGCTCGCCGTCAACTCCGTAGATCTTTCGGCGGATTCGGTTTCCGTTATCGGCGGTGTACCCGTCACATATTTCACCATCCCCGTGACGGCGTTTAACAATGGCTACGCTTCGTTGACATTCAAACAGAGCAAGGCCGGGGAGGCAATTGTGCTGTCCGTGGAACCTTCGTACGATTTCCTCACATCCGAATCTCCGCCTGTGACTATCGTACCCGCCGTGCATGCGGGCTACCTCGTGGATCTCACGAGCGCCACTCCCGACTCTGCGGCGGTGTTTCTCCTGCGGCGCTACGAGGTCGTCGTGGTGGCGCGGGACCGATATCTCAATCCGCTCATCGATCAGGCGATTCGGACAGCGTTCTCAGCCCGGTTTCCGGGAGAATTCACAGTCAACAGACCGGAAATATTGAAGATTTTTCGCTACGATACGATGCTGCTCGGCTGGACAATTTTCTTTCTCGATGCGAGAATCCCTCGTGGACCCGGGCAATTTCAAGAGGAGCGCCAGGAGATTTACGCCTTCAGCGCGGCTAACCCGGGCATCCGTGGAGAATCCCGGAAATATTCGGTGTTGGATCATGCTCCCTTCGAACCTACGGGATTGAGTACTCCGGACAGTTCGACGATCGTGCTCACGGATTCGACAGCGCTCGTGCAGTTCACCTGGCAGATGCCGGATCCACCGGATGCCTACACGAATATCCTGATCTCGCGCTTCGATTCAACGAATGTGGGGTCGGATACCGTACGATATACGATCGTCGTCACCGATCCTTTCGTGGTTCGCCCAATTGTACGAGTCGAAAGCGATGATAACGGACTCACTCCTGCATGGACAATAACGCAGGGAGAGTTTGCTCGACTGGTAGACTCAACAGGAACCCTGGCGGGCATACGACAGATGGAGGTGCGCTGGTTTGTGACAGCGACCGATGGATTATACACAACCTTCTCCTTCGAGAACGATCCGAATCAAACGCATCCCACCGGCTTCCTGCTCACGGTTCAGAAAGATTTCGCCACGACTTCCATTGGAAACCTGCCGACAGTCGCCGCCTTCTCTCTTGGCCGGAACTATCCCAATCCTTTCCGACCCGAAACATCCATCCCTGTGGAAATGAACGCCGGTATGAGCATTCGACTCCGTGTGTTCAACCTCCTCGGAGAAGAGGTTGCCCTGCTGCACAACGGTTTCCTGCCTGCCGGCGAGCATATATTCCGCTTTGATGGGGCCGGGCTCCCTTCCGGCGCGTATTCTTATCGCGTGGAATCGGAGCATGGCGTGCTGACGCGGAACATGATGTTGATGCGCTGATCCGGCGGTCGGCGGGTTTGTCTGAACACGTGGAGTTTTTCCGACCGCTGGACCACGCGGTCCCTTTCGTGGGTGACATTGTGGTCACCGGCGAGGGTGTTCGTCGCGATTGCCTGGCGTGGTGGTGGTGGTGGGTGAGGGATCGATTATAAACAACCCCTCTCCACGCGCCGCACCCATGATACGGCGGCACAAAGAGAGGGGCTTCTCACAATCCGGGACTAGAAAAAGTAGAATATCGCGCCGATCACTCGTGTGTTGGCGACGGAGACGGGGTCCTTGACGAGACCTTTATTGCTGTCTTCCGCTATCCCGTATGCAGTGCCGGTGTACTCCACCTCGGCGGCGAATCGCACCTTTCCCGTGGTGTATTGCAAACGCGGCGCGATGCGGTACAAATTGTGGATGGTGATTCCGCGGGAGTAATAGGTTCCCGCGATGTTGTCCTTCGCGCCGAGATTCTCCGAATATCCGGCGAACACCGCGATCTCGAACTCCTTCCCGTACGATACCTCGCCCCAGACGGAGTAACATCCGATGCCGGTGTATTCCATCGCGCCGGTGAGCGCGTCCTCGGATTTGACTGCATAGCCGCCGAGCAGCAGCAGATCTGCGAGGTTTTCTCCGTACACGCCCTCGAGCTTTACGGTCAACGGAGAGAGATCGAGCTTCGCGTAGGCAATCGCCGCCATCGTCCCGATGCTCTCATCCGCCTTGCTGCTGGTGGAGGTGACGAGCCGCGGCGTCAGAACTTTGTAACCGGCGCCGGCGCCCAACAGATGTCCGCCACCCTGATACTGCGCCTGCACGTGCATGTCCGGTATCACGGAGTTTCTCAGATAGATCGAGGAAAGCACCGATTTCCCGGTTCCATCCGGACCATAGCTCTGAAAGTCCCGCTGCGACGCCGCCACGGCTATCAGCTTCAGTCCGCCGAAGGACTGGGTGAAACGCACCTGTGGATTGCGTGAAAATGGCTGTATCGGTGCGCCGGTATTGAACGACACGACACCGGGGTACATCTCCGCAATGAACATCGGATGCCAGGTCTGGCCCACCAGAAGCGAACTGCTCTCCCAGTCCAATTTCACGAACGCGTGACGCAGACGAAAACCGTTGATGTCGCCTTCGCTGTGACCGAAGAACTCACCCTCCACCGCGCCCGAGGTACGTGCTCCGAGCGCGTCTGGACCGATGATCTTTCCATGAAGCCGCGTCTGCATTGAGAGCATATTGAAGCTGGGACTTTCATTGATGTCTCTATTGTCCCTGCTTTTCAGTTCCGGAGCGGGGTAGAGCAGAAAATGTCCTTCCCGTAAATTCACGGTCTGTCGTGTATCGAAAATGAGGTCCGTTTTTACAAAGCCCGAAAAATCGATACCGAACGTCCTGGCTTCCTTCTGTGCAACCGCGGAGGTCACAAGCATCGTGCCGAATAGCAGCAGCAAACTGAATGTCAATCTCATACATGCTCCTCTTGCCAATTGTAGATATGTGGTTCAATGTCGGGTGGCGAAATTGTTACCGCCGGTACAAATCAAGTACTGCATGCGCGAACATTCTTACCAGTCGCGCATGCGGCTTGCCTGATAGATTTCCAGTAGATTGGCTCGGCTATTACTCAGCTCCAATCCCGAGGTAGGACCGCAGTTTTTCGTCTTCGAACTTATCCTGTGCGGTGGGTTCGCTGGTGAACAGTGACACCACGATACCGACGAAGAAGGACCCGAACATGGAGAACAGCGCAGGGTTCTTCAATGGGAAAATCGCCGTCTCATTATGCAGGATATCCACCCATACCGTCGGGCTCAGGAAGATAAGTACCACCGCGAGACTGGCTCCCGTGATGATACTCGCCACCGCGCCCTTGGTTGTGTACTTCTTCCAGACGATCGAAAGAAGAAGGGAAGGGAAGGGAAATTCGCGCTGGCCGCAATCGCGAACGCCAGTCCTACGGTAAAGGCGACATTCTGACCTTTGAACAGGAAACCCAGCACGATTGCCAGTATCCCGATGCACAGGGTGGCGATTTTCGCGACCCGTACTTCGCCGGCTTCGTCCGTCTTTCCGTTCTTGAATACGCTGACGTACAGATCATGCGAAAGCGTGGAAGCGCCCGAAAGCGTGAGTCCAGCCACAACCGCGAGGATTGTCGCAAACGCAACCGCGGCGATAAATCCCAGGAACAGCTGTCCGCCCACTGATTCGGACAGAAGCAGCGCCGCCATATTGCCGCCCTTGTCGATACTTGTGATCACATCCTGACCGACCAGCACCATAGCGCCGAAACCGATGACGAAAGTGAGGATATCGCGTTTTCACCATATCGATACAGGCATTCGCATTGCGCCGCGAAATATGCCGCTGGAATGGCAGCGTAAATCCAACAATATCCCCGAGACATACTACCGCGTCGCAGCTCATCCATTCCAGGATGGAGAATGCCGCGCTCAGGCTCTCGACGTCTTCGTGTATGTCGCTGATGAAACCGATGTTCATGGAATTCTCGCAGGTGCTCTCTGGTACCACCGTCCCGTGCCTTTCATTCGGACGGTTTGCTCTTTATTCTTCATTCGGAATGTAAGCTATTTTTCTCAATAATTTACGCTGATATTACCGACCGTAGGACACGACCGGGGGCTCAATGGTGGTTGTGGTACATACGTATCTTTTTTCCGCTGCATCATGCCGTGCATGAAGCGCTTACCTGGTCTATAGGCCGGGAATGTGCTTATTGATCGGAGCCGTGTTGACAATCTCGGTGTACACAATTCTGATTGAACCGAAACGATTGTTGTACATGACTCAATCCAATCCCAATGCCTTGAATACCGCATCCACCGGGTCCGAATAAAAGCTTGTCTGAAATTTTGCAAAAACATCTCCCGGTACGGTAGGAATATCGCCGACGTTCGCCATTGGTAGCAGAATACGCTTCGCTCCCGCATCAAGTGCGACCTGCAACGTATCGGCAAGATTATCCACCCGGGAAATACTACCTCCAAGACTCATTGACCCGAGAACGACCATCTGGCCTTGTACCGGCTTGCTAAATATTCCTGAACAAAGTGCGATGAACGTCGCAAGCGAGAACGCCATGCTCGGCCCGGTGTTCTGCAACTCCACAACATGGATGTGATAATCGTGATCCTGCGGCTTTGCGGCAGCAGTTATGCGATGTGCATTTGCCTTGAAATAATCGAACCCGATCTTCAACGCTTCCTTCGGGGTCGAGCTGCTGCCAAGACCGGATATTCGAAACGCACCGTTCCCGGACGTTATCTGGGATTCAAATCGATACACACCGATGCGGGTGTCCGATCCTGTTGCCACGGTATGGAGCGTACCCGGATTCATCGGACCTTCGGGAATGAGCATGCCGCCCCCTTGTTCAGGGACGCTGATATATTTCTCTGTCAAGGTATCAGGATCGATGTATGAAAAATGTACATCGAAGAATTCCATGCCACCGATTTTCTTGAGTTGCTCCTTCACGCGGCGACGCAACTCAAGCGCATATTCGAGGCAGCGTTGTACTGCTTCCTTCGTATAATCTTCATTCGGATACAGCAGTTTCAGCAACCCCGACACCGTGTGTTTTACCGCAATGACATCTCTCTGGTTCAGGTCGTGACCGAGTTTGAAGTACTTGTTGATCGCATCGGCGTAGGTGCGCTTTCGCATTTCTCTGAACCACTCGGCCAGATAATCAACGATCAATCCGTATTGATTGGTAAAAAATTCCGGACGCATTTTCGGGATTTCCCAGCCTGGAACGTACGCATGCATGCGATCAAAAAAGGCGGAATCAATCATCGCTTCAGGGAACGGTGAAAACAAATGACTCGTCTTGACAATCGTCTCTATTTGCGGATCGATATTTCCGACGAAGACCATCGAGGCATATGCGCTTATTGCGTCGCGACCACGGGCAAAGGACCCACTGGCCATGTAATCCTTCATGATCTGGACGCCGTCCTTGTCCTTGAAATTGATTCCGGCTACTTCATCGAAGGCAACGACATCCCATAGACCGACGAGACCGACCTGATGACGCGCCATGTTGTAAAACAGATTGGCCACTGTCGTCTGCCCGCCCGATATCAATATGCTATTCGGACTGATTTCCTTGTAAATGTGGCTCTTTCCTGAACCCTTTGGCCCTAATTCGCACAGATTATAGTTATTCTCCACCAATGGAATCATTCGTGCAAGCAGATGCCATTTCACGCGCTCGCTTAAGGCCGTCGGTTCCATTCCGATGGATCGAAGTAGTACGTCGATCCACTGTTTCTCACTGAACGCCCTTCTGCCTTCAAAAAGCTCGGCCAAATCCATGTTCGGCATTTGAATCGGTTTGAGATCCCTGAGGATAAACGGCGATCCCTTCTGTCCTTCCTCGTAAAAATATTCGAGCGTCACGATGCACCAGATTCCGCCGACGAGTAGTTTCTCGTACTTGCGGACCCAGGCACTATCGATTTCGATACCCTTCACACCGAGGTTTGAAAGTACGGCCTCGTAGACGTCACGACGTTCGTTGAGTGATACAGTGAATTTGTCGATGATCTTGAGACTGCCCCGTTCACGAATAGTGGATTTCACCTTTTCCGCTTCATCCGGACGGACGTAGTTCTCGGTGAGAATCTTCTTGACCGTTTTCATTCCCTCATCAATGATGACTGTATCGTTCGATGCGCAGTACATGCCTAAAAGATACTCAAGCACGTATACCGGTACATTGGCGCCTTCACGGACGAGTTTCGTTAAATCCTTTCGCACGACTCGACCTGCGAAATGCTGATTCAACAGATTGTCGAGATCTGTATCGGGTATCATCGGTTCAGAAGTCATCGCGGAAAGCCCTGTCGATCGTGATGGATACTCGCTGCTGCTCCACACCTGTTTCGGCGTCGCGCAGTACGAGATAATATGGTCGTTGCTTGTCGTACTCGCGGTCAAGGAGGGTAAGCCGCACGGTTTTTGTTCGTTGTGCGATGCTGTCGGAGATCGTGTCAAACGTTACAACGTCGATATTGCTGATCGGGACATCTCCATCATACAGCGCGACTTTAAGCGTGACCGGCTTAATGCGCTCACCCACAGCTTCAGTCTGAATAAGATCGAAACGGTGCATTGCCGTAGTAATTTTATGCGATGATCCAAGCACATGAACGGCAGCCGATTTAATTCTTGTTTCCGAGGCGGATTTGCCCCGCACATGATGGACGGTAACGACGGGGACCACAATCTCTTGCAATGTAGCTCCACCGTGTATGAAACGCGCTCCGGCAACAAAGTGGAAGCGGTTCACGGATTTCGGTACCCAGAATTCCAATCCGCCCTCGGTTCCGGCGGTTACTGAAACATGCCCATGCCAAATGTTGTCTGGAGACGGAAGGTCGCGACCCAGCACGTATCGCTTTTTCGCGGTCAAAGCACCATACGGTTTGTTTTCGATGCGACTCTTCTCCGGTTCTCCCGGGGAGGTATCGCTAAACAGAAAACCATGGTCTGCTGTAATGACGATGTAGCCACCATTCAAAGTGTTCAATATATGTGACACCAGAGCCGATAGCTCGTTGATGGCTTGCCGGACGTACTCGAACGTACCGGTTTCATTCCCGCCACCGTCGCTCTGCGCGTCGATTATATCATGGTATACATAAATTACCCGCTTCCCGTTGATAAAGGCTCGTCCGTCTTCACGCTTCATTTTTAGCAACTGTCGTGCGTCGCACGCCATTCCGGAGACCCGCTCCAGAACAGCGTTTCGCTGTACCAGCGTCGCAGCAGGTTTGCCATCAACCTGAAGTTCACCGTTTTCCGTGTGCGACAGTGTTGTATGCGGGAGCAATGCTGCTTTACCCAGCGATGTAATTGATGGAAGCACACCGAGCATAGACGAGAGGGCAGCTTCATATCGGTATTTGCCGTTCAATTCGCTCGCGAGCTCGATTGCGGCTTCATAGCGAAACGCATCGCTGATAATGACAAACACCTTTCGTTGTTCGGCTTCGTCGAGGCGTGGTCTAACAAAACGATCGAAGAATTGATACTGATTCGTGATGCCTTTCAGCGTCCAGGTATCGAGAAGCTTCTCCGCCCCGGCAGGATTCACAAATGCATCCCATGCCAGCGACAGCGGCACAAGGATGCGGTTATTGTATACGGACTCGAGCCGATCCCGGAGTTGCTTCAGATTATCCCACCCCTTGCGTTGGACGATGTTCGCCGCCTCACAGAACTTGCGATACAAACTGTCGTGTCTATAGAACACTCGCGTATACGCACGGTACAACGCACGCGCATCCACTGCTTCGGGAATCGGCGGCAAACCTTGCGTACTTGCATACAACTCCGCAGCAGCTATGATTGCCTCGTACAGCGCGAGCAGCGTCGTACGCGGTATTGCACTCTCGCCAGCAATTGCCGCAACCCAGTGACCGTTCATTCGAGAGTTCGCGAGCTCGCGTACCATGACTGCGTCGATAAGCTCCCCATCTTCCTCGATGCGCCTGCATAACATTGCGGCGATAGCCTTCTCGACTGCGTAAAACGTGGGTACATCGCAAATGTCTTCCAGAGCGAAAAGATCGATGTGATCCCGAAGTTTGAGAAGGTCGCCGATCTCGTCAGAAATGATATCGTAGCTCAATGCCTTGCTGCTGCTGTCCCGCCATTGAGCCATAAATACAACCGCTTCAGCACGATACCGTGGCAGGAGGAGATGGTATGCCAACCAGGCCGGCACTTCCGCATGGAAATAATGAGCAAAATCCGTGGCGAAAAGGCAAAGCAACAATCTTCGTAGTGTGGGACTGTCGTCTTCGTAACCGAAACGGACACGCACCATCGACCAGAACGCATCTTCCAGATCCAGCTTGGTCAGGGATTCCCAACTCTCGGGCGGACGTTCAAGATCCGGAGAGCTATCCGATAGAGACCAGGAATGGAATACCGATCGCAAAATGGAGAATTCTTCCGGCTGCTCGGCTTTGACGACAAGCGACAGAATCTTACGGTCGATGTATGCCGCTGTATCGTGCGCAGCAACTATCGCTTTAAGCTTTATGAAGCGCTCGTGATTATCAAAGAATTTCCCCCGCTCCATTATATGATCGCGCAATGCCCGGTTCTGCAAACCGAGTTCGTCGAGGATGATCGATGAGCGATCCGCCCTGAAAGTCCTCGCATACAGCCGTATATCCAAAAGCCAATCCACCTCGAACGATGGTTCGGCGGATGGTGTGTACAGGAGAAAGCGGCTGTCAGGTTCGTCCAGTTCGACACGCATTTTCACCCCGAGCGCGGGAAGCTGATCAAGACGCAACACCACGATATCCGGCTGCACAAGCAGCTCAACGACATTTTCGAACTCGCGCTCGGGATCGTTCCAGAATACGATGCGCTCGCCTTCTTCCTCGAAAATGCGCCGCAGCGCCGATATGATGCGGGCGTGCTCCATCATTCATCCTTTGCGCCGCTAATGGATGCAACCTCGGCGAGCAAATCCCCAAATTTCGCGTAGTTCACTTTCACGCCATCGTCGAGATCCAGTTCGATGCGCTTGTCGGCGTAATGTCGCAGTTTCTCGTCGAAGCGCAATAGCTCCGCCTGATGCCGCGCAAGCGTATCCTGTTCGCGCGACAGCTTCGCGCGTTGCGCGGTGGTCGCGGCCTCTGCAACGTCCCCCGCAAGCTGCCCGATGCGTGCGTTGAGCTTGCCCTGCAATGGTATGACATACTCGGTGCGCATGCGCGCCAGCGTGCCAGCGTTGTAGCGATGCAGATACACGAGGCATTGAAACGCGCGCTCCCTGCCGCTGCTGAACAGCCAGTAAATCGGCCGCTTCCTGTACGTCTGCATGTGATCCTTGTAGAACGCCGTGCAGATGTAGCTGCGTATGGTGTCGCGCGCCTGCTCGTCGCGTTTCATGCCCAGGCTTTCGGCAACAAAGAGCAGGTTCTCCTCCAGATGCTCGCGCGGCCAGGCGGTGGCTATAAAGGTGACGAAGCGCTCGGTTGCATCATCCTCGAACCAGACCTGCTCGGTGAGGGGCACAATACCATCGGGATCGGCGGGGAAGCTGCGGTAGCGCGCTGCGTCAAATCCCTCGTTGCCCGCATGCGCGTAGATCAGCCCGGGCTCGTCCAGACTGTAGCGCCCCATCATACAGCCAATGGCATACGACAGCAGACGCTTCATGTCCTGCTCCCTGTCCGCCCGCGTCAGCGTGATCTGCTCCTCGGGCACTTCGGGAGAAAGCTCGTCCTGCAAACCGTAGGCCTCGATGAAGATGCGATTGTTTTGTTCTTCGAGGTTAATCAACCTTGTTATTCGATGCCTGCAAAGAAAGGACCAACTATTCCAACTGGATTCGATGTGGTCTCTAAGTTCCTCCGTATCTAATAGTGGAGAGCCAACAAAATCCCATGAGGTCTCATCGCTATCCCATTCATTCTTTGCAATTTTGATGCACTCTTTTCCGATATCTTTCATCTTAATGGTTGATTCAAGGATCAAAATTGGAAAAGATTTAATATCACCTGCCTGAAAAGCCATTGTCGGGTTTATTACTGAAAGCAATTCAGCGCCTACTATGCTATTAAGTGGACACAGCACCAAAAAAGGATCATTCTCATAAAATGAGGACATCCCATTTACGTCAAACAGATAACCATGTGGGCGCCACCTTGCGGAAAAACTCGACCCGGAGCTTGATGTTAGACTCCAGGTAATAGCCTCACGAAAATAGTACTTTATATTTTTTATTGTCCTTGTTGGAGAACCATATAGTTGTGCCGCATACTGTATGATTTCACGGCCATTCTCCCCCCAATTTATTACATAATAGTTGTTCCCATACCACTTTCGATTCTCTCCGCCCTTCGCATATGGGAACCACTTACATTTGGAGCGTATTGCGTGATCTGCATCTCGGCTATCCAGACTTAATTTGTCAAAGGATGTTTCGCTCCATATACGAATAAAACGATCATTATCGCTGGTCGCTAAACCCTGTCTTGGCTCTGCCAAAAATTCCACTCGTTTGCCGGATTGAAAACATGCCCTCACCGCCTCACTCGCCCAATACGCCACAGGACTCCCCGGGATTTTGTGGAAATCCACCTGCTGCACTGACGCGTAGCGTTGGTCGCGAGCAAGCAAGGTCGTTTGTTTCTGTGCTTCATTGCCATCGATGAGGCGAAAAAATACAGGTGTGTATTCGGTTATTGCTGAGTTCATAGCCACGAACGCCGTCGTCTGCACCACTTCCCCCGATATCTCGGAAAACGCCCGCGCTCCCAGATGCGCCATTGTGTACAACGTGCGAGTATCAAGCAGCTTCTTCCGCATCGTGTCATACGAGGAGAGGAACATCCAACTTTGCATGGTCACCATGGCGTTGCTACCGTGGGGCAGGCACCAATCGAAGCCGCGCTCGATAAACATGGCAAAGAGGTCGGATTTGCTGTCGGGGTACTCCGTTTTTGCAAAACTTTTGAGCAGGGGATTCATGCCTTTGCCGCCCATGTACGGTGGGTTGGCCACCACGGCATCGTAGCGGCCTGCAAGCAGCTCGCATTGGCGCAGCAGGGGCTGCAGGCGGGCGGCGACGCGCTCCTCGAACAACCCGCCGGCATGCGCGAGGGTCTCCACATCGCGGCGCGCGGCGGCGAGCGACCGCGCAAGCTCCGGCGGTACGCGCAGCAGCGAGCCAAAGGTGCCCGCGTGCTCAAACAACGCCAGCAGCGGCGCGACCCACGGCGCATGGGCATCGGGAACGGTTTCGAGGGTCAGTTGCGGTAGCGTGTCGGGAAAAAGATCATTGGACGCAAACTCGGGCGCAGTACGGGCGCGTCCGGTAACGAGCATTTCCGTGTCGCGCGCGTCCAGTCCCTTGCTGTCGCGCAACGCAAGTACGTTCGGTATCACAGGATCGTCGAAAAAGTTGCTGTCGTCGGCGCGGGCCTTCATCAACAGCGCAAACGCGGCGAGCTGCGCCGCGCGCTCGTCGATTTCAAGACCAAAGAGGTTGCGCCCGAGTATCAGATGCGGGATTTCGGTCAGCCGGTACCCGCGCTCGATATAGATGGCTTTGAACAGTTCATACCCCTCGACCAGAATATGCCCCGAGCCGCAGGCCGGGTCCAGCAGCGTCAACTTCTCCGGATCGAGCGCGGCAGGAGTCGTCGCCGCCAGTTGCGCCTCGACCTCCGGCGTCTGTCCGGCCGGCTCGATGTAATACTCCATGCGCTCCCGCAGCGTGGATTGCGGGTAGGTGCCCAGCCATTGCCGCCCGATGGCATTTTGCACCAGGTACTTCACAATCCAGTTGGGTGTAAAAAGCTGGGTTGCGGCGGGAATATCCTCGCTGCGCACCACCTTGCCGATGACTTCCGCCTTCCTGTCGGAAATATAGAACTGGTACAGCCAGCCCACGATTTCAATTTCCCGCCAATCCTCTTCGGGGATATCGTCCACGAGTTTGCGGAGGGGAGATCCGGTGTGGAGCAGATTGTCCGGGAGCAGCAGTTCGCTCTCCTCGTTTACCCGCTCAAACAGGAAGGGCATGGCCTTGTGCAGTGCGTTGCATTGAGCCACGAGGAGGCGGTTGTACAGTTCGGCGTCGCGCGAGCCGTCAAGCTTCAGCTCGATCACCGTCGAGGATGCGAGCCCTGGCAGCAATACATGTTCGGCATGTTCAAGCAGCTCCGGTACGGCTTTGCCACGGGGATGCGAGAGCACGCGGTAGCCATGATCGAGAAATCCGTGCAGTTCCATGTACCGTAACGCGGCAAAGCGATTGAACCAAGTATATGCCACCGCCTCCATGGTGTGCTCGAAGCCCTCCCGACGAATGCGCTCTTCCAGAGACCGCCGCTGCTGTGCAACGATGCGAGGCCAGGCGCGGCCACCGATAAGCACGAAATCGCCGCTTTCCTGCATTGCTTCTGTCCTCGTCGCGGATATGCCGAGCAGCGCAGCCCGCGCGGTGACGGCCCGAATGAAGTCGAGGCGGGCTTTGGGAGCATAGGATTTGATGGCGGATCGATTCATGGTATTGAAAATGTTGCTGCTTTGGATTTATTGGATAATTTTTACCGTCTCTTTGTACCCGTGTTATATTGTAACATAAGGAGTTACGGGGACGGAACGGTTTCAGGAAAGCAAAATCTTGCCATTTTTTTGGATTCATTGGATTTTTGCTCGAGCACATTAATCCTAATCTCATCGTCGGCCATTATTTCTGCTGCTCGAGCAAGATCCACCGTGAAGCACGTCTCGACCCCGTATTTTCGATGGTTTTGTCGACACGGGCCATGGTAGCCAGCAGATTTTTGATTTTAATGGCTTGTTGGGTGGGCGACAGCACATCCGAAAGCTTACCGACGAGCAGGCGGTCGATATCCGCTCTGGAGGCTGCACCAAATTTCCTGAGGAAGTCGAGAATAAGCTTTTTGTAATGGGAATCGTCGAAGGCGCGGTTTCTGATGTATTGCGCCCTGTCACCAGTCGCGTCGGCGACAGCAGAAGCAACAAAAATGTTCGGCGACCGCCCCTCAATGAGCCCACGCGTACGTAACCGCCTCAGATCGGCCGGCTCAATGTGCTTCCGCTTCTGAACGTTGTCGAGCAGCAGCACGGTCGCGAGATCGAGGTCGGCATGCTCGATCAGAATGCGGCTATAATTTTCGTCGATCAATTGTCCCAACACGTCGAGCGCGACATGGTCCGGTGTGGTGAAATCGTATTCGGGAAGCGGGAAATAGCGTTTTCGCTGCTCTTCGAACATCAGCCGGATTCCCCGCCCGACGGTATCGATCATATCGAGCTCGACCATGGCATGCGCGAGGAAAGGATTGCGGTAACACGCTGGTGTGTGATTGCGCAGCAGGTAATCCTCAACGCTGCCTTCAAAAAATCCGCCGGCATTCTCGAAGCGCAGGTGGTCGACCGTTTCCGAAACGAGAATCCGTGAATTCCGTGTGTAATCCTGATGCGCGATACAATTGTTGAGCGCTTCAAGGATGACGCGGGGATCGTATTTTTCGAGTTCGATGGGGATAAGCTGACCAAAGGGCTGCAGGCGAAAGCGGAGATTCCGTATGCGTTGGAACACAGCATTGACATTCAGCAGGAAGGGAGGACCGAAGTGCTCATATGCTTCCTCGGGGCCAGTGAGCTTCCATGTAATTTGTGCGACTCCCGGCGAAAGATGAACCGCTGCCTCGGGCTTGCCAAGTAGCAGAATGGCTGTGCGGGTTATGCGTCCGTGGTGTGTGACGTGGGCTTTGTCGAGCAGCGTGGCGGTGTCCCAAGCGGTAATTTCATCCTCTGGAACGCGGGCTTGCTGTTTACGCATAAATTTTTGCCGAGCTTCCGCAAGCGCGGCAGGATCGAGATCATGGAACGTTGCGGCCTGACAGATCTCCGCGGACCAATCAGCAACAGCGCCCTGTGAGCGGATTGTCTCGATTTCGTAGATTGAAAGTGCTACGAGCGCCTCGCCGTTTCGGCCATAAAAATGACCTTTCCAACTGATTGGGAGCGCTGCCGGAGCGGCCGGGATTTCGAACAGTATCACCCTTCCACGATCCGTCCTCAGCTCGTGAATTTCTCTGAAGGTGAGCCCGGCCGTTGTATGTTGGGAGATTTCCTGCTTGAGACTGTCGAGACTGTGGCGATCCGGCCTGTAGTTCGTGCCGACAACTTGACGCGGACTATCCTGTACACCGAACACCAGCCAGGCACATGGCTGATTTTTCAGATTCGCTTCATTGGCCAGAGCGGAAAAATACTTGCCGAGGTCGTCGAAATTAAAGTTGCTCTCGACTCTTTTAAACTCGCACCACTCACTTTCGACCGGGAGCGCGAGCAAGTCACTCAGGATATGTTGAAGTTGCTCCTCCGTCATGGGATCAACGTATTTGAATCCGTTCGTTGCTGCGCAGGCTGTCTTCCATCTCTTTGCGCAATGCCTCAAGAAATCGGTCAGCTTGCTCGACCGTTTCAATATAGCCGTCACCAGCCAGCGATGCCGGCTTGATTATGCGCTGCTTCCTGACGGCAGCGGTGTTTTCGTTCTCCCCGGTTGCGGATATTACGGCCACGGCATCGTCATGAATTTTTTGTGCGTGCAACACCAGCGACGACAGATGCGCCACGCTTCCGTTGGAGGGAATTCGTGCGAGCAGATCTTCCATAGCCGTCAGGTACCCGCGCGTACTGTCCTGTTCACGTCCGGCCAGATCGGATTTCAGGTTGTCGATCAGACTGCGGATTCTCGTCTCCGAGTCCAGCCGGGCGCCGCCGAGCAGGGACTCGTTGGCACCTTCTACAATGGGAATGAGCACATCCACTTCCTTTAGGAATGCAAACGGTGATTCATGCACAAGGATTTGCCGTATTCGGTCAAGAGCTGCTGTTGCCTCAGGTGACGAGGCCAATTCGAGCTCATTCGGAGCAAAACGCTCGTATGCTTTACGAAGTTTATCCCAGGTTGGGCGTTGATGTTCGTAGAAATTCTGCACATTCCTGATACCCTCGTAGATCTCCAGCAGCGAATCTTTCTCCTTTGCAACAGCTTCGACAAGCGTGGTCCCCGAGGTTTGCGCCAAAACTTTTCGTATGCGCGATATTGCCGAGTCTATCACCGTCTTCCCGGGATACTCGCCCGAATCCGAAAAAACCTTCCAGTTTCCCAACGAATTCAATAACCTCGAAAATTGCTCCCGCAGGAAATCCGCAAGTGCATCTTCCCCATCCGGTCCCATTTCAGCAAAAAGCTGTTTACCTACTGAACGCGCGGTTTGCACCGTGACAGGATCTGCTTTGCGACGCTTCAGTACGAGCACTTTACGCCTGCGAGCGGAAGTCGCAAGGAGATCATACGCCTTGTCGGGAGTAACAATCGCACCATCGCTCATCAGATTGATATGACCTGTGATCATGAGCCGCGCGAGCAGAATGAGTACTTCTTCATCAGGCCAACCATAGGGACGCAGTGAAAATTTCTTCTCGAGCATATCCTGGACGACGAGCTGTAATCCTTTTTGCGAGGCGAGATCGATGTAGTTTTTGAGTTCTTCGATTGCCTCGCCGTTTCCCTCCTCCGCGTCCAACCCAAGAGCTTCTTGCCCTGGATCGTTACTGCGTAGTATAGCCTGAATCTGTTTGAGGCGATCTGTCTCGGTTGTGAGGTATCTGAGATAGCTCATTTTAGAAAACGTGTTCCTGACCAGGTATTCAAATGCCTTGTCCAGAATGAGCGTCGGGGATGGCGCGTCAATTTCCGGTCGGACACCCGCTACAAAAAACGCGGCGTTGTTGGTCATCTCTTCGAGTGACGCAACAATGCGTGCGCGGCGTGCGCGGTTCTCTTCCGCAACATCACGCAGGATACGACTTGTTGATTCAGACAGTGAACCATCGTTTTTCCTGCGAATGTACTTTTCCGACTGCAGATACGTGCGTAATTCACGACCGAGGGCCACATCGTTTTCGAGGCGGATAACAACCTGGCCGTTCTCAGCCGTGCTCTCAAAGATGCAACGCGCTTCGTCATACATTTCATAATCCTGATGCATCGGCGAGATAACCGACACTGTCAATCCGCCATCGATCTGGTTCCCTATCGGGATGAAATCGCATCGACGGTTAAAAGAAAAATCCATTTTATTTTCGGGATACCTGTACTTTCTCTGATCCCTCAGAACATCCGTGAAGAGAATATCGCCCATCAAGCGCGCCTCCTCGCCACTCCCCAATTCTGTCGATTTGATCTCTTTTTTGACATCACGTTCTTCATCGGTCAGAAAGAAGTATTGGTCACCGTTACGACTGACCAGGGTTTCTCCTTCAAGACGGTGCAGTGCATCTTCGAGTGCTCTTCTGATCGCGATTCTATCAGCGTCTATGTGGTCGACACAGAGAGTGATAAAATTGTCAATAGTACTTTTGAAACCGTCGACATATCTGATGAGAAAAAGCATCTGGAGCACCTGAACGTCAAAAGGATTTTCCAGAGCGGGATTATCGGTCGCCTGATCTATGGTTCGTTTGACCGCAGTGTCGAGATAGCTTTCGATCGAAGCATAGAAACGGTGAAGAGGTACCAGGCTGCCGACTTCATGAACTGCCACAGCCTTTGCCGCTGTCTGGAAAGCATCAAGCATCGAGCGTTCGCCGCGCGACAGGTGCAAACCGCTGGCACCAACTTTTCGAATAGCTTCAAACACTTTCTGGACAAGCGTGAACTGGTATGGCGCAAATGGATATGTACATACGAAATCTTCTTCGCCGCTGTAACTTTTCAGGCTCAATTTCATATCGATAAAAGAGAGCTGATGCTTCAGAATATCGGTATTCGCCTGATAGACCTGTTGTAGTTCCGTCAGGACATCGGGCCTCTTTTTCAGAAGTCTCGATTGTATCACCTCGTCAACATTCGAACCAGATAGCGAGAACCGGGCAAACCTGGCAGTGATTTTGGAAAAATCATTTGCTCTCGATTTCCGCATTTCACCGATGACCGAATCTATATCCTCCTGCGATGTGACCACCACCCAAACCCTTCCCCCGCAAACGGTGCCGAGTTCTTCAGTGATGGTCTGCATCGATAACATCAAGTGCGAATCCGTGCCTATGTATTGGCCGACCTCGTCGACTAGAAAAATCAGCCGATGTGAATCACCTTTTGAATCGAGATAGTCCCTGACCCATTTGCAGAAGTTTTCGATGGTCAGGACAAAATTGTCTTCCGCGCCGTCAATCCATTTCTTTGCACTCTCCTCGCTCATTTCGAGCACCTCGGTGAGCACATCCGCAATCGCGTCTGGGTAATAGCTCCAGGCATCCCGCTCGGCCACCCATGCGGATCCTGTCCTTTCTTCAAATGCCTTGTGGAAAATCGCCAGTTTTCGCTTTGCATCAAGATAGCGTTCAAGATGGGCGATATGTGGATAATCCCCGCAATAGCCCTGAAGCTCATTGAACACTCTCAGAAACACTCCGAGAAGCGCGTCGCGGCCGGTGCGATTGTCGGCTTTATTGTCAATGTTGAAAAGGATGATGTCGGTCGGATGCGTGACTGCCTTTCTTATGTCTGCCATAAGAAGTGGATCAGGGATTTTCTCCTCGATAAATGACAGGGCGTTTTTGCTGGTGCCGTCGCGTGATACGCTGCGGTTGGAGAGTAGATAAGAAAGCACCTTAAGGAAATGCGATTTACCCGAACCGAAATATCCTGACATCCAAATCCCGATAGTGTCGGCGCTTCCGGGTTTCTCATCAATGGAATCGGAATACAGCGAGAAAAGGCGATTTAAATGTTTCAACAATTCTTTCGTGACAACGAATTCATCCAATTCCTGCCAGACAGAATCGATATCGAGTTGGTCGGCTTTAACTACACCGTTGATCGGACGAAAGATATCGCGTTCAAATAAAGACTGAAGAGTCATGGAAATAGCCTCAGGGGATCAATGTGAATGCGCGGTAGTAGTTATTGGGAAGTTTTCCAAATAGTCCGAGTTGTGAACCGTCATACCTGCCGGGAAAAAACAGCACGACAGGTGTGGCATCGAAATGAGGGTGCATATTGTTCAGCAAGGAATGCGCCCGGATGAATGGCCAGATGCTCCCGACACCTGTAAGCAAGACCATGTCAAACTCGTGTTTCGGGAGATCCCCGGCAAGCGCGGTTGCCATTTTCGACTCCGACAGAGGACCTGTCAGTGCTTTTAATAGCGCCGCATCCCCTTTTTCCGACTGTATTGTTAATGATTTATCAAGGAGATTACGATCTTTTAGGTACTCAACGGCAAAACTGAATAGATTCACATGTACAACGTTCACTCCCGCCCGACGCATGGGTACCTGCTTGACGAGAAAATCGACATGTTCGCGCACCCGAATCTCTGCGGATGGAGGGTAATCAAAAATGTGAAACGCGAGTTCGTTCCCAAGCCCTCTGCGTCGCAGAAAATCGTCGGAAATCAGAACAGGAAGAATCTGATTGAGGCGTTCAGTCAGTCGATCAGTCATCAGCTTACCTGTATGCAACGGAGAACGTACAATTCGTGGTGTTCGACCAGATACCTGATCACAGGCGGTTCGACATCCACACGTCTGAGAACGACGGACGATGTACTCTCAATATATCCCGCCTGCGCGAGAATCTGAAACACGGTAGATCTCAATCTCACACGTGTCGAATCATTCCAGTGAGGCATGTCATGATCGCGTCCCCGGCAATCCATCAGGTAGGTTTCCCAGAGATTTTTCGGGATATCGGGCGCAAACAATCGAAAGCGCTCCCGAACCACGAGATCCAGAAAGTCGCCAAGAAGCCTGCTGTGTTTCACTGCTGCTGCCAGCAACGCGTGAGTGGCCGTACGCGTGTCCGCGTCCCGTACGAGCAGCCACAGATCCGGAGTCATCGTTTCTAGTCGTTGACGCAATAGCCGTGAAAGTCGGCGAGATGATTCCGGATTCCGTTTCTGCAGTGCATTGTTCTCGACTATCACCTGCTTCCAGAATTGCTCATCCGCACGCATCAGGAGAAGATCAGCAATAATCCGGCTCTCAGGGAGCTTCAGTGACCCGGCAGTAATGTTGGCTTGGTACAATGAAATAGACTGAATTGAATGTGCGTGAGCGAACTCGGTACAAAATCATAAGACGGTGAAAGATACAAAAAGTCCCTTAATCTGGCTCAAGCTCCGGTAAAGGGGAGGGTACCAGTGGGTGGCCTGCAGGCATACGCCCTGTCCACCCGATTTCCCGAATGCCTTCCAACCTGCGCATTGGGCGAATACGCTTTTCCCGAGGCATCCCTGGTACCACGGCGTAGTTCAGTAGCGCGTCATCGCGTCCGCACCAACGGCTTGCTCTGCGCGATGGTTTTTGTCCTACACCAGCACCCATCGATGACCGACGTACCAGGGGTAGGATCGCTGCTCCTGCCTGACCACTGCTAATTCGTGGCTGTCTCGTCAATAATGACGATACAGGGGGCAAACATGCAAATAAATCGTCATTAATGGCGATATAACGAAGTTTCATTTATCGCATGCAAATCCTCTCGCGACGGACCATCTCGCTGGCAAGCACGCCGCAGCCTCCAGTGCCCAGAGGTATTCGGCCGTGGTCTGGAGCTTCGCGTTGCGATACCGGTCGGGAAATCGGTTGCTTCCAGGTTGTAGGAATTAGGAATGTGACGAGTGGAGCGGTCGTTGCCCAAGGCGAAAACGCTTCAGCGTGCAAGCACACTGGCCGCCCGCCGACTGGTGGATGACTGGTTGGGTGATTGGCAGAGCTACCTGGGCCTTGCGGGCGTTGACCGGTGCGGTGTGCATGGGGACGGTCATGATTGCTCCCCTTCATTACGCCATTGTTCCAGCATGGCGCGGCCTCTATCCGTAAGGCGGTACTTCTGGAGGCGACTGGTGGGTTTGTCGGGGACGGTTGGTTCAATGGTTTCATCTGCAACAAGCACGCGGATGACCTTGTTGAGCTGACCAGAAATTGCTTTGTGCCCCAGTGCTTCCGATAGTTGAGCCTTCCCCAACGGCTTGTTGGCGAGTTGCTGCAGTACTCGTATTTCCATCGACTCTGGCTGTGACTCTGGCTGTGACTCTGGCCGTGACTCTGGCCGCGACTCTGGCTGTGACTCTGGCTGCTGCCCAAACTGTCCGCTGATTTGGGCCTCATCTTGGGCCTCGACATAGGCCGACTTGGTGCCAGCTTGGTGCCGACTTGGTGCCACAGCCGCGCCCGGCCTCCTGATCGTGGTGACAAAACTGTCTGTCAGGGAAAACTCCGGCTCGGAGAGGCCGGCGGCAACGCATTTCGTGATCATATCGCGGGTGCCGGTACCCATTCGCTCGATGTATTTGGTGAGGTAGAGAGACTCGGCGAGCAGCGGGTTGCCGGGAATCGAGATGTGAGCTCGGCGCAGATCCGCGAGCGTGAGCGCCTTGGGGAGGGTGCCAGGGTTCCACACCTCCAAACGGTCGGTGAAAAGCATAACCTGGACGCTGCCATTGCTGTTGTAATCGCGATGGACAACGGCGTTGACTATGGCCTCAGCTACGACATCCCGAGGGATCTCGTAGGTGACGGGGGCCTGCGGTCCATGCTCGCGGGTGCCGACGCTGACGTTGATCTTGGACATAACAAAATCAATGGCCTGATCGACGAGTTCGAAAGCGGTACCCTTGTACACCTGATAGGAGGGAATGGGCTTGGCGACTTCAGTGCCGTGGAAGTGGGCGCACTTGACCTCGGACGGCAGACAGAAGCGCTGAGGGTGTTTGCCAAAGAGGAGGATGGCGGCGTTGGTGGGTCTGCCGTTGTCGAGCAGATTCAGGTGCGTAAGGACTTCCGTAATCTCGGCCTCGACGGGGAGAGGGAAGTTGCGGGCCTTGCGGGCACGTCGCACAAATCGGGCGATATTTTCCGGCTCGAGGTCGTCGAGTGTCGCCTTGCGAGGGGCTCGGGCGTCCCAGGGTGCACGGGTGAGATTGCCGGTGGTTTCCAAATGATCAACGAGGCTGGCGTAAACGTCGGGCAGCAAGTCGGCGGTTTCCCGGAAGCGGCGCCGAACGAGTTGGCTGCCAACCTCACGGATGAGCGCCCGCATGTTCGGGTGCTTGTTGTCGTCGGTGTCGCCCTTCACGAAAATCAGGCGGGTTTTGCCGAGCCGGGTGGCCTCGTTGTATTCAAGATGCGTAGGTGAGAGATCTTTTTCATTTTCCCAACCGTACTCCTCGCCGAAAAGGCCGAGATAAAGATCGCAATTCCTTACTTCCTCCAGATAGACTGCGTCGGGCCGACGGTCGGAAGCCGGAACATCACGCTCGAAAAGGAAGGTCTCAAAAAAGCGCCGCAGGAGTGGGTCGCCGGAAAGGTAATCGGCCAGGGCCTTCCGCTCCGCGGCGAATTCCTTTTGCACGCTGCTGATGAAGATTTTCATTCGCCCACTCCAAGCTGCTTCAGGATCTTCCTGAGAGTGTGATCGCGCCCGCATCCTGTGCCCCTTATGCCCCTTTGATGCCCCTTTCCGGTTTGAGGCAGGTTGTAATATTGTGGAGGGAATGTTGGCATCATAGTAATTATCATGCCCGTTATGCTTCGTTGATCAAATTCATGCATCAACTCCAAGCTGCTTCAGGATTTTTTTCAAGGCCTTGTCGGTCTCTTTCGCCTCGGCCTCGATGACCTTCAGTTCCTCGACGATTTCCGCGATGGGGCGATAGGTTTCTGCGTCGCTGGTGTGGATGTAGCGGCTGGGGGAGATGTTGTAGTCGTTTTTCTTCAGCTCGGCGTGATCGACGATGCGGCTGAGTTTTTCCTCTTCCTTCCATCCGATCAGTGTGCTCGCGATGCGCCGAATGCCCGCATCGGGAATAAAGTTCTTCGGGTCGCCTTTCTCGAACACCTGGCTGGCATTGACGAGGAAGACCTTGTCCCGTCGGGACTTCGTCTTGGCCTTGTTGAGAAAGAGGACAATTCCGGGGGCGGTGGTGTTGTAAAAGAGATTCTCGGGAAGGTAGAGTACGCTCTCGATGAGGTCGTTATCCACGAACCACTGGCGGACGGTCTTTTCCTTATTGTTGCCGGCATTGCCCGATCCGCGGGAGGCAGCACCGGTGTCCAGCACCACGGCGGCGCGGCCGGTGGCATTGAGGCTGGCGTGAATGTGCTGCACCCAGCCCCAGTCGGCTGAAGATTTTCCGGGAAATCCAGCCCCTGCGGGGAAGCGGTCGAGTTCGTCGTTGTCGTAGTCGGCCTCGGTGAACCAGTCCAGATTCCACATCGGATTGGCGACGACGCGATCAAACGTGCGCAGCTTGCCCTGCTTGTTGCGGAACTTGGGATTCTTGAACGTGTCGCCGATCTCGATCTGGCCTTCCATGTCGTGGATGATCATGTTCATGTTGGCCATGGCCCAAGTCTCGGGCGTAAATTCCTGGCCGAACAGTTTCAGCGGTGCGACGGTGCGCTTTTTGCCTTTTGTACTTTCCTCCATCGCGATCTCGCATTTCACCAAGAGGCCGCCGGAGCCGCAGGTGGGGTCGTGGATTTCCATTCCGGGCTCGGGTTGGAGAACCCGCGACATGATGCCGCCGACCTCGGGCGGAGTGTAAAACTCGCCCGCGCTCTGGCCGCCACCCTCTGCGAACTTGCGGATCAGATACTCGTAGCTTTTACCGATGATATCCGCTTCCACATCGTCGAGCCCCAGGCGCTTGGTGCTGATGGCCTCGATGAGGTTGGAGAGGCGGTCATCGTCGAGGTCGCGCTGTCCGTGGGTGGTGGCGTTGAAGTCGACGCGATCAATGATGCCCTGCAGGAGCGGATTTTCCCGAGCGATCGCCCGCATATACGTTGTTACACTTTCGCCGATCTTGTCGGAAAGCTTGCGGATCACGGACCAGACCGGCTGCCCGGGATCGTCCGGAACGAGCGGGATATAGAAGCGCACCATGGCCTTCTTCTTGCCATCCTTGCTGGCCGCCTTTTGCCAATCCATTCTTGCGAGATCAAACGCCTTCTTGCGCGAGCCCACCTCCGCAGCGATGCGGTTCACCTCGTCGTCGAACACATCGCACAGCCGTTTCGTGAAGATGAGCGGTAGGATATAGTCCTTGTATTTCGGCGCATCCTTCGCCCCTCGAATCGAGCACGCCGCGTCCCATATCCAGGATTCGAGGGATTTACTGTTGGTGAGGTGGTTTGGCATGGGGGTGGGGGTATGTGTGGGTAGATCGCCGCAGTTCAGTGGCGGGCCGCGCAGCGGACTGGTCGTTGCAATCGGATGCTGGAGCAGCCCCATTGGTTGCCCGCTGACATGAACACTCCTGGCTCGATTGATGTCGTACCCACGCTCCACCACAGGAATACAAATGTACTGTTTGCTTTTTTGTCCAACTTCCATTCGGCTGCTGGCAAAGCGTACACAATCGCGGCGAGACAAGGCCACGATAAGAATCGCCTGGGCGGCTCTGGTACCTACCATCGCTCCGCACCCACGTGACTGAGGCAAGGCCATTCGTAGCTGCCACAACGGCACGGTACGCGTTCGCGTTAGCCTCAGATCCGTGGTGTGGGGCCGTTACGATGGCACAAGGAAGGTCAGAAGGAAGCCCAACGTTCTCAAGATCGGAATCGGCGGTAAAGAGGACCCCCGGATCACTAGTCGGCGGCGACCAGAACACGAGACTTTCCTTGTTTGATACGGTCAATGCTAACCAATCCAGAAGTGAACCAACACGAGGACGGAGTCTCGTGACTTCTCGCGCGTTTAGCGGGAGAAGTGCCGGTACACCACCGGAGGGTGTGGGGGTATTAAACTCGAACCATCGCACCGGTATGCTACGGTGAATCGCTTCAGTGGCGATGACGCGAATCCGTACAGCTGCATCGATGGCTGACCACAACAGTTGGACTTTTGCGGTTCCCAACTGGTGGTAGTACTTGATTGCCAAGCGCCATTCCTCAGTGTACCATGGAACGGGCTGGCTATTCAGGACTTCCCAGGGTTCAGCTACCTCAAGCATCCGGAGGTATGCGTTCGGCCAACCATCCCCGGCTCGCGAGATAGCTTCCTCGTCGATAGAATAATCAGTACAGCCATGACGAACGTATTCGGCATAAGCCTCTATGAGCAAGGACCCGGTCTGCAGTCCCTCCACGAACGGCATCGTATCCATTTTCGCAATGTCGTTTAGGAGTTCTTCATACACCTCAGCGAACGGTCGTAGGACATCTGGCAGCGCGCTTAACCAACGTCCGGGCAACCAAATCTCCTCGCACCCGAGCCCGGCCTCCAAGAATCCGAGGATTCCGTTCGCGTGATCAGCATCGTTGTGTGTACAAACGATGACGTCAACGCCATCCTTTTTCGTCGCCCTCTGAAACATGGCAGGGAAGGCTGACCGGCTGCGTCCACCGTCGATCAGCACCGAGAACGCATCACGCTCGAGGCAGAATGCGTCCCCTTGGCCTACTGGTATGGCGATGAACCGTGACATGTCTGGCTCGTTTTAACGGCTGGCGCGCAACCTGCGGGCGGAGGGAGTCAGGTTGATGCGCATGCTAGGCGTGTACACGTTTTCGTGCCTGTTCGTACAACGTCTCAGGGGCGATATCAGCGCCGTTTGGCCAGGCGATGGTGCCGCCATCAATGAAAAATCGTTGAAAGTACGCTTGGCTTTTTAGCTGCTCGAAGACCGGACCATCAAGCCATTCGCGAAAATCAACGACACCTTCGATTCCATCATCGAAGATCAAGCGAACCTGAAAACCGGCGACATGTTCAGCTCTGACGAGTGAGGGTAGAGAGTTCATGGATGCTCTTAATCTAAAGGTGGAATGCGTTCGAATGGTACACGATCTATTCCTCTCGTCCAATTATCGTTCAATTCAGCTTGATGTGCAAGGCTCCACTCTCGAATCAAGCGGTTTGCCGTACGGGAATGAATCGTCCCGGCAAGCGGTTCCCCATCGAAGGTGAAGGTTGCCCGCTCCCCTTGAAACTCCGCGTGAAAATGCGGGATACCGTGTTCGCGATAAAACATCCGAATGATGATCCCGAAAAATGTCGAAATGATAGGCATTCTGGTCAAATTTTCAATGATGGCATCCGCCTAACGTAGGGCCTCAGACGCGGCAAAGGTCGCACGCGTACGTGACTTCGTGGCGGGAGCATTCCAGTTGTGATGGCTCTATTCACCTGTCAGGCCGCATCCTGCATCCTGTTTGCAAAATCCTTACCGGAAATTGCCTGGGGAAGCGTACGCCCTTCGTTGTGATAGATTACGATAGTTTCCTCCACTATGAGGCAAAGCTCTTCGAAGACCGCTTTTTCGTCGTCTCCATGACAGCCGCCAAAAAGGAGACCGGGGGCGCTGCCGAAGTAGCAGCCGTCCTCCGGCGACCATTCGACTATCTTGGCATACTTCGCACTTTCCTTCATTTCCTTAACTCCTCGATTGCCTTTCGCACTGCCAGCACTCGATAATGTAGCGCATCGTCACCTGATTTTCCAGCAATTGTGATTGGCTTCATGAGCCTCAAGGTGGAATAAATTCCTGTTGCTGCCTCGACCCCTCCGTCTTTGAACCCGGCTTTCTCAAGCTCACGGATCAGTCCACGAATCTTTGGTGGCATGCATGTTGTCCATGACTTATTGCTGGTGAATGTTTGAGGTAACCGGCAGCTGGTGCGTGGAGCGGGAGGGGCATCGAGAAGCGCAGCTTCGCGGTGGTCAACAAACGACTGCCTATCAGCCTTCGGTAGGTCGCTCAAGTCATTGTGCTGAGACTTTGCAGAGAACGCTTCAAACTCTTACAACACGGGATCGAGTGTTGCACAATAATCTCCTGAGTCACCTTAGTGCTCTACTTTGTAATGCGCAATCCGCTAATTGGACGCACGGCTTTTTCCGTCCGCTTGACCGCTAGTATAGGCATGAGCACGATTGGTAATGTGACCTATGGAAGCAGGCTGTGCGACGTCAAACGAAGTTCCAGAGCCAACTCGAATAACGCTTCGTCCAGCCTGGTGGAAACCTCGTTGCTGAAACGTGAAGCAAGCTCATGGCAGGCGTTCTTATCAAGTATGTCGTTTGATGCCAGGTTGCTCACCTCATAATCCAGATCATGTACAACATATTTATATAACACGTTGAGGTTCTGAAAGGCGGTCTCAGACACCAAACGCCGGGAGCGACTGATCTCTGTCCTGAATTCGTCCAACAGCCCCCACACAACGTCCTCGTATTTCTGACGTGCAGCATCATATCGCTTCTGGTCACCGCGAGCGCCATAGTAGACAACACCCTTTGCCAAGTAACGCCACTTCCAGAGTATCTCAGTGACTTTATCCAGAAGAGTCGACTGCGCATCAATAAGTTTATTTTGTCGAGACAACTCTGCTTCGAATCGCTTATGCTCTCGAAGCTTCCTGTTATCGACCAGTTTCAGTATATAGGGTATTCCAAACCCTGAGATGACTGCCGCCAGAATCAACAGTACGAGCTTTTCCTGGAATGCCGGGTCAAATATCATGTGCTTCTACCCTTTATTCGATTAGCAGGAACATTCTAAAACACCAAACAAAGCTTAGACGTATCTAGGTGAATCACATAGCTGTTCGTTGCTGTCATCATGCAACGTCTCTTGGGATGTTCAATCTCGCGTGGCATCCCGTTGATTGTCCTTCCGGCGGTTCCACCTTGGAGCTTTCGTCATTCATCCTGTATCGGTCAATCGTCGTTCAAACATCTGTGTGATCGGACGGCTCCAGCACGTTCATGATGTCATGTAAGTCTTCGATTGTGCGCGTCGCAAAGGAACGGTAACATCAAGTTGTTGATCGACATCACCCCTGCTATCCTTGCGCTGCCTTGTGTACATGCTTACGAAGTCTACCCGGTGAAGACCGGATACAGTTTGAGTGCGCATTATACGGATTGCGTCCTCTAATTCCAATAAGCAGGACGTGATTTGTGTTTATTTCTTAAGCCCCTCCCCGCTGCGCAATTCGAGCGTCCACCGCCGCACACGTGCTTTACCGGCGTTTTACGCCCGTGGCACACTTAATTCACAGCGGTCTGCGCTATCCGTTTATTTTGCATTCTCTGGGAGTTTGATTGCGACTCTTGCTTCCACGTTTGCTGCGACTCTGGCTGTGACTCTGGCTGCTGCCCAAACTGTCCGCTGTCTTGGGCCTTATCTTGGGCCTCGACATGGGCCGACTTGATGTCGACTTGGTGCCGACTTGGTGACTTGGTCGCGTCCGGCTTCCTGATCGTGGTGACAAAACTGTCCGTCAGGGAAAACTCATGCTCGGGGAGCTCGGCGGCTCTGCATCGCCTGATCGTATCACGGATGCCGGTTTCCATGCGCTCAATGTATTTGGTGAGGTAGAGTGTCGCGGCGAGCAGGTGGGTCGCCGGTGTTCCTCTTTCACCGCGCCTCCGCGTCTCCGTGCCTCTGCGTTACATTCTTCTCTGCGCGTGATTCGATGCCCCCTTTCATCCCCCATCTCCCGCAGCGTCCGGGCTACGTCAATGCTTGTCGCGATCCGGATGCTGTTGACAAACCTGTGTAATATAAAGCCGTGCACCGGGTGTGAACCGGTGCACGGATTTGAGCTGGGAGAAAAAGTTAGCTGGTCAGTCGGGCTGAATCGCGGATACGTCTGTCAACGCGTTGCTGCTCGTCGTAGTCGAAGAGAGTTGGAGACGACGCTGACGGAACTGATCGCCATCGCGGCCGCGGCGTACATGGGATTCAGCAAGCCAAGCGCGGCGATGGGAATCCCGATCACGTTGTAGATGAACGCCCCAGAAGAGGTTCTGCCTGATCGTACGCACGGTTGCCCGCGAGAGCCGTATCGCCTCCGCGATTCCTATGAGATCGCCTCGCATCAGCGTGCTATCGGCGGTTTCCATGGCAACGTCGGTGCCGCCGCCCATGGCAATGCCGACATCGGCCTGCGCCAGCGCGGGAGCGTCGTTGATGCCATCCACAACCATTTCGACGTACGCCAATAGAATGCTCGACAATCAATGCAACTGTTCGCTCGTTGTAATCGCGTTAGGATACCACCGGACGCACCTTCGCTACCGACACCCTCCTGAAGCTGGATGATCAACGGCCGGACTGAGCGTTCTGATACGATTAGCGCACAAGCAGCGTGCGCACCGCCGTCTCCGTTTTCGTGCTGCCCTTGATCAGGTAGAGCCCCGGCGCAAGCGTGGATGCATCCATGTGCAGGACATGCGTGCCAGGTGCTCGGACGTCATCGAGCAATTGCGTGCGGCTGCGGCCGAGAACGTCGCATATCGAGATGTTCACGTTTCCGGTTTCGCCGAGCAAGAAGCGAAGCTCCGTCTCTCCGTGCGCCGGGAAAGGTGCAATACCAAGAATCGCAAATGCGGCAGGTTTCTCCGCACCTGCATACACGGTAATTTCTGAAGAATATTGCACGGCTCCGTCAAAATCCGTCTGCCTCAAACGGTAGATGGTTGGCGCAGTCAGCACCGCGGGATCGGTGAATGTGTACTCGCACAGTGCGTCGCTGCTGCCCGCTCCCGACACGAAACCGATGGATGACCATTCACCCGCGTTGTCTTTCCTCTCAATACTGAAGCCGAAATTCCTGGCTTCATACACCGTACTCCAGCGGAGCAATGCATGGCCCTGATTGAGCCATCCGGAGAATGAGGTAAACGTCACTGGTACAACCTGCTGGGTACGGTACACCTGCCCCCCGAGCGTATGCCCGACCCACATGTGTCCCGTGGAATCCATCAACATACGAGAACCAGGTATGTTCGGCAGGATGGATCCCGCATCCTGCCAGGTGAGCCCATCGTCCGCCGAACGGTACAGTGTCGCCGTCGGTCCTGTCGCGTAGGCGAGAATGAACATTTGCCCGCTGCCTTGGTGCATCGTGAAATTATGCATGCCACTTTTAAGGAAGATTTTTGCCCAATGCAGTCCGGCATCCACGGATCTGTAAATCCAACTTCCTGTGTGCATGATTACCGTGCCGGTCTTGTCGGATACGATAAGGGAAGTGATAAATCCGCTCGCAGGAAGCCCGGCGGTGTCGCGCACCCAGGTCGTTCCTTCGTTTACGGAGTGAAACATTTTTCCGCTCATCGTACCCATGAAGAGCGTTCCGGCGGAACTACCGGCGCGTGATGCCGCCAACGCGGAAACCAGCGTGTCGGGAAGACCGTTGTTGACGTTCGTCCAGAGGCGCCCGCCATCAGTGCTGCGGAATATCGCACGGTACCAATCATAAGCAAATATGGAACCACTCGGATGCATCGCTATCTGTGAGACATTCGAAGACCTGAGGTACGCGACCACATGCCCGAGACCCGAATCCGACAACACCCAGGCGCCACCCCCGTTGGATGATCGATACAGTCGGCTATTTGTGGAGGCGAAGAGCGTGTTGCTCGGCGCGTGGTACCCAAGAGCGTTGACAGATCGATTTCCGAGCCCGGTAGACACGGACGACCATGTGTTCCCGCTGTTCGCCGATTTGAGTATCCCGTCCGTATACGTACCGAAGTAGACAGCGTTTGCATCCGCGATAACTGATTGTATGAGGACGGCAGTCAATCCCGCGTTGCGCGGCTGCCAAACGCTGCCGCTATCAGCAGAAAAAAACACTCCTCCCGATCCACCCATCAGTGCGCCGGTCGCACCCGAACCAACCATTCGCGTCATCCACTTCATCGGGAGAGGAATCGATACACTCTGCCAACTCGTTCCAATATCGTATGACTTCCACAGCGTGTTTGTAGCGACATAGAGAATCCGTGTCGACGGATGCCTGAAAATCATGGTGATTGCTTCCGTCGTTATGGGAGAGTGGAGAGGCGTCGTCGGGACCCAGGTGTCGCCGTTGTTCGTGCTGCGGTATAATTCTGAATACTGATTCCCGGCGTACACATCACCATTCGATGTATCGGCAAAAAGAATCATTCTCAACGCTGAGGTAAGTGGAGGAATTCCTGCAACCGTCCGTACCCAGGTGAGGCCATTGTCCAGGGAACGGTAGACGCCACTGTCATTACTTGCAAAAATGTGGTTCGCCGCGGTAACCGCCAACGCTGTCACTGATTTACGAAACGGGGCTACACGCTCCCATGTCGCACCATTGTTCATGGAGCGGAATACGCCACTGTCGGACCCTGCGAAGATGCGGCCCATGTTATCGCAAGCCAACGACTTCACCTGGCTCAACGTATTACATTTTTGCCAGGATGACCCATCATCAGCACTCCGGTACACATCGGTACTTGTTGAAGTGAAAAGAGACCCATCCGGAGCGAGAGCGAGTTCACGTGATCCTTGCAACGTCAGGCCATTACTGCATCCTGTCCATACAACGCCTTCGTTGGAAGAGCGAAACACGCCGCTATTCCACGTACCCACGAAGAGATATCCGTTGGAGACCTTGCGCACAAGTCCTGCGGTCTGCCCTCCCTCCATTGGCGCCGCGGGTACCCATCCGACTTGTGCGTGCAGATTTACGGTGAAAAGAACGCCGCACAGAAACGGCAACACATAACGATGGTGAAAGGTGCGTCTCATCATTTCCTCCGCATAGATTGCATAAAGGATTCAGAAGGTACAGGAAACCAGGTGTGGTTCCACGCTGGCGGATACACTTGAATACAGAGATCGGGAAATACACCAGCAACTTACTAAGGCGCTGAATAGAATCAAAATAAAATACCCGATATCCCGAATATTTATTATCGAAAGCACTCTCGACCGTAGCGTGGACGGCTGTTTCAGTTGGCGGACTGTCTCTCCTCTCACCTACGGTGTATGGACCGGAAGAGTCTCGCACGTCGGTACCGCGAACATTTCGACTCCCTGGAAAACAGGCAGTCTCCCGCGGCGCCATGTTCGTTCAAGAGAGCGGTAACGACACGAATCCATCCTGCCACGATTTCATCGGAAATTTTACATTTCCTTCCCTCCGTCCGTTTGGCCATATTTAACACCACGATAACCTGTGAGGAATTATGACACCTCCCCCTGTCTCCATTTTCAAGTCACGCCTGATCTTTGTGATCGCCGCGACGGTGCTTCTTCTCCTCACGTGGATTGTCATCCCATGGCTCAGCGAAACTATTGGCATCGAGACAATCGTGGCATGGTTTATTTGCGCCGGACTCGGGGTATTTCTACCGCTTCTCATTGCAGCATGGCTATTTCTGAAGCGAGAAGGCGGAATCGGACGCCGCACCTGGACTGAGCGACTTCGCTTCCGTCGTATGAATTCCGGAGACTGGGCCTGGGCGGTGGGAGGTATCGGGGTCATCGGTTTTCTGACCATCGTGATAATGAGGCTTATCGAAGGTACCGTAGGATATATCGATCCACAGCCGCCGTTCATGCGTTTCGATCCCCTGGGACCCGGCCGATATTGGATACTGCAGGCCTGGTTCCCGTTCTGGCTGCTCAACATCATGGGGGAGGAAATTTTCTGGCGCGGCGTCCTGCTCCCGAGAATGGAAATTGGCATAGGCCGCTCCGCGTGGCTCCATCAAACCTATGGGTGGGGACTATTTCACTTTGCCTTCGGCTGGCAGCTGGTCCTGACACTGCTCCCGATTCTGTTCATCCTTCCGTTCATCGTCCAGCGGCGTGGGAATTCCTGGATAGGAGTGATCATTCACGCCGTGCTCAACGGTCCCGCCTTCATCCTTCTCGCCACGGGATACCTTTAGCGCCGCACGATCAACAGTATCCGGCTCGACGGCTGTGCGGCCAGTGTTATCATGTACGTTCCAACCGGAAGATATCGGGTTACGATATCGCCGCGCAGTTGTCCGCGTCCATCCGCATACAGGTCTGTCGATGCGGCCAGACGTCCTGTGAGGTCGTACAGAAGTGCGACATCGCTTCGAGCGCCCGGTGCATCGGCAACGATATGCGCGCACTCCCATGATGGCTGGGGATGCACGCTTACGCTCATCGTCGAAGGTGACGGAAGGGATGCCGCCGCGCTTGTCGGAGGATTACCTTCCACGGCGCCGACTGATGGAACAACATTATAGCGCTGTCCGAGCATATCATAGACAAGACCCTGAACAGGTGCGCCTGCGCCGATCGCAGGCGAGCCCGGCAACAGGAATACGTCGTCCGAGGCTATATCTCTGAGCAATGGATTCACACCGTATGTTCCGTTCGTCTCGGTCGACGGAAGCGCGGGACCTTGCCACGAGGGCTGCGCGGTATTGTACCAGAGATTATTCGAAAAAATGAACGTCTCGGGTCGCGCGTTTCCTCCAATGTTGACGGATGGCGAAATCGCGCGATTGTCAACGACAACCAGATTATTGCGAAAGGTATTATCGCCGCATTGGAGAAATTGCGGCTCGGTGGTTTCCTGAAGAATGCGAATCACCCATTTATCCGGATACAGCACCGTATTGTTGGCCACATCGCACTGCACCGCACCCACGTAGGCGAACGGCGCCTGGCCTCCGCGAAACAGGTTCGCATGAACCGAAATTCTGGCAGCTTCATAGTTGGCGCTCAGCGGACGGAAAAACTGCAACCCTGTTGAACCGCCGATATTGATTGACCGGGCCCCCCCGTTGAGGAATTGATTGCGGGCAATCAGAATATCGCTCGTCCCGCCCTTGGCCTGTATGCTGTTCGATCCGCCGTTGCTAAAGTTATTATCCTCAAATATACCGGAATGACAGCCCACCATATCGATCATGCTGCCGCCGGGCGAGCCATTCAGAAACGTGCAGTTTCTCACAATAAAATCATCCACTCCGGACATCTTTAACAAATCGTTGTTGCCTGTCGCATTCATATCCCCGAAGATACAGTCCTCGATCGCGATATGATGCGCGGGAGTGCCGTACGTCCCTCCGTCATCGATGTTCACGCCATTTCCCGTCTGCCCCTCGAATATCATCTTTTCGATGCGCAGATACGCGGGATCGCTGAGCTGCATCGCCGAACCACCTCCGATGATGCGGGCCTCACCTTCGGTTGGACCGGTAATGACGATCCATTTATCCGCGGTGCCGCCGAGGTTGCTTACATACGATCCGCCCGCGTGCGTTCCGGCCAGGAACATCAGTGTATCGCCCGCCCGGGCATCGCGTGCCGCATCCTGAAGAGTCGCATACCCTCCGGGTCCGATACGCAGCACCTGCGCCTGGAGAGGGATGGCGAATAGCAAAAGGACGATCCAGTGTTTCATGACGGGGCCTTTCAAAATCAGGGATGGAAATCTCCATTGCACAGGGATGTGGTTCCAATATATTGTTTTCTGATTAATCCGGCACCTTGGGAGTCACGCTGCCGGATTCACTTTCACATACTTCAGGGAGTACCACCATGAACGACCACCCGGATTTCGAGTTGGACGGTTTCTTCGACGACGATGGAAACCGCTACGATCCAATGACCATCCCCAAGCCTTCGCTCTGCATTGTCTGCAGCATGGACGAAAGCGCGCACCCGATTGAATCAATCCTTTGTACCCTGGCACGCCTCGATCACATGATCTGCGAACCCCGCGCGACGTTCGAATGCGGAAGTTTTTCGCCGCGAGACAAGTGCGACTGCGGTCGTAATCCCGGCTGAATCGATCATCCCAACCGATGAGGCGGCCTCGCGAACCATCGCGCAGCGCCGCCGTTACGGTGAAAACAGGGAAAGGGAACATCAACGAGGATATCTGACTCCGCCGTCGACCAATCCGACGCTACGTATGCACGAATCGTCATCGTCTCATCACATATCACAAAAGAGGGAATTTCATGCAAAAGCAATCATCAACCCCACTCGTCACGTATTTCAATACCGTTCGACAGCGTTTACTGGGGGCTCTTGAATCATTCCATGTTCTGCTACGAATCGGCTTCCAACCGCTCCCCGAGGTGGAACCGGGGAGCGAGGATACTACAGGAATTCCGGATGCTTCCTCGATTCCCTTCGGTTTCGGGCCTGAAGACTGGTATCCGGATGAAGATGAATCCGATCAATCCGATTCCATCTGGGCGCCGGGATTCTATATGAGACGGATTGATGCCGAGGAGGCAGAGGAGATCCGTGCTCGTATGTTGCAGTCCGGTGGCGCTGTCTTTATGCCAGAGAAAACGGGATTCTTCGGAAGGAGGAGGTTAAAAAGAATCCGATAGAGCCGCTTGGGAATACAAGGGCTCCTGCGGAATGGTATAGTCAACAACGTCGCCTCGCTGCGGCGAGTCTGCCGCGGCAAATCTACGACCTTCTCCGCAGTAGCGGAGCCGCGAGACAAACACAGTGCTGGGAC
>CAYJMN010000060.1:0-34989 GCA_964371045.1 uncultured Chromatiales bacterium | reverse complement strand
ATTTCATTCACACCACAGCCAGATCACTGAGCACACGAAGATGTCATAAGCAGGGCCACAGTCGGAAAAGGAATCGATTTCGCACATGGCGAACTCGGTGGCTCCACTACTGCGGAGAAGATCGAAGATTCGCCGCTGCGGGGTGCCGGTGATTGTTGGACTCTGGATCAGCCCTCATCGACTAAGATGTCATAAGCAGGGAAGGAAGCGGAACGACCCAGATCGTGACTATTTTTCGATCTTGTCAGTCTGTGCTTCATCGAAACAGGCGCACGCAAATATTGGTTGTGGAAATCCGATTCATAGTATCGTATATTTCCCAATTCGAGTACACGAATCTGCGCGAGGAATGCCGCGGATGAAGCGGATTTCCCGCACCACCACGACGCCAATGAGGAGAGAGCATGTTTGAACGTGAAGAACATAAGCTGCTGCGCCGCACTGTCCGCGATTTCGCGGAAACGGAGATTCAACCAGTCGCCAAACACCTCGATGAAAACGAAGAATTCTCTTACGACCTGACAAAAAAAATGGGCGAACTCGGCCTCTTCGGTATCGTCATATCCGAGGAGTACGGCGGCCAGGGCATGGACTACCTGTCCTACATCATCGCCGTCGAGGAACTCGCCCGCGTCGACAGTTCGCAGGCGGCCACGGTCGCGGCGCACAATTCGCTCGGGATTGGTCCGCTGTACTATTACGGAAATGCGGAACAGAAACGCGATCTCCTTCCGCCGCTCTGTACCGGCGAAGCGTTGTGGGCGTTCGGTCTCACCGAACCCGAAGCGGGTTCGGATTCGCGCGGAAGCAAGACGACGGCGCGGCTGGAGGATGGATATTGGCATCTCAACGGCTCGAAGATTTTCATCACCAACGGCTCGACGGATATCACGCTCGGCGCCACGGTACAGGCGGTGTCGGACATTCTGCCGGACGGACGGAAGGAATTCTCCACCATCATCGTCAATCAGAACACCCCCGGATTTTCCGTAAGGACGATGAAGGAGAAGATGATGTGGCGGGCTTCCAACACAAGCGAATTGTATTTCGACGACTGTCGCGTGCCCGAGGATCATCTGCTCGGAGCGCGTGGCGAAGGATCGAAGGTCATGCTTCGCACGCTTGACGATGGACGGCTTTCCATCGCCGCGATGGGTTTGGGTTTGGCGCAGGGTGCGTATGAACTCGCCCTGAAGCATGCCAGAACCCGGAAGCAATTCGGCAAACCCATCGCCACCTTCCAGGCCATCGCGTTCAAGCTGACGGACATGGCGTTAAAGATCGAGCTTGCGAGAAATCTCCTGTACAAGGCCTGCTGGCTCAAGCAGACCGGACAACCCTTCGCCAAGGAATCCGCCATGTCCAAGCTCTACTGCTCCGAGATTGCCAAAGAGGTCGCGGACGAGGCGGTGCAGATTCACGGCGGCTACGGTCTGATGAAGGAGTACGACATCGAACGCTTCTATCGCGATCAGCGCCTGCTGCAAATCGGAGAAGGCACCTCCGAAATTCAGCGCCTGGTGATCTCGCGCTACATCCTGGATTGAGTGCGGATGGCGCAATTCACCATCGTCATCGAAAAATCCGACACCGGAGTCGACGCCTCCGTGCCGTCCATCCGCGAATGCGAAAGCTGGGCCGCCACTGAAGATGACGCCATCACGGCCATACTCGATCGCCTCGCGTATTTTATCCACCGCGAGTCCGGATTCAAGCATATCCTGGATTTCACGCGCGAAGAAGATGGGAAGCGGTACTACAAGGTCATTGTGAAATAGGGGATCGCGTTGGATTGCGATACTTCGCGTACGTAGTTCGCGTATGTAGTTCGGGCCATCATCCCTCACGCATCTGTGCGCCGTACATCGAATTAGCGCGTAGGTACGTATAAAAAAGGATTTACGTTCCGAACCGCACTCATTCCAATTGATACTTGTGATCGGCAAAAAAAAGAGCAGAGAAGTACTATTCTCTGCTCTCCGCATTTAATGCAAAGCACACGAAAGTGCCGCGAGGCCGCCGTGCCGGGTAAGCCGCGCTACTTCACCACCGTCATCGTCCTGCTCATCGTCATGCCGCCCGCCGCCATGCGACAATGATAGACTCCGGAAGACAGATGTGCGGCATCGAAGGTCACAGCATGCCGACCCGCAGCGTGCTCTTCGTCCAGCAGCACTTTCAGTTCTACACCTCTGCTGTCATGGACGGACAGGCGCACGCGCCCGGCAAGCTTCATCGAAAACGAGATGGTCGTCGTAGGGTTGAATGGGTTCGGGTAGATATCATCGATCGCGTACTCGTGCTCGGCAATCTCCGCCGTCCGTGCCTTTTCGTTTGATGGTTCGGGAAGCGTGCGTATCGTGACCGAATCGTCTTCGGTCAGAGGTAGACCGAGATCGATTTTAGCGTGAATCTCCTCATGCGACCCGGGATACAGGTCCGCGATATCTTCATATTCGGCGTACGCCCCATTCCAGTCCTTCAAACCCCTGTGCGTGAGTATCACCAGCGCCAGGTGCGAACGGCGCGCGATCAATGGCTCGGTCGTGGTCATTGCCGCGAGATTGTTGTATAGCGCAACCGCCTCGGGATAGTGACGGTTCGCGGCATGATAATCGGCCAGATACTCCGTCGCGGTGGTGCGCAGCCACTGCGGTTGCGAGGTCGAGCTTCGAATGGCGCTCAATGTACTGACATACTGCGCCTTGGCGGATGCGGGATTGATGCTGATCGCATCGTTGGAGGGTTTGTTGAGCGTCGCGTCCATGAACAATTGCTGCCATTGCGTCAGGCATTGCTCGGCCTCCCAGCGTCGCCGTGCATACCCCAACGCTTCACCATATTTCGCAACCGCCGTTGTGTATGCGCGCAGCCGTTTGCTTGCCGCGCCTTGGTTGAACGCAAGGGTGTACCTCGGATCAAGGGCCTGGCGCTGCACGACCGGCGTCTGTGTGGAGTTCGATTTGTTGAGCACCGTCTCCGAACCCGCCGCATTTGTCCAACTGAATACCGACAGAGCTTCCACATACACATTCATGGAAGACTCATCGGGATAATTGCCGTCGCCAATGACGGTGGACGTGTCTTGCAGGACGAAATCTTTGTAGTTATTTGAATGCACGCTGTTGTCGCATTCGAAGGTGGGCGCCGATTTATGTTGTATTTGCACGCCGACGTTGTTCCAGCGCATGCTGTTGCCGTTCGTCGTGTCGCAGCTCCCACTCATATAGGCATTGAAAGGCAGGTAGAGATCGTTGCCGAGCACCCCGTAGCTCCCGTTCGAATCCACGCGGTTATCCGTCCAGAGATTGCCGCAATGATACAATGACGCGCCATAATTCGTGTTATTATTCATCCGGTTTCCGTGCACGACGGTGCTCATGAAGTATCCGAGAAGCCCTATGTTGAAATTCGAATCGATCCTGTTATCGATCAATTGCGGTGAGTCGCTGAATACCGTGATGCCGATGTCGTTGCGGGAAATCTCGCAGTTTTGAATAACAGGCTGCGCATGATTTGTCGTGATCCCGACCTGCGCGCCATGAATGAATAGGTTCTGCAGCGTGTCCTGTACGGAAATCGCAACGTCCACGCTGTCGAACACGATACCTTTCCACTTGTAACCGGATGCATCGCCGTCGAAACGCGCCCATTCATTCTCCGTCAGACGCGCATTCATCCGTCCCCGGATGCGTATAATTCCGTCCCGGCGCAACTGCGTGATGCTTTCCGATTTGACATCGAGCGTCCCGCCTTCCTCCACGGTCAATTCGTTCATACCGGTGATGTGCGCTCCCGGACAGATCACCACTTTGCCTCCGGAACGACAGACGATTTTGCTGTAGACATCGAAATTATTGGTGTTGAGCAGTAGGACGCCATCCACGTAGAGACCTTTTCCCGCGGAGAAATTGAATGACGAGTTATTATTGAAGTTTACAGTCGTACCGGATGCAATATAGGTATCGCCATAAACACTGAACGTCCCGTCCAAATTTACCTGTTTGATCGAGTATATCGTATCCGCGATAGTCTCGTGATAATGCTTGAAAATGGACAAACCGTCCGTCCACCCGCCCGCGTAGCAGATTTTCTGACGGTATGCATCGGGGAACACCCCATAGATGCCCTGACCCCAGTTTCCTGCATCGGAATAATTCCCGACCGTGAGAGTATCGTACGTGTTGTAATACGCCACTTCGACGAGATTCTCCGGATCGCCTATATCCAGTACACGAAAGCCCTGCGTGTAGTGTGCTACGTACGCATAGCCGTTGCGCGTATGAAGTTGATGGATGGAGTTCGGGATGTTTGTCGTTGAGTAGGAATTTGTATCCACAACTCCACTCTCTCTACCATTCGGAACGAAATAATTTCCTTTGAGCGATGTCGTTGCCATAGAGTCAATGTCGCTCACCTTCCAGACCTTCAGGTTCGGAGCTTGCAAAAAAGCGCTATCCGTTCCTTGAAGCGGAAATACCGTGGCCGGGGGAGCGATTTCATCCGTCGTAAAGATGTACGCCCGATCATCCGTAGGCCAGGCGCTATGGCAGGTTCGGTAATCAAAAGCCGTGTCTGCGGCGAAGACGGAGAGAGCGCTTCGCTTGTCGCTGTCGTACATCTGCCGCTTGAATACCAGGCTGTTTGCGACAATCGCAGTATCGATATCGATAATGAACAGACCGCCGCGCGTATATGCGACATACGCGCGATGGCCACTCCCGGTGGGATGGACATACATCTCATGCACGGTTGCTGCCTGATAGTTTGTGCCCGGTACCGGAACCGGAAGCGCGTATGCACCTTTGTGAATTGGCGAGTACGGATTGGAGAGGTCCCATATATCGATGTAGCTCGTTTGCGTTGCGATGTACAGACGGTTGTCTGCGATGGTGATTGTGTGGGCTTGGGTCGTAGAATCAATATGCGGTATGGTTGACACTTGAACGTTGCTGATCGGAACAAAATGGTTCTCGCCGCTGGACCAAGTGAAATAGCGGAATCCACATTGACAATGTACACAACTGGATTTACCTTTGAGGCAATGGCACACGCTGCATAAACCGTGTTGTTTACTACGAAAGTCTCCACATCGGCGAAGACAAGGGATGTGTTTTCAGTGATATTCACATAAGCTACCTCTTCGTAATGCATCGGGGACGTACCATGAGCGATGGTAATTTGCAAGCCTCCGCCGAGAGTGGAAATGGCATAATGTTTGTCGGGAGAACCCGATTTCTTGAAACCCCAAACGTCACCTGATGCTCCGTGCCCGAAGTCGTCTTCTGCGATCACTGCTACATTTTTCGTCTGGAAAGTAAAACCGGTCTGTGCTTTGGCTTCTTTCGCACAATAGAAAGCTAGGACCATTGGAAGAATGATGTATATGTGTTTCATGAAAAACTCCATTGGATTGATGAATGGAAATCGGAGATAAATCGTCGATAGTATTATCGTTGTATAATGATCGTTTTTGACAGAATAGTGGCTCCCTCCTGCATGACGAGAAGATACACACCACTTTGTATCTGTGTAGCGTTTCCATCAGTCAAGTCCCAGGAGATATACCTCTCTGTATCGAGCATCCAATGCCGAAGTACACGACCGACTGTCGTGTAAACACGAAGCGATATCATTGCGCTTTTAGGCTGTCCAGTTGTAATCCGCAAGTACTTTTGTGCCGGTTGTGGATAGGCGTGAAGGAAAGTGTTCGAAGCGATTTCAACATCAAGAACAGCGGTAAGGAAGTTCTCCCTCATATAGATGCCCGTCATTGTTTGAAGGTATAGGCGCTTTCTACCTGGTTCGTATTGGAGCCAGACATTTGGGTTATAAGGGTCAATTATTTGCTTGAATGGCAGGTTCAACGTCGCGGAATCATGCCACCAGGTTTTTCCTCTATTCTCCGATACGGTCACACCCGGCTGAGTTCCGGTTGGGCGTCCAACAGAAAAAAGCAAATTAGGATTCATCTTATCTTGAATGATAGAGACACCGGAATGGATTTGTGTCCAAGAAAAGCCGCCGTCATTCGACTGATAGATACCACCAATTATTGATGCGTAAATATTGGTCTGATTATCCGGATCAACCATCATTTGGGTAATAAACCTTCCGTGAGTGACGAACTCCCAAGTCACCCCATCATCGGAACTGTGGTAGAAATACTGTCCGCCGATGTCCGTATCCACGTTCACATACACATCAGGCGTATTCGGGCTGATGCCAACCGCAATATTCGATCCATCGCTGGATGCGGGAAAGTTGTACGCGTATGTCCATGACCTGCCGTAATCCGTTGAGCGGTAGAGACGTTCGTACCTGAATGATGACGGACCTGCAATAGCAAAGATCAACCCGGGGGTGTCTTCTTTTATGTATATCCGACTAAGCCAAATACCTGGCGGTGGGGTTCCGGTTGTGTCCCAAGTGTCTCCTAAATCGGTGCTTATCAGGAAGTCCTTATTCGGGGGTATGCTTCCCACGATCGTTGGTATGCCGTCCGGAATAATAGCTATGTTGCGGACACCACTTGCGAGCGTGTCCCATGTCTGACCAGCATCGGTGGAGCGGAACAAGCGATCTCCTCCAGTCGTGGAGGCGGCGCAGAGAATCAAATCCTCGTGAACGGCCATAGCCTGGATTTCACGGTCGACAGGCCCGATGTACCTCCATCCGGTCTGCGCTGCTGCGAGTGTTGAAAAAAACGTGAGAGCGAATGCGAAAAAAATCACTTTCATGATACAAGTCCTTTTCGAGGAGAGAATAAGATACCGCTGATTATTTGTCAGTTGAGTATAGCTAATCTAATGTTCGAAATCAAGTCATAAAAAATTGAAAAGCTTGGATTTTTAGAAGGATAATCGGAATACGTACTCCCGTGTGCCAATGCCTGACAAGGGAGTTAAACGTTAAACGTTAAACGTTAAACGTTAAACGTTAAACGGATCGCCAAGTGTCGAGAGTGCATAGTGCCTATCAGGAGTACCTACAACTCTTATCCCCCAAACATCGCCGCTAGCTCTTTCGAGAAATTGTCCTCAGCTATCACGGCCACATTTATCGAATGGAACCTGTAGTTGGACTGCGCCAAGGCGAGATGTGCGCACAGGAGGGCGGTTGAGATAGCAAGAATATGGATTCTGTATCGATGTATCATAATTGGCTCCGAATGATTGTTGTGAAAAAGTGGAAGCTCAGGATTATCGTTGGATTACAACTCGTCTCGTTACTACTTCCTTTCCGGCGATAGAGGTCAGCAGGTAAACACCGTTTGGTACCTCAAGGTTGTAGCGGTCACGGAGATCCCAATGCAGGCTGCCGGGGGCTACCACGCGCCATTCCTGGATTAGCGTGCCGAGTGTATTGTACAAGCGGAGTGTAGTGCCTGATTGTGCTGGGAAGCACGTTTGCACGATAAGGCTTTCGCTTGCTGGTTGTGGATAGGACTGAATATCTCCGGATATAGGTAAATCCACCTCCGTAAGAGAGGTGCTGAGGCTTTCGCGTATGTAAATTCCCCTTTCGGTCTGGAAATACAATCGCTTGCGGCGAGCATCGTGCTGCAGCCAGGTAATCGGGTCAAATACGCGATATACCGTCTTGAATGGCAGACTGAGAGATGTGGAATCGTCTTTCCAAGTCTGACCTCCCGAGTTCGAGAAGGTTATCGAACCAAGCAGAGCACGATGAATATCGGGCTCGACGAACAAGTAAAGTTCATTCGCGTTCTCGGAACTTCGTATCAAGGAACGAAAATTCCTTTGATTCGTATTCCCGGTATGAATGGGTCGCCAGGATGCGCCACCATCTTCAGAAAGCATAATCTTATTGTACTGGAACGAGAGGATTTTGCCTGATATATCAGGATCGATCAAGAGTGTGGTGATGTCAAGGGGGCTTTCGGCCACAAACTCCCATGTCACCCCATCATCCGAACTGTGGAAGAAATACGCTCCTCCAATGTCCGTGTTTACATTCACATAAACATCCGGTGTTGTCGGGCTCACGCCGACCGCGATTTTCGATCCATCGCTGGATACCGGAAAAGGATATGGCCATGACCAGGTCCTGCCGTAATCGCTGGACCGATAGAGTCGCTCAACAAGGAAGGTCCCTGTGATTGCAAATACCACCCCCGGATTGTCCGGCTTTACATAGATACGATACAGATTCGGTCCCGGAGGTGCCGTCGCGCTTGTATCCCATGTCTCCCCCAAATCCGTGCTGAACATGAAATCCTTGTTTGGCGGGATACTGCCGACAATGGTCGGATTGCCGTCCGGAATAATAGCCATTTTACGGACACCACTAGCGAGTGTGTCCCATGTTTGACCAGCATCGGTGGAGCGGAACAAGCGATCTCCTCCGGGCGTCGAAGCGACGCAGAGAATTAGATCCTCGTGAACGGCCATAGCCTGGATTTCACTTTCAACTGGCCCGATATACCGCCATCCACTTTGCGCAGTTGCGAGTGTGGAAAAAAGAACGAGTGCGAACGCGATAAAAATCACTTTCATGATGGAAGTCCTTTCCGAGGAGAGAATAAGATGCTGCCGATTATTTGTGAGTTGAGTGTAGCTAATCTAATGTTCGAAATCAAGTCATAAAAAATTGCAAAGAATGAATTTTTAGAAGGATAATCGGAATACCTACTCCCGTGTGGTCATGCCTGACAAGGGAGTTAAACGTTAAACGGGTTACGTTAATCGCGGGTAGATTCTGAGCAGGATTGACATACGCCACCTCATTATGGTACACAGGTGATGAGCCGTTGACCAATGCGATGCTATCGCACAACAAATTGTATCCTGGTCGCGAAGTATCGCATTTATGGAGATGCGAATTGTATACCGTGGTTTGATTGCACAATCAATTATATACTGGACGCGTAGTATCCCACCCCTACGATTGTCCTATTCTCCCAACACGAACAGCCATCCCTTGTCGTTACCGAATACGAGTTGTCCCTGTTGACCGATGGCGGGAGTGCTAGTTATCACACCATCCGTTTCATATCTCCACAGCAACCGTCCATCGCGATCATACGCGGTTAACGCGCCATCGGGACCACTGACGTACGCGACACCGTGCACATCAAGAATAGGGCTCACCGACGCGGCGGTTTGACCGATCGACGCGCGCCATTGCTCGTCGCCGTTCAGATCGAGGGAAACAAGATCGCCGTTCGCGATCACGCACAGAATGCGTCCTTCGCGCGACGCCGCCGGTGTCGAGTGTATCGGCGCATGGAGATCGCGTCGCCAGTTGAGCCGGCCGTCATTGCGGAGCGAATAGAGCCAACCCGCCGTGTTCCCGAACACGATGGATCCATCCGCGGCGATGGAAGGACTTCCCGTGATCGCCGCTTCCGTCGGCCGTGTCCATAACACTAACCCCGCATCGCTGATGGCGTACAGTATTTGATCATGACTCCCGATGTAGACGGTGCCATCTCTCGCCACCGCGGGGCTTCCCGAAATCGAGCCGCTTGTGAGTATAGTCCATCGCGGCGTACCTCCGGTAGTAAATGCGTGCAGCTGGCCATCCGTACAGCCGATGACGAAACCGCCTCCCGTCAAGGGCGTGGGACTCGAGAGACCGATAGGAGCACTCACCGACGAACTCCAGAGCGCGCTTCCCCGGCGGTTGACCGCGTACACGTTCGCGGAGTTGCTGCCGAAAAAGATGGTGCCGTCGTCAAGCAGCAGAGGCGAGGATCGGATCTGCCCTGTGCCTGTACCGAATATCCATTTCTGCCGGCTGTCGGGATACATGGCGGTGAGAACGAAAGCGTCGCTTCCGAGATGCATCGTGCCTCGTCTGTCGAACGCGGGCGAGGAATACAGCGGAGATGTGAAGGACTGCTTCCAGAGCAGGCGAGGCTGTGCAGGGCCTGCGAACATGCTGTGTCCGCTGTGAATCGCATCGCGCATGAACATCCACCAGTCACCGCGTCCGATGAGCGGCGCGCCGCCGATCTGCACCGTGTGTACATCGGACCATGCCGACACCCTGCCCTCCCCTAAGGTAGCCCTGCAGCGGATGCTGTATGTTCCCGCGTCGAGGTACGAATAGGAATAGATTGTCTGAAAAGCCGATTCAACGGAGGTTGCGATGTAGGCGGGCCTCCCGTCGCCCCAATCGATGATGAGCGTATACAATTTCGTCGCGTTGATGTCGCCGGGAATCCGGACGATCAACTGTATGGGATCGTCGACATCGGCTGAATCGGTTGCGCTGACGATTTCCGGTACGGGTAGCGCGTCCGTATCGACCGCACCGTCGCACGCCGCAAGGAAACCGGATACGAATGCTACGAGCAGATATGTCAGAATGCGGGAATGCATGAAAGGAAAATACACCGACAGGCACTCTGGCTCAACATAGTGAGCCCAGCAGTCAGCCTCAGGCTGATCAGCATGACGAGCGTGGTTGGCTCAGACCGGTACCTTGATGTCATCCACGGAACAAACCGCCGCGCGTCTCAGATATTCACGCTCGTATCCTGCGTGACGCGAACGCGTGCGCGTTTATGTGGACCCTGATCGGTGGGCGTCGGCGGTGCGTATGGGACGTGATACTCGGGTGGCGCAATCCGGCGTTGCTCCTGAATTTCTTTTTCCATGCGCTGCATTTCGAGTTTCATCTCGCCGGGGAGTCCGTCGGGATTCGGCATCGCATGACGGAGCAGACTGTCGAGGTTGATCGTCCCGTTCTTCAAGGACTCGAAAAAATACCGCAGTTCGAGGTGTTCTACCTTTTTTTCGATGGAATCGATGTCGACGTCGATAGTAACGTCGAGTTTCTCCAATTTCTCGAACGCACGCTTGAGAGCTGAATCGGCTTTTCTACCTGCCTCGCGCTTGCGTTCATCCGAAACACGGACGCGTATGGTACGATCGGTACCCCGTTCCCGTATGGACCTGCCTCCCGGTGGCGGCGGGGGTGGGGGAGGCCGCATCGTCTCATGGCGCAGCACCACAACGTCACGTGCGAGCCGCTCGAATTCAGCATCGATATCGCCTTCGGAGTCGATAAAATCCTCCACCGCCACGGAAATCGTCGAGTGCATTTCCGGGGCTTCGGGTGGGAGTACACGCACCGTCCCTTGTGTCGATACATTCGTCCATGCGGGCCTTGCCGCCTGATCGGTATAGTAGCGCACAAGCTGCAACACTGGCTGTTCCATCCGCGGAAGTCGCTTTTCTATGACAACCATGAGCTTGCGCAAGCTGTCCATATTCAAATTCACCGTTGTCATACCAACCGAATCCGGCGCCAACACGACAAAATCCATCGACCGTGTCGGACGCTGATTCCAGCGGAAGACGCGTGCGGGACGAGGAGGTTGAGGCAGGTCCGCCATGTTCGACGAAAATGTGTAGGCTGTATTATGATCGGAGAGATAGCGTTGGAAACTCTTCCTCTGTTGCTGGTCGAGCTGCGATGCGATGCCTGTCAGCAGAATCCGCTGGTATTGCGGCAATCCCGGGTCGATGGCTATCCTGTGCCGTTGATCGAGCAGGACGGAGGATTCGATTTGCTGCTGTGCGAGCATGAAGAGGGTGTCGAAAGATTTTCTCTGCGCGGATGTGGGACGAATCCGTTCGTAGAGTTCGCCGATCGTCGCCTGTTTCGCCGCGGCGGGATTCGTGCTTGCGAGTTCCACACGGTAGCCGTCGCTGGAGGCGGGATCGACGCGCAGTGTCGTGTTTTCGGCGGAATCCAGCGGAAGGGTGCCGAACATCGCGAACTGCAGCATGCGATCCTGATCGGTGCGCTGGAACAGCGGCATGATCCAACCTTTCAGGATGTTATCCTCGTAAATTCTCTGCATCTTGTCGCCGGTATTTTCCACATAGCGAACGATGTCCTTGCCGCTTTGCCACCAGGTGAAGACGCCGACTGTGACAAGAAGCAGAAGCGTGAGACCCGCGACGGCCGGAAGGTACTTTCCCTGAATCGAGAGTGGCGTCGCTTCGTTCTCTTCGAGCTTGCGCACGGCGTTCAAGGTTCTTTCGATGAAGAACGGATCGGCGGGAAGTCGGGCGCTGTCTCTGAGGAGGGCGGCGCTCCGTTTCAGTTGTTCGTATTCGCGCTGCAATTCGGTATCGGTTTCGAGCGCATGTTCGAGTTCCCGACCTTCGGCTTCTCCAAGCCGGCCATCGAGGTAGAGCGACAAACGCATGATCGTTTCGGATTGTGTGCGGTTCCTCATGATCAGTCTCGTTCAAGAATGGGGGACAAATAGTCGCGCAGCATGCCGCGTCCACGAGCGAGGCGACTTTTCACCGTACCGAGTTCGCATTGCATGATTTCCGCGATCTCCTCGTAGGAATGACCTTCGATATCCTTGAGAATGATCGGCAGACGATACTTTTCAGCCAGCCTGTGCAGGCCGCGTTGAATGATCTCTCGCGTTTCATGCTCCTCGGGAGCTGCCGTCATCTTCATGGCTACTTCTTTATCGCCGCTGTCGAGCATGTGTTGGAGTGAAAATATCTTTCTCAGTTTCCGCCGACGGAGTTCATCGCGGCAATGATTCACGGTAATGCGGTACAGCCAGGTATAGAACGATGCATCGAAACGGAAGGCCGGAAGCGCCCGGAATGCCTTGATGAACACTTCCTGCGCCAGATCGTCGACCATGTCGCGGGCGTTGAACACGGAATAAATCAGATTCCGCACACGTTCGCCATGACGCTCCATCAACAAGCGGAACGCATCGCGATCCCCACTTTGAAAGCGGGTCACCAGCATGTCGTCGCCAAGGTCCGTTGTGTGTGGCAGGGCTGTTTCCGTAATCGATGCTGTCATACCGCCCGGGGCTTTCTCGGTCCGTGCTATAGACGAAAGGTTTGGGACAATGTTCCCGATACGTGTTTGTTCACGGAAAGATACGCAAGGGCATGCATTTCCTCAATCAAAGTCGCGACGATTCGCCCGGGACGGGTTCGTGAATCCTGCGCTCCGGTCCGCTGCGTCTTTAACGTGTGACTCTCCGTTGCGCCAGGCGCACAGCCCGACGAGCAATCCGCTCAAGAGCATCCGCGGTCCTTCGATCCGGCCAGAACGAGAAAAGTCCGTCGTGTGACGGACTTTTCCCGAAGACATAGGGAAGAGTGACGCTCTCCCTCGACTCGACTATTTGGTCACGACCATGCGACGTGTAAGGGACTTCCCTTCGGCCTCCAGGGTGTACATGTACACGCCCGACCGCAGCGCGCGTGCGTCGTACAGGAGGGAATGCGTACCGGCCTCGAGTTCCCGGTTCACGATTGTGGCCACTTCGCCGCCGAGAAGGTCGTAAAGCTTCAATCGCACATGTCCGCGGCGTGTAGTGCTGAACGTCATTGTCGTTGACGGATTGAAGGGATTCGGATAATTCTGGTTCAACGTCAGCACCGAGGGCGCCGATGGCGGCCGCACGCTGACGATATCGTTGGCGACAATGGTGATATAATGACCAGGGCTCGGTGTGCTTGATGTCGTGTACAGGCCGTCCGTCGCGGTAACATACCAGAGACACTGCAAGGACTTCGTGGCCGACTGCCCGGATATCGTCTGCATGACGCTCCAGAGCTGGCCGTGCGTGAGCACCAACTGAGCTTGTACACCGCCGTTGTTGGAAAGAATCCTTTCGGCATGCGTGAGACTGACGCTGTCGAGGATGACCCAGCTATACTCGATGACATCGGAGACTCGTGCGGGATTGAATTGTGAAACCTGAATATTCCAGTAAGGATCCGGGGGATTCGGACGCTCCCAGGTGAAGGTCTCCACCAGGGTGCTACTGTTCAGATTGACGATCGCGTGATCCACAGGAGTTTGCAGCAGGAAGGGAACCGGCTCATGCGACAGTACTTCATAGGGATCGGTCACACCGTAGACGCTCGGATTCGTCGAGGAAAACGCCATGATCCACTGGGGTTCGATGGGTTTTTCCCGCTCGATGCGCGACGCGATCAGGTAATTGGTGAGTCCGCGAATGAAGACGTCGCCCGAGAAGATATTGGCCAATCCTGGTGTGTTGGAGTTGAATTCACCGGGCCAACGGGCTGAGAATTTCGTCATGATTTCCCTGTCGGAGTAATTGAGGTAGCGATCGCGCGGAACCACGATGAGTTCGTACGGACGCATCTGGTACACTCCGTCTCCGGTCGGTGTGGCGGACCAAATATCGACGAGATAGTTGGTGATCTCATCCGCCACGAAGGTGACCGACTGCGAAATCTGGTTGAGGTACGGGACGTTTGGAGTGATTTCGATGAACACTCCGGTATCCGCCTTGCTATGGGTGAGACAGATTTCCGCTACGCCGTCGATAAATTCCGTTTCAGGGATAAACCATTCGTTGTCGGTTATTTTTCCCAACTCCGTACCGTTGTGCGTGATCCTCGCCCATGAATAGGCTTCCGGATCGGCATTCCATGAATGCGTGCTGCTGTCCGTGTTGGCGGAGGAATTGCGCAGGGTTATGGTTGTCGAGTTTCCAATGTCATTCCAACTGCGGATGACATTACCGTTTTCGTCCCTGGCGGTGAGCGTGTAGCACACTTGTTCGCCCACGAGGCGGGTGATATCGGCGTACACCGACGAGGCGTTGAATTGCACTCCTCCCTTGCCCGGGCCGCCGGTGGCTGCGTGCAGGACGGAAACACAGAGGATGGTTGCGAGCGTCAGGGACAACAGGTGACGACTGGTCATGACTTCACTCCTTCTCGCTGGATATGATTAGTACTGTTACTTTCGAATTTCGGGAAGTCGGGCGAGAACGTTCCATAATTGCGTGGCGCTTTTCCTTGAGCGACGTTCTATCCGGATCATTCCGTAACACGCATGCGATGGTGCGGTGCATTCTTGAAAACAGACAATCGTCATCTCGCAGGCGTAGTGGAAAATACAGGTTGTGATCGTAAAACACAATGATTTTATTTTCCTCTATACGAGGCACACCCTCTATCGCACGCACGCTCGCGCCTTCGCTACCGATGATCGGGTGTGTTCCGCCGGTTTTGCACACAGGCGTCAGGGGGACGCAGGGCGCGGAGAATCCGTGCACGTATCCTCCGCTCCCCGTAGGCCGCGAATTTCGCTATCCTTGTTTCTTAGGCCCGCGTCCGATATATTCATCCATTTATGCTGGCGAAGCGAATCGCGGATATTGAAACGAGGATACACGAGGCGTGCGCACGCGCGGGAAGGTCGCGGGATGACGTTACGATGGTCGCCGTGACGAAAACGCAGCCTGTCGCCGTCGTTAATGAGGCGATCCGACTCGGGCTGGTGGATATCGGTGAAAATCGCGTCCAGGAATATCTCGGCAAACGCGAAGCGCTGCTGCCGCATCGATTCCACATGATCGGCCACCTGCAGCGGAACAAGGTGCGTCAGGTGATCGGGCCTCTCACCTTGCTTCATTCAGTGGATTCGGTCGATCTTGCGCATGAGATCAGCAAGCGCGCCACCCAGGCCGGCGTAGAAACGGACGTACTCGTTGAAGTGAACACCAGCGGCGAGTCGACCAAAGAGGGCGTGGATCCAGCTGGACTGGCACGACTCGCCGCGGAGGTCATATCGTTACCTGGCATCCGGCTTCGCGGACTCATGACCGTCGCCGCTCACGATGATGCCGAACTCGTACGCCCGGGTTTCAGGCTACTGCGCGAACTGCTCGAGTCACTGTGCGGTGAATTCCACGACGACGCGATCCGGGAACTCTCGATGGGTATGACAAACGATTTCGAGGTGGCTATAGAAGAAGGAGCCACCATCATTCGCATCGGAAGCGCAATTTTTGGTCCAAGAGCATGAGGTGAGTATGATGGATGCAGATACCCTCGCCAACAAATCTTTCAGCAGCGTCCGCAAGGGATGGAATCCCGATGAAGTGCGTCCGTACCTGCGCGCCCTCGCCGAGGAACTGATGTCCCTGGCTGAGGAAAACGATGCGCTTCGTACGGATGTTCTCGCTCTCGAATCACAACTGCATCAGTCCCGTGAAATGGAGCAGCGCGTCAAATCCATGCTTTCGGAACTGAAACACACGTCGAAGCAACTATCGCAGCAGACGGAGGCCAACGTTCTCCACACGACGATAAGGATCGAACAGGAGCGGAAGGTCATGCTCGAGCAGGCAAAACAGGAGGCCGCCATCATCATTCGCGATGCGGAACGCCGTTCCGAGCGCATCGTCGCCCAGGGCAACGAACGCTACTCCCGTTTGCAGGAGCAGATCGATCTGCTGGAAACCAAGAAAATCGCACTGGTGACCAGAATTAAATCCATTCTCCGGGCTGAGGTGGATTTCCTTTCCGCGCTGGAGTACACCGCACGCGGTCGCGCGATACGCAGTACCCTGCAAGCCGGTCTCACCACGAGGGAAGGACTTGATTCCGACGACCTTAACGACATCGTTTCGCGACTGGATGAGCGGGAGACCAGGGCATGACGCTAATGCGCACAATGATCGAGGAAGCGGTATCGCATATCAGAACGGTGACCGACGTGCAGCCGGGCATCGGAATCATACTCGGCACCGGACTCGGCGGACTCGTAACCGACATCGCCGTCGAGGCTGTGCTGGAGTACAAGGATATTCCGCATTTCCCGATCTCCACCGTTGAATCGCATCACGGCAAGCTGATCTTCGGCACCCTCGCAGGCAAGCCGGTCGTGGCCATGCAAGGGCGTTTCCACTATTACGAAGGCTACACGCTCAAGCAGGTCACTTTTCCTGTGCGCGTGATGCATGCGCTTGGAGTACACACGCTTCTCATTTCCAACGCCGTCGGAGGATTGAATCCCGTCTTCAGGCGCGGCGATGTGATGATGATCTGGGATCACATCAATTTGATCGGCGACAATCCGTTGATCGGCCCAAACGACGATACGCTTGGACCCCGCTTCCCGGATATGAGCGAACCGTACGACAACGATTTGATGCGGATCGCGGAAGATGTCGCGCTGCGACAGGGGATAGCGCTCAAAACCGGTGTGCTCGTATCCGTGGCCGGTCCGAATCTCGAGACTCGGGCGGAATACCGTTTTCTGCGGGCGATCGGCGCCGATGCCGTCGGGATGTCCACGATACCCGAAAACATCGTCGCCGTTCACATGGGGATGAAAGTCCTCGCCTTTTCCATCATCACCGACGAGTGCTTTCCCGACGCGCTCGAAGCTGTAGACGTGCCGGCTATCATCAGAACCGCCAATGAAGCGGAGCCGAAGCTGCGGGCCATCATGACAGGCGTGATTTCGCGTCTCGAGGTGTGAAGCGGTGTCAGGAAACAGAAAGGAACTGGTTTCGCTGTTTCGTCTCGCCGCGGTGATGACGATTCTCTGCATTCTTACGGTGATCGCGGCGACGCGCATTCAGCAGATTCCGTTCATCGGGAATCTCCCTGGCGATTTCGAAGTCGATCTGCCAGGTGTGAGCCTCTATCTGCCCGTTGCGACAAGCATCCTTTTCGCTTTCATCATATCGGTCATCGCTTTCTTTTTTCACGATTCCTCCAACAACGACGATTGATCCTGATTCCCATGTCCAGCTTTGAACCGTTTCCCGAAAAATTTTCCTATTCCGAACTTGAACAAGAGGTGCTCGCCTTCTGGCGGGAGCGCGGCATTTTCGATAAAAGCATTGACCTGAGAAAGGGAGGCCGCTCGTTTACGTTTTATGAGGGACCGCCCTCCGTCAACGGGAAACCCGGCATTCATCATGTGATGTCGCGCACACTCAAGGATCTCGTCTGCCGCTATAAAACAATGACCGGTCATCTCGTTCATCGCAAGGCCGGATGGGACACGCATGGCCTGCCCATCGAAGTCGCTCTCGAAAAGGAACTGAAATTCGAACAGAAGTCGGATATCGAGAAATACGGCGTCGCCGCATTCAACAGGAAAGCGAAGGAGTTCGTTTACCACCATATCGATCACCCCGAAGGCTGGCTGAAGCTGACCGAACGGATGGGGTACTGGGTGAATCTCACGGATCCCTACATCACCTGCACCAACGAGTATATCGAGTCGTTGTGGTGGGCGCTGAAACAGTTCTATAACAAAGGACTGATTTACAAGGGATTCAAAATCGTTCCGCAGTGTCCGCACTGCGAGACGCCGCTTTCCTCCCATGAACTCGCCCTCGGCTATGCCGACGTGCGCGATATGAATGTGTACGTCACGTTCAAATTGAAGGACGAGGATGCGGCCATCCTGGTGTGGACGACAACTCCATGGACGCTCATTTCAAACGTGGCCCTTGCGGTGAATCCCTATGTGGAATATGTGAAGATCCGAACAGCGGAGCATGGGGTCCTGTACCTCGCTAAGGAGCGGCTGTCGGTCATCACCGAAGAATACGAGCTGCTCGGGGAAATGCTTGGCGAAGCGATGCTCGGCATGGAGTATCGGCCGCTGTTCAATTACCTCCCTGTGGACAGGAAGGCGTACTACGTCGTGGCGGGTGATTTCGTCACCACAGCGGACGGTTCCGGCGTCGTGCACATCGCGCCCGCGTTCGGAATCGACGATTACGAGATGATGAAACAATACGATTTGCCGTTTCTGCTTCCCGTCACCACGGGTGGAAGATTTACCGACGAGATTACGGATTTCGCGGGACGACTCGTCAAAACGCTGCAGTTCTCGACACATAAAGAGGATGGAGTGGATCCTGATATCCTGCGCATGCTCAAGGAGCAAGGCCGCATCTATCGCTCCTCGAAGGACTATCTCCACAGCTATCCGCACTGCTGGCGCTGCGACAATCCGCTGATCTACTATGCCCGCGACAGCTGGTACATTCGCACAACGGATTACGCGAAGCGCATGATCGAACTCAACCGCGAGATCAACTGGTCTCCGCCCGAAGTCGGCAGCGGACGTTTCGGCAACTGGCTCGAAGACAACAAGGACTGGGCGCTGTCCAGAGACCGCTACTGGGGGACCCCGCTTCCCATCTGGATCGCGGAGGACGATTCGGACATGTTCATCGTCGGATCGGTGGACGAGTTGCTGCAGGGATTCCGCATCGTGGATGGCCTGCGTGTCGCTCCGTCGCGGGACGATCTGGATTTGCACAAGCCCTGGGTGGACGACATCCTGTTCGAAAAGAATGGCGTGCTGTACCGTCGCACGCCCGAGCTGATCGATGTGTGGTTCGATTCCGGGGCGATGCCGTTCGCGCAATTCCATTATCCGTTCGAGAACAAGGAATTTTTCGAAGAGAATTTCCCGTCGGATTTCATCTGCGAGGGGATCGATCAGACGCGAGGATGGTTTTACACGCTGCATGCGATTTCCACCGCGCTGTTCGACAAGCCCGCATACCGCAATCTCATCGTCAATGAGCTTGTCTTGGATAAAACCGGACAGAAAATGTCCAAATCGCGCGGCAACGTCGTTGATCCGTTTTACGTGCTCGATCGCTACGGCGCGGATGCGACGCGCTGGTACCTGACGGTGAACAGCCCGCCGTGGCGTCCGACGATGTTCAATGAGCAGGATATCGAAGGTGTGCAGAAGAACTTCTTCAGGGCGCTGATCAACACATATCAGTTCTTCACCATGTATGCCAACATCGATGCGTTCGAGCCGGGAAGCGTGCCGGTTCCGCTTGAGCTTCGTCCCGAGATCGATCAGTGGATTCTGACCGAGCTTAATGCGCTGGTGGGTACGGTACGCTCCGATATGGACGGCTACGATCCCACGCCCGCCGCCCGCGCCATCGCGGATTATACTGTGGATCAGTTGTCGAACTGGTATGTGCGCCGCAATCGCAGGCGTTTCTGGAAGGGCGCGATGTCGGAAGACAAACTCTCCGCATACCAGACGCTGCACACCTGTCTCGTCACGATAGCGCAACTCATGGCGCCGTTCGCGCCGTTTCTGGCGGAGATGCTGTATCGCCGTCTCACCGGTGGAATGCAAGGCGAGGGCATCGCCGAATCGGTGCATCTCAGTCTTTTCCCCGAACCCGGCTTCGTCGATACGAGTCTGAAAGCCAGGATGCGGGACGCGCAGCGAGTGGTGTATCTTACCCGCGGGCTGCGCGAGCAGACGCGCCTGAAGACCCGCCAGCCTCTCGCGAAAATTCTGATCGCCGGCACCGAACCGAACCTCGTGGACCATGTGCGTGCGATGCGTGACGTCATCACGGAAGAGACCAACATCAAGGCCATCGAATTCATTGCCGGCGACTCGGAGCTGCTGAAGAAGCGCGCGAAAGCGAATTTCAAGGTTATCGGTCCGAAATATGGAAAATCCGTCAAGGTCATCGCCGCGGCGATAGCGGCTTTCACGCTCGACGATATCAACACGTTGGAACGCGACGGACGCTTGACCGTGAAGATCGACGGTGCGGACGTCGTCCTGGAAACAGAGGATGTCGAGGTCCAGCATGAGGATATCCAGGGATGGACGATTGGCACGGACGGCGGGCTTGTCGTAGCACTCGACACAACGCTCACCGATGACCTTGTGGATGAAGGTCTTGCGCGGGAGTTCGTCAGCAAGATTCAGGCGATTCGGAAGGAGAGTGGTTTCGACGTTACCGATCGCATTGTCATTACCTGGGATACCGACCATCCTGAACTCGAACGGGCAATTGTTCGAATGGAGTCGTATATTTGTTCTGATACACTCGCTGTGAAAATCCTCAAGGCCACCATGCCTGCGGGCAGCGGGGTACAGATCAGCATTAATGATCTATCCTGCGGCGTGTATGTCGTTACGGCATCCGTCGAGTAATTAGCAGCCTTATGTCCATGCCCCATTTTTTCCGGAGAACGCACCATGGCAGCGAAAACGACCAAAACGAAAAAAAACGCGGAACCGGCGGCGCCGAAGCCCGCGAAAAAGAAGCCGGCACAAGCCGTGAAGGTTTCTGAAAAGGCCGCGTCAACTGCCCCGGCAAAGAAATCATCCGTACCCGCAGGTAAAACCGCAGCCGCAAAACATACATCCATCGCCGTGAAAACCGCGACGCCCGCCGTTCACGCAAAACCGGCCACCAAAAAATCCGGCGCCGAGACGGCGAAAAAAAGCCCCGCAGCCAAGCCCGCTCCGGCCAAGTCTGCGAAATCCGCTCAGGCGACGGCAGCCGCGGCTCCGGCGAAAGCAACCCCTGCGAAAGCAGCTGCGACGAAGACGCCCCCGGTGAAAGCGGCGGCGAAAGCAACTCCGACGAAAGCAACTCCGGTGAAGACGGCTCCGGTGAAAGCGGCGGGGAAGGCCGCACCGTCGAAAGCGGCGGCAAAAACCGAAGCAAAGAAGACGACGCCTGCGAAGTCCGTGAAAAAGAGCGCCGCCTCCGATGTTACATCCGCCAAGGCTGCGGCAAAAAAGGCGGTCGAGGTAAAGAAGTCACTGTCGAAAACCGATTCCGCTGGTAAGAAAAAAACTGACGGAAAAAAGGCCAAAGCTGCTTCGGAGGTGAAGGATCGTGCGACGCCTGCTTCCGCGAAAGAGGAAGCGAAAGCGAAGACCAAGCTAAAAGCCTCGAAGGCGTCGAAGTCCGCAGTCGCTGTACCTCCGGTTGAACTGACCAAGTCAAAGATCCTCAAGAAGACGCTCTCGCGTAAATCCGCGAAAGCGGCGGATATGGAAGGAGATGAAGGTGAGGGCGAACCGAAAAAGAAGCGGAAATATACGCGTCGCATAAAGAAAGCTCCCGCGCCGATTCCGAAATATCAGGGTAAGCACGCAACGATTCTGAAGAAAAAAAACAAGATCGAAGTACGTGCCGCGTCCACGAAACAGCAGAAACTGCACTCGCCTCAGGTACTTGAGCACTTTCGGCTGCTCATCCACCGTAAAATCAAGGACGCGAACGAGGAACTGCTGAGCATCGAGGACAGGCTCATGGATTCAGCCTCCGGTGAGTATAACGAAGATTCCACGTATTCCCTGCATATGGCCGATCAAGGCACGGATGCGATGGAGCGCGAAAAGGCGTATCTCTTCGCGGCGAGAGAACGGAAGTTCATCTCGCATCTCACGGACGCATTGCAGCGCATCAAGAGCGGCAACTATGGCATCTGTATCGTGTGCGGCGATCTGATCGAGAAAGGCCGCCTCGAGGCCGTACCTCATGCGAGAATGTGCGTCTCGTGCAAGCAGGAAACAAAGGTACGCTAAAGGTGGGCAGGAATTCGTGTTCAAAAAATTGAATGTGTTGTATCTCACGCTTGGTGTCCTGATCCTCGATCAGGTCACCAAGCTGCTTGTCAAGGGGTTCAGCCTGCCCGCGTTTGGTATTTCGGTGTATGGGATGAATTACGGGGAATCTATCCGCCTTCTGGGTGATTGGTTCAAGATCACCTATATCGAAAATCCGAATATGGCGTTCGGTATCGAATTGGGAGGGAAACTGTTTTTAACCGTGTTCGCCGTCATCGCATCGGTGGCGATTTTGTATCTCCTCTGGCGTCATCGGGACGAACGCCTGTTGTTTCGTCTTTCCCTTGCCCTCGTGCTCGCCGGCGCGGTTGGTAATCTTATCGATCGCACCTTTTATCCGTTGTTCTACGGGACGGGCGGCTTGTTCGATGGGAACGTCGTGGACTTCATTGATTTCGATTTGTTCATGGTCAATTTCGGCTCATCCTCATTCAAGTTCTGGCCGATCTTCAACATCGCCGACGCTGCGGTTTCCGTCGGCGTGGTCATCCTGTTGATCACGGGATTCCCTCAAAAAGCCGCTCTCCGGGAGCCGTTGCCGCAACAGCCGGCGGACGCGGCTTCCGACACGCAGTAATTCCGCACCACACATTCTCTCCACCATGAACGACGATTCCGTTCCCGATATCGACGATATCGAACCGTCGCTCGACGACGATCTCGCGGGCGTCACGATATACGAGCTGCGGTCCGCTCCAGGCGCGAAACGTGTGCGGCTGGATCAGTTCATCACACGGAGCGTCGAGAACGCGTCGCGCAGCAAGGTGAAGGCCCTCGTCGAGGCGGGCGGCGTCGTGATCAACGGCCGTCTGGTCACCAAGGCCGGACGCCTGGTGCTTCCCGGGGACTTCGTCGTCTGCACCGTTCCGAAACCTCCTCCACCTGAAGTTGTCCCTGAGGATATTCCTCTCGACATCGTGTATGAAGACGATGCGATCATCATCGTCAACAAACCCGCGGGCATGGTGACGCATCCGGCGTTCGCGAACTATTCCGGCACGCTGGTCAACGCGCTGCTGTACCATACGCGCGAACTCTCCACCGAGCGGGGTGAAGAACGCGCGGGCATCCTGCATCGGCTCGACAAGGACACCTCGGGCTTGCTCGCCGTGGCGAAAACGGATCTTGCGCATCAGCATATCTCGCGGCAGTTCGCGGCGCACGACATCGAGCGCGAATATCAGGCGCTGGTATGGGGAAGCATGCCGCAGCGTCGCGGCAGGATCAGCGCTCCGCTCGCACGGCATCCGAGCGACAGAAAAAAGATGGCCGTGGTGGAAGGTGGGAAGGAAGCCGCCACGAAATGGGAAGTGCTGCGCGATTTCGGCTTCATGTCGCATGTGAGTCTCAGACTCGAGACCGGCCGGACGCATCAGATCAGGGTGCACATGGCGTCGGTACGACATCCGGTCTTCGGCGATCCCACCTACGGCGGCCGTCGCATCCTGTACGGTACTGTCACATCGCGCTTCAAGCAATTGATCAACGAACTTTTGATCATCCTCCCTCGCCAGGCCCTCCATGCCCGTACGCTCGGCTTCAACCATCCCGTGACCAGGGAAATGGTGCGTTTCGAATGTCCCTTGCCGGAAGATATCGTCACCGCGTTGCGCATGATCGAGGAATTCGCCGGGGAAGCGGAGAGATAACAGTGCTGCAGGGCCGAGCGCTTTGTTCGTTAGCAAAAATGGATTGAAGGGAAAGAGGGATGGGAGGAGAGAGAGGGGGTGCGCGTGTCGATCAAGCGCAGAGAGTTGGTAGATGGGGGCGAGAATTCACTCTTTGCACCTGATTATCCGATGAAGCGTTACCATGAGCAGATAATTTATTCAAATTATTGTACCTTCAGTGTGATGACTGCTACAGATCTATATTCGACAGAAGTCGCGGCGTTGTGCCGGAAATATCATGCCCAAACGCTGAACATGTTCGGCTCCATGGCACGGGGTGAGGCGCGCCCCGAGAGCGACATCGATCTCCTGGTCAGGTTTTCAGAACCAGTCACCCTGCTGCAGTTGGTCGCACTTGAACGAGAACTCTCCGCGATTCTCGGTCGCAAGGTCGACCTTGTCACCGAGGCCTCGATCAGCCCTTACCTCCGGAAACAAATTCTCAAGGAGCAGCGATCCGTGTATGCTGCGAGATGATTCCGTATATCTGTTGTATATCCGTGATGCGATCGAGAAGATTCAGGAGTACACCAGAGAGACCTCCAGACAAACTTTCCTTTCCAACACCCAGCTCCAGGATGCCGTCATACGTCAAATCGAGATAATCGGCGAAGCGTCGAAACGTATCTCGGAGAAAACGCGCACATCTGTTCCCGAAATTCCCTGGCAAGACATCGCCGGAATGCGCGAAGAGAGACGTCCCTCTGCTGTGTGGAGGCGTATCCACGTGAATCCGTGCGCGGATTACACGGATGAACACGGATATGCACGGAGATGATATTTTCTGTCTCCAAATCCTGAAGTCTCTCGTATCGTGATTTCAAAAACTCTTATCCGCGCCAATCCGCGTTCATCCGCGAAAATCCCACGGAGTGACAAGCGTGCACGTATTCATCCGCGGGGTTCGCTGCTGCAGTCTTTAATTTAGACAATTCCTGCTGTGTAAGTTCATTCACACCATGGTCAGATCACTTAGCACACGCAGATGTCATAAGCCGCGATGCGCCGCCGGAAATGGTGGTGTCGAAGCACAAACGTCGGTCGGCGCGAAGTCGTCCTTCGACAGTCACCGAGCGAGACTCTCCGCAAATAACGAAACGGCTCCGCTACTGCGGAGGAGGCCTACATCCGGCATCCACAAGTCCAGTAAGTCCGTACAGTCTCCTTGATGTCATAAGCAGCAAAATGGGATCGCAGGGTAAGGGGGTTGGAAGAGGGTAGGAGGGTGCGCATGTCCGCGAAGATCGCGAGGAGTCGGTAGACAGGAAGCGAGAATTCATACTTCGCGATCGATAATTACGTAAAAAATATATTATATCCTCAATGTGAATTCGTGCTTGCAATTTACGAATCGGCTCGGTATACTGCTTCCGTCATTCATCAATCGGCCACGGCAAATACCGTGCATAGGCATCGGTCGTTCGAGTCACGCAATGGACGAGAATTTAAACGCGAGTTGATTTCTGATTACAAGTAACATCCATCTGGATCAGGTACTACTTCATGATGCCGATATGCAGTGCATGTTACAGATTCGTTGACCAACCATTGAATAAAGAGGAATTAACACTTCTTCGGCAAAATACCCCAAGAGGTGTTATACGGGCAGGAAACCAAAATCGAGAATATTATGCGGATCAGTCTAATTATTATTAAGCGTCAAGACAATCCGGAGAATATGAGTGATGAGAACCTTCGAACCTAAGCAGAAGTCAGGTCATCAAGCTAGCTCCGCCAACTCCGGAGCTAGCGTTAGCTGGATTGCCGCCAAGGATCCCGCATTAAGCTCGATCTCTCACGTACAGCGCAGGCTTGGAAATCATGCAATGCAGCGCTTGTTACAGGGCAATTCCGGGGTCCCGGAAGTCGATGCTGCCTCCGCAACAGATCGATTCGGGCACGATTTCAGCCGGATACCTGTCAACGTCCGTGAAACCGATGCTCGCTCCGACAGCGGCAACTGGCCACCTTCGTTGCGAGATGATTTAGAACACGCATTCCAGGTCTCTCTTCGAAACGTTCCTCTCACGGCTGATCCGAGTCTGGCACAACTCGGCGGCGCCGCCGCCACTGACGGCGTAGAGATCCGCGTCGATCCACGGTGGCTGAATGCACAGAGCAAGGGTGGCCGGCATCTGATCGCGCACGAGCTGGCTCATCTCACGCGGCAACCACACGCGGATACCAACTCTGCGAAGGCCGAAAAGGACGCCGATGCACTTGCAGGCCGCTTCATGCGCGGTCAACGACCGTTGCTCACACCGACAGTTCTGCAGCCACAGCGGAGTCCAATGCGTTTCAAAACAGCAGTGGACGCTGCGAAGGACACGATTCGTTTGGCTACGGAAGGCTTTGGAACCGACGAAGATGCGATTCTCATAGCGCTGCGGAACCTGACTCCAGCTCAATTGGCGGAACTGGCAGCGGATCCCGTAGTCGTGAGTTTGTTGCAGGACGAACTCTCTGGCAAAGAGCTTGCCGACGTTGGTGCATTGCTGGCCCGGGGCCGAGTTGGCGGTATGTCAAGAGCAGACATTGCAGCCGTCGCCGCTGAACCGGATAAGCACTCCATCGGTGTCCTGGCGGCCGCCAGGGCCAGGGATCTCCTCTTGGAACATAATGAAAGCGTGGCTGCAACAGGTACGGGAACGATCCAGGGTAACAAATGTGCGGATCCGTTGCCCATGGGTGCTCACAGTGCGGATTGCACGACCTATGTGCTCGACGTCCTGAAGAGCGCTTTCGCCGCGAAAGGACAAGCTGCAACGTGGACCAAGGTCATGTCGACGGCCAACACGGCGAGCGGCGCCGACCTGAAAGGCACAGAAGTCCTCAAAGCTCTCCAATCGGAGGCTAACTGGGAAGGGGTTTTCTGGGCGCCCGACCCACGGAATCCGAAGGACGCATCGCCTGAACATCCGGCGGCCTACAAGAAGGTCCGCGAACAGGGGACGTACTACGGAGTCGCCGTCGACCGATCAAAGTCCGTCATCGAGTATCGCCGTACCAACCCCGCCGAACCTCAGGACCAAACAGGGATCGACAAGCTTCGCCACCTTCAGTTTGGCGTGCTGGCCACCCGCGGCGGCATGCACATGGCGTTGATAGTTAATGGCAGTGTGTATGAAATCCACTGGGACAAGCCGGCAACCGATCCAAATACTATCGAGGCCACACCTCTGGAGAGTTTTGTGTGGGAAAGCGGCGTCATCGTGGCTCCCAAGGGCGATCTAGACAGAGCGTGGAATACTTTTTGAGCGTCGCGTCCAACAACAGCATGCAACTGACAGCGCTACGCACAGCAGCTGATGCTGACCGTTCGGCGTCATTTGATGATTCACTTCCTCTTCTAACGTAGAACTTCGTTTACAACCGTAAAACGAAGGAGGACGACCATGATCGTCGTTCGATTCAAAGTGAAGTTCAAAGCAGACAAGGCCGAAGAGTTGCATGCTGCCTTCGCGGCAATTGTGGTGCCGAGCCGCATGGTAGACGGTGTTCTGAACTTCGACATCGCCCGAGGCATCACAGATCCAAACGCATTCATCGCCACCGAAGTGTTCATCGATCGGGAAGCGCTTGAGCGCCAGGGGTTGCAGCCGGAAGAGATCGTTACCGCGTTGCGCATGATCGAGAAGTTCGCGGGCGAAGCGGAGAGATAACAGCGTCGCGTACCCGAACGGAGGCGAGGCGAGCAAAAGGGGATTGAAGAGAACGCGGGATGGGAGGACGGTGTGAGGGTGCGCATGTCCGCGAAGATCGCATGAAGTCGGTATCCGGGAGCGAGAATTCATACTCGGCGATCGATAATTACGTAAAAAATATATTATATCCTCAATGTGAATTCGTGCTTGCAATTTACGAATCGGCGCAGTATACTGCTGGCGTCATTTATCAATTTCCGCGATGCCGAAGTCCAAAGGTGCTACGAAGCAGCCAGGTCACCATTGATGGTGTACGTTGAGCGCACGGCAAGCGACATACGAAAACACTGGAAGGATACAGATATGGAAACTGCAGAGTTGAAGAGCCTTGCTAAACCCGACGAAGTACGCGAGTTTCCCAAAGGGAGATTGGAATTGGTTCAAATCGGTGGCGCCACCGTGGGACGCGCCATTTTTGAACCGGGTTGGCGCTGGGCTGATTCCCTCCAGCCAATTGTGAATACCAGTAGTTGTGAAGCTCCTCACTTCCAGTATCACGTCTCGGGCGTGCTGCGGGTCCGCATGGACGATGGAGCGGAGTTCGACTGTAAGCCTGGAGATGTTTCACTTCTTCCTTCCGGTCACGATGCCTGGGTGGTCGGCGACGAGCCCGCCGTCGTGGTGGATTTTCAGGGCATGCTCGACTACGCGAAAGCACTGTGAGTCGGTCTGATCGGTGCGCTCCGGCGCACCGCCCTCCCCGCAGGGCAGTTGGATAATTCGGTGTGGTTTGTGAGCGTCCTTCGCAGATGGACTGCGTCACTGGTGGCGGTTGTGGAGCCGAGTGTTTGGGCGCTACTACCCAAGCGTGCGTGCTTCGCGACTGCTCTTGTGCCACGAGGAAGCCAGGATGACAATGATCTATACCCATGTTCTCAACCGCGACCCTTCGGGTGTTCGCAACCCGATGGACGGGCTTGGATATAATACAAAGCGATGGCGTAAGGCCGATCCACAATAAGATGCCGTGAGAAATGCCGTACAGGAGGCGTACAGTTGAATACAAAGAAATTAACATCTCTATGGCGAAATATCTCAAGCTGTGTTATACGGGCAGGAAAGCGAAATCCCGCATGTTACGCGGATCGGTCTGATTATTGTTAGGCGGCTCTGCTGAGTCAAATGGTTTCGATCAAAGATGTATGATCATTCGGCAACGGATCCGCGAAAAAAAGCAACCAAACCGCGCACCGAATAAGAAAAAGAGAATAAAGTGAAGACCAACCAACAGGAGGAAATCCACATGTCTACTCAAACCGAATCCCCCAATATCCTGAAGACCAACCAACAGGAGGAAGTCAGGGTACCTACTCAAACTGAATCCCCCAATATTTTGTTGATCATCGCCGACGACCTCGGCCTGGATGTGGTGAACATCATTGGTAGCGGGACAACGCGCGCCATGCAGGTGCATACCAACGACGGTACCAACGATATCTACGGCGCATTACCGAACATAAGCCGTTTCCTGCGCAACGGTTTGTATTTCAGTCAAGCCTGGGCGCAGCCTGCCTGCTCAACGACCCGCGCTTCAATTTTCACCGGTCTGCACCCCTGGAAAAACGGGGTAGGAACCCCACCGGGGAAGCTGGATTCTAAAGCGGACTTTAAAACACTGCCAACGCTGCTGCCCAGCAATTACGTTTCGGGGCTGTTCGGCAAATGGCATCTCGGTAGCGTTGCAGGAATGTGGCCAACGGACCACGGTTGGGACAGACACGTGGGAACCCTGGACGGAGTGCTCCAGGACGATAAAGATTCCACGATCTGTTATGAGAAGTGGTATGTCGAGGACTCGGATTCAGGTTATATCAAAAAGACACTCACGACGGATTACGCGACCTGGCGAACCGTAAATGAGGCGGCTGCGTGGATCAATGCACAAAGCGCTCCCTGGTTTGCCACGATCGCGTTTCATAGTCCGCACTACCCATATCACATCCCCCCTGGCGGTTACGATGTAGCTACTGTCGGTAAACCGGCAGTCGGTAAACCGGCCAGCGACGCTTACATGTTCAATGTCATGGCACAAAACATGGATTACAATATCGGTAGGCTGCTCGGTACTTCCGGCTTAGTGGGCGGCCCGCTCTATTTCACTGGCATACCGGAGAATCAGCTCTCTAATACGATCATCATCTTCATCGGCGATAATGGTTCGGATGTTGCAGTCGCTCTAGAGGAAGAAAAGAACGAAATATACGAGGGATCACTACGGGTGCCGATGATCATCGCCGATGGGCGGGCGGTGATGAACGAGATCAATGGGGAGGCTATTACGCCCCGTTATCTGTACGCATCGCGGCTCAACGCGACATGCCCTCTGCTTGCCCATGTTGTAGAGTTGTACAAGACTATCGTGCGTCTGGCTGACCCTTCTGCGAATGCATTCCCCGAGAATACCGATTCCGTAGATTTCAGCGATGTGGTAACGGACCACATGTTCTCGCTCAACGCGCTCACCAACCAAAAGCGTAATTTTAACTTTTCCCAGTTGTACCAGGCCGGCAGTACGAAGGCAACCATTCGCAACACCGCGTACAAATTAAACTACCGTAGCTCCAAGGACCCGGAGTACGCTCTTTACAAATATTCGGCAGGCGAAATTCCATACAGGGAAGACGATGATACCGCCGACGACCTTTTCGAGGCCGCGCTCGACGACCTCCTGACTGGAAAATCATCCGTCGAGTCGGAAAACTTGGCTGCGCTTCTGGATGAACTTACTGCCAACTATCAACGTGACGAGACCCTGACATTTCCGGATCCCCGATAGAAATAGGTGATCTGATGGCGAGAGATCGGCATGACAAGCGCATGCGACGGACGGGTGACAGCGTAGTCTCTTTCCCGGTTCGTGTGTCGTTTCCCTGTCACCCACCGCTGACGTGCCTGTCGTTAAATGACCAACCTGCCGATGAGGTGAATATCGATGGCGATGGTAACAGCAAAACGTGTGACAGCCAGGATCGAGGGCGACTTCGTCGTCTTCTTGATCGGCATGCGAATCAACAAGGCGTGGAAACTCCATAAGTGGCTTCCCCTCTTCCAGGCGATGCCCAGGATGATTCGGGAGCTTGAACGGCATCCTGAGTCGGGCTTCCTGGGACACATCATGAGTCTGGGAGTCATCGTGCAGTACTGGCGATCCTTCGAGCATCTCGAAGCCTACGCGCGAGACGCAAACCAACTACACTGGCCGGCCTGGGTGGCCTTCAACAAGCGTGTGGACAATAGTCGGGACGACGTGGGCATATGGCACGAGACTTATCGTGTCCGCGCCGGCGAATACGAGTGCGTGTACAGCGGAATGCCACCGTTCGGTCTCGCGAAGGCCAGCGCGATTGTCGACGCGGTCGGACAGATGGAGTCGGCGCGAGGACGGATCGAAGCGACCGCTTTAATGGACCTTGATCAACAAGGAAGATAGCACATGAGCCATCAAACCCGCTCGTCGCGGCGAAGTGATTCTTTTCGAAACGCACGACGAGACTCGCTTATCCATGATGGGGATGGGATGGCGGATGCCAGTCGCCTATTATACGCCTGGCTCGCGCATGGGCCAACCCTTCAACGACCCTTCGTCAACCCCTCGACCGCCCTTCGACAGGCTCAGGGCACGGCAGGGCAGGGCAGGCTCAGGGCAGGGCAGGTTCAGGGCGGCGGAGGGCAGGCTCCGAACAGGGCATTTTTTCCAACCGGAAGTAGAGTGCGCGCGCGGCTAACGCTCCGGTCGTTAGGCAGACGAGCAAAGATTTCTTACTTTCACAGGAGATGCAGGAGATTACGATGACCAGGATTAAGAAAATTGAGAATGAAGTACGCGAATTAACCGCGAAGGAATTATCAGCTTTCCGGGAATGGTTTGCAGGTTTCGATGCAGCTGCATGGGATCGACAGATAGAAAAGGACATTGCCGCTGGAAAACTTGATACACTTGCGAACAAAGCGCTTGCAGATCATGCGGCCGGTCGTTCTCGAGAGCTGTGAAGCATTGCGCGTCGGCCGATTTCTGGAAATGCTGCAAATAGCTACCTGAGACCGTACAGGAACTCGCTGATCGACATTTCAAAATATTGAAAGCAGATCCACAACATCCGTCATTGCATCTAAAAAGAATCAAACGATACTACTCCGTTCGCGTGGGCCTTCATTGGAGAGCGTTGGGTGTTGACGTACCAAACGGAGTTCTCTGGTTTTGGATTGGCCCTCATGAGGAGTATGATAGAATTATCGCCTGACGGGCGTATAGAGCCGACCCTTCGACCACCCTTCAACAGGCTCAGGGCAGGGCAGGCAGGGCAGGCTTCGAACAGAGCCTTTCCTCCGTCCCGAAGTTGAGTGCGCGGGCGGCTCACGCGTCGGGCATTAGACAAATCCTGGAATCATGAGCATGTTCAAGGAAATATTTATTGCCGTGACACCCCTCTTGCAGTCTGTCGTGTGGGTAGCGCTGATTGCCTGGTTTTTCTATTACTTCAGGCACGACATCCAACTGTTGCGCCGTGAACTTCAAAAAAGAATTGCGTCTGGCGAGCAGCTTGAGCTAGGACCCTTGAAGCTCCAACGAATTGAGGAGAAGGTGGCCATCGTTGAAGAAGATATCAATATTACCAAACAGTTTCTTTTGTCAATGAGCAAGCCGATGTATGACAATCTGACGAAGATCGCTTCAGGTAATTTTGGAATTTTCAAAATGGAACAAGGTTCAGGACTACAGAGAGAGTTATACTATTTGCGGGATATTGGCTACATAGAGGTCCCTTCCATCCGAAATATCCCGGACGTGGGAGGCAACCTGTCCGACTACGTGAAAATAACGCCAATCGGCGATAAATTCGTTCGGCTTCGAGAGTCCTTTTTGAAATAATGCGACAGTCAAAAGATTGTCTGACGCTCAACGCCAGGCGACCGAGTGCCGCGGTTCGGCTCTTCGGGAATTTTCAGGTTCGGTGGAGCGCATCACTGGGTCGCCTGAGCCTAATGTCAGGCCGACATGAACCATTCAATCAAGAAAGGATTAAAGATGAAATCGATAATAGTCGCGGTATCGATCATGCTGTTGGCGGCCAACGCGGGTTTGGCGCAGGTCACGAAGTACCCCGTGGCAAAAGTCAGCTTCGAGGACTTCAAGGGGCTTGTCGCGGAGGTTGAGACTCACCGGGCAAGCCGCCTGGTGGATCTGGAGACATTCAAGAAGATGAGCGCTGACCCGGGAGTCATCATTCTCGATACCCGTTCGACATTTCGTTTCGAGCGCATACACGTTAAAGGTGCCAGACACTTAAGCTTTACCGACTTTACCCAGGACAATCTGCAGAAGGTCATTCCCTCTTTCGAGACCACGATACTGATCTACTGCAATAACAATTTCGAAGGCAATCAGACGGATTTCGCTTCGAAGGTCGCCGTACCAACAGCGAGGTCGGGCGACGCGGTGGCGACGCAATTCGCCGACCAGGCGAAGCCGATCATGATGGCGCTGAATATTCCCACATACGTGAATCTGTATGGATATGGCTATCGCAACGTGTACGAGTTGCATGAACTTGTAGATGTGAACGACCCCAGAATCGCGTTTGAAGGATCCATTGTAGAGCCGAAATCACAACCTCTTGCGCCCCCTCGTACAAAATGACAAGGAAGCGATGTTAAATGCGTCAAAGGGACACAGTATGGCCTGACCATGCGCTGCGGCGAATCCGGCGTGAGCGTCGTGGAGGCAATGCACGCGTCCCGTGGACTGGATCGCCAGGTCGCTGAGCCTTGGGCTGTTAGGCACTCGAAAAAAAGGAGATGAAAGGCATGAGAAAACTGGTGGTGGGCACGTTCACAACGTTGGATGGAGTCATGCAGGCGCCAGGCGGCCCCGATGAGGACCGTGACGGTAGCTTCCTGCACGGCGGCTGGCTGGTCCCGTATTTCGATGAGAAGTTCGTCGAAATCATGACTGATTGGACCACGAAAGCCGGCGCCTTTCTGCTCGGCCGCAAGACGTACGAAATCTTTGCCGCTTCCTGGCCGTCGTCAACCGATCCGGCCGACGAGATCGCCACGGCGCTTAATACCCAGCCCAAGTTCGTCGCGTCACGAACACTCGACACGCTCGCCTGGAACAACGCGCATCTGCTCAAGGGGGACGTAGCTGAAGAGGTCAAAGCGCTCAAGGCGCAGGAAGGCGGAGAGATTCAGGTCCACGGTAGCAGTAACCTTATCCAGACCCTGCTCAAGCACGATCTCGTCGATACGTTACGTATCTGGCAGTTTCCCGTCGTTCTCGGCACTGGTAAGCGCCTGTTCGGGGAAGGCACGATCCCGCGCAGTTTCCGTATTGTCGACACACAACAGACCGTAGGGGGTGCTGTCCTGCATGTGTACGAGCGCACGGGCGGCCTTACGTACGGCGAAGTAGAAGTCGGGCGGGATCCGGTGATCTTCGATTAACGAGCAGCGCGCGACTGCTGCATCAACAGCCTGACCACCGGTCGCAGCAGACGCGCTAGCTGCTTCGTCGCTCGACGTTGGCAGGCCGAAACGCGCGTCAATAAAAAATATCGTGTTTGATCCTGGGATAAAATAAGTGTATCATCGGCACTTACGCTGTCTTTTATCGCATGATGAAACGATACATACATCATTTACCGTCGGACTGCGACCATTCGCGTCCGGCCCAATGCGGAGGATATAATGACGAGAGTAACTGGCATCGGTGGGATCTTCTTCAGCGCCAGGGATCCGAAGACGCTCTGCGCCTGGTACAAGAATCACCTTGGCATTGACGTGCAAGAGTGGGGTGGCGCTGCCTTTACCTGGACCGACGCCGACGGCAAACCAACCAATGGGACTACGGCCTGGTCCATAGCTGCATCCGGCGGTGACCAATTCCCCCCAGGCAAGCCACCCTTCATGATCAACTATCGGGTCGATGACCTGGATGCGTTGCTTCAAGCGCTTCGCGATGAAGGCTGCGACGTGCTTGACAAGGCCGATGACTCGGAGTACGGAAAATTCGGTTGGGTCATGGACCCGGAAGGCAACAAGGTTGAACTTTGGCAACCGCTAGACGGCCAGTAACTCGCATGCGCATCGCGGCAAAACCGACGCCTGGCACCCCGTTTAAGCGGCGTGTCAATGGCTATCCACCAAGCACGACCTGATGGTACGCGGTATATTTTCACTAGTGCGGGCCTGGCGGCCTTCCGTCGTCGCCCGCTTAGCTCAAACGTTAGATGGAACTGCGTCTCATGCCAAACTACAACACGCCAAGTCCGGCGCGAGACATACAAGTGGCGGACAGCATCGCGCGGTAGCGCAGTAAAAGAGGAATGAGCCGATGGCATCCACCGACGATCTGAGTGCGCTCACCAGCGCTGCGCACCGGGCCATTTCTTGGATGACATCTGGTTTTCTTACGCGCGTTATCAAGCTCGTCA
>CAYJMN010000059.1:0-35547 GCA_964371045.1 uncultured Chromatiales bacterium | reverse complement strand
TGGCGTTTCATGCATCGCCCACTTTTGCGAGCATCGGGGCTGGATGTTGCGTTTCATGAATCGAGCTGTTTACGACCGGCGGGACCTCCTTGAAACGCCGAACGTGAACGTTCTTCTACAACCATTTCTCACAGGTAGACCATAAAGCCAAGGCTGAACACCATACCGTCGCTGTTGTTCGTATTCACATCCGCGGTGACGACATCGTTGATGCTGTTGATTTCAGTGCCGAGGAAGAGATAGCGGGCATCGGCGTGCAGAGCGAAATTATTGCTGAGTACAATCTCCAGACCCAGGCCGAAGTGGTACCCGGGTTCAAAGGAATTCTCGTCCTTGAATTTATCGGCAAGTGCGGGGATGGATGTTGTAAGCACGTCGTAATCGATGAAGGTATAATAGAAACCAACTCCGGCCACACCGTACGGGGTAAAATATTCACCGAATGGCATGAGGACCATCGCCGACAGTGTAAGGGGCATATATGCGACATCCGCGTCGTACTCCCGCTGATCGATGCTGCCCGCCGAGAAGCGTTCGGCCGCGCGATAATCGAGGGTCGCTTCGATACCGAAATTTTTACCGAGACGCAGGCGACCCATCACACCAAAGTACCATGATCCCTCCTCGGCGTCGTTGCTGGCATACCAGCCCACCCGCGGCCCGATACCGACCGTATTTGCGATTATATCTCGCTCCTGGGCAGCGAGAGAGCCGGTCATTGCAACAAAAAGGAAACAGGAGATGAACACACATCGCTGATACATTTTATCCTCCAATCAGGAAAAATCGTTGATTCGGCAAAAAGTCGATTATTCGTTGCCTGAATATGCGAAGGAAAAGGTGCATTTGTCAACCCCGACCTTCGAGACAGCAACCCTTGCGTGGGTGCTTGACCGCTTCGAATTTCTCCGAATGTTGAAAATTTCCCGTTGATCGCAGCCTGATGCGGTGCTCCCTGTCACATCGCCACCTCGTTCGAAATCGCGACTGGTGCGACGAACTTGCCTTTGGTGATGCGCTTCAAATCACTCCCGTCGCGCTTGAGAATGAATAGTGCTTCTTCGCCATTCGTGGTGGGCCAGAGCATGCCGATCCAGGCGCCATCGGGACTCATGGTCGGCGTATGCCCTCCGGCGATGACGAGATCCGGATACGAATGCATGGTGATCTGGACATCGGGGAGGACGATGGTTTCGTTCCCGGTATCGATGCGACGCAAAGCGAGTTGGGGCCAGAGAGACGCGACGAACTCCGAGGTCTGATATGCGACCGGCGTCCATGGATCGAACGGAACGTAGGGCGTGACCAGATCGCGGACATCGCCGGTCCTGCAATCGACTGCGAAAGGAGTTTTCCATGATGGAAACGCGTACAACGTCCCGGTTTTTGGATCGAACTTGTGATGCGTCAACCCGCTGCCCGATTCCACATCCACCGAATCCAGCATCCTGAAGCCGCCGGGATCGTACCCGAGCACGGCGCTGCGGCGATCGAACGATCCACCGGGAATCTTGTCATCGGCATGAACAATCAGGGCCGAGGCGTCGCCATAATCCGTGATGTGCACGGCATATACGCGAAGGATATCAGGAGTGAAACCTGATCCTGCGAATACTCCTTTGAGGTATGCCGAACAATCCACTGTCGTCATGCGCCATGCCGCGCAATCGAACACACAGAGATGGGTGGACCATTCCGTTGAATCCACGGAGTGCGTCGGACGTTTGTGCACGACAAACGCGGCATGATGACCTTTGTAACTCAGGACCGGAGGGGTGTCCGATACAATGTATTCTTCCGTAGCGGACTCCGCGACTGGGACCGGCACCGGAATGATGCCGCCGTTCTCACAGCGTCCCCAAATATGCACGCCATCGCTGGCCAGTGTGGAAAACAGCACAATTCCGTTTTCGGCGACTTGTGTGATCCAGACAACGTTGTCTTGAACGATCAGTTCATCCTTTCCGCTGTCGATGGAGTATCGGCGCAATCCCTGTCCTTCACTGCTGTAATAGACGAACCTGTCCATCGCCGGGACCTCGGGATCGTCGCTGCAGTTCGTGAGCATGAAAACAGCGGGAAGAAAAATTAGCAGGCGTTTGAGCATGGCGTCACCTTGGATAGTGTCTGCGAGTGCAATCGGGCGATCACACGATAATACCATTTTTCCGGATACTTTGCTCTCCCATTTTCTTCTCAGGATTTTTTTTTCGCGGGAATATTTTTTTTGATCGGATGAACCCTTATATTCGTTTATTCGAATATATGCATGAGTATCTGAAAACAGAAGAAGACAATGAACACACCCGCCACCGGAAACGAACAGGAAACCCTCGAGAGCCTCGCCGCACGTATGCAAGCGCTCTCGGACGAGAACCGCCTGCGGATCGTCAATCTGTTGCTCGCGCGCACCGAACTTTGTGTATGCGACATTCAGAGCGTCCTGCGTATGACGCAGACGAAGGTGTCGCGGCACCTGACAATTTTAAAAAATGCCGGATTCGTTACTGCGCGTCGCGACGGGAGGTGGATGCATTACGCCCTGAGACGCGACAGCCCGGTCACCGCTTCCCTCTGCGAACTCTGCACTCCCGTTTTCGGTACGCTTCCACAATTGACATCCGATCTCGAATCGCTGGACACCGCCTCCGGACTGGTGTGCTGCACGATTCCCATTCCACATTGAGGCAGCAATGAATTCCGCTCCCAAAAAACTCTCATTTCTCGACCGATATCTGACTCTGTGGATTTTTCTCGCCATGGGCGGCGGGGTCGCGGTCGGGCACTTCTCGCCCTCCATAGCCGATTTCTGGAATCGTTTTCAATCGGGGACAACCAACATTCCCATAGCGATAGGCCTCATCCTCATGATGTATCCGCCCCTGGCGAAGGTCCGCTACGAGGAACTCGGCGACGTGTTCCGCAACAAGCGCATCCTTACGCTATCGCTCGTGCAAAACTGGGTGATAGGTCCGATTCTCATGTTCGTGCTCGCGATCGTGTTTCTGCAGAATCATCCGGAGTATATGACGGGACTTATCCTCATCGGACTCGCGCGCTGCATCGCGATGGTCATTGTCTGGAATGAACTCGCATGCGGCGACAACGAATACGCGGCGGGGTTGGTGGCGTTCAATTCCATTTTCCAGGTGCTGTTTTATTCCGTGTACGCGTGGGTATTCATCACCGTGCTCCCGGGCTGGTTCGGTCTTCAAGGCAGCATCGTCGATATTACGATGTGGGACATTGCGAAATCGGTCTTCATCTATCTCGGTATTCCATTCCTTGCAGGGATGATCACGCGGTACACGCTCGTCAAAGCACGCGGCAAGGAATGGTATCACAAGCGCTTCATTCCGAAAATATCGCCTATCACGCTCATCGCGCTGCTGTTCACGATTTTCGTGATGTTCTCGCTGAAAGGTGAAATCATCGTCGAACTCCCCTTCGACGCGCTCCGCATCGCGCTGCCGCTTGTTATTTACTTCGTTGTGATGTTCATGGTGTCTTTTTTCATGGGACGCTATTACGGAGCCGGTTATCCGAAGACTGCGACGCTCTCCTTCACCGCAGCCAGCAATAATTTCGAACTCGCCATCGCTGTAGCGGTTGCTGTATTCGGCATCAGCTCCGGCGAGGCGTTCGCCGCGGTTATCGGTCCGCTTGTCGAAGTGCCGGTACTCATCGGGCTGGTTGCGGTGTCGCTGTGGCTGCGCGAGCGGTACTTCGGGAGCGAGGAGCAAGGAGCGAAGAGCGAAGAGCAAGGAGCGAAGAGCATAGAGCGTAGAGCTGAGAGCAAAGAGCTGAAAGCGTAGAGCATGGAGTAGAGAACGAAGAAACAGAAGCGAACACAAGGAAGACCATGGCTACATCCGATATTTTTCCTCTACTTGACGCGTCGCTACGTCGTGCACGAAGCGAACGGGAACTCATCGACACTGCGCGCCGGAAGCAGCTGGACGAGTTGGCGCGCATGATCAAGGAACGCCTCGAAGTCGACGACGCAGCACGACTCATATTTATCTGCACACACAACTCACGCCGCAGCCACCTTGCGCAGCTCTGGGCGCAGGCGGCGGCGGCGTGGAACGGACTGAACGACGTGCAGTGCTTCAGCGGCGGCACGGAGGCCACAGCATTCAACCTGAGCGCGGTTCAAGCCCTTCGCGGCGCGGGCTTCGAAATCGAGGCAGCGGAGGTCAACTCCAACCCCCGCTACGAAGTGCGGTACGCTGCTGGTTCCGAGCCGGTCGTCGCATTCTCGAAGGAATATGGACACGAATCGAATCCGTCCGGCGGCTTCATCGCCGTGATGACCTGCTCTCAGGCTGACGAGGGTTGCCCGTTCGTATTCGGTGCCGCCCACAGGATATCGCTTCCCTACGACGATCCGAAGGAAGCGGACGGCACAGAGCTGGAAGAGGCCACATACGAAGAACGCTCCCGCCAGATCGCCCGGGAAATGGTGTACGCCATGGATAGCGGAGCGCGGAGCGCGGAGCGAAGAGCTGAGAGCGAAGAGCATAGAGCATAGAGCATAGAGCATAGAGCTGAGAGCGAAGAGCTGAGAGCGAAGAGCTGAGAGCGAAGAGCTGAGAGCGAAGAGCATAGAGCGAAGAGCATAGAGCTGAGAGCGAAGAGCTGAGAGCGAAGAGCTGAGAGTTCCAGGCACTCCGCGCGGTTTCCCCAATGAAAATCTATGCTCTATGCTCTTAGCTCTTAGCTCCATGCTCTTAACTCCATGCTCTTAACTCCATGCTCTTAGCTCCATGCTCTTAGCTCCATGCTCTTTGCTCCATGCTCTTAGCTCTTCGCTCTTAAGCCAGCATAAACAGAAAACTTCACACACCATATCAGGAGACCACTATGATCACCCCGGAAACACTGAAGCAAATCGTGAAAGAAAAATACGCCGAAATCGCTGGACAGAGCCGCGAAGAAAATGCTTCGTCCTGCTGCGGCGCCACCAGCTCGTGCTGCGGCGACAGCACCACCTATACCATCATGGCCGACGATTACAAGGGCATGGATGGGTATGTCGCAGAGGCTGATCTCGGCCTCGGCTGCGGGATCCCTACCGCCTTCGCCGGAATCCAGTCCGGCATGACCGTGCTCGACCTCGGCAGCGGTGCGGGCAACGACGCATTCATCGCGGCGCGTGAGGTTGGTTCCGAAGGACACGTAATCGGCATCGACATGACTGAAGCGATGATAGAGAAAGCGAACTTCAACAAGCAGAAGATCGGCGCCGCCAACGTGGAATTTCGCTTCGGCGACATCGAAAACATGCCCGTCGAAAGCGATTCCGTCGACGTCATCCTGTCCAATTGCGTGCTCAACCTCGTTCCGGACAAGGCGGCGGCGTTCGCGGAAATGTTCCGTGTGCTGAAACCGGGCGGCAGTTTCTCCGTGTCCGACATCGTCGTGGAGGGTGAAATGCCCGAAGCGTTGAAAGCCGTCGCCGAGCTGTATGCAGGTTGCGTCTCGGGTGCGATTCCGAAATCCGAATATCTGGAATTACTCCGCAATGCGGGTTTCGACTCCGTCGACATCCCCAAGGAAAAAGAAATAACCATCCCGGAGTCTATTCTCCTGGAAGTCTCCGCAGCACTCCCTGAAGAACATCGAACGTTGGGCGGCGCACGTCTGTTGAGCGTGACGGTACGCGGAACAAAGCGCTCCGTCTCTGCGACGATGAATTGAAACTGCGGAGGTCTGCCAGGCGAATGCATCGATGTACCATTGCAGACATACTTACACTGTAAAAAAAAGGACAAGCCGTTGGGCCTGTCCTTTTTTTAACAAAACATCACATCGGATTGGCGGTCAGGGTTTGGCCGCGGCCTCCTTGATGATGCGATCGAGATCGGTGCGGTCGCCGTCATTCCGGATAAGGGACTTCAGCGCCGTAAGATACGTGGTACGGAATGCAGGCTCCTGATCCAGCCGGCGAAGCACCGGATTCAGATCGGGATTGTTACCCATGCTCCGGTACTGGTCGCGAGCGATACCGACAGCCTGAGCGAACATCTCCGGGGTGAGGACGTCCGCATTGGGAGTCGTGTCGACAGGCTTCACGACGGGATCGGGATCGGCATGGGATCCGCCCGACTGGGTTTTCGTCCCGCCTGTGAAGGATTCGGCCCCTTGTGCGGCGAGACGCTGATCGAGATCGGGAACGAGTACGCGAAGCACCGCCTCCATGGCGCCCATGCGCTTTTCGAGGGAACCGATCGTCTCCTGCTGTTTCTGCAGTACTTCCAGACCGGCTTTACTCGGCATACCGACGGCAACATTGACGTAGCCGGGCACACCTTTGGCGAGTGCGCTCCACGCGATACCGACCGACAGCTTGGCCTGTTCGGCTGTGAGGTCGGAAGGTGCGACAGCTATACCGATGCCGTTGTCGCGGCCTGAGGGAAGGATGTAATCACCAACGTTCACCGGACCGCTTACCTTTACCGGCACCTGACCGAGGAATGCGCATTTCTCGAACAAATGCTCGCTGCCCGCCGGAGGGATGTTTCCGAGAACGATGGGCGACTTCGAAATGACGAATACCATATCCGCGCCTTCGATCCGACGGCTGATCTTGCCGCCGTGCGCGCCGACGATATCGCCATAGGTGAGTTGATCGTCCGGATTGGCGCGTTCGAGCCACTCGGCGTAATCAGCGCCCACCGATGTGTATGCGACGCCTGCATGCGCAAGGTACTCGTACTGCTCGACACCGACCTGGATGGCGAGAAGGATGATTTTTGCCGTGGCATACACGATTTTCGCGATGCCGGGCGTAACCGTCACCACACCGAGACCGACACCGATGCGGAAGTCTGTGATTTCAGAGATCAGTTCTATAGCCGCATCAGTCACGTCGAAGACGTGTCCAAGCGTCATAAGCACGTACTCGAGACTGCCTGCGCGCTCGGCGGTTGTTTCTCCGGTGATCTGACCACGAAGCCTGTTGGTGTCCCAGAAACCCATATAGCTGTTATCGCTGTCTGCGGACTCATTGAGTTTGATGGAAATTGCGTGCTTCGCGCCTTCGATGTACAGAGGATATTTCTCCTTGTCATCGCTTGAAAATGCTGGCTGACCGGCGTAATTGATGTGCGTCTGGCCGGCGACATTGAGGTCCTTCGCGACACCGACACCGCCGGAAACCACGAGCGCACCGGTGGTGGAGCTGGTGGATTGCGTCGTGTTCGTCACCTTCGTAATCCCCTTCATATCCGCATCGCCTTCGTTGACGAAGGTGACCGGGAACAAGGGATTCGGATTCAGATTCGCGTCGAAATTGGGATCCGGATTGGTCCCGATTTCAGCCTGATTCTCCACGATAAGATTCTTGAACTTCGCAGTACCGCCCACCTTCAGATCGCGGCCTACATACACGTCGCGGCCGACGCCGAGATCGACGCCGACGTTGAGGTTTTTCTTGACGCCTGCACCGCCCATGGTGCGGAAGCTGCCATCGAAGCTGGCATCGCTGACGGAATAGAAATCCACGATGACGGGCACGTCCTTGTCGTTATGGATGGTCGTGACGCCGTCGACATCCAGTGTACCGCCGATGATGGTGTTGCCTGTGATTTCGGCGGTACCATCGAGATAGCTGTCGCCGATCACGTGGAATTCATACTCGGATTCGGTGACGCCAGACCAGATCACGCCTTCGACCATCAGACCATTCTCGGGTGCGGGGAACGAGCTTGCATAGGTGGATCCGATGGCGACGTTTCCAGCTACACCCAGTCTGCTCAGCGGCGCTTCGGTACCGAAACCGACGTCGCCCTGCACGATGAGCCCGTTGCTCGGAGCTTCGAACTCACGCGCATATTGCGATCCAATCGATGTGTTGCCAGCGATGCCGACGGTGCTCTTCGGGATGGTGGTACCGATACCGACCTTGCCCTCGATCACCGCACCATCCGTGGGGGCTTCATTCTCGGAAAATTTAGTGCCGACGGCGATGCCGCCCTTGACGCCGAGCATGCTGCCCGGGCTCGGGGTTCCGACGCCGAGTCGGCCCTCAATCAACACACCGTTCAACGGTGGAAGATGGACTCCTGTCCAGTCCTCGCCGATAACTACTTCGCCTGACACTTCAAGCGCGGCGGCCGGGAAGGGTTCGCCGAAACCGACATTGCCTTCGACGATCAGTCCGCTTTCAGGCGCGGCCTTGCTTCCGCCCCAGGTTTCGCCGATTGTGACGTTGCCCCTGACATCCATCTGGCTAGCCGGAGTCGGGGTCCTGACACCGAGCTTGCCATACGCGGTTAAGCGCATGCGTTCGAGATTGTCGGTGCGGAAAACGAGGGCTTCATCGTCACTGGTGCCGACGAAGTCCAGGGCCGCATCGGTGTCCACGTTTCCGCGCGTGGACCATGGTGATCCGTTGGAGCTTGTCGGACCGGAGGCGTCCGTCTTTCCTTCGCCTGTGCTCAGCCGATCAGCCTTATCCGCATGGATCGCATGGAATGCATACGGCACGGAAAGGAGTTGTGAGGCGCCGAGCAACGAGTAGCTCGTGCCGCCGTTTTCGTCCATTTCGACCTGGAGCCAGTAGCTGTTTTTGCCCCAGTCCAGTGCATCGATGGCGCCTTCGCGGATTTCTCCGGCGCCGATGCGAAGCGTAAACATTCCGTACGCGTTGGTCTGGACGGAATGGTGTTCGGTGTAGACTTCCGGACCTGTAGGTCCGTTTTTCAGAATACTAATGCGCAGGCTCATGGCCTTGTCCTGCATCAGCGTTCCATCGATCGTCCGCGCTACGCCCTGGTAATTCATGTACGGAGGCGATTGCGCAAAAAGAGTTGAAACGCACAGCAGGAAGAGCAGGAATATCGAGAGTGTTGTTCTCATGTCGTATTTACAGGATGTTGGTATTTACTCTGCCTTGACAATTTTATACAGGGCCATCTGTGCGCCGGAAGGCGACACCGCGGCCAGGAGATACAGTCCGACGGGTAATGTCGAGAGTTGAAGCCGGGCGAGCCGTTCTCCCGAACGAACATCGTACTGCAGCACCGGCTCGCCGAGCAGGTTATACATCACGAGTTTCATGTCCTCCGTCACGCCGTCCATAGAAACAAGAATGGAATAGCGTGCCGGATTGGGATAGAACTGCAACGAAAAAGGGAGGCTTCGTTCCCGAATCGGGATGACGGTTAAGAAGGGATTCTGGAAACCCTCCGTGAATGATCCTCCATGGAAACTATGTGTTTCCACGGCGGTCTGACCAACGGTCCAGGAAACGCTGACCGAAGAGGTCTGCGCGTGTCCCCCGGAAACCGCGATGACGGAAGGTTCGATGCGTTGGGCGTGCGCTACGGCTGCCGATAGCAGCAAGACGAGCACGTAACTGCTTGCTTTCATGATTGGACACGACCTCCGACAGGGGTTGATGCGTAAGTACATCACACCACGGATGCGAGAGTGCATCGTGTCACATTGCCGGGCGCAGGTCAAAAAGACCGATACGCCTTAATACCATGTTCCTGCTGGAAATAAAAATACAATCCCGATTACCTTCTGCATATACGCATTCATGCGTATATTGCTCTACACACGTTTTCTTTGTACCGCGAACGTGAGAAGCGCGTTGCTGCCAGCCAATCCGAGCTTGCGGGCGATGTTCGCACGGTGTTTCTGTACCGTCCGGTAACTGATAAAAAGGTGCTCCGCTATCTGGCGGCTCGTTCCGCCATCCTCGAGGTACCCGAGCACCATGATTTCGGTCGGGGTAAGAACATCGGTGGACGTGTCAGACTCTGTCGGAACAATCCTCCGTCTCTTGAGCAGCAAAAGCTGCGCCAGTTTGGATATATACTGCTTACCCCTGGCCGCCGCGCGAACCGAACGCTGAAACTCTCCATCATCGTCGTTGTTTAACAGCAGAGATGTATGGTGTGATAATTCGAGCGTTCCCAGTTCATGCGAGTCATCCCGGGCAATAAGTACGGTAGCAGGGGCTAGTCCGAGTTGATCCAGTCTGCGCAACAAAGCGGTTGCTCCACCGCCGGGGAGTTCCACTTCCGCAATCAGTACCGTTGGATGGGTTTCCTCCAGCGCTCTTATCGCCTCATCACTATCGGAAGCTTCTGCGACGATATGAATATCCACGGTTGCGTGCAGCACCTGGCGCAAGCCTACACGAAAGATGGGAAGCGAACACGCCACGCACACAGTTGTCAGCGCTGTCTCCATTGGGTTCGTTCCTGGTTAACATCCTGTTTGGCGCAGCCGGCTGAAGTCGATTTCATAAAAGGTCCGGCAAGGATCTCGCGGTGCAACGTATTGATAAATCAACCGCCGTGATAACGCGGCAAAGCGTGCTCACTGATCATAGCAAATGTTACATCGCGGTAATGTCTCAATCAATACCCTCGCGGAAAAACAGCGAAGAACAAAGAAATCCCGACCGGGTTTCCCCGGCCGGGATGAAAAAAATGAGACGATGAGATTAACGCGCGAGCAGCATTTTGCGCTCGAGACGCTGATTTCCAGCTCTCAACTGATAGATGTACAGACCGCTCGGAAGCGGCTGACCTCCATCCGACGTGCCGTCCCATTCGACGGTATAGGTTCCGGCGTCAAGCACGATATCGAACAGGGTTCGCACGGGCCTGCCCATGATGTCGAAGATGACCAGTTCCAAATGCCGCGTGTCCGGCGTTCCGAACGAAATGCGGGTCGAGGGATTGAACGGATTGGGATAATTCTGGGCGAGCGTCACCCCAATTGGGACGGGAAGTTCGCCTTCCTCGATCTCGACTTCCTTCGGCTTGTTCGTCGGAACGGTAACGGTGGCACTGCCCGATATCACGTTGTTTGCGGCGTCGGTTGCGGTGTACGTCACTGTATAGACGCGCTCGCCGTTGTCACGATCGGCACGCAATTGGAACATGTCGTCGAACACATTGAAATTCGCACCGACGATATCACCATTTGCATTTTGATTGCAGGTAATGGAAGTCAGCACCGCGGTTGTTCCGGGAACGTTGTCCCACAACTCGACTATCGCCTTGATATCATACAGCTTGTTGTCGGCCGGCCAGAGGTAGCGCGGCGCTACCCTTACCCAGATCTGCGGATTTTCATTGTCCTCCACAGTGACTGTAAAACTGCACTGGACCATTTGATTGCTGCCGTCGATCGCCATATATGACACAGTGGTGGTACCGACAGGGAAGAACGATCCACTGCTCAGACCCTCTGTACGAATCACTTCGACATCCGAGCAGGAGCTGTTCGCGACGGGCGCAGTGTAGTAAACGACCGCTCCCGCCATACCAGGATCCGTGTCGGCTGTGGGGACCACCGGACAGGTGATAGTCGGCTCATCGCCCACAACGGTTACGAGCTGGATATCCGTCGAGCGGTTGCCATTGGCGTCCATCGCTGTCCAAATGATGCGGTGCGTTCCGACGCTCAGTGTTAGGCCGGCGTTATTCGCTACCGATGGAATACCGCAGTTGTCGTTGCGGGTCGCCATCCCGAGAGTCGCAGGGACCACGGTCCAGTAACACAGGCCCGCATCGGCATCGACTTCAATGTCTGGCGGCGCGTTCACTGTCGGTGGATTTCCATCAAATATCACCACTTTCTGGATTGCGATGGCCGAATTGCCGTTCCCATCCGTCGCGGTCCAGGTCACGATGGTTTCACCGATCGGAAAGACCGTCAGTTTGTTGTTGGTGACGACCACCGCGGTACAATTGTCATTCGCCGTGGCGGTCCCGAGATCGACGTTTGTCCCGAGGCGCTCACAAGTTCCGATGTCCGCGGCGAGGAGAAGATCACCTGGGGCGAAGATCGCCGGCGGCGTCTGATCGACAACGGTAACGGTCTGATTTACTGTCGTGAGGTTTCCTGAAGGATCGACCGCACTCCAAGTAACGACGGTTGCACCGAGCGGGAAAAACGACGGTGCGTTGTTGGAAATCGTCACGGGACAATTATCCGTAGCGCTCACGGGGCCGAGATCCACGAGTCCGCGTGAAATGCCGCATTGGTTCGCCGGAGCATCCACGGCAACCGCGGCCGGGACGGTAAGCAGCGGGGCGGTGTTATCGGTGACGGTTACGGTTTGTTTCTTCAGCGTAACATTTCCGTGGTCATCCTCTACCCTCCACAGTACCGTCGTCACACCGACCGGGAATACTCCCGGAGCGTTGTTCGTCGGTGCCTGAGCCCCGCAGGCATCGGACACGGTGGGCGTGCCAATATTCGGCGTAGCTCCGCACGTGCCCGGGTCGGTGTTGACGCTGACATTCACCGGAGGGGTAACCGCCGGCGCCCAACGGTCGACCACAATCACATCAATGTTCTGCGTCTTGACATTGAAGCTGCGGTCCGTCACCGTGAGCGTTACGGATACTGTACCGATATCGCCGCACGAGTAACTCGTCTTGCTGATCGTCTTGCTGACGACTTCACAATTGTCGAAGGAACTCAGGATCAATGCATCGGGGGTAATCGTGGCGGTGCCGTTGGCTGAATCCAGATACACGACGAAACCGGGATACGGTGTGAACGTCGGAAGTTCGGTATCAAGGATGCCCTGCGCTTCATACGCACCGATATCCGGTTTCGGGATGCCATCATTGTCGCCGTTGACGTTGCGAATGCTGCCACGCTGATCCGTCATATTGATCGTTCCGGTGACGTCCGCCGCATCAACGGCCCGCGAGCACACCAGGAGCGCGTGTGTTTTGGTGACTCCGCCATTCAGGCGAAGATCGTCTAGCGCGGCGACGACCGGGTTGGCTGTCGTACCCGTCAGATCGCTTAGTATCCAGCCGGTACTGCCGGTGGCGTCCTCGACCAGGTTGGTGCCTGTGGATGCGGCTGTTCCGCTGACGTTCGGTCCGCTCACCGCGCTGTTTTCGGCGAAGAGGCTCCTTCTGGTGTTCAGTGTTCCCGCATTGGAAACTCCACCACCGGTTCCTGCGCTGTTAAACGCAATCGTCGAAAAATCGAGTGTCGCGGTACCGGAACTGTGGAGACCACCTCCGTTAATATCGGCGACGTTCGAGCTCAGGGTGGAACTCATCAACGTCAGCGTCCCTCCATTGTGGATACCACCGCCGTTTGCGGCATTGTTATCGTTCGCGGTGGAATTGGTAAATGCAAGCGTGCTCCCCGTTATCACCGCTATCGAACCGCCATTGGCTCCGGCGGAATTGTCATTGAAGGTCGACCATCCAACCAGCGCATTGTCGCCGCCGAAATACACTGCGCCGCCGCTGGCGCCCGCGCCATTTAAACTGAACGTGCACTGATCGATTAGCGCATCACCGGCATCGACGAACAAGGCGCCACCGCTGAGAAATGCATCATTGTTGAGAAACTCGCACTGCGAGACGCGGACCGAATCGCCATCATGCCAGATGGCGCCACCGTCGCCAATGGCCGTGCTCCAGCGGAGGTTGCACGATTTTATCGATAGCCAGCCGTTCGACAAAAACACTGCTCCGGAAAGAGCACGCCCGCTTGAGAGTGACAGATCGGAAATTAGGAGGGAAATACCCGCGTCCACGCTGAATATCCGTGTGACGTCGTTGCCGTTGATTTCAAGCACGGCTACGCCCGGACCTTCGATGATCAGGTCGTGATCGACGCTGAGTTGCCCAAGTGAAAGAAAGATGGAACCAGAGACGACGGGTCCGAAAACAATTTTGTCTCCGGTAAGCGAGTATGCGATCGCCTCGCGCAGACTCGTGCCCACTCCCGCGGTCGAATCGACCGAAGGATCTAGTTCATCTGTGAGTGTCGTGACGATGCGCGTTGTGTTGCTGAAAACGGGTTGCGCCGTCGCACTCGAAAGTGGGATCAACGCCAGACCCGCCAGCAACAGAATGCATGCCGCGAGACACCTGAAAAGTACCGTAAATGCAGACATCATTGTGATCCTGCTCCAATTGTTCATGATCGATGATTGGAGACGGAGCACTGATCCTTGCGGAGCGATATCACATGGAACATCCATGTCGAATCGCGCCGACTGAATTGCGTGTTAGCCAAGCAGTCGTTCAGACTCCATCTTTTAGCAGGAACATGGAGCGAAACTGGCAGCGTGACCGTGGCATAGACTGAGATAACAATGTTGCATTTCCGTGCGATTATCGCAATACGCACTTATGCGTAGCTGTTCCCAATTATTTGTATGGAGTCTCAATAGTCATTCTGCGAGTGCTTTCCAGCAGCTCGCACTGGCCTATTTCGCGATTTACATGGAGTTACTTATCGGGATTAGTCAGGTTCGTCATCCTGAGTGTGCCCACAAGTCAGCCTGAGGCTGACGCCGGTCCATTTCGGACATGACACGTGGATGGTGTGGATATTTCTGGTATCCCCGGGGGACAGGCGTGTTTCCGTGAAAATCCGCGAAACTCCGCTTTACCTGTCCGCCGAAGCTCGTCAGCGCTGCCGTCGATTGTCTGAGGATCAAAGCGAAGGCGGACGAGAATCCGTGCGCGGATTACACGGATGAACACGGATATGCACGGAGAAGAACTTTTCTGTCTCCAGATCCTAAAGTCTATTGTATCGGGGTTTCAAAAACTCTTATCCGCGTTAATCCGTCTCACCCGTCCGCCGAAGTCTGACCGCGCAGCCGTACGAGTGTCTGAGGATCAGGGCGAAGGCGGATCCGTGAAAATCCGTGCACGTATTCATCCGCGGAGGTTCGCTGCAACTGCCTTTAATTTCGACAATTCCTGCTGTGTAATTTCATGCACACCACAGCCAGATCACTGAGCACACGAAGATGTCATAAGCAAACATCGACAGTCCTCCTGCCCCGCTCGAGTATTTTTCTTATCTTTGAATCTGGACCTTTCTACATCAGTCGGACCGCCTCTATGCTCTCCAATACCGACATCGGCAACGCAATGACGATCGCATTACCTGCGGCGCTCCCCGCAATAAAAGATTTTCAGCCCGGTATACGCCGTGCTCCGAACCGCGGGCTCACGCTGTCGAAGCATGAAATTCGCACTGCGCTAAAAAACGCTCTACGCTATGTGCCAGCCGAGTTTCACCCCGTAATCGCGCCGGAATTCCTCGAAGAACTGAAAACCATGGGCCGCATCTACGGCTACCGCTTTCGTCCCGAAGGCAACATCACCGGCAAGCCTGTCGACGAGTACAAGGGCATACTCCCGGCGCGCGCCTTGCAGGTCAACATCGACAACAACCTGGATTTCGCGGTGGCATTGTATCCCTACGAACTTGTCACCTATGGCGAGACGGGACAGGTGTGTCAGAACTGGATGCAGTATCAGCTCATCAAACGCTATCTCGAGGAGATGACGGAAAATCAAACGCTTGTCGTCAGTTCCGGTCATCCGCTCGGTCTGTTTCCGTCCAAACCCGACGCGCCGCGCGTGATTTCCACCAACGGCCTGCTCGTCGGACAGTGGGACAACACCGACCAGTTCCGCCGTCTCTCCGCCATGGGCGTCACAAATTATGGCCAGATGACGGCGGGCGGCTGGATGTATATCGGACCGCAGGGTATTGTTCACGGGACCTTCATCACCCTGCTCAACGCGGGACGCAAATATCTCGGCATTCCGGCGGACAGCGATCTGAAAGGCGTGTACTTCGTGACGTCGGGTCTTGGCGGTATGTCGGGCGCGCAGCCCAAGGCGGTGGAAATCGCGGGCGGCATCGGCATCATCGCGGAAGTCGAGTACAGCCGCATCGAAACGCGCCGCAGCCAGGGCTGGGTGAGCCTGGTATCGGACAAGCTCGACCAGATCGCCACTTGGATGCGCGAATTCAAGGAAAAGGGCGAGTCAATCTCCATCGCCTATCACGGCAACGTCGTTGATCTGCTCGAATATCTCGACGCAAACGACATCCACGTCGAGCTGATTTCCGACCAGACGTCCTGCCACGTGGTGTACGAAGGCGGCTACACGCCCGCGGGCGTCAGCTTCGACGAAGGACGCGAGATCATGAAAAACGATCCCGCGCGATTCAGGGCACTGGTCGACGAGTCGCTCCGCCGTCATTACCGGGTGATCAAGCGGATGGCCGCGAAGGGTTCGCATTTTTGGGATTACGGCAACAGCTTCATGGCGTCGATTTTCGATGCGGGTGAAACGTCGATTGCGAAGAACGGCCGCGACACCACCGAGGGCTTCATCTGGCCTTCGTATGTAGAGGACATTATGGGTCCCATGTGCTTCGATTACGGCTTCGGTCCTTTCCGCTGGGTGTGTCTGAGCGGCAAGGACGAGGATTTGTGCAAGACCGACCAGGCAGCGATGGCGTGCATCGATCCCTCGCGGAGTTCCATGGACCGCGACAACCATCACTGGATAGCCACCGCGGAGCAGAACAAGCTCGTTGTAGGCACCAAGGCGCGCATCCTGTATTCCGACGAGGAAGGCCGCGTGCGCATCGCGCTGAAGTTCAACGAGATGGTGCGTAACGGAGAGATTGGTCCGGTAATACTGGGCCGCGATCATCACGACGTGAGCGGAACGGATTCGCCCTTCCGCGAAACCGCCAACATTTACGACGGATCCAGCGTCACCGCCGACATGAGCGTGCAGTGCTTCGCGGGCAACGCGGCACGCGGCATGACGCTGGTGGTGCTGTCCAACGGCGGCGGCGTGGGCATCGGCCGCTCAAGCAACGGCGGCAACGGCATCGTGCTCGACGGCTCCGCGCGCATGGACGACATCGTGCGTTCCGCCTTGAGCTGGGACGTGATGGGCGGCGTAGCCCGGCGCAACTGGGCGCGCAACGAAAACGCCCTCGCCACCGTGAAGGAATGGAACGACAAGAACCGCGGCGAAGGCCACATCACCCTGCCGTATCTGGCGGATGAGGAATTGGTGGAGAAGGCGGTGGAGGAGGTTTTTGGACGGAGCGCATAATTCTCAAGAGTATTGCGTTTGATCAGGTGGCAGCGGTTAGAATCATCGCTTCCACATGCCATGAGCAGGCGCGGGATTTTGCATTGCCGCGAAAAGCGTCGGAGTGGTACATTGTGTTTTGATCAGTCCGTATGAAGGAGTGATAATGATGGAATCCGCGATACATCTCGACAAGCTGACGACCGAGCAGAAGCTCCTACTGATGGAGGAGATTTGGAACGATCTTTTGCGAAACGAGGATGAGATACCCTCCCCGGGCTGGCATGGTGAAGTACTCAAGACCCGCCTGGCTCACGTTCGCGAAGGGTCCGCTGCATTCACCGATTGGGAGAGCGCGCGCAAGCAGCTAAGGGACGAACTTGAATGAGCAGCGAGATTCTGGACGCTGCGAGGGACGACATCCGTGCAGGATTCCAGTTTTATGAACAGCAGGCAGCAGGTCTCGGGAAATACTTCCTCGACTCCATTTACTCTGACATTGAATCCCTTACTCTGAGCGCGGGCGTTCACGTGGTCCAATTCGAATGTCATCGACTGTTGTCGCGGCGTTTCCCATTCGCTGTGTACTACCGGATTCATGACGACCACATTAAGATACTCGCTGTACTTGATTGCAGACGTTCCCCTCTCGCCACGACCCGTCGACTCACCGAACGCGAAGGTTGAAACTCCCTGGACAGGAGATCTCTGTCACCCTCGCGATGAGTTTCGGCCCAGTCCGAATCCGTACAGTCATATTCTGCACAAGTCGACAAGCACCGAGGCAAAGGTCACATCACACTGCCCTATCTGGCTGATGAGGCGTTGGTGGAGAAGGCGGTGGATGATGCGTTTGGGGGTAGTGCGTAATTCTAAATTGCATTCCGGTTAATCATACAGCCGAGTATGAAATCACCGACGCAATACACGCACCGCACCCGCCCCGTTGACATAACATTGTTGACAATCACGGGATTAATCGTTATTATGGCCGCATCGTGTGAATTAACAAGAGACGGCCGTACTGAATAGAGCGTTTCACAGATTTACCACGAAGTGTAACCGGAGGACATTATGCTATCGGACAAAGCACTAGGGAAGTTCGCCCCCCCCCATTTATCGGAGATTAATATCTTCTATCACCTCATTCTCGGTGCTTCCACTGGTCCTTTCCATCTCGCTAGGATTTGGGCAAGTCTACGCTCAGACCGGGGCTGATTTTGGCATCCCTGATTCCGCGTATATCCCAAATCAGTTGATCGTCTGGTTTTCCGATGGGACACTGAATCCCGAATATCTTGGAGGTTACGGTGAGATGGTGGATTACCCATTCTCCAACGACGGCATGGGAGTTCTCCCCGTTACGTTGGATTTCATCCAATCCCAGTCTCTTGTGTTGTATCTTCAGGAACGTGGTGTGCAGAGCATGTACAAAGTTGTCCCATGGATCGACCCATACAGAGACACCCTATCAATAACCAGAGCCGGCGACACCGTGCGGATCCAGCCCTGGTGGAATGCTCTCATCCTCGAATTCGACCCTGGGATGGAAGCGAACATGGTGTACGAGGCGTATATGCTCCTTGCGCTGCACTTCGGATCTGTGCGCTGGGCACAGCCAAATTTCACCTATGTGACCGGGCATAGTCCGCTCGCGAATGATGAATGCGAGGAGAATACCTTCAGGAAGGCCGCTCAGATAAACGATCCTCGCTGGGCCGATCAGATTAGCGTGCACGACGTTCCAAGCGGGATATACATTGAAGCCGCCTGGGCGTATAATCAAAGCGACCCGCTCGTGCGCATAGCGGTGATCGACGACGGGATTAATCCTAATAATCCTGATTTCTCAGGAAAGCTCGGTCTTGATCCGCAAGGCAGTGGTAAGAAGAAATATATTCCCAACGGCGCCGGGACCGGCGACCATGGTACCGACATGGCAGGTATTATCGGAGCCAGAGCGAATAACAACATAGGCATCGCGGGCATTGCAGGAGGTAGCGACGTATGGAATCCTGGCTCACGACTTTACATCCTGGATGTCGCCGACAGAAACCGAACGATTATCACCAGCACTGCTGCGAACGCGCTTATCGAAGCGTCGCTTTTAACTACCTCGGGGAAGGGCTTCGCTTGCCGTGTAGCGAATTTGAGTCTGTATCATTACACTATTGATCCCTTCTTGAGAGAAGCCGTAGTAACCGCGTACGCACACGGATTGCGTGTGAATGCCTGCATGGGAAACAAGGTCAACAATACCCCACAGTATCCTGCGGCAACAGATGATCATTATATTCTTGCTGTTGGGGCAAAGTATCATGACTTTAGTCGGCACCCGTCATGCGGTTACGGTGAACACATGGACATCATGGCGCCTGGGTACGGTTCAATAGACCTTGATCCACAGGTGCCTACACCGCATATCTTCACGACAAAAGGTAGTATTTTCGGATATTCGGGCGGGTTGACGTCTGCTGCAACCGCTCATATTACCGGTGTGTCAGCGCTAGTAATTACTGAGTACCTAAATTCAGGATGGGCTGTGGATAAGCCATACTATCCCGAGGATATTGAAAACCTGTTAGAGGCCGGGTGTGTTGATGGTAATGGGCAGGTACGCGGAACACATGACGACCAGACAGGGTGGGGATACCTTCAGGCTGCAAATTCGCTGTCCTATCTGAATGCACCGTACGTTTTACGACATTACTCCGGCTCACTCGACTTGGAGGCTCTGCCTGCGTCGACTGTGATTCCCGGCAATGTCCCTTTTGTCGACATTCATCAATCCAATGCTCTGATCACCTTGCGGAATCCCGAGCAATATAAGATCACAACGTATCTCACATATCCCGCAGCGTTTCAGTCAGTCGTTCGAACGTGGGGGATCGGAAATATTCGTTCAGGGCATGAGGGGCTCGCTGCTGCACGGCACTGGCCTCACACTTCCCATCCCTACACCGAAGTAACCTACCAATTGGGATTTTCTGAAGTCGAATCCTTCGATTCGCATTCATGCGAAATATCGACATATTTCTACTATGGGCCGGATGCATGGACGGGTGCATATACATGGGTGCCTTTCAACCCGATGAGTAAGGGGATCCAGTTCAACTATACTGTCCTAGGCATTCCTGGAATTGTAGGACTTGACGAGAATAGTGAATCAAATCCGTCCGAACTAAGTATCATATCGGCATATCCGAACCCGGTAAGGCATTCTCATTCGGATAGACTCAACGTTGTTTTCGACGGTACGGCAGAAGTCAATCGGTTGAGTGTAACCCTGACGGACATATTTGGTCGAAGAGTTGCAGAGCAGTATTTGTCGGATCAAGCCCCGAATCTGAACAATATCGTTGTTCCAACCAGTCATTTGCCAAGTGGGGCGTACCTGCTGACACTGCGTGGAGGTTCTTCCATCGCAACTAGAGTGGTCACGATCCTGCACTAGGAGATCAGATGTGTAAGACCGGCCCCCTTCTATTTCTTGGATTGCTGCTCCTGACCTGTTGCGAGCAACACCCGATCGTTCGCGAACCCCCGCAGGATTTCATCTCTTTTGATGATTCCTGCGGGAATTATTACCCCCCGTATGCCAATATGGGCTTCAAACCCGCGAACGAGTGGCCATTCCTGGCAGGCGCCGCTGGAGGCAAGGTGTCTCCTGATGGGAATTACCTTGCGTATGGCGGGTTTAATACCGATTATCTACAGCATGGGCATTCGCTTCCGATCGGAGGCATTGCCGTTATGGATCTGCGGTCCAATTCGCATCTGCTCTTTCTCCCAGCCCAGGGTTTTACTTGGAGCCAGGATTCCCGACGCATCTATTATTATACCCGGGCCAAGATCGTTTGCGCCACCGACATCGATACGAAAGAGACACGCTGTTTCCCCGAACTCGGAGTTTTCGAACGTATCGCCTCCGCACCGAACGGAAGGTTGATCCTGCTCGCGGGCGTAAAAGCCGGAGTGCCCAAATACGGCATTGTGAAATGGGATCCGGTACGTGACTCAGTGGAGTTCATTATCAGCGACGAAGAAATGAATCTTCATTTCATGGTCCTGAACGACTCGGTACTCTGCGCGGTGAGTCTTGCATCGGAAAGCTTCAAGGGACTTGTCTATCTGAATACCAACACGCTTGCAAAATGGCGTATCGAGGTACCCGCATTCAATAGCAATTTCACCAAACCCGTTGTGGCAGGAGTAGCGCTTTCGCCCAACGGCGATAAAATCGTGTTTGAACCATACGTCGATACGGAATCGAATGACGGCTACTCCCGTCCCGGGGTGTGGGTTCTGAACCGGCTGACCTTTGAGCTTCGTCAGATTCTGCACAGGCATCCGTACGTCAATGGGAATTACTTGCCCACATGGCGTAGTAATGACCGCATCCTGGCCTCCTGGCCTTGCGTCTGCGATTCTGCCATCTCGCTCTATGAGTACGACCTCCAGGGTAAACCACTGCGTCGATACACCGATCGTTATACCAAATTCTGGGAGGTACAGTAGCAATGTCCGGTGTGTACCGCATTCTGTGCACATGCGTCCAGACTTTCTCCCTCCTCGCACTCCTCGCTGTCTTCAGTTCCATGAATCTTGACGCACAGCCGACCGGAATGAGGATACCTACGGATACATCTGTAACGAGAGCGTTGTATTTCGGTGTGTCGTGTGGCATCACCAGCTCGGATTTCCACGCCTCGCACGTGGAACTTGAATCCTACACCTCTCGCACTTCGTTCCAAACAGGGATCATCAGCCAATTCGCAATATCAAGAAACTTCGGTTTTCAAAGTGGATTCTACTACAACAGGCGCGGTGCCGAACGCGTCTCCAATATCGATACGCGTAGCTACAGGCTGGACTACCTCGAGTTTACACTGAGATTCCACGTCCGGATACCGCTGGACGAACGAATAGCACCGTATTTCGGGGCCGGCCCGACATTCGCATGGAATGTCAATGCCCTCGTAGATATCGCGCACGGCGAAATCCGCGAGACTCTAGAGCTCACCGACATTCGCGGATTCGATCCGGGGGTTGCCGTCGGATGTGGCGTGGAAATCGTGATCGCTTCCTTCTTGCTCATGGCGGATGTCGGCTACACGTACTTTCCTTCTTCAATTCAGAGCGGGACTGACCCTGCGATCAAACTCGGCAATCATGGCCTGCATACCCGGGCCGGGATTTTATTCTGACCACTCCAACCCACTGAAGAGCATCCGATGAATCGAGTGTTGTACTATGTTTCTTGTTTTCTCACATGCATAAGCGTGTGCGGGGCGCTTATCGTTGCGGGCTGCAGCGAGGGTATCCCGACACGCGTCGAGGACGCCATCGACGGCGAATTCGGCATGTTGATTACAGGGCCGTCGGTGCGGGTCGATTACAATGTTGCGGGAGGGACAGACGAATCAGTGAGTGTCGATGATGTAGCTTCGCCTCTTGCCGGGTTACGCTTGACGATTCCGAACGGTGCATACAATGCAGGGCGCCATTGGAGTATTTCGTATGCCGAAATCCGCAGCCACAGGTACACGACGCTCTTTCGACCCGTGACTCCGCTGATCCGCATCGTCAACAGCGGAGGATTCGCCGCTCGCCCGCTGCGTCTTCGCATACCGATTCATCTCCCTGAAAGCATGCTGCCCGTCGCTTTCCGCTATGACAAGATTAACGGAACACTTGAAGCGCTCGCTCCCATCTCCCGGTCCACCAACGCTTTCGAGGTCATGATACGCCAGTCCTCCGAAATCGTTGTCTCCGCGATTTCATTTTCAGAGATCTATTCCTTCGGTGGGTATGACATTGGCTTCGATCCGACGTATGATGGCTGGAGTTTTGTTAACGAACCGACGCTGACAGCCCGCAGCGGTATCAGTCCCGGAATGAGCATAGGAGCGGCAGAATACTTCGAACGATTCCGCGGTGTTCCCCTTATCGGAAAGGCGTTCGACAATGTACGGTACGGATTTCCCACACAGGACGTCTGGTGGGATGATGCGACTGGAATCGCATTATGCACCAACCTGCAGTTGCTCTATGAATCGGCAAACGCTTCGTGGGTTTTCGGAAATGGCTATTCTCCGCAGGATCCGATTTGGTCCGTTTCCGCATTCGATCAGTTCTGGACGATTTGCTATGCTCTTATGGTGACGACTCGCCCGCAACCACTCCTCACCCGAGTGAAAAATGATCCGACGAAGCCAGTCCATGTCATGCTGGTCCATGGTTGGCATATCGAAGAAGCCTTCAATCTCGGGAGACTCCTGGTGTATGATCCGAACAATATTCACAGCAAGCGTAACGAAATCCGTTTTGCACTCGAATCAGATGAGATTGGTCCCTTCGAAACCGCCGTAAGCGCGGAGGCGCTGAGTTATGGCCTCATCACCATGTACGATATTATTAGGTTCGTCCCGTTGTCCACGCTCTGCGATCCTGGCGATGTCCGTCGAGTGTGGGAGAATTCCATGGCATCCCCGCCCCCGACAGGTTCATTTACTCCGTATGAGGTTTTTGCCAAACCTGTCGACAGTAGCGCTCACAGCAGGGTGAAGCTACGCGATGCGGCCTCGGGAGAATTCACGGAGCTACCGTTCGCGGAATTCACTCTTGAAATCGAATCGGCGGATCCGGCTCTCTCTCTCGTTCCTGTCGTCTTCATCTATGCGAAGGACAGCGGTAAGAGTGTGCCACTCCCGCAGCAGAGCAAGGTATCACTGAGCGACCTCAATGGTGATAATCGTGTTGGAGTTTTCGCCACGGACCAGCGGCCACTTATGCAGTTCCCTTGGGTCGAATCGTTTTGGACAGGATTCCGTTGGTATAATATTCGTTTCCGGCCAAAATAATCTCGGCAAAGACGATATGATGAAAGCACAAAAACGTACGACCTATTCAAGCACCTCGCGATTACTCTCAGTCAAGATGCTGGAGTATGTACGATTCCATGTATCAATTTTCTGCTTGACAGCAGTGGGCATCCGTCTATGTCTCTCATCCCGCGGAGAAGGTCACATCACCCTGCCATATCTCGCGGATGAGGTGTTGGTCGACAAGGCGGTAGAGGATGCGTTCTCAAGCGTCGCGTAATTCTCTATCGCCCTTCGATTGATCAAGCAGTAGCGAATCGAAGCATCGCTTCCGCATGCCATGAGGAGGCGCGGGATTTTGCATTGCCGCGAAAAGCGTCGGAGTGGTACATTGTGTTTTGATCAGTCCGTATGAAGGAGTGATAATGATGGAATCCGCGATACATCTCGACAAGCTGACGACCGAGCAGAAGCTCCTACTGATGGAGGAGATTTGGAACGATCTTTTGCGAAACGAGGATGAGATACCCTCCCCGGGCTGGCATGGTGAAGTACTCAAGACCCGCCTGGCTCACGTTCGCGAAGGGTCCGCTGCATTCACCGATTGGGAGAGCGCGCGCAAGCAGCTAAGGGACGAACTTGAATGAGCAGCGAGATTCTGGACGCTGCGAGGGACGACATCCGTGCAGGATTCCAGTTTTATGAACAGCAGGCAGCAGGTCTCGGGAAATACTTCCTCGACTCCATTTACTCTGACATTGAATCCCTTACTCTGAGCGCGGGCGTTCATGCGATACAATTCGGATGTTATCGACTGTTGTCGCGGCGCTTCCCTTTCGCTGTATACTACAGGATTCATGACGGCCGCATTCAGATACTCGCCGTACTTGACTGCAGGCGTGACCCTCTCGCCACTGCCCGTCGCCTCACCGAACGCGATAGCTGAGACTTCTGGCACAGGACTTGTCTGTCAACCGCGATGAGTTTCGTCGCTATCCGAATCCTTACGGTCTCATTCGGCACATTACAACAAGCACCGCGGCGAAGGCCACATCACCCTGCCGTATCTGGCGGATGAGGAATTGGTGGAGAGATCGGTGGATGAGGCGTTCGCCGGTATCGCGTAATTCTCTGTAGCTTTCCGATTGATCAGCAGGAGTGGATCGTATCATCGATCACACGTGCCATGGTTCGGTGCGAGACTTTGCATCGTCATGCGCTGCGTCGCAATGGCACATTGAGTGTTGATCAATCCGTATGAAGGAGCGACAAGGATGGATTCGCTAGGAATGCGGCTCCAAGCCGGCACGCTCCGGATCACCTACGCCAGGTCATCCAGGATACAACGAGTTTTCACGCTCTCCAGGTGTTTGCTTGTGTACCATTCTTTTAATGCCCTGCGCGTTGAACCCTTGCGGGCCAATGCTTCGAGTGAACGAAGTTGATCTGCAAATCCGAGCCGGCATGCCATACGAATCGCGGCTGTATCTCCCGTCGTCAGGATCATGACCTCAATACCCGCGGAATACAGATATGCCAATAGATCTTTCTCCCCCTCATCCAGAGTCGCCAACCCGGGATGTTCGATGATGGCTTTCGCCCTCTCTTTATCCGAAACGTGATGCACGGTCACGTTACCGTCGAAGACTCTAGCGTCAACCACCACATATTCGGGATTGTCCTTTCGTCCCCTCAACGACTCCTCCCGTACCGTTTCGACGGTGTGAATTTCGTAAGAACCAACGAGCGCATTCCAACATCCCGTGCGATGGGCTTCTATGATCACATTCGTATCGACGAAAACGACCGTCAGCGTCCCATGGCTCATGTAATGTCAGAGGTCAAATGGAACGGGGAGTCCATGCGATCGATACGATTCGGCTAATCCATCGGTATCAAGCTGGAGAATTGACGCTGCTTTCCGTACGGAGATTCTTCCGCCCTCGATTGCGTTTGCCAGATTCCGCAGGAAATACGGTGAGAACAGGGCCTTGCGATGTGTGGCATGTGTTTCGTGGGGAGAGAGCTTCTCCAACCTTGACAGAATTTCAGACTCAAGCCCGGAATCCAGGATGTTCAGACTTACAAGTCGCCAGAACAGCGCCGGACAGGTTACCTGAAAATGCCCTGCCGCTGTGTGAATCATTTCTGCAACATGCTCGGGTGATGTTGTGTCACCGGGATAATGACTTGAAAGTTCATCCCAACGCTTCAACAGCAGATGATCCGGCATGAGTATCGTGCGTGCGAAAACATTCGCCAACTGCTCCCACCGCTTCGAAGCACTGCTCGCGGATTCTTCCCGATCGTCTCTGGCGGGCGGTCTGATCGACCAGGTCAATGCGTGAAAAAATTCGTGTCCCACGTTGAAATTCTGTCGTCCGGGGACTTCGTTGCCATTGATAAACATGACGTTCAGGCCGTCATCATGGAACGTGGCCCCCGATATCCCCTTAGGCGCATCGACATAAAGCACGGGGATGAAAAAGTCCTGTTCGATTTTATCGGGAAGGATCAGAGCCGGGACCTCACCCAAATCCAGCCACCTCGCCAGGGTGTTGGCGATGGACGCCACGTCTTCATAATAACTATCCGGTGAGATTGCAATCCCTGGTCCAGAGGAAACCCGAACGCCATTGACCTCCGAGAGATAGCGCCAAAGCATCGCCAGATTGCCCACAACCTGTTCATACTCCGCCAGTCGAGCCTTCCCCTCCTGCTCGAGACGAAAAGAAAAATTCCCTTCTCCCATCCAGAGGAAGGGATCGGTAAAGTATGACAACGGACGACCGCTCATCTCCATCAGTTGCAGCAGCTCCCCCACGTGCAGCTTCCTTCTCCCGCTCTCGATTGCCTGAAGAGACTGCCTGTTACGGAATCCGAGCCGCTCGCTTAGTTGCTCCTGTGTCATTCCGAGAGCATCCCGCAGCATGGCCACACGCTTTCCAATCAGAGGGTTTTCAACCTGTTCACCTTGCATCACCGAGCCGCCCAGAAATTCTTGCAATTATTGATTGCAAGATAATGCGATCTGCAGGAAAAAGCAAGCACCGCTGCCGACAGAAGCACAGCTCGTCGAGCTACATGGATCGGAATCCGAAACCACGCGGGGATTGCCAACCCGGTCATAGCCGTCCGGCACTCGGCGAGGATAGCGGTATTTGGCACACCGCGGTGGACGATGCCGAAAACGCCACATCACCCTGCCGTTCCTGACGGATGAGGAGTTGGCAGATGCGGCGGTGGAGTCCGCATTTTCCAGGATTCGTATAAACGGAGGTCTTTCTCCGTTCATCGATAGATAAGCAGTTTCCTGAAATCCATTGTCTTGGGACCCGCCATACGCAAAAAGTACACACCCGGCGGTAAACGGGCGATATCGATGCGCTGGGTATTCTCCGCGCCGGGGCGTGCATCGCTGCGTTTTTTCCAGACAGCTTTTCCAATCGAATTATACAACGAAAGCTCAACGCTTCCGGCAGCCTGGGTTTCAAGCGAAACAAGCACAAAGTCGCGAGCCGGATTCGGAAACACCGCCTTGATTTCAGCGGAAGACGGCGCTTGCAATGAAACCGTTTCCGTGGTAACAGGCGCCGGCATATCCAGTATATCCAATACGCGGTTCTCGCCTGTAAAGAGATATCGGTAAGGATACAATTCTGCAACGTCATTGAAGTCCTTAAAAAGAGAAGACCTTGTCTCGATCCAGCTGCGGCCGTAATCATCTCCGATATACACATGGCCTTTGGTACCGAGAAGGAAGATGCGCGATTGATCGAAGATGCGCATCCGTCTGATCTGATCCTCCGTCTCAATCAACGTGTGCCAGGTCGCTCCGAAATCCCCGCTGCGCGTGACGGTATAGCGTTCGCGGCCAAGTGTTGTATCGCACATGAGAACGAAGACTTTCGAATCTCCACTGACAACCATCTCCCGCGGCGTTCCGGGAATCACCCCGGTCATACCCCAGTTTCGTCCTGCGTCCTCGGTAAGATAGAGATTCCCGGCTTTTGCGTAGGCGACCCAGGTTCTATCGTCGAACATCGCGATGTATTGGCCAGGATATCCCTTGAGCTGCGTCCAGGTCGTTCCATTCGAGTCCGAGCGCAGCAGCACCTCGTCCCCGGCGGCCAGCGCACCACCTGAGGAAAGTGGTAGTACTTGCGATAGTGCCCCGATGCCCGGGTTGCGGTGGACAACTTCCCAATTCGAACCATTTCTCATCGTTCGCAAAATTACTCCACTATCACCGACGACGATCGCAGACCCGCCGTTGATCCAGCATATATCCCATAATTCACTCCGAACCCGGTTTGCGCACCATTCCGGATAAATTTTATTATTGGTTAAATCTGAATACCCGATCAACAGAATCCTGCCTCCTGGAGCAAGTGCGATGGCTCGGCGACTTGTCACTTTCGACGAGATCGCACGGATATCCGGATTTCCTTGCCTGAAAGGAAAGGAGCACCTCCCGTCAAAATATTTCATCGCAGACATGGAATTGCCCCATGCATAAAAAAAACTGCCCGATTCTGATAGATGAAGAAAATCTTCGCCTGGGAAAAACAGTGTATCCCAGGTCGCGCCCCCGTCCGTGCTGCGAAGAATAGTCTCACCATCTTTAAGCAGATTAAGAAATGATTCAGTCCGTGCGGCCGTAATATCCCGGAACCTTTCGCCTGTTGCCGTCAGCAACGTACTCCAGGAAACTCCATCATTTTCGCTCTTCAACACCTTGCCGTCGGCGGTACAGACAATAAGCGCGCCGGTTTCAGTTGTAGTGAATCCCGTCACTTCAGCCGGGTGACGCAATAGTGTATACCAGCTCGCTCCGCCATTCGTCGATTTGCGAACAACACCCAACCCAGAGTGCATGCCGACAGCGATACAATCCGTGCGAGTTACGAATCTGCAACGCGTATACTTTTCCTCGCTCGAAATCGGATGCATAGCACTCCACGACGATCCGGTGTCTGTCGAGAGATAGATGCCTTTCGACGCCAAGGCGATAAGCGAATCTCCACCATTGTGATCTATCTCGATAAAATCGTCCGGTATTCCGGTCAACATCTTTGAGGGACCGTTGTACCCATCCAACCGCGCCAACATACCGTCCTTCCCTCCAATAAGGCCTACGCTGTTGTTCAACCATACACAGCATTGAGGGACAAATGGAACCGTCCGTATCCGGCCGTACTGGGAATCTCCGAAATTCTGATGATCAACCACGACTCCGCTTTGCAGTGCGCAATACTGCGACCTGCCTATGCGACGAGAGGCAATCACGGCTCCGAGACTGTCTTCGCGGTCAAGGATCACTTCCCATGTTTTTCCTGTATCACTTGATGCAATAAACCGATAACGGCCGTCGATCGGACTGCGACCCACCGCTCCCATCCATGGATCAGATGAATACACACCGGTAAAGGATATCCTCGTCTTCACACCGCATGTTTTCCAGGTCACAGCCCTATCGATAGTGCGAACGAACAATCCATTATCGCCGACCAAGTATCCACGATCAGAATACCCCCTTACAACCCCATTCGTGACATTAGTATGACCCGGAAATCGTTGTTCTTCCCAGACCGATAGCGCTTTATTCGTCCTGATCACTAAGGCTGTGTTGGTTTTTTTATCGGCGGCGGCGAGAAGAATTGTCGATGCATCAAACATAATAATCCGATTCAGGCGATAGTCCGGTCGTCTGCTCTTTTCTGTCCATGTCGCTCCTTTGTCTGTCGAAACGACGATACTTCCACTGTCTCCAACCGCCCAGAGGGTCTTGGAATCGATCTCCCTTAAATCATGGAAATCCGGAAATTTATGTTCGGTAAACAGTCTGATCGTATCGTCGAAAGGGGTTTGTGCAACAACCGTCCCTTTTGCACCTGCCGCGATCAACATGTCCTTTGCCCATATGGTCGAATAATAGATCGCCACATTGAGATCCTCTCTCGTTTGGGTTGGACGTTGTACGAGTTTTTTCGCAACGAAATCGGTTTGCCATACTCCCCCGTGTTTCCCGACGACCCATTTCTGATCATGGGTCATAGAGAGCAGGTCGGATACCCCCGTGGCGAGAGTTAACCACCAATCATGTTCATCATCTATGAGTTTATGATAACGTAACTGGTACAAATTTCCGGCGCGGCTCAGACCGTTGAATCCGTCCGGAGCAACAAAGAGGAGGTCGATCCCTTCGATTTTTTTGTGTGACGTCGCCTGTTTCCATTGCTGTCCGACAAGGTTCGGCGCCATGCATGACGCACTGAGCAGACATAGGAGAAGTAATCTCAACCCGGCACGTGAAATCGGATTACTGTGTCGCATGTAGATTCTCGGAATGTGTTCAGCATGGACTTGGCATTTGGGCTCTGTGATTCCATGAGGTAGACACATGAGAAGGCGAAAAATTCCCTTTTTTCCAGGATTACGAAAAAATATTTCCCGAAGGGCGTAGCGAATGCAGGAGGTTCAGGCGTGATTGATCACTAATACAGGGAGCGGATGTCTGTGGGTGAGCGCTGCCACATCCGCGACACTCTCAATGTGAGAGTGTCGCGATGGTATGTGACAAGGCGGACGATTAGCATGGTTCGAACCTCGTAATTTTCTAGTGCGAAGTAACATTCGCGCTTTTACCGTGCAATATTTACGTTACTCTGCTCTATGCCCGGGTGGGCGTGGGTCGGAGATTACATCCGGTCCGGAGATGTCGTAAACAAGCACCGTCACCCTGAGTCAGGTAAGCTTCGCTGCGCTCCGGTTTATATCCAGCGTGACAAGCCGCAGGGAGGGGAATTTAACTCAGAGACGCAGAGGGAAATTTTATAAAGGGGCACGGACCAAAATCTAATTCCCACCTACCCTTGTGCGTCTCCACGTGGATTTCTTCTCCATCTGCCTCTCTGCGTTGATTTCTTTTCGCCCAGCATCTCTCCTCTGCGTCTCTGCGCCTTTGCGTTAATTTCCCCTCCCTGCACCTTTCCTTTGCGTTTCTGCGGAAGCACGCACGTACGTCCAGTGCGATACTCCTAAACCCGGACCTAACGTTGTCATGAGCAGCGCAGCGCTCCGGGAAAGGCTATGTTCAAAGAAAGAGGTTGTTCCAGCGCGAAATCGTCCTTCGACACGCCACCGGGTGAAGGAGGTACAAAACGCCCCACACTCTACCGCGGGTGCTGCGCTGCTCATGACATCCAGGAGTCAGAACTGGCTAGATTCGTAGAAGACCGAACGCCGTGCTTCGACTTCGCGCCGGATGAAGCATTTTTCTTTTATCGGAGGCTTATCTGCGGCGCTGCGCTCAGCATGACGGTATTTTTTTAGCAAATGTCCCACTCGATATAAACCGGAGCGCAGCGAAGGTTACCTGACTCAGGGTGACAGGGTTTGCGTGGTGCAGCTAAAACCTCATATCATTATGGCAATCCGCGTACGTACTCTTCACCTGGTATGGCGTCAGGGAATGCTTACAACCTGAGGAACACCCGCGTCGATATCCGCTTACCCGTCGAGACGGTAATGCGATACGAGCCCGCCGCGAAACGCGAGAGGTCGAGCGTCATCGAATATCCGTTCGCATGGTCGTCGACAACGCGCCGCACAACGATGCGGCCGAGGGCATCCGTGATGGAAATCGAAGCAGAGCCGGGACCGGGTGCGAGACGCAGTTCCGAATGCGTCGAGGCCGGATTGGGATACACATCAAAGCCGATTTCCACATGATCCACGGTTTCCACTCCCGTCGTGAGCAGTGGCATGACGAGTGTGCTGATGGAACGTGCGTTGACCGTGAGGAACGTCGTCACATCGCCGGGCATGGGCTCGGGTGCGTCCGCATGATTTTCGGTGGCCGAGGTCCGGTAATGACGCGCGCCTCCGGCGTTCTGCGGAAAACGGAATCCCGTGCTGATGTCGGTCGCCGTGCGATTGAAAACGACGGCGATCAGATTGCCGCCATGAATGAACGATGCGGTATACAAGTCGGGATTGTCGCAATCGGTTTTGACGCGTACTGAGCCGGACGGAATGTGCTTCATCCATTGCATGAGCGCGTAATACCGCGGAAATACTCCGATGCTCGCATTGTCGGCGTTCAGTGAAATGATGCCCTGCGACGCGCCATCCTCGGCGGGATGATGGAATTGCCAATAGTGCCACGCGGTGACGTTTCCGGTTGTGATCGCTGTCCAGACAAGCAGGGAAGCACGGAGCGCTTCGTCGATGTCTCTCGTCGCCATGCCCGGACCGCCGACAAAAATCTCCGTCTCCCAGACGCGTTTGCCGTGCAGTGCGGCGAGATCCCGCAGCCCGTTCCAGTCATCCGCCGGACCCGTGCCATACAGCAGCCGCTGATCGCCGTATTGATGTGTGGTGATGCGCGACAAGGCCGCGGCCGCATCCGGATCGTTCAGGATCGCGTTGTAATAGCTCCACCCTTCCGTGATTTTGCCTGCCTCGGGTCCGATCAACTCTACGTCATCCAGCGTGTCGCGCCTGAATGTCGCCGCGACGACTTTCAGGATGTCGCGGTATTCTTCCGGCGTGGTGCTGGTGCTTTCGTACGCGGGAGCGAAGCCCGGTTCGTTGAACATGCTCACCGCATTGATGCGCACTCCATAATCGCTGCGCATGTGCCGTATGTAGTACGAAAGATAATCCGCGTAATCCTGATAGTGCTCGTGCTTCACGTGCCCGCCGTTCCTCTCGCTGCCATTGTCCTTCATCCAACCCGGGGGCGACGACACCTTGAGCCACAACGTGTTGATCTTCCCACGCGAGAGCGCTTCGTTCAGAATCATGCGCTGCGCCGACATGATGCCCCAGTTGTACGGGCCTCCCTTCGAAGTCTGGAAGCCGGAATACAATCGTATGCACATGATATTCGCGCCGAGTTCGCTGTACACTTTATCGAACAGTTCGGCTCTTACGGTGGCGTTGAAGCGCACGAGATTTTCCTCATAAAAATTCGATGAGGCGCCCCAGCCTTCCATGGTCTGATACTGTACCGTTGTATCGATCTCCACGCCAGCGAATGGAATAACGACGCCCGTATCTTTTTGTGAAAAAGAACGGATGTCACTGTACGGTCCCCAGCCAACCGGATTATGTGCCCGCACCCGCCAGTACCAGGTCCCCGCTCCGGACGGTGAAAACACAGCCGTCGTATCCAGCCGGGTCGAATCGTTCAGCACCGGCGGATTGAATCTCCGGTCACCCGCCACCTGCAACTGATAGCGGTCGACGTCCGGGGTGGCGGGGTGCCAGGACAAGGTCACCGAACCCGCGGGCATGGAGGCGCTGTCCGCGGGATCGGCGAGCCGCACTTGCGCGGGAAGTTGCGGATTGCTCTGTCCGCTGTACGGCAGATGGATGTAGCGTGCGGTGCGCATTTCGGTGCGGTATTTGTTCAGAATCACTGGATTGATCTCGATGCGCGAGTCGCCCCATTCCTTCCATTGCCCGTATTGGCTCCAATCCCAGTTCGTGTAATTATAGCCCTTCACCTCGGGATGACCAGCGAGGAAGCGGAAGAACGGTTCGAACCAGGCGTTCCAGTCGACAAGCCCGTCCACGGGATCCGTGGTGATATTCGTCCCGGCGGCTGAGACTTCGGACAGGAATACCGGTTTATTCTTCGCCCGCGCCATGGCCAGGAATTTTTCGCTCTTTCCCTTGTTCGTCAACTGGCCCCTTTTCGAGTTTGCCGAATCCGGATGAAAGTCTCTCGAATTGAACAGGTCGAGCGAAAACCAGTCCACGTAGTCGTCACCCGGATACCATCTCGCGCCGCTCGCATCCACCGAGTCGAAATCCGCCGGCGCGGCGGTGTAATAACACCAAAGGAAAGCCGTCGAATCGGCTCCCAGGGTGCGAAATCGGTCGAAGATTTTCCGGAAGGCCCGCGGGTACTGGTACGCGTGATATGGAAACCACGAACCGTTGAATTCGAAGCCCGGCCGAACAAACATCCGCTGCCCGAAATCCCGGCAGATGAGCGCCATCGAATCGATGATGGCATCGTACTGGTTTGTGTTGGCGATGATGCTATCGGTCCACACGCGTCCGTCGGTCATCGCGATACTGAGATGCGGTATGCGTCCGGACTGCTTCTCGGCAGCGAGCATCTGGCGAAGCTCCGCAAATTTTGGTCCCCGTGTTCCGGGTATGTCGTGATAGAAATTGTAGACAGCGGGCAGAATCGCGCTGTCGCCCATGGCCGTCATATATTCGCTTACTCCGGTCTGCGCTTGGCCGACGCCGTGATACACGCGTCCATTCGGCGGCTCGAACAGCGCCACACTGCTCGTACCCGCGCCATAGGCAACATCGAACAGTGCATTCGCGGTGTAGGTGAAGGTGTAGGGCTGCGTCTCCGGCTCATTCACCGCGGGATGAGCGTACCAGCACCATATTTCCACCTCATCGGGCGCTCCGCCTTCAGCGATGAATTTTGTATGCGAAGCAAGCGTCCGCAGCCAGAACAGCGAATCACTTGTGAATCCACCCTCCTGCGAATTGTTGATGCGCCCATGCCGAATACCATGTGCATGCAGCCACTGCTCAAGCGCCACAAGTTTTTTCCACCCCTGCGTTTGCGGATTGTCGGAGTACTCGTACGGGGAGTCCGAATGGAAGATGGCGAGTTGCTCTCCGCGTTGCGCCACGACGGCCAGCACCGTATCGAGCGTCAGCAGCAAATCGCCATAATTGTTTCCAGGATGCGACGGAAAGGTCCCGACGCTGTACCAGGGTACCGGTTCAACGAGGCCGAATGTGACCGATGGGTACACGGCGCGCACCGCCTTCATGTAATCCACCATTTCATGGGCCGCCCGCGACACCGTCCAGTCGCAGGTTCCACTTGGATCGCCGCCCAAGATCATGGTGTTGATGGGTGAATCCATGGAGATGCAATCCACGCTTCCCCCTCGCGACGACCATCGCGCGATGGCGCCCAACTCGAGTTGCGCGTGACGTTCTCCCGCAAGCGAATCGCAGCCGGAGAAAGGCCTCAATCCACCGCATTCAAATGCGATCATGACACCGGCGGATTTCAGACTTGACGTCGCCGAACGGATAAGCGCGGTGTCTGTTCTCGCTGTGAGCGCATTTACATGAATGCTGAAGACGTCCATCCGTGCGCGCAGCGTGTCCCATTGCGCCCCTGGCCTGAACATTTCCCAGAAGTCCCCGCGCACACTCGCGGCGGAGACCCAGAATCTCGGGGCCGCGCCGATCGCGTTCCCGATTCCCGCATTGTCCTGTGCGATGATGGATTGAGTTGACACTGCGGCGATCAATACCGCGGTTGCGAAAATACTGGCGCATTGTTTCATGTGCGGGAGCGGTTACTGTGGACGAACAGGTGGAATGGCGGAGGGCAATCGAAGAGAGACACTCCGGATCACGTGCAAGTTACATTTGATAATGGATAATGGACAATGGATAATGGATGATGGACAATGGATAATGGACAATGGATAATGGGTAATTTGATCTAATCCGCTAATTATCAATCGGGGATCGTTGAACCGTGAATCGGAAATCGAAAGTTGTGCTGCTACCAGACGATGGCACACACCGTCGCTCCTGAAATTCGAAGCCCGCAGGGATGGCACTTCCGTAGTCTCGCTGCGGCGAGTCTCCGGCCTGCGGCCTCCGACCCAAACATCAGTGCTGACTGTAAATTCTGGCCATATGCAACTACCCATACCGATCGGAAGCGACCACTGATTCCGATCGAAAGCGACCACGCGTTCCGATTGAAAGCGACCACGCGTTCCGATTGAAAGCGACCACCCATTCCGATCGAAAACGACCACTGATTCCGATCG
>CAYJMN010000058.1:22958-35989 GCA_964371045.1 uncultured Chromatiales bacterium | reverse complement strand
AAAAATATTGACGAAGAACCTCTGGTCGGAACCTGTTTAAGTTAGCGCCTATGGGAAGGGGGGTGAGGTAGCAGAGACGCAGAGGAGGGATGCAGGGGGGAGGACTTGGTGGGGGACAGGGACGCAGTGGAGAGGTCCTGGCGCATTCAGATGGTCGAGGTCGCTTTTTATGAAAGCCGGAGGACCGTACTTGCGAACACCGAGGAATCCGAACTCCGTCTCCTGAGCAGCCACCGCGAAACGAATTCAGCTTCACAGATTGCACATCACCCGGTGGTTCCGCTACTGCGGAAAAGGACGAAGCCTCGCCGCGGCGAGGTGATTGGTGAACAAGTTATCTCGAGTCACCTCGTTCGTCACGGAACCGATCATCCTTCGAGACGCCGCCATGTACGCTCTATGCAATGACGAACGATCATACCGTGGCGGCTCCTTCTAATGACATCTTGACCGAATCGGCTTGAATCCACTTGACCTCGTACACTCACCCCCTCGATCCCGGCCTCTGTGGATCTCGAACAACTCACCCCCCGGCCCCCTCTCTCACGAGAGAGGGGGAGGAAGAAGTACAATTCAGTGTATATTTCACACATGCGGATGCATACGTGGCGGTTACATGGAACCTACGTTATGTCATCCAAGAAATGGACCGGTGCGAAGCGCTGGTGGGTACACTCAGGTCGCAGACTCGCCGCGGCGAGATGACGAGGTTGAATGACGCGCGTAAGAGACAGCTTTGTCAGGCGGCGATTTGAATGTAAGAAGAATAGCTCGAGGGCTCGGGAATCTCAAAGCCTTCCTCGCGTAAGCCTTCAAGATGAAATGCTATTGCTTCCTGAATATTTTTCTCAACTTCCTCCTTCGTTTCGCCCGTCGATCCACAACCGGGTATATCAGGAGCAAACGCAGAATATCCGGATTCAGTTTTTTCAACGACAATGAGATATTTTTTCATGACTTCATTCTTGCTTGTTTGAGGATAGTCTGGTCGTCCCGAGTGACGGCGTCGACAATCGCCTCCGTTCTGATACGGTTCTTTCGATCTTCTTCTCTCTCTTTATTCGTCATTGGATAGTATCCTCAGTTGGATAGCGATTCGCGTGCGTTTGGTGAATAGAGCCGCCAAAAGGCCTGCGCATCAGTCGTCCGTGCAGTTCTGGATCAAATTGATGCGCGGGGAAGGCATGGTTATTGCTCAGGCGAAATGCAACCGCCGGCCTTTCGGAACAGGAATCGGGTCACCAAATTCTTTCGCTGTTTCAATCCATAATGTAATGGCTTCCTTTGTATTTGCCAGAGCATCCTCTGGTGTTGGGCCATGAGCCATGCAGCCCGACAGTTCAGGAACCTCCGCGACAAACATTTGATCTTCATCGCTCCAGAAGATGATTATTTCATATCTGTTCATATCAACTCGCTCAACTTGTACTTGAGGATTACGTTTCGAACTTGTTTTACTTGATACGGTTTTGCGTCTTTTCCATCACGCTGAAGATTCAACCTCTCTTCGACACCCGACATTCAAAAGATATGATAGCTGCCTTTTACACGCTTATCGAAGCCGAGGTTCTCAAGCAAGGTAATCAATTCATCGAATGAAATCGAGGCGTCAGAAACACCGTTTAGAACTTTCCAAATCGTTTTTGAAGACATGATTATCCTGCTGCGATTTCGTCTGGAATGATGGACTTCTTATGAAGCTTTGTAACCGCACTTGTCCACCGTTTCAATCCTTTCGTTTTGTAAAATAAGAACACCGAGGCGTCGCTCTTACTTTGCGTTTCCCATTCTCTTGCGGCTCATGCCCCTGGAGTGCCTCCACGCCGCAGAGACGCAGAGGAGAGACGTACAAAAGGGGAATTAAACGCAGAGGCGCGGGGAGTGATGCTATGAGGAAATGATCTTTGAAGACTTTTCCGTCCGCAGTCCTGCGATTGTGCTATGCGGACGTGCTGGGATCGGCTTGATCCGCATGTCAGGTATCAAGTATTGCGGTGATTTTCGCGCGAAGCTCGGGTACTTGGTTTGGACAACATCCCAGACCAGTTCGTAATCGATACCGAAATATCCGTGAATCAACCGATCACGCATTGCCGCCATGGCACGCCAATCAACGCTCGTATGTTGTTCCCGAAAATCTCCAGGTACATGTTTCGACGCCTCCCCGATAATCTCAAAGCTCCTGACGACCGCACGTTGCAAGGATTCGTCACACATAACATCATCGAAACAGAGGTTGGCTGTTCGACGCAACAGGAAATCCACCTACGCAAGGATGTGGCGAAGATATTCAAGCGGCTCGAAGGACGTCTTGCGCCTCGCTTAGAATATGTGGTCCGACGTATGGAGAAAGCGACTCCCGCGTTACGAGCTCGACGGTTTTGCCGAGACACGTTTCAAGAAAATCGCATAAGTCGAGAAAGGCAGTGTAGGTTTTTGTACCGGGAAAAATTCCACAAGAAGATCGACATCACTATCGATGTGTGCTTCACCGCGTAATACCGAGCCGAATAATGCCAGCCTGCGAACACCGAACGCCCTGATTTCAGGCTCTGATGCAAGTAGTCTTCGCAATGCTTCATCTCGGGTTAAGACGTTGTCTTTCATTGTGCAAATCTATGACGTTCCATCTAATAGCCAAATGATTCCCGCAGAGCTTGGCGCCCAAAGTCCTGCGCGTGAGACATCCCAACGGGTCGGAATCGGCTCGATGCGCGGGGGGTATACGGTTCTTCCCGTACTCAGCCGAACTCGTATCCTTGATCTACCCAATAGTGCCAGTCGCCAATAGCTTCAACGGTCGCCTCAACCGCCTCTACGGCTTCGAGTTGCGACAGTGGTAGACCGAGAGAGCGACCTTTCCACTTGGCCGTGACGAATATCTCGTGCGAGCAATCGTCCTCCGGCGACATGCCGTCGACCTTGAGCACTTCGCCCCTGCGCAGAGGCGAGGTCGAACGCTCCCGGATGCACCTAGCCTTGAACGGGAAGGTGATCTTGTCTTCAAGATAATAGTACCATCCCATCGCTTGTTCTTCCGCACCGTAGGCGTCGACAATCGCCTCCATTATGATACGGTTCTCTCGCTCTTGTGCGCTCGTTATGTCTCCACATAGACGTATTCCACACTCTCCGCGATGCGCGCCAGCGTACTGTCCCGATTACATCCAGGGAGTGCCGTACGTCATCGCCTTGAGTTTTTTGTTAGCGCAAAATTCTTTCATTGAATTCCGAAACCGTGAGGCCGGAGGCCCTTATTAAGCTGCGAAGGGTTCCTTTCGCTATTACTTGATGATCTGGAACCGATAGCGTAGCAATATGGTCGTCTTTTACCATAATGATGTGACTTCCTCTTTGGCGAGCAACGTTCCATCCAAATCTTTCGAATATTCGAACGACTTCTCTTCCACTCAATTTCGGCAATGGAGGCATCAGGTAGCTACCTCAACTTGCCGTGTTTCAATGGTCAATGGAATCCCTCTTTCCGCACGTACTTCCAGGCACAGTTGAATGGCTTCCTTGATGTTTTCTACCGCTTCATCTTTTGTTGTGCCTTGACTAACGCAACCCGGGATCGAAGGACACTCCGCGATCCATACGCCGTCTTCATCCCGGTCAATTGTTACAGAAAATTTCATGGTAGATCACCTTTGTTGGCTGTGGTTCATGTGTCGCTAAATCCGGTGGGCATAAAAATTTATCAGTATTCAATACTGGAGCTAACATTGAGTAGACATATCCTGATAAAGCGAAGCACGGGTTGATGTTGTCCGCATAACAAACCTCAAGTTAGGCTCAATAACCGCTGCACCCCGCCGCTTTTTTTCGCGAACCTCGATATAGGTGGTGCTGCTATGCATCTTCTAAAGATAAAGACAGCACCTCATTGGCGCAAACACCCAACCTGGTGTCGCACATTACCGGGCCTCGATTCAGAACGCGGGTACGACCCGACCTGACCCCGGTCGAAGGACCATCGCAGAGCCACAGGGGAGGGTCGCCCGGGAGGGGAATTTAACGCAGAGACGCAAAGGCGCAGAGGCGCCGAGGAGAGGTGCAAGGGGGAGAAGAAATTAACGCAGAGACGCAGAGGGGGGGCAGGGGAAGAAGAATTAAACGCAGAGACTCGAAAGCGCGTAGGCGCAGGGGGAAAATAAAATAAGGAGGCTCCCATCGCTTGTTCTTCCGCACCGTAGGCGTCGACAATCGCCTCCATCCTGATACGGTTCTATCGATCTTCTTCTCTTTCTTTCTTCGCCATAGGATAGTATCCTCAGTTATCGATGTGGTTGTTCCTATCAATGGCGATGGTAGCCGGTATGTTAGCGTGCTACCTGACTGATGCGTACGTTCATCATTCGTTGGCCGCGGACCAATACGGCCTGCTTTCCGTCCAGCCGATACTCGAGAAGCTGCAGATTGCCCAATGCGTGCGACAGCAACGCGTCGGTAGGCACCCAGACGTGCGTCTCGTGTTCCGCACCATCCATGGCGAAGCGGACCACCTCTACGGTGCAGGGTTGGCCAGCCAACGTAGACGTAGCCGTGTCTTTTTTCGCCTTCAACCGTAGCGCTTCAGCAGCCTGGTGCGCGATCGCTTCCTCGACCTCGGCGTCGCGCACTTCCGTTGTGACTTCCGCCGCCTTTCCTTGCCGTTCAATGGTGATCAACGTCTTGCCGGGCTTGTACATGTAGGTCTCCGTGCGGTCGTCGTACCGATAGCGGGCCATCAATGCATGTGCCGTCCTGGGATCAAGGTCCATCGTTTGGTGGACGTGATTGAAGGCGAACCGCGCTTCGCCGAGAACGTCCGACGGTTCGATCGTCAGCACGTCGGCTTCGTAGCGTGTAATTTTCTGGGCTGCAGACTGCGCGACGAAAACGAGAAGCGCCATTATGAGCGGTACTATATTCAGCATATTGTTTCTCCTTATTGGTTACACGGACGACATTATGTAATCCATGAGATCGATACACACAGACAGGTTCTGTGTGTTGAGTGAAGCATCAAAACCGCTGCGCCATTCGTTTCTGTCCGTATAACACAGATCAAGGCGTGCTCGATGAATTGCTCCAGCCCGCAGATTTTTCTTCCAGGTGCCTCGACATCGGAGGTTTCACTCGTCGTCTTATCCGGATCAAGATAACAACTTAGCTTTTCAATCCCTCAATCCGGCTTCGAGAGTCGCAGGGGAAAAAAAAGGGGAGGGGGATGCAGAGAGGAACAACACGCCTAAGATGGACTTCTTATGAAGCAATAGTCCTTGAAGGGTGTTTCCGTCTACCGTCCTGCGAATATGCCGTCCGGATACGGCCGGGATCGGCTCGATGCGCGGGGTAGGAAGCTAAAGTCTACCAGATCAATCTTGATTCAAATGTTATGTGTCGGTTGGGGGATTTCAGAATCTCAACGCTCCGTATGCTATAGAACGTGATGCGCGGGGATGTCTGAACTCCCTCACTCCCTGTTGGAGTCGACCGTTTGAGGAAGCCAGCTCTTCGATCATGAACTGCATGAGCATATTTCACTATAATCGAATCATGAAACTGCTGAACAAGCCGTTCGGGCGTCGGTATCGGAGAGTACCCACCATATAACACATTCATTCTAAATTCTACCGTATCAAGCAGGCCAATCTCATCCGCCAACTGAAACGGAATGGCTTGGAGGTATTTGTTTGTTTCGGCTGTCTGGATCACCACCACATGATTTGAATCGCCGGCGATTACTGCTCTGATGTTGTCCATGAACTTGAATTCATAGTAAGGGCCGAAGTCGTCTCTCTCCGTGGAGCACCCAGCAGTCACACCGATGACTGCAAGAGTCAACATGAATACCCATCTCATTTTCTGACCTCCATGTATGTGCCGCCATAGGCTCTGTTAATCCACAATAATCGGATATTATTCACTCATAGTCAAGAGGTTCGGAATATTTGTGATCGCTGCAGAGGAGAGAGAGACGCAGGGGAGAGGCGCAGAGAAGAATGTAACGCAGAGACGCAAAGGCGCGGAGGCGCAGAGGAGAGATGCGGAGGAAAATGAAACGCAGAGACGCAGAGAAGTTTTTCCAAGCAGTGACCGTTTGTTAACAGCGGGTTATGTGGGTATTCAACCCCAGAAGCAACCATGCCGATCTTCATCTACTATTGCCAAAAATTCTTCAATCGTTCGCGTCTCGGGTACTGGTGGATATGCATGCCATTTTAAATCTGCGCGTCGCCAATACAATTTCCATTTGTTTGTTGTCTGAACAAATGTCGCTTTTGCTATTGGTATCTCAAGCTTTTTATCGCGCTGATTCCATACCTCTCTTATTTCATAAATAATGACGCTGTGACCTTCAATTCGAAAGAACAAATCTACTTGATCCCGAATTGTTTCGTGAGGTCTGCGCTTGTCAATAAATTGACCAACTACCTCTTCGTATCTTTGTTTTTCAATTTCGCTAAATGCCATAATCTCTTATACATAATGTTGAGTAAATCAGCCGCGAGCCGCTATAATCTGTTTGCGTTTCGAAGAGCCGGTGCCCTGGCCCGTCGGCTGCGGCGTAACGTTAGGCACCGGTGTTGGTTCTGGTTGGTGGATGGGTCGTCTCCAAAGACTCGAAGCGGCGTCTGAGATTGGCAAGCGACTCCTCGACAATGCGCTGCCACTGCGGCTTTAGCACCACTGTTTCGATCAGACCACCGAGAACGGGGATCGGGACCTGCCCCTCGACGGCATGGAGAAACCGAGTCTGGTTCCCGACTGCCTCGAAACGCCAGTGTGTAGCGTGACGCATGCCCTTTCGGGCAACGCCCGTCCAGCCGCCGTTCTCAACGAATTCGGTGATCTCAGTGACTACCGTGGCGCGAAGGGGACCGATGTGGGCCTTGTACGCGTACTGGGCCCCGTTCCCGCGTGTGACTTCGGTGATCGCTCGAAAGCCGGAAACCCCCTCGTACCACTCTTCCCACCGTCCAAAATCGGAAACGTACGAGAACACCTCGGACAAGAGGGCCGGAACGAGCACGCTCAGTTCGACCCTGATCATTGGCGCTCCTGTCCGGGAGGTGCCCAACATTGAGTAGACGTATCCTGATAAACCGAAGCACAGGTCGATTTTGTCCGCATAATACACCTCACGTTAGCCTCAATAAATTACTTCAACCCGTTGATTTTCTTCCGGGTGTCCCGGGCATCAGTGGTTGCACTTGTCGTGCTATATGGATCAAGATAACTCCTCATTTTTTAAAACCGCCAAGGTGGCTTCGCGCACCCATGGGGCCAAGGTTACGTACGCGCGTGAGGACCTGTCCTGAGTGCAGCTTTCAAGACCAACAATTTTCCGCGGCAGTCGTCCCGTCTGGCGGGATCGGCTGCAGGCGCTTGTGAGGCAGGATACTAGACGTCATCCGCTTCTTCATCGTCCTCACCGAGATCCTGTGCCCGGAGTCGTGCAGAGAACGTGCGAATGAATGCTTCCGGTCAGCTCTGCCTCGACCTCATTCTTCCGGGCGAGACAAGGGGCGAGGCCTTCTTCGAGTACTTCGGATACCGGATGTTCGCATCTGCTTCGGTGCAACCTCGTGTTCGCGGTGAGGGACACATCGAGGCGCGAGTGCCCCACGAAAGAACCGACATTCTACAGCCGGACCTTCACTTCACGATTCTCACCCATTGCACTTCGCACGCGTTGCCTGCCCGGCAGACGAGTTCATAAAAGCCGACGGGGAGGGATTCCATATCGATGCGGAGGGTACCGGCGCCCGCGGCTCGGACCGCCGGCGATGGGACAAGGAAGACTTCGCGGCCGCACACATCGGAGAGAGTGACCCGCACTTCGGCTTCGACGGGAAGGGTGAAGCGCAGGAATACCTGGCCCGATGCGGGATTCGGCCAGACCGGATGGAAGACGGGCAACGGCGGCGGCACGGAGAGTTCCACCAGCGTTTCCGGCGAATAGTCCCGCGTTCCGTCGTAGTCGATTTGCGCGATCCGATACCACAGCAAGCTGCCCGCGCCGAGGTCCCGGAGTGCATCGGTGAACGTGTAGCGGCATTCCGCGCTCGTCGTGCCGGAGCCCGGCACGGAGCCGATGCGCCGCCATGAACAGCCGCCTTCCTTCCGCTCGATCTCGAAGAAGGCGTTGTTGCTCTCCGCCGCCGTGATCCATCGCAGCTGCACGACACCGTCGTTGTATGCGGCGTGAATGGAGATCCACTCCACCGGCACGATGGGACCAAGGATCTGCGAGAATTCGGACGTGTTCCCTGAGGCGTCCCTCACGGTGGCGGTCACGTTGTCGCCGGGGAGGAGTCCCGCGACGCTGCAACTCCACGCACCTCCCGGTAGCGGTGTCGCCGATCCGAGAAACACCGCTCCTTCACCGTACCCGGTGGGATCGGAACTGGCTTTGAACACCTCGACGACGGCGGTCGTTGGATTGGGGCCGATATCCACCGTTCCCGACACCGTCGCGATCCCCGCCAGCCAGGGTGCACTGGTGATGATCGGCATGTTTATCTGCTCGTTGGCTCCCTGGTCCGGATCACCCGTGTCGTTCGCTGTCACCCCGTCATCGTCGAGGTCGATACCGAGGGAGCCGTTCGCGAAGATGGAATTCTGTGTGATCCTGTTCCGGTCGGCGTTGGCGTTGTTGGAAAAATGTTCTCGGATCATTACGCCGCAGCGCCCGTTCCAGGCGATCGTGTCGGATATGACCACGTTCTCTCGCGCGTGGCCCAGCTTCCAAACCAATCCGTACCTTCCGATGCTTACGCCATACCAGCCGTTCGGCAACGGCGTGGCACGATCGGCCGCAAGTCCTATGATGTTTCGCCCGATGACGTTGCGGTCGGTGAACCATTGCGTCGTAGCGTCCACGTACCCGATGATGCAGACGCCATTGGTGTCGTTGCCCGAGATCAGATTGTCCCACACCTGGTTGTCGTGCGCGGCCTCGCCGATATAGACGCCGTCACACTTGTTCCCGAGGGCGTTCATCCCGGAGATCGTTGTGCCGATGAAGTTGCTATCCACGTGATTGAGGTAGCAATCGCCGGGCGGGCAGCTCGAGATGCTGACGCCCTCGCTGTAGTTGGCGGAGATCAGGCAGCCCCGAACGGTATTCGCGTAGACGGTGCCGAGCGTTTGCGGATCGACGAGAATGTTGACGCCGCCCCAGGGACCGGACATGCTCTTGCCGTTCCCCTGTGCGAGCGAGCCGGCGACGCCCACCCCGATAATGTTCCGGTAGATCAGATTCGTATGCGTGCCGGGGACCGTGGCCTGAATCCGTATGCCGTCCTGTTGGAAATTCTGCACGACGATGCCCCGGATGACGTTGTTGGGTGAGACGATCCAGAAGCCGTGCGCGGCACCGGCATTCATTCCGTCGACGACGATTTTCAGTGTGAGGGTGGACGGAGGGGCGACACCGGAACCGCTCCCCGGCTGCGAGAAACCGTCGATGAGCACACCCGTGGGGTCGGTAAGCTGAGGCAGCGGTGACAGAATTCCGATCGTGTGCGGACCGGCGCCGGAAATCGCGAACAAGATCGTATCGCGCCCCGGGGTGAGATTCGCGATGAGCATCGCGGCGCGGAGTGTGGGTCCCGTCGCCCCGTCGCCGAGGTTGGTGACGGGGAAGATGGCGGCCGACGCGGTGAACGCGGCGTATGCGGCGTACGCGGCGAATAAGAAAGCGAAGACGGATGGACGGACGACCTGCGCTCGTGCGCCCCCGTGGCGGAAATATCCACGTGTCCAGGAACGGATCTGCGCCTGCTGGCAATGCATGGCACACCTCTTCGAATGATGTATCGTACACCCGCGCGTACACGGCGCGGGATGGATTATCCTGCAAGAGGGATCTCGATCCTTCACAACGGCTGATGCCGTGGAATGAAGGGTGTATGAACATGCGTCAGGCGGTAAGATTGGATTTTTTATTGTGAAGAGCAAGCGAATTTCAGGCCCGCGGGAATTCCTCGTTCCTTGAAAGCCCCGACCTGGTCCGCGGACTGCCGATGCCGCCATCGAACGCCGAGAGTGCAGGCGGGGCTTCGAACTCCCCACGGTGCGAAAGCCCGCGCGTTGTTTCCCGCTACGATGGGAATGCTATTTTCGGACGGGACCGTCGCTGATTTGTTCTATGTCGAACGTCCCGCGCGTAAGCCGCGTGCGGACAAAACTCGGGTTGAAGAACATCCTTATCCTGCGTTGGCTAGATGCGCGGCGAATCGGCGAAGAGAGAGGAAACCATGAACAGACAGATGAACGATGATGCGAGCCATTTCATGGAATTCTCCAATAACTAGTAATTAAGATGTTTCAAGGCATATAATGAGTAATTCCCGATGGAACCCGGCGGTTCTATCATTGGTCCCCAGGTATTCCCATACAGGATGGCCTTATATCCATCCGACCAGTTGGGAAAGATGGACACGGACAGGTGGCTGGGATTCGTGTTGACGTTCAAGATCTGTTTCGAACCCGTGGTCCGATCGAGGATGCCCACTTCGGTGTCGGTGTACGTGGTGTACCCTCCGATTCCTCTCGGATAACTCGAGTACAGGATTTTATCTCCCGTCGCGTTGTAACGCGCCCAGACGAACTGGTTAGGAAAGACACCCGGCAGCGTGTGATACGATTTAGCATAAAGATCGAATTCCACGAGTTTTGCCGTAATATCATTTCGATGCACCGGGATCAGGAGAACCCGATCGGACCTTCCTACATCGAAACCGTGGACCACCTCCTTGGGACCGACTTCGGAACTGGCAAGCAACAGGAGACTGTCGACACCCCCGCTTCCCGTGGAAAGAAAATAACCGGCGACATACCCATGTTTTGGATGAGCATACGAGTAATAGACGAACGAAACACCATCGCTCAGATATTTCGCGCTCGAAACACTGAATGATGAATCCCGAATCTCGTTCATGATACCGGTTTTAAGGTCCATTTCGTGAAGGGAACCTACAGAGACATCCCAATAACGCGATTTGACCACGAGGAGCCTGCTCCCGCTGAAGTTCACGGTGATGTAAAGGTATCTCCACGTTTCTCGGTCACGAGACATCGAGTCCCAGATCACATGGAAATCTGCATCGACATGGCACAATCCGAACGGCCGTGCATAGTAAATGATATCACCCACCTGCACGCCCATCCGATAGTCGCCTTGGAACATCGGATCGGAGCTGTGGTCCTTGATCAGGACGATATCCGGATTTGCGTCTCCCCCCCCGGTAGGACCATCGTCCGAACAGCCGGCAAGGAGAAACATCGTGATAATTCCAAAACTGAAGAGGCACCTGAACATGAAAGTCATTCCTTAATTATCTCAAAGTATTGTTGCTTTCCTTCGTGATCCCTTTCCGCAACGAGAGATCAGTTGACCGGATTCCCATTGCGATAGCTCTGCGTAAACCTCGCCGGTGGAGTGCATTGGAACCGGCGTAGTGTTCCAGGCGGTTGGTGGTTTCGTCATTCTGCTTTCCTCTGTTCTCCTCGTTAAGGTAGCTGTGGCCACGGAGAGCGTGCGCTCCCGCACTCCCGGGCATGCATCGCCGATTCGGTCCTAAGGGTGGGTCGACGAATGCGGTGGGGGAGGTCAGGGAGGGGGCCGCGTTGCGTACGTGGAATGGTCGTAAGGACGATGGAAAAGTAATCGCAACGGCTCTCCGTGTATCCTCTCGCTGTTTCGTGGTCCGGCTTGCGCCGTGAATTCAAATATTCCACAATATTCGGATATTATTCACTTATAGTCAAGTGGCGGGCAATATTTATTTTCGCTCCGGGGGGGGCACAGGGACGCGGAGGAGATGTTCTGGCGTATACAGATGGCCGAGATCGCTGTTTATGATCTATGATGATCTGGCCCTATGAACAGCATAGAAGACCGAACACCGCCTCATGAGTCGCCACAGCGATACGAATTCGGCTTCGAAGATTGCACATTACCCTGTGGCGTGCCGAAGGACGAAGACTCGCCGCGGCGAGGTGATTGGTGAACAAGTTATCTCGAGTCACCTCGTACGTCACGGAACGAATCATCCTTCGAGACGCCGCCACGTGACGCTCAATGCAATTACGAATGATCACAGCGTGGCGGCCCTGCTAATGACATCTTGTGAAATCGGCTTGAATCCGCCTGGTCTCATAAACTCAACCCTCCGGACCCGGCCTCTGTGGATCTCGAACAACTCACCCCCCGGCCCCCTCTCTCACGAGAGAGGGGGAGGAAGATGTAGAATTCAGTGTATATTTCACACATACGGATGCATGCACGCCGGTTACATGGAACCTACATTATGTCATCCACGAAATGGACCAGTGCGCGCGCTGGTGGGCACACTCAGCTTGACGTTGTGACGTTTTGTCGCTACATTTACGATATGAAAGATTCACACAAACGCGCCACTGTATATTTCGATCCGGCTCTGCATCGGGCCCTACGACTCAAGGCGGCGGAAACCGATCGAAGTGTGTCGGAACTGATCAACGAAGCCGTCCGGCTTAGTCTCGCTGAAGACGCCGAGGATATTCTGGCTTTTGATGATCGGAAAGATGAAGCCGATCTGTCTTTCGATGCCGTCGTCAAGGAAATGAAGCGTAGTGGGAAAATATAGAGTTCTCATCAAGTCCTCGGCGAAAAAAGAACTTCTGGCCGTTCCCACGAAAAAGGATCGACAACTCCTCGTCCAACGCATTGAGCAGTTGGCGGATGAGCCCAGGCCGTACGGTTGCACGAAGCTCACGGGCTACGAACGGTATCGCTTGCGACAAGGCGTTTATCGCATCGTCTACGAAATTCGGGATGCAGCGCTCGTTGTCCTTGTAGTCAAATTGGGGCATCGACGTGATGTCTATCGCGATCTTTGAAGCGGGGATAAGGAGGATGGCCCCGGCGGAGTTCGCGTCGCAAGCCGGAGAGTTGATCACACGCGAAAACCTTTCCTCACGCATTCACGAGGACCGTCACCCCCCCCCGGGGGGGGGGGGGGGCGGGGGGGGGGGGGGAGAAATATCAGTGGTAG
>CAYJMN010000058.1:0-22948 GCA_964371045.1 uncultured Chromatiales bacterium | reverse complement strand
TTCGTTTACCACCCGCAAAACCCTTTCCTCCCGAATACCGGCGCCCCCTCCCCCCGCCCCGGGGGGGTGACGGTCCTCGTGAATGCGTGAAAAAATAGATGTCCTCTCCGAAAAGGACCAGTGTCGGATGCTGGTCCTCCCACTCATGCAGGAGTCACGAAATGGGACCTCAGGGATTTATCACCAGCAGTTTTCTTGCCTCGACTTCGGACCCTGACCGGAGGATATAGAAATACATACCGGATGCCATTCCGTTCGCATCGAAAGAAACCCTATGCGTTCCAGCAAGCTGAACCTCATCGACTAACACCGCGACCCGCCTGCCAAGCATGTTATACACGCCGAGCGTCACATGCCCCGGCTTGGTGAGCGAGAAGGGGATGGTGGTGGCGGCGGAAACGGGATTCGGATAATTCTGGCCGAGGTGGAAAAAGGACGGAGAGGGCTTTTCTTCCGGTATCCATGGCGCGCCGCCGTTGGTGGTGCGAAGGATGGTGCCGTAATCACCCACAGCTATGGCGGTAGTCGAATCTGTGAACAGTATCCCCCAGAGTTCGTATGTAGTCAAGCTTTCCTCCGCCTCCCAGGTTGTACCTCCATCTGTAGTGCGTATGATGATGCCATCCCAACCTACGGCGATCCCGGTTGCGCTATCCGTGAAGGAGACTGCGTACAGATTTTTCGTTGTTCCTGTCGTACATCCTGTCCAAACCGCTCCGCCGTTCGTCGTCCGGAGTATGGTGCCATTCCGGCCGGATATCGTACCATGGGTCTGATTCTTGAATTGCATACACATCAGATTCCTGTCCGAACCACTCGCTCGATTGATCCAGGTTTTTCCACCATCGTTTGTACCATACAATCGTCCCATATCACCGGCCACAAGCCATTGCCGAGGGCTCAGGATGGCAACTGCGTTCAAGGATTGAAACGGGTATTCAGGAGTATCTTTGAACATATAACCAGTCCACGTCGTACCCGCGTCCGTTGTCCATTGAGCCATTCCCCACCATTGATATTCGCGGTAACGATAACCTCCTGCCAATACCCATAATGAATCGTCGAAGCACTGTACAGACCTGAGAGGGAGCTTCCACAGAGGTGTAATATAGCGCCAGTGCACGCCGCCATCAGTGGTCTGAAGTATGGTTCCTTCATCTCCAACCACTACACCGTTTTCACTGCTGCTGAAGGATATCCCGTAGAGATCACTCTTTGATCCGGACTGCGTCGTTTGCCAATTCTCCCCTCCATCGGACGTGGTGAGAATGGTCCCGCGTCCACCAACAGCAAACCCAGTCTTAGTATTCGGGAAGCAGATGCCACGCAAATCAAAGGACTCGCCATACGAATTCTCTGTCCAGCGGAAGCCGCCATCCGTCGTCGAGAGTATCCTCCCTTTGTCACCCGCAATGAATCCTAGAGTTGTGTTTCCAGTCGAAACGCAGGATATCGCAGGGAGGTATTCACTGATCCCGATCGAATGCTTTTCCCAACTCAACCCTCCATTCGTAGTACAATACACGCTGTCCCGGGCGATCGCCATGCCGTGGTCTCTGTCGGCGAAAGACACATCCCAAATACCCGATCCACCGGCAATGGGAAGCTGATCCCAGGTCCGTCCGCTGTCTGATGTTGTGAAAATCTCTCCCTGCCACGTCACCGCTGTTCCTTGATCCGGATCTGTGAAGTGAACGCCGGTAAAGCGGCTGTTCTTGTTGATTTCCTGAACAGTCCAGCTTTTCCCACCGTCTGTAGTACGAGCGATAGTGCCATCAGAGCCAACCGCGGTTCCGATTTCAGGAGTGGAGAGGCAGACGTCCAACCAGCTCGCATTGCCGATACTTGTTTTCACCCAACTCAATCCACCATCCACGGTGCGCAGTATGGTACCTTCACTTCCAACGGTTACGCCAAACACACTATCGACAAAGGACACCCCATAGAAGGACACCCCCGTTCCGCTTGATTGGAGTGCCCAATGTTTTCCGCCATCCCTCGTGCGCAGGATGGTGCCTCCCGCACCGACAGCGGTACCGTTGCTGGAGTCTGTAAAACAGACATCCCATAGAAGGGCGACGGAGCCGGTTCTCTGGTAATCCCATGTCTTCCCACTGTCCGTGGTATGTAATACCGATCCACTCCATCCGACGAGGTAACCGTTCTCTGCATCAACGAAGCTACTTCCCCGAAGGTGATTCCCCTGCGGCAACGGATTCTGCCACTCCCAACCGGACTGCGCTTCGCAGAGGCTGCGGTTGAAGAGAAGGATCCCGACATAAAGGCAAGACAGTAAAGCGCGCTTGATCATGGCTCATTCTCAATTAACTCAGAGGCCCACGGTTACCAAGGGTAGACACTTCAGCAGGGGCATTCATTCCCCTTCCTGAAAAAAAACTTCAGAAAGCTGCGTGCGTATTCGTGAGCAGTAGCTTCATTGTCTCAACGCTCGATCCGCTTCTCAACACATAGAAGTACACACCCGACCGCAGGCCCACGCCATCGAAATTCACACTGTACGATCCCACATCCCGACGCTCGTCCACAAGTAGCGCCACTTTCCGTCCGAGCATGTCGTACACGCTCAGCGTCACATGCTCCGGTTTCGTCAGCGAGAAGGGGATAGTGGTGGAGGCGGTGACGGGATTGGGATAGTTCTGTCCGAGATGGAAGAGGGAGGGGGCGGGCAGTTCATCCTCAACCCAGTTCACGCCGCCGTTGGTGGTGCGGAGGATGGTGCCGCCCCAGCCGACCGCGGTGCCGGTGTAGGCGTCGACGAGGGATATACCATACAACCAGTTGGACGTCCCGGAGTTTTGTCCGGTCCATGTCGCTCCGCCATTGGTGGTGCGGAGAATCGTGCCGCCGCTCCCGACCACTGTCCCGTTGTTGGCATCGACGAACGAGACCGAATAGAGTCTCGTTGTTGTCCCGCTCGTCTGCCTCGTCCAATGCGACCCGCCATCGGTGGTGCGAAGAATCGTTCCATCCCCGCTGACCACCGTGCCGGTGTTCGCATCCGTAAACGAGACAGCGTAGAGTATCGACGATGTTCCACTTGACTGACTTGACCAATGCTCGCCGCCATCGGTTGTGCTCAGGATTGTTCCATTGGTCCCAACAACCGTTCCCGTACTCGCATCGACAAAGGTCACACCGAGGAGGTCCCACATGGTCCCGCTGGTCTGCATCCGCCACGTCGCCCCGCCGTCGTGGGTGCGAAGGACGGTGCCGGCCGAGCCGACCACCGTCCCGGTAGCGACATCGGCGAAGGAAACTGCCATGAGGTCCGCCGTCGTACCGCTTTCCTGTTTTGTCCAACTGGCCCCGCCGTCGGTGCTGCGGAGAATAGTTCCAACATTTCCAACCGCTGTTCCCGTCGCTACGCCGCCTCGCGGATGGCAGTATACGCCATTGAGTAGGACTTCCGTACCGCTGGATTGCGTCGTCCATGTATCCCCGCCATTTGTGCTGCGGAGGATCGTTCCCGATTCCCCCACCGCGATGCCGGTGTTCGTGTCCACCAGGGACACTCCATAGAGAGGTTCCATTGATCCGATTGACTGCTGCACCCACCTCTCTCCGCCATCGGTGGTGCGGAGGATCGTTCCCGATTCACCCACCGCGGTTCCTGTGCCGGCATTGACGAAGTGCACTCCATAAAGAGGTTCCGTCGATGTGTTTGTCTGCTTCGCCCACGACTGTCCGCCATCGGTAGTGCGGAGAACGACTCCGTACTGTCCCACCACCGTTCCCGTGTTGGTATCGGAGAAGGAGACGCCGGAGTACTGATCCATCGTCGTTCCGTTTGTCTGGCTCTCCCAGGTCTTCCCGCCATCGGTGGTGCGGAGGATAGTGCCATTGTCTCCGACCAACGTCCCTGTGTTGGCGTCGGTGAAGGAAACACCGCGGAGTGCTTGCGACGTTCCGCTCGACATCATCGACCACGTCTCTCCACCATCGGTGGTGCGGAGTATCGTTCCTTCCCGTCCGACCACTATCCCGTTGTTCGTATCGGTAAAAGCGACTCCCCAAAAATCCATCGCGATTCCGCTTACCTGTTCCGACCAGGTATACCCGCCATCGGTGGTCCGGAGGATTGTGCCCAGCCGTCCCACCGCCGTCGCTGTATTGGCATCGACAAAGGCCACCCTGGTGAGCAACTGCGTGGTCCCGCTTTCCTGCTCCCACCACGTCGCACCGCTATCGGTGGTGAGGCGGATCGTCCCTCGCTGTCCCACTGCGATTCCTCTGTTTGCATTGGCGAAGGCAACTCCATAGAGAATGTATATCCCGCTTGACTTCTTCGACCACGACTCCCCGCCATCGGTTGTACGGAGGATAGTTCCCCACCATCCCACGATCGTCCCAGTGTTGGCGTCGGTGAAGGTGACTCCCTGGAGATGGTTCCCCTGAGGCAGCGGATTCTGCCAGAACCAACCATCCTGGGCATGGCACGGATAACTTTGGAGCAGAATGACAACGACCGGGATGCAGCAAAGAAAAGCATGCTTGCACATGAATCCTCCGTGTGAACGATACAGCTTACGCGAGGGTATCGGCATCGCCTTGTTCCACCTTCGCGTCGTTTGAGCGATGTACCTCGTTTGAAAAAGACTATTCAGTCGTAATTGTACGATAAATATCCGAGTGAAGCAAGTTTCGAGGTCTGTTTCTCGGGATCAAAACATGGGGAAGGGGGAAAGGATGAATTATGAAGGGGAAGCTGGATCTCCAAATTTCTTCATAATTCATTCTTTGGGAAATCGGTGAGGTAGCGATCGTGAAGCGGGATTCGGAGCTTCATCGGAGCCTCTGTGGTACGTATGCCCTGATCGGTTATAAAAAGAGCAACTCCATTTACTTCTGGAATTGCTCCGAATCACGATGAGAGAACGAATCAGCTATTGAGAAAATTCCAGACGGCTTCTTCGTTTTCCGCTATGTATACCAGATGAAGATGTGGTACTCTTTCAGTTTCATTGATGATGATGAAATCGTAAAAATACGTGGGAAGAGCGATTTTGTCGGACGCGTCATTGAGCCATTGTTCCGCATCCAGGATGACGTTTCCCGGCACACCGAATGCGTATTCGGTTTTGACGACTATTTTGTCATTCGCATCGATTCTCAGATGGAAGAGAATGTTGCAGTATTTCTCGGGAACGGAAGAAATGCGGTCTCCCTGGATTGCGCAGGTGTCCACCACAGTAAGAACGTCGTTTTCCTGTTCGTCCTTGTCCAAACGATAAAACCGGTACATAATAACTCCTTGCTGTTCAGTCGATGGTCTCTGTTGAGGCATTCCGGCTGTGTAAAGCCGGTAAAATCAATAATACGCAATTTCCCCGGAAATAGGCGTACGCGGATGATCGTGGAAAGAGACGTACGCGGATGAACGCGGATCCGTGCGGATAAAAACGTACGCGGATTTTCGCGGATCGGGGCGGATAAACGCGGATAAGAGAGTTTTTAACTCCAGATCCGAAAGATCAGTGCTTTAATACTACCAGGTCGCGAGCATACCCGCGAGGCTACGTTCGAATAACTGCCAGACCTAGCGGCTACGAAGTCATAAAAACTCCTATCCGCGTCCATCCGCACTAATCCGCGTTCATCCGCGTACGTCTTTATCCGCACTAATCCGCGTTCATCCGCGTACGTATTCATCCGCTTACGCGGATCAGCGCAGCAGTGTGACGCTTCGTGTTTGCACGTTTCCGCCGCCTCTCAATCGAACGAGATATACGCCCGCAGGCATGGGGTGTCCGGTGTGATCGGTACCGTCCCAGTTAACCTGATGCACACCGGGTGTTTCCACTGTCTCCGTTAGTACTTTAATGCTGCGGCCGAGTGCATCGCAGATGTCAATCTGGACTTGTGCGGTACGTGAAAGTGTGTAGTTCACCGACGTTGTTGTGGAGAAGGGATTCGGGTATCCTTGTCCCAGCGAGAAGTCCGGGGGCGTCGTGATTCCACTTCTCTCCACACCGACAATGCCGTCGCGTACGAGCGTTATCCGATACGTACTGCTGACGAGATCATGCGGCCTGCAGCCGAAGCGGCTCCATTGCGAGGTGTCGGGAAATAGGGTGCCGTCACTCTGGAAGCGGAAGTTCACAAGCTCCTGCTGGAACTGCCGGTGCGAAAAATCGGTGCTGTTGAAATCCTTTACCCATATCTCGTAGTCGAGTACGACGGTGTCGGCTGTCATAGCTATCGGGGGTGTGAGTCCTCCGAAAAGCATCTCCATATCTGCCGTCAGCAACTGGAGACCGGTGTCGCGGGGGTTCTTGATAATCTTGCTCCCGATCGGTGCCCCCTTTCCGGACGGAGCGGTGCGGACGACGGTGCCGACCCACTGATATGTCAATGTATCGACAGTGCGATCGGATGTGTCGTGCTCCCATCGACGAGTGACAGGGTTGTAAACGCGAAAGGCCTGTATCATTTGTCCCTTCAGGATGTTGCGATCCTCTGAAGAAGACCAGAGGATGGGCACCGGCGGTGAGTTCTGGCTGATCCCTGTTATTACGGCACCATCCGGCGGTTGAATGAGTGACGGAGTATATCTGGGAGGCCTATTGTACGATACGACAAGCGCTGGTGTCGGAAGCGGATTGTTTCGTATGGTGGTACCAGCGGTGTCCGAGGCGGTGGAGCCCGTCCGATTCCATGCCCGGACAAACCAGGGGACGCGTATCACGATACTGTCCGGTTCTTCAGGATGCGGGTCGGGTGGATTGAAAAGCAGCTTGTATATGACATCACCATGCAGCAGCGCCGCGTTTTGCAGGCCGTCGTTATCGGAGGGAAGGGTGACGACAAAGGTTCCTGAGCCATCTGGGCGCTCCAGGATGAAGTTGATCTCATACCGGATGGTATCCGTCAGAGCATTTCTGTCTTCGTAGGGTACTTTCCAGTACGCGTTATCCCAGGAGAGTTCCAGCAGATCTTGCTCGAGTCCATTGCTCATGCAGCCGCCTACATGATCCATGCGGAACAGTGTGGGATTGCTGCTTCCTATGGGGGACAGAAGGAATGGAGCCGGAGGCCATGCGGTCTGCGCGTACGCAGCCATTCCGGAGGCAAATAGCGTGAGCAGGGAGAACAGAGTCAGACGCAGCATGGTACATTGTACACTGAAAATTTGCATAGCGTATCTCCTCGGTATTGATGCGTTGCGATGGAATGAATGCCGGATGAACGGCGCGTGCACCACAATCCATCGAAGGTGTGCGAATTATATAAATGTTCAGCAAAATATCAGGTATTCGACCATGACAGAGGATGGATAGATGAACTATTGCGGACCAAGGTACAGTGCTCTGTTCTGCACGACAACGAATATACCTTAAAGCCTTGGAAAGTTACACCAAGCTTGTCCTTTTTATCGTTGAAGAGTGCGGCACTGCGGCTTGCGACATGCCCGATGCATGAGGAAGCAGGAGATTCGCCGAAAACCGACGAAAAAATCATGAATCCAGTCACGGTCGGCATGTTCACCTTCGGCGCTAGCAGCTCTATGCCCTCACAACAGGCGCGGGTACGATTTTCACGATAACAAAGGCCGCAAGCGCGGTGCCGATCACGACATCGATGGCGTCGCCGAGGATGAACATCATTGGAAAAGACCACCAATTCCAATAACTGATGCTGACGGCGACCCACGCGAAGATGCCGAACAACGCCAAAAGACCGCTGCGTTTGAGATACGAACCCGTGAGCGACGCCGCCACGAACGCCGCTAGCAAGGCACAAAGGATGTTGCTGAGCACTTCATTGATAAGCAATGAAGGCTGCATTGGATCGCCTCCGACAGGCCGGTACACAAGCAGTCCCGTCGGTCCAGTACGGTAGGTCTCTTCCCATGCAGCCTTTTCAGCGTCCGATGCCCCATGCATGCCTTCGCCCGGAAAAAAATAAATCCCGGCGTCGGGTACATTGGTTTTCAGCGTTTCGAGGACGGCATTCTCATTCGGTATCGTCAACAGACTCATTTCCCCGACCGAAAAAAACCTATGTGAGGCGGCGCCCCAGACAAAGATGATCAGGCCACCAAGAATTGCGGCAAGTAGAATTCGTTTCATCGAAAACTCCTCTCGGTTCAATGTGATGTATGCAGCAGTGTGCGGAATTAATCCAGAAAATGCAGATTCATTGTGATTTTACCAAATCAACAGCACAAGCGCGGAGCATGAAGCATTACACAGCAATGCGGGAGTGACCATTTGCAGACCGAAGATGGAATTCCACCCGTCACCTGGTGATACCATATATATAACAGCGTGCCCCCGGTGCCAGCCGTAGCCTGACTCGTCGGATGCACGAATGCTATTCGACCTGAATGGAGTATGCTCTGGTCGGCAAACGCCTGTCGGTATTCTCTATCGCAGCAACATTATTGTTCTTTCGCGCAACCTATTGCCCGCTTCGAGGCGGAGGATGTATGCTCCCGCCGGCATGCGGCGTCCGTGGTTGTCGCTTCCATCCCACCGTGCATGGTGCTGACCGGCGGCTTCCAGCCCCACCGCCAGGGACTTCACCGTCCGCCCGAGCATGTCGCAGACTTCCAGTCTGATCGAAGCCGCTTCGGACAAGGTGTAGTCGAAGGATGTGGACGTGCTGAAGGGATTGGGATGATTCTGTGCTAATGTGAATCCCGGCGGCAGCGGCCCATCATCCACACCCACGATACCGTCGCGTACCAGCGTCATTCGAAATGTGTTGCTAACAAGTTCGTGTGGACGACAGCCGAAGCGGCTCCATTGCGACGTGTCGGGAAACAATGTGCCGTCCTCATAGTATCGGAAATCGACCTCTTTCAGACTTCTTGGCCAGCCTTGGGTAAAATCCGTAGTGTTGAAGTCCTTGACGTAAATCCGATAGTCCAGTACTACCGTGTCCGCGGTCGTCGGGGTTGGTGGCGATGTCAGTCCGCCGAACAGCATATGCAGATCGGTCGGGAGTATCTGAACCCCAGTGGCTGTCCCCGTGGAGCGGGCCAGCACCGTCCCGATTGGAGCCCCTTTTCCTGCTGGTGAAGTGCGCACCACGATCCCGACCCATTGAGAGGTCAGCGTGTCGACCTTATGATCGTAAATATCGGTTTCCCAGAAATGGGTGAGAGGATTGAAGACACGGAATACCGCGTTCTTTTCACCTGTACTTATATTGCGATCCCGGGAATCTTGCCAAATGACATCAATCGGCCATGGGTCTGTGCGAATGCCCGTGATAACCGCACCATCCAGAGGAACGATCATCGTCGGTGCTCGGTAAGGAGGCCGGTTATAGGACATCACCAGGGCTGGTGTAGGTAGCGGATTTTCCCGGATTGTTATGCCCGCCGTGTCCGAATAGGTCGAGCCCATGCGGTTCCATGCGCGCACAAACCATGGGACGCGCAGGACTATCGTATCCGGCTCTACAGGATGCGGGACCGGTGGACGGAAGAGGCGCTCGTACAGTTCATCACCGCCAAGATATACATCCGAGTACATGCCTGCGTTTCCTGCCGGGAAACTCACGGTGATGCTTCCTGGTCCATTATGGTTGTCGACAATGAAACTGACCTCGTAACGGATTGTGTCCGTGGTGTCGTTTCTGCTTTCCAATGGTGGACGCCAGTGTGCATCCTGCCAATGGAGATGCACTACATCTTGTTCAAGCCCATTGTTTGGGCAACCAGCGACGTGGTCCATGCGGAACAGGATGGGGTTATCCTCGAACGTGCGCAGAATGAACGGGGCGGGGGGGTAGAACGTCTGACCGGAAACGGTCTGGAAGAACAACGCCAACGCGATCAGCGAAAACATGTTGCGGGTGCTCATGATACATCCTCGGTTGTAAATCTATTGAACAGCGATTGTATTCATGAAGGGGCATGATGCACGGCGTAAATCTTCCATCCGAACGACACGGCAACGTAACACAACCGATGTCCTGCTCCAAATCCTGAAGGATACGGAAACGGTCTGGTGGGAGTGTGTACAACCTGCATGCATGAGAGCAATTTGTCCTCGTAATGAACCAGGATACAGAGCTGGGACACGCACTTGGATGACGCGGGGCTTCAGTGTTCCTTCGTTACCGAAAATGGAGTGGCCAGCTTGATATGCCTGAATCAGTGGAAATGATTGTTCGGATCATGCTTCGATTTCACCGTCGCGAGCACCTCATGGTTTTCGCATGCGAAATTGCTGCGAGACGATCCGAACCATTGTCGTCCGGTGATTGTGATGGAAGGCGCTTCCGGAGGCAGCTATTGAATCTCCCTTCAAGGCGACCATGTCGTATATTTCTTCAGCGGTTCTGTTGAAAGCTTTCGTCGTGAACCGCGAAGCATACGCACGATTACGGAAACATCCCATGTCGATCACCGTCGCACTGTCAGCCGGGCTTATCACACTCGCTCTCGTATTTTATTCCATTGGCGTCTGGGCCGAGCGCATCGCGCGCTATCTCAGGCCGTGGCATGTCGCCGCCTTCTGGCTGGGCTTCGTATTCGACGTGTCCGGAACACTGGCGATGCATGCTCTCGCGCAGGGTCCGTTCGATATCATGGAGCCCCACACACTCACCGGACAGATCGCGATCTGGTTGATGCTCGCGCATGCCGCATGGGCAACGCTGGTTGTGCGCCGGGGCAGCGAGGAAGCGCGCACCGGTTTCCATCGCTACAGCTTGTTCGTGTGGCTGTTCTGGCTCATCCCGTATTTCGGCGGAATGTATATCGGGATGGCGGGATAGGTGACACTGATCAAATGAAAAAATAAAAAAGCCGGAGATCCTCCGGCTTTTCTGTAAAAAAATCTGGAAACGCTTATTTCGTAAACACATAATCCTTGGAAGCGCCGGCCGCATGACAGCCGTTGCATCCATTGTTGAACAGATTCGCGCCCCGGCTTGTGATCTTGCCGTCTGAATCGAGCATGAACCATTCCCAGCCGCGGTTGGCGGAATTGAAACTGCCCCCTCGTTTCACCATTCCCGTCACCACGGCAACCGAGCCATCGGCCCTGCGCACCTCCTTGACGAGACGCGTTCCATTCGGATAATTGCCGTTTCCGTCTCGGGTAACAGCGTTATCGTTGATAAAGATGTGCCTGGTCATCTCCTGATTGCCGGCTTCATGCGCGGTGCCGACAAGACCGGCGGGATCCGCTCCGCTCCTGGGTGAGACTGTTTGTGGCCACTCGCGATAAGCGGCGAAGTTGGCGTCCGTAGCGACGAATTCCTGTCCCTGCGGTTCGGCAGGATCATCGTCGTCACATGCAACACAGACAAACAGCCCGAAGGACAGAAGCGTGGCTGTGATATATTTCATATCGTTCTCCGTTGTAGTTGTGATTGAGTTGCGACGATCACGGCGAATGGATCAGGTCGCTTGTGTTGTGGCGTATGGAAACGAACGCAACCCCATCTGGATTCCTGGGCAGGTGACGACCGGGCTATTTTAGCTTCGGCGAGGGTGCTTAAGGTTCATTCGGTGTTTTGCGTGTTTTGAAAACGTCGAAGTGCGCAAGTTGGTTCATGGGGATCGGGAATTGCCCTGATTGCTGTGGATAGCTCCATGCACAGATGTCTCTCATCACATAAATATCGCTGTATCGAGCAGTTCAAGCTCGGAGTTCAGCCTGGGGAAAACAATCTGTCCACACGGGTTGAATCGCATCGACGCTATGGTTTTTCAGCCCTTTCCCCTGCGAAACTTCAATTGGGAGGAAATGGGAGGAGAGAGTATGCAGGGTGATCAAATAGTGTTTTCATCTCCGAGATAAATCCGTAATCAGCGCCGGTAAGAACACTCGGAATAACCTGCCATGGAGGTGTACACCCGATTGTCACGACTGCGACGGAAGTAAAGCGTGTATTTATTTTCTACATTTGATTCCGAACATGGAATAGTCGGGCCATGCTGCTTTTCCGGAGCAAAGATCTCTACCACCATTATCCGGACAGAAACGGTCCGTGTTGAACCGGCCTATTTCCGAATGGATCGGCATGATGTGGAATCGTGCGCGAGTCGACCCGTCTATCTACCCAGTTTCCGGAATAATTGTCCTATGGCGTGGCGATGCCCACGGGTAAGCGGCTGTAATCAAAATTTCGAACAGGAAGCGTTTCATGGAACATCTAATCAATGCCCTGAAAAATCTTACCCATAACCGCCTGCGTGATTACGCGGGAGCACGTGTGTATAGCCGCGGCAAGGGATATATACGTGATGTTGAAGGACTTGCACGGACGGCGGATAATGTTCTTGTCGCGTGGGTTCGCGGCACGTATCGGTATGCAACCAGCATCAAGGTTGGATTGGAAGGCGACCTGATCGCTACATGTTCCTGTCCCTTCGGAGGACGGATCTGCAAGCATGCGGTGGCTGTGGTTCTCGCGGGAGCGCAGCAGGTAACTAGCGGAAACGTCATTCCGCTTCTCGCACCCGACAGCAAGCTGGCGAAAATGTTCGATTTCACAGCCATGGGCTTCTCGCCGGACGTTGACGGAGACGAAATGGAGGACGATGAATTTGACGATTCCGCGGATGATGATGAAGAGGGTGAAGATGAACATGCCGATGCCGATGAAAATGACACTGAGGATACCGAGGATAGTGGGGACGATATCGGCGACACAGGATTCGCCGCCAAAGGTGCCGGTTCCGGACATGTTCGCATCGTGGAATTGCTGGACCGCATGTCTCGGGATGAATTGCTGACGCTGCTTGCGGACTTGGCAAAAAAAATCCCGGCGGTTGCGTCCCGCATCATCCAGTATGATGGTCGATCACGGAGCGATACTCCTCTCAGCCGCAAAAAACGTGATGCGAACATTACACGGTTGCGACAGCAAATTCTTGAGCGTACATCGGAACCTTCCTGGACCAACAGCTGGAACGGAGAGGGCTTTGTACCCGATTTTTCAGATATCCGGGACGCTCTTCAGGAGTTACTTGACGACGGCGAAGCGGATGCCGTTGTTTCACTTGGTGAGGATCTGTGGACGTATGGAAACGCCCAGCTCGGAGAATCGAATGATGAGGGCGAATTAGGTGAGGAAATTTTCGCATGCATGCAGGTGGTCATGGAGGCGGTTCCTCATTCGTCCATGCCGCCGCTCGGTCAGTTGCTCTGGATTATTGAACGGGTTATGGATGACGAGTATTCTGTTTTGGGCGGCTGCGATCATATCTACACCAACGAGCGCTACACACAGCAACATTGGAAGGAAGTCGCCAGGGAATTCGAGGCGCGCATGCAGAATATGCCGGTTGCGGATGTCGAAGACTATAAATATCGGTATAAGAGAAAGGAACTGTTATCCATGTTGATATATGCCTACCGGCTCGGAGGGTGTGAGGATCAGATAATTGCCTTGTTGGAGAAGGAAGCTCAGCACAGCCTGGTGTATAAGGATCTCGTAATCGAGTTAGTGAAACATGGGGAAGTGGACAGGGCTCGACATTGGTGCATCAAGGGTATGCAGGAGACAAGCGTAGAGCACGGTCACGTCGCCGCGGAGCTGCGGAGCCAGCTGCGTGAAATCGCGAATACGGAGCAGCGCTTCGATCTGGTCGCGACCTACCGTACCGAGGAGTTTTTCGAGAATCCCTCTCCCGCAACGTACTTCGAGTTACAGAAAGCAGCAGAGGCAGCGGGCGTCTGGACCGTTATTCGTCCCGCCGCTCTCTCGTATCTCGAAACCGGTCTTCGCCCTGATGTCGATCCCGAAGCAAGCGCATCCGAAACCTGGCCTCTGCCTGCGCCGGAAGTGCTGTTGAGTGCGAACAGGAGATACAGCTCCCAATTCCCGGATCTCGATACGCTCGTCACCATTGCCATCAAGGAAAAGCGTATCGACGATGTGGTACTGCTGCACGACAGGCTGCCGAAGAATCAATTCAACGACCTCAGTGGCTTCGGTCTCATCAACACTATCGCGGTAGCTATCGCCGAGGCATATCCACAGCGCGCGCTCGATATCTGGCGGAGCATTGTGGATAAACTTATCGGCAAAGTAAATTATGAGGGCTATCGGTCCGCGGTGGATTACCTGGGCCGCATGAAAGCGGTGTACGACCGTGAGCACCGTCTGAAAGAGTGGGAGGACCTGCTCACCGAACTGAGAACGACGCACAAACGGAAACGCCGTTTCCTCGAAGAACTTAACGGTTTGACGGATACTCCGTTGGTTCCCTGACCCGCTTAACTCTCGGAGAGATGACCCGGGCCCACCGCACTCGGGCTTTCTGGAGGGTAAAGCCAGTGCGTTAGAACAAAATACCCGCGAGTCTACGTTCGAATACCTGCCAGACTTGGCGGCTACGAAGTCATAAAAACTCCTATCCGCGTCCATCCGCACTAATCCGCGTTCATCCGCGTACGTCTTTATCCGCGTACATGCCGACTCGAGACGACCAGCGTGCCGACACTATCAGCGAAGCAGTGTGACGCTGCGTGTTTGCACGTTTCCGCCACCTCTCAATCGAACGAGATACACACCTGCGGGCATGCGGTGTCCGGAGTGATCGGTACCGTCCCAGGTAACCTGATGCACACCGGACGTTTCCACTCGCTCCATCAGTATTTTAATGCTGCGGCCGAGTGCATCGCAGATGTCAATCTGGACTTGTGCGGCATGGCGGAGTATGTAGTTCACGGAGGTCGATGCGGCGAAGGGATTAGGGTACGTCTGTTCCACGGAGAAATCAGAGGGCGTGGAGATTACATCTTCCTCAACACCGACAATACCATCTCTCACCAACGTGATTCTGTACATTGTGCTGAGCTGTTCGTGCGGTCTGCAGCCGAAGCGGCTCCACTTCGCAGTGTCGGGATAGAGTGTCCCGTCAGGACTGTAACGGAAGGTCACTGTCTGTTGTCCGACTGGGAAGTACATGAAATTTGTCAGATTGAAATCCTTCACGTAGATAACGTAATCGATCACAACCGTATCGGCTGTCATCGCTGTCGGCGGGGGTGTAAGTCCACCGAAGAGCATATCAATATCCGCTGGAAGTAGCTGGACCCCTGTGGTCCTTCCGGTTTCGCGGGCCAGCACTGTCCCGATCGGGGTACCTTTTCCCGCAGGTGCAGTGTGCACCACTGTCCCAACCCACTGATAGGTCAGTGTATCGACAGTGCGATCATGGTCGATTTCCCATGACCGGACAATAGGATTGTACACCTTGAATACACCGCTTATCTCACCCTTCTGAATGTTGCGATCGAAGGATGGAGCCCAGATGAAATCCAGTGGCGGCGTCGTAGAGTTGATGCCGGTGACCACTGCGCCGTCTTGCGGTTGCAGCATGGTCGGAGGAGATCCGGAAGGTGGCCGGTTGTACGACATCACCAACGCGGGAGTTGGCAAGGGGTCGTTTCGTATCGTAATGCCGGCAGTGTCGGAGTATGTCGAACCCACGCTGTTCCATGCACGGACAAACCAGGGCACGCGGATCACGATGGTGTCCGGCTCCAGCGGATGGGGAACGGGGGGACGGAACACGTGTTCGTACAGCTCATCACCGCCGAGCCAGACTAATGGCCCCAAGCCGTCGCCGTATGAGCGGAAGGGGACAGTGATCGTTCCCGGACCGCTAAGGCTTTCGACAATGAAGTTGACTTCGTAACGAATGGTGTCTGTGCTGTCGTTCCTGTCCAGGTACGGAGGTAACCAATAGGATGCTTGCCACTCCAGAAACAGCGTTTCCTGTTCAAGCCCGCTGCCGGGACACCCCGCCACATGATCCATGCGGAAAATGTCCCAATTGGGATGGAGTGGCCGTGACAGAAGGAAGGGTGCAGGTGGCCAATTCGTTTGAGCGTACGCAGACATTCCTGAGGCAAGGAACGTCATCAGGGCGTACATGGTTATTCGCAGCATCGTACGTGGTACACTGAAAGGTTTCATTGCATATTTCCTCTGAAATGACGCATTCGACGGAATGCCCACAGGACGAAACATCTGTGCAGTGCGTCGCATCCGTGAAAAATGAATTTCAAATATATTCAGCAACATATCTGGTATTAAACCATCGCGGAAAAGTTCAGATGCACTGGTAAAGGGAAATAGGATTCTGCTCGGCACGGCAAAATATTTTAACGTAAACGGAGGAAAAATACAAGAGCATGTCCTGTACGACTGGTTGACCGATTTTTGGCTTGTCTGATACCTCAGTGGCATTCTATATTTCAATTCTCATTGTATCACTAATTCAGGGAGAATTAGAATGAAAGGACTCAGTACGCGGCGTGTGCGGGATTACGACTACTCTCAACCCGGAGTGCATCATGTCGTTCTCGAAACGAAGGGTGACGCTGAACTCTTCGGAAGCTGCACTGAAGGTATCACCACGCTGAGCGATGCGGGCCGGGCATTTCTGGATGAGCTCGGTATGGCGCTTCAGAATTTTCCATGCATCCGCATCGACGGCATCAACATCCGACCTTCCGCCGTGGATCTCAAGATCGTCATTACCGAATGGCGGAATCGTCACGAAGTCCCGACAATCGGAACCGATGAATGGAACTACTACCGACGCGTCATGACGCTGCCGATGTTTATGGGTTATCTGAAGATGAACAGCGGGCTTCGCATCAATACTCTTCGCGGCACGGCGGGAGGGGTTGTATGGACGCGGCGCTACAGGGCGAGGGTGTTGACGGATGAGGAAGAGAGCAAGCGTCTGACAGTGGAGCTTGATGAGAAATGGCGCCATGTGGTTGTCATGCCCAGGCAGCGGAGCAAGGAGAAGCGGAATTCGTCGCTGACGGACGTGGTGGCGCTGCGGTTCTATGCTGCCGGAAATGGTTCGGGGCGGTCGGATGCTTTCGGCATGGATTCGGAATTGTTACGCGATACGATGTTTCTCGGGCGGGTGTTGCTTCTGACGGGTACGCAGAGGGTTGTGCGGAACATGAAGACCTTACGTTCGGGGAAAACCGTTGCGGGCGGAGTCGGAGGAATGGCGGCCAGGAACGGCCCATCGATCCGGTCGGTCGGACAGGACCAGATTTTCCTGACGCGATAGGTCAGAGTCGAAGTGATTCACTGACGCAGTACGAACGTTTTGTTGAACGGGTACTCCGGGACCGTGGTTGGTCCGGCGGAGCGGGCGGAGCATGGGAGGGATATTGAAATCCTGGCGACGGGGGAGTCTGTGGAGAGAGCGAAGGGTTCGGGGAACAAGATACGGAATCGAATTTCATCGACATCGGGAGAGCGGAGGGCGATATCAGGGGTATACCGGCGGAATGTGGGCGATTCATGTATCGCCGCGGTTGAACCTATTCCCAACAAGTGGGCGATTCATGGATCACCCACTCCCTTCCCAAGCCGCCGACGATCCCGCGCACCCTCTCATCGTCCTCACGTTGCTCTGTACCATCGGCTTCCGATGCGACGACCAGTTTACGTCTTCGGATCTCGGTAATATCAGGCTTCTCGCTATATGGACCTCCCCTCAAACCTCCCCTCGTGTTCACTGCTCAGAGTATTATGATGAATTATTGAGGCAACACGGGTATACCTGTCGTCGGACCTGGGGTAAGATTTCTTGTTGAGGCAACGGAGTATCGCACGATGATGCGGCGCCTCTGCCTGCCGCAAGCCCGAAGCATGAGGATGGAGCAGTTCCACAAACATGAGCGAAGGAACATTAGAGCCGGGGCAACACCGGCACCGTTCCTGCATCGAGAGCGGTGCTATGCCTTCAGAGCAGGCGCTGGTACGATCTTCGCCACCACCAGGGCCGCAAGCACCGTGCCGATCACAACATCGATTCCTTCCCCGGCGATGAACGCCATCGGGAAATGATACCAGTTCCAGAAGCTGAAGCTGATCGCGCACCAGGCGAAAAGACCGAGCAGCGAGAGCAGGGCGGCGCGCTTCACATAGGATCCGGCGAGCGAAGCGGCCAGTAATGCTGCGAACAACGCAGTGAGGATATTGCTGGCGCCTTCAGACAGCATGACAGAAGGAGGCATCACCTCCCCGCCTTTCGGCCGATAAATCAGCATCCCGGCGGGACCAGTGCGATACTTCTCGTTCCATGCCTCATCCGGCTCGGACATGGCCGATTTGCTCATGTCCCGGCCGGGAAACATGTACAGACCGGCCTCGGGTAGATTGCCGCGGAATGCGTCGATCACCGGGGCTTCGTTCGGCATGGTGGATGCGCCATAGGTCCCCGCTCCGAGCAGCATGTGCGCTAACGCTCCCCAGATGAAAATGATGATTCCTCCCGCGAGAGCGGCAAGCAGAATGCGTTTCATGCGGAACCTCGAAAGTTATGGTGTTCATGGATAGAATTGGAATGAATCGCCAAAAATGTCGAAAATTCGAACAGCTGTCAAGTCCCAGTGGGAGAAAACTCTACACGATGCAGCTAGCGATGTCCATCTGCTGGTGTGAATGAAATATGAAGAGTGTCGGCATGCGATCTTACGGCCCCAGCATAACCCGATAGCAAATGCCGCCTGAATCTACAGGCGGCATTGCCAGGTATGGTAACCAAAGCTGATGCTCTGACTCAACCGCTGCTCCCGAGACGAGTGCTGAAACAGATCGGTGCAGCATTGACCGGACATGCTCCCACAGGAGGCGTCAAGGCACTAGCGAATACGCGCGCAGTGTATCGTATGCAATTGAATCAGGGGACCGTGTTCTCTGATATCGGCACAGTCAGTTCGACCGGAACCCTCACGGCACCTGCGACGCTCTCTGATTGGCGATGTCCACGCCGCCGATATTTCGCAAGATCATTGCGCGGTCGTTGCCCGCTCCTGAAAACTGCACGACGCCGTTCATGTCGGCATCCTCACGATAGTAACCCGTCGCGGTGGAGGTGATGTCCGTTCCGCCGATGCGCGCCATGATGGACGCCGGATCGTTACCCGAGCCGATGTATTTCAGTCTGCCGTCGGCGTTCGCATCACCGCCCCAGAGAGCGAAAGGCGGACGTCCGTTCGCGAGTCCGATCATTGCGTCGCTGCCATAGGCTTGACCCAACGCGGTTGTGAAATCATATCGCGGCGTCGTCTGCGACACAGTCAAGGCGCCGGCGCTCATGACGGCAAGATGATTCCGGTGTCTCACGATGAGGTAGTAGTTGCCGGTTGTCAGCGAAAGGAATGAGACGGGGCTGGTACCGTTGGTATCGGTGATGACGCCGCTGGCCAGGAGCAGACCCGCACGGCGTGCGACAGCGGAACCGGTCGGCGACGAGCGTAGCTCCAACAGCACCCAGTCGACGACCTGTGCTGGAATCGCTGTGAGGGTTTCGGTGCCCGCATAACTCCACGGCGCGCCGCCGTACGGCTGCTGCAACGGAAGCAGATGGGCGCTGTTGAGCGTCGTCCGCATCGTGCCGCTCGAATCAATCGCCGGCCCCTGCAATAGCACTCTCGCGTCGATCGTGCAGGTCAATACGGGTGGAAGCCCATATCCGGTGAAATCCCCCGTCAGCAGCACCGCCGTTGCGCCGAGCTGATTAAGCAGCGTGTCGGCTTTGTTCCGCTGCAGCCACGGTCCTCCAACCCATTGCCCCGTGTACATATCGTTTTCCGGTCCCACGACGTCGGCGTCGGTGTAGGTCAGCGCGGCATTTCCCGGACGCGCCGTCGTCGATGATGAGACGTCGATGCTCCAGTACCGATTGATGTACGATACCGTGGCGGTGTTCTGCGGATGCTTGGTGTTGACTGTCCGCACGAGGACGCTGAACGAACCGGCGACAGCGGGAAAGGTCAGCGTCACCGGCGAATACTCGGCAGTACCAGTCAGCTCGCCGATGGGATAGGTGAAGGTGCCTCCGGAATTGAATTGCCTGACCAGCCCGGCCGATCCCATGGTCGCGATCATGTTCGCCGACGAGAATATGGAAGGGCCGGGAGAAATCGACCCCGTCGATCCGATTACCGCGTTCGAATCGAGGATGACGAGCACCACCTGTGCGAGCGTCAGTATGCCGTTTGAGTACATCACACCGTTCAGGGTTTTTGTGCCGCCCGACAGTACGACGTCGTCGTCGTATTGTCCTCCGGGAATGTACTGCGGGGACGCCGCGTAAAATTCCACAACACCCTGCCGCATTGGCATGTTGGAATACCAACGTTTCCCCGGAGGGAGCGGTGCCGTGCTGGTGTTGGCTGTCCGCAGTCGCCCTGTCACGTAGGTGTAGGAGGGCGAACCGAGCAACTGCCACTGGCCCAGATCGAAGATCACCTGATTCGTGTTTGTGAATCCCTCGACGTACAGTTCATACGTTACGGTGATGTCGCCACCCGCCGAGACCGTGCGAGATGATCCGGATGCGGATGTCTTTAAACAATAATACGTGCCGGGTGGCACAGTCTGCGGTCCCGTCGCGCTGAAGAATACATACGATCCCCAGCTCTTGCCGGCGGGGATGGGCGGATAGGACGTGCATTCGGTGTAGATAAATCCATTGTTCGTGATCGCTCCGGATACCAGTAATTGATACTGCATCAACTGAAGGTTCGCCCCGGCGTTGACGGTAAGCGTGCTGAAGGTGTACGCGGCGATGTTTTCATCGACGGTACAGTTCGCGGAGATGACCACATCATCACCGGTAACAGGTTTTGTGCTCCCCTGCCAGTTGGATTGTAAACTCCAGTTGCCGGCAACCTGAAATGTCCGTATTGCCGCGTCAATGCGCACAGCCAGGCAAAGGAGGAGGGTAGCGGCGATGCAGAAAGTGCGTGTGTTCATGACGGCTCCGTTGCTTCTGTTCCATACATCGGGTCAGTGAATAGACGTCAGAATCAGAGGGACGGACATCGCGCGACCGTTGCGCCTCAACACAATGAGATACCTGCCGCTCGCGAGCCCGCTCACCGGCCATACGCGTACATGCCGTCCGGCTGGGAGGGTCACATTGTCTTCGAGTACGGCCACCTCGCGACCGAGGAGATCGACGACGCTTACCGACACCTGTGTTGGAACCGGCAGCACGAATGATGCAGTCATGGGGCCGGTCGTCGGACTGGGGTAGACGTCGATATGTGTGTCTGCCGCCGACGCGTCTTCTGTCTGAAGTTCGATGGTATTGGAGTATCGCGAAGATCCGTCCGCGTCCAGAATCCTCAAGCGGTAGCGGAGCGTGGTTCCACGGACAATGGTCCGTGGCACGTCATCGGTGTACACATACCAGCCGTCATTGTCGCCTGCACTCACCGGAGTCATCCCCCGGACTTCCCACTGCGGCGTGTCCGATTGGCGTTCAACGATAAAGCCGATGCCGTCGGTGCTGCCGTCCGTGAGCCAGCGAAGGGTGACTCTTTCGTCCAATACGCATGCATGGAGCGCCGTGACGTGAAGCGGGAGCGGCACGCCGCCGACGCTGGACTGATAGATCACACCGGTCCTGTCTTGACCTGAAATCTCGACGTAAAACGACGAGTTGTTCGCCGCGGTCCAGGAATCGTTGGTCAGCTCGAAGGTACCCGTACCCTGGCCAACCTGCCGTACGGGGATGGTCATGATCGGGATCTCGGCGTTCGCGGCCCAGCTGACCGACTGAGCGGTGGCTGCGGCGAACCTCTGATACCTGAAAGCTCCGGAAATTTGCTCGCCGCTTTGTTTACTGACGGAGTAGGCGGCGGAGACTGGAGCACCGAGCTGTACGTTATAGATGTTCGACCACCGAATAGTAAAGACGATGTTGGAAAGTGGAAGCGTCGGGACCGCGGACGACGGGCGGACTCGAACCTCAAGCGTGCTGTCGGATGGATTGAAAATACCCGCGTCGATCTGCTGCGCGCGAAGCACGAGGTTCGCCGCAAGCATGCAACCGACGAGGATGAAGCTCCGGAATGGGATAGTCTTCATGGATTCCTCCAGAATCGCGTCGGAATCATGGCGCCGAAAGGGCGTCGAATAAAATTTTTCTATGTGAATCAGAGTATGAACGCATACTATCATAAAGGTGGATCAAAGTCAACGAAAATCGACTTCCCCGGGCCAAAATTCCAGCCACCGGGACACCCGCGTCCAAAGCGGTGACCGGAGACGGCACATAAAGGAAATGAGGGAAACGTGGGAAAAGGGAAAGAGGAAATTGCGATTTAATAGCGCGGAATACTTCTCACCAACGGGACGTATGCGGCTCCCGCGCATCGCGCTCCGCGTCATACACCCCTGGTGCATACCCATCCTTCAGAGGCCGGGGTCCGAGCCTGCCGCCGATGTGCCGGCTTGATCCTGTGACAAGTACCATGGGAGCCTGTGCGATGCGGCGGTCACATCGGAATCAGAAGGAAACCTCAGACATGTGTTCAACTGAGGCGCCATGGTGTGCAAACGATACGCGCGACCTGTCCGCATTTTACGCCACGCAGGCGTGAAATACGGAAGGCCGCGCAGACGCGATGCGGCGGCAGGGCATTCCCGATTCAGTACGCATGGCGATGATACCGTTTTGTCGCCGGTGTACCCGGGGATGGTGCCAGGAAGCGGCATAGGCACCCGTTGCCTGGCACCTCAAGAGTCTGCCGCAAACCAGGCGATCCTGACTACTTTACGATGATCGGACTATTCTTCTTGTCGTTTTTCTTGTCTCTTTTATCGGCTTTTTTCTCTTTTTTAGTTTTGGCCGGTTCTTTCTTCGCGCTCTTTTTAGTGTCCTGGCTTTTGCTCATGACATCTCCTCCTGGAAAATTATTGGACCTGGTGCTTGCCCGCATTACAAGAACTACCGCCCGGCGAGAGCTTGATGGTGAACATCGTCTTTGATCCAGAGCGATATCGGAATTCTGCTGCGAGTGCTCCAGTTGTGATAGGTGCAATATAATCGAAATCCCTTAAACAACGATCCACCCTCTCCCCCGGCCCCCTCTGCCGGAGGGATGCCTCCGGCAGAGAGGGGTTGGGGGCATAAGCGCTAAGATAAGGAGGCGAACAATTCCTTAACTTTCACCAGTTG
>CAYJMN010000057.1:0-36332 GCA_964371045.1 uncultured Chromatiales bacterium | reverse complement strand
TGACGCACGAGGAGACTAAATACCTCCTCGATGTCATAAGAAGGAGCCGCCGCGAGAAGAAGTCCAGTAATTATGAAATCCTTCTTCTGCGGCGTCTCGAAGGATGATTCGTTCCGTGACGTACGAGGAGACTTGGTACCACCGTGATGTCATAAGCAGGAGCCCACCAGCGCTTCGCACCGGTCCATTTCTTGGATGACATAAGGTCTTCTAAAACGCCAAACAAGGACCGTCACCCTGAGCGCAGCGCCGCAGAAAAGTCTCTGATAACGGGGAGAAGCTTCGTCCGGCGCGCAGTCGAAGGGCGCACGTTCGGACTTCTACGGGTTTAGTAAGTAAACACTCCCTGATGTCATAAGAAGGAGCCGCCACTGCCTGATCGTCCGTCACTGCATTGAGTGTATACGGCTGCGTTTCGACCTCTCCCCCCGGCCCCCTCTCCGCTTCCGAGGTGGTCTCTTTCCGCCGCTGCGGAGAGGGGGAGGAGGAGATGTAAATCAGTGTTTATATGATACATTCTTCTCTGCACCGCGGCGAGGGGAGCAAGTCTTCTCGAGTCTCCTCGAGCGTCACGGAGCCAATCATCCTTCGAGACGCCGCCGTGGTCGCGCAGTGCATGATTGAAACGTATTCCCGCGGCGGCTCCTCAGGATGACGAGCCTGGTTACCGCGCGCAAGTAACCCTCATGTCATCTATTGAATGGAGCGCTTCGCAGCGCTATGCACTAGGAAACCCTCATGTCATCCACAATTCCTGCTTTTTCAGCCGTGCGTTCCTGGTCTTTATACTGCAGCTGGTACAGTTTATAATAAATCCCCCTCTGCGCCAACAACTCCTGATGCGTCCCGCGCTCGCGTATCAATCCCTTGTGCATCACCAGAATGTTGTGTGCATTTTGTATAGTGGAGAGCCTGTGCGCGATAACCACCGAGGTCCTTCCCCTGAGCAATGTGGCGATGGCTTGCTGTATAAGAATTTCGGACTCCGTGTCCACGCTGGAGGTGGCTTCATCGAGAATCAGCAATTCCGGGTCGAACGCCAGGGCGCGTGCGAATGCGAGAAGCTGCTTCTGCCCCACAGACAAGGAACCGCCTCGCTCACGGATCGGAGAATCGTACCGCTCCGGCAGTCGTTCTATGAAGCGGTCTATACCCACCAAACGTGAGACTTCCTCCACCCGTTCGGCAGATATTTCATCGTTGCCGAGAGTGATATTATTGCGAATGCTTCCTGCGAAGAGAAATACATCCTGTAGAACGATACCGATATGTTTTCGCAGTTCAGCGATGGGAACATCCCGGATATCGGTATCGCCGACGGTGATGCTCCCATGTTGTATATCGTAAAATCGACAAAGCAGATTGATGACGGTGCTTTTTCCCGCACCGGTCGCGCCGACGATTGCTACGGTCTGCCCTCTGGGGATAGAGAACGAGACATCCTTCAGCACCCACTCATCCTCGTTATAACAGAATTTCACGTTGGTGAACGCGATATCTTCTATACGCGGGAGCATGGTTTTACGCTCGGCGGCCGGCTCGGGTATGATGGTTTCATCGTCCATGAGCTTGAAAATACGCTCGGAAGACGCCATCGCAGTTTGCATGATGTTATATTTTTCCGACAAATCGCGGATGGGCCGGAAAAACATTTCCGTGTACTGTATAAAGGATATCAGCGTACCGATACTCATGAGCCCCGCAAGTATTTCACCTCCGGCATACCACACAATCAACGCCACCGCGAGCGAACTGATGAAATCCACAGCAGGAAAAAATACCGCATAGTAGAATACCGATTTTATGTTGGCATCCATGTGCGCTTCGTTGATCTTCTCGAAGGTCGCGAATTCCTTTTTTTCCCTCCCGAACAATTGCATCGTCGCGATTCCCGATACCCGCTCCTGCATGAAGCTGTTCAGACGCGCAACCTCGTAGCGGACCGATCGGTACGTTTCGCGAACCTTTCTTCGAAAAAGGAAGGTCCCATAGACCAGAAAAGGAATGACGCTCAAGGTTACCAGCGCGAGCACCCAGTTGATGCTGAACATGAACACGACGATCCAGATCAGGATGAACACATCCGCGAATACGGTGACAAGACCGGACGAGAACATTTCGTTCAGCACCTCGACATCGTTTGTGACCCGCGTAACGAGACGTCCGACCGGATTGCGGTCGAAGAATCGAAGAGCCAGACGCTGCAGCTTGGTGAATATCTGCATCCGCACATCGACGATGATGCGCTGGCCGATCCACTGCGTGAAGTACGTCATGAAGTACTGCGCCACACCCTGCACGACGAGCGAAGCGAACAGCAAAAGCACAATGAGCAACAGCCCATCGCCGTCACCGACGGAGATGTAATCGTCAACTGCGATTTTCGTGAGATATGGACGAAGCGGGCTGAGCGCGGAGATGAAGATGGTCAGGAATATCGCTCCGACGATGTGCGGCGCATACGGGCGCGCGAACACGAGGAGCCTTTTCATCAACCGGCTGTCGTACGCTTTTCCAAGAATTTCATCTTCCTGCATCCTGTATCCTGCTATTCGATTGGTTCAATCATGTGACAACATTCCCTGGCGATTAAAGGTTCGCGATCGCATGGGTCTGAATTTTCGTGTTTCGACACATCGCGAGCAACGCGTTCGAGAGCATCCCGGGTATGTGCGACCCCGCGTTGGCCGAACCCATTCTCATGCCTGTGATGACGGCTTCCCGCAGTGTGAAGGAATTCGCCAGAGCATTCGCGATGCCCGCGCTCATCGAGTCTCCGGAACCTGTGGCGTCGACGACGTTGATGGAGTTCGGTGTGGCGCTCCATCCTTCGCCGTTTTCTTCAAACACGAGTACGTCATTCGGACCATCCGTCAACACCACGTGGCGTGCTCCTTGTGCGCGAAATGATGTCGCGGCCGCGAACAGGTCGATTCGCGATGAGGGCAAGCCGAGCGTAGCCAAGAATTCGGCCCGGGTGATCTTCACGACCGTCGGATATCCGCGCAGCGCCTGCAGCAGTGCTTCTCCGTGAGCATCCACAACAACAGGAATGCCGCGATCATGTCCCCGGCGGGCGCATTGACCAAAGAAATCAAGCGGGAAGCCGGGCGGCAGAGAGCCTGTCAGCAGTACCGCAGAAGCCCCGTCAATGGCGATAGCGCTGCGACCGATAAAATCGGCTATTTCCGTGGCGCTCATCGGTGCGGCCTCCTCCACGATTTCCGTCGTGCGGCCGTCTGCCTCCAGCAGTGTGATGCAGCTTCGGGTTTCCTCCCGGACATCGACGATTTCAATGACCGCTTCCGTGAGACCTCGATCGGACGCCAGGGATTCACGAAAGCGATGTCCTGCGGGAACGAGCAGTCGGACCTCCGCGCCGACACAGCACAGCGCCCTGGCCGCATTGACCCCCTTCCCGGAAGGAATGCCCCGAACGTCTCGCGCCCGATTGACCGCACCCATGCTCAGCTTGCCCATGAGGTAGATGCGTTTGTCGTCCGGCGAAGGTCCGATGATGGTGATCATGGTTTAGAAGCTAGTAAAATCAACCGTGTCAACAAACAGCGTGAATACGTACTCGGAATACGTACGCGGATTTGCGCGGATGAATGCGGATCTACACGGATAAGAATATTTTCGACTCCATATCCGCAGACCTTTTCGATACGGGATTGAAAAAAACTCTTATCCGCGAATATCCGTATTCATCCGCGAAAATCCGCGTACGTATTTACCTGAAAATCCGCGTACGTATTTGCCTGAAAATCCGCGTACGTATTCGCCATTGCAATTCAGATAAGGCAAGTGTACATTTCATGCTTCCAGCAAGCAAGGGGTCTGAATTCCATTGCTTCTTTGGAGGGAATTTTTTCCGCTTCATTGAGGTTCTTTTTTAGGCCACGAGTCTATTCAATCCCGATCCTGGAGAACGTACATGGCAAAATCCCGGAGCAATGACGTAGCGCGTCCCCCGGCGGAAATACTCGATGCACCTGCGAGCAATCCGTTCGCAATGAGTATTCCGAAAAATTCCCCTTTCGACGAAAGTGAATTACGCCGCATCCTCAAATTGATGATGACGTCGCGCAGGCTCGATCAGAAAATGCTGACCCTGCTCAAACAAGGCAAGAGCTTTTTCCACATAGGGGGATCGGGACACGAGGCGGCCCAGATCGCCGCGGCGATGGCGTTCGTTCCAGGCAAGGACTGGTCCTATCCCTACTACCGCGATCTCTCCTACATGCTCGGCATGGGCATGGACACCGAAGGCATCATGACCAATTTCCTGGCCCGCGCGGACGACGTAAATTCCGGTGGTCGCCAGATGCCCCAGCATTACGGGATGAAATCAGCGCGCGTGGTATCGCAATCCTCTCCGACCGGCACACAGTATCTGCATGCCGTCGGTACCGCGAAGGGCGCCAAGCTGCGAGGGACAGACGAGGTGGTGTATGTATCCAGCGGCGAAGGCACCACGAGTCAGGGCGATTTCCACGAAGCCCTCAACTGGGCGAGCCGCGCCAAGTTGCCGGTGATTTTCTGCGTGCAGGACAACAAATACGCGATCTCCGTGCATCTTTCACAGCAGACCGGCGGATCGGTCTACGACATGGTCTCGGGCTATGTCAATCTTGATCGCATGGAAGTGGACGGCACCGACTTCTTCGAAACGCACGAGGCCTTCCGTAAAGCTGTCTCCCGCGCGCGAAGGGGCGACGGTCCCACCGTCATCGTCACCGATGTGGTGCGCCTGCTCCCCCACTCTTCTTCGGACGATCAGACGAAATATCGCAGCAAGGAGGAACTTGAGCGCGATCGCCAGCGCGATCCGATACAGCGGTTCAAGGATGCCATGATCGAGGCTGGAATGCTTTCCGAGGAGGAATTCACCCAGCTTGAGCAACAGATCACCAACGAGGTCAATCTCGTCACCGACATCGTCGAGGAAAAACCTCTGCCCGATCCTTCCACGGCAATGCGATACCTGTTCTCGCCGACGGAACTTCATCTCAAATACGAGCAGGACCTGCAACCCGGAACCAAAACCGTCATCGTCGACGCCATCAACCATGCCCTGCACGAGGAGATGGAGCGCAACGAAAACATCATCGTGTACGGACAGGATGTGGAAGACGGCAAAGGCGGAGTGTTTACCGCTACAAAGGGGCTATCCACACGATTCGGGACTGCGCGCTGCTTCAATTCTCCACTCGCGGAATCGAGCATCGTTGGAACCGCGGTAGGACTCGCCGTGCAGGGATTCAAACCCGTGGTCGAAATCCAGTTCGGGGATTACATCTGGACAGCCATGATGCATATCCGCAACGAGATCGCGACCATGCGCTATCGTTCGAACAATCATTTTTCCGCACCCGTGGTCATGCGCATTCCGGTGGGCGGATACATCCACGGCGCTCTGTATCACAGCCAGAGTATCGACGGGTACTTCACCCATATTCCGGGTCTCTACGTCCTGTATCCGTCCACCGCCGCCGATGCGAAAGCGCTGTTGAAAACCGCATGCCGCATGGACGATCCCGTGATGTTCCTTGAGCACAAGGGCATGTACCGGCAAGGGTACGCCGCCTCGCTCGAACCCGATCCCGAATTCCTGCTCCCCTTCGGCAAGGCATCGGTGCGTCGTGAAGGCCGCGACATCACGATTGTCACCTGGGGTTCCATTGTGTACAAGGCGCTCGAAGCCGCGCGCATCTTCGACAAGGAAGGGCTGTCGATCGAGGTTATCGATCTGCGGACGCTTGTACCTCTGGACATGGACACCGTGCTCGCCTCCGTGGCGAAAACCAGCCGCGTCCTCGTCGCGCACGAAGACAACCTCACCGGAGGCTTCGGCGGTGAAGTAGCCGCGCTTATCGCGCAACACGGTTTCGACCTGCTTGACGCCCCGATCATGCGCCTCGGCGCAAAAGACTGTCATATCCCCTACTCCTGGTCTCTGGAAGGCGAAATTTTGCCACAGGATAAAGATGTGATCGCGGCGGTACGGAAACTCGCGGAGTACTAGGAGCGAAGAGCGAGGAGCGACGAGCGAGGAGCGAAGAGCGAAGAGCTGAGAGCAGAGAGCAGAGAGCGGAGCGCGTAGCCTATGCTTCTCTGTGTGCGACGAACTCCGCGCCAGAAATGCCCGACGCGATTCAGCATGGTTCTGGATGTACTCGCAACCCTGAATAAGAGAGTGATAGGTCTTGGCTCTGCGCTCTTCGCTCTTTGCTCTTAGCTCTTGGCTCTTCGCTCTTCGCTTCGTTACTCAAATCGTTCTGAAATAGATAAGGATCACCAGACATGAAAGTCGACGTCCTGATGCCCAAGATGGGCGAAAGCATTACCGAAGGCCGCATTTTAAAATGGTTGAAACAGCCTGGCGATGCGGTGGACAGGGATGAAACCATTCTTGAAATCGCCACTGACAAGGTAGATACAGAAGTTCCCGCACCCAACGCAGGCATCCTCGTTCAGATTCTCGCGCAGGAAGGAGAGACCGTGGAAGTCGGCAAGCCCGTGGGCATACTCGAGACTGACGCCGACGCTGCGCAGATTGTGGCCGATGCACCAGCGGCGGCGGCTCCGGAAGCAGCAGCGGCGCCGGTGGCGACGGCGGCTCCGGAAGCAGCAGCGACGCCGGCGGAGGCCGTCACCGTCCCGACACCTGAGCCCGCTCCAGTCGCGGCGTCCGCATCCGCTGTGAACAACAACGGCTCGCCGAGGTTCTATTCTCCCGTCGTCATGCGCATCGCGGCAGAGAACAATCTGGGCATGGCGGAACTTGAGAGCATCGCCGGCAGCGGACTCGGCGGCCGTGTTTCCAAATCCGATGTGCTGAAATACCTGGAGACGCGTGTTTCGGGCGCCACGGGAGCAGCAGGTTCTTCCGCCACCCCTGTTTTTTCAGGTCCGGCGCTCGCATCCATGCCTGCGCCTTCGCGTGTGGCGGGCGATGGATTCGAGGTCATCGAGATGAGCAACATGCACCGTCTCATGGCCGAGCACATGCTGAAAAGCATACAGATCTCGCCGCATGTGGGTGTCGTATCCGAAGTGGATATGACGAAAATCGTGAAGTTCAGGGACAAGTACGCCGAGGCGTTCAAGATGCGTGAGGGCTTCTCGCTGACGTTCATGCCATTCATCGCAGAAGCGACTATTCGCGCGCTCAAGGATTTCCCCTGGCTGAATTCCTCCGTCGAGGGCACGTCGATCATTCTTAAAAAAGCAGTCAATCTTGGCATCGCGGTAGCCATGGAGGGCGGAGGTCTCATCGTACCCGTAGTGAAGCATGCCGACACGCTCAATGTCGTAGGACTCGGCCGCACCATCGCCGACATCGCCGGGCGCGCACGCAACCGCCGATTGCAGCCCGAAGAGATTCAGGACGGCACATTCACGATCACCAATTTCGGAGTGTTCGGTAATATTTTCGGGACACCGATCATCAATCAGCCGCAGGTCGGCATCCTCGGCGTAGGTGCCTTGCAGAAAAAACCCGTCGTTATAAACCACGATGGCGAAGACGTCATCGCCGTGCGTTCAATGATGTTCCTTTCTCTCTCCTTCGACCACCGTATCATCGATGGCGCTCTCGGCGGCCGCTTCCTCGAACGCGTGAAAATGTATCTGGAAGATTTTTCTCTGGATGCGATATAACCCGAAAGTTTTCCGATGATTCAGCGGCTGTCTCCAAGAGGCAGCCGTTTTTATTTGGGTCTCGTCGTGATTGACGAGCATGGCTTTTGGCGTCTGCGCCCCGAACCAGTACGGCGCAACAAGCAAACACAGCTTTTTTTCGCAACATCTCCATATATTATTAAGGGAACGGGTGAAACGACACCGATCCTGGAATGTAGTACAATCATGCTTTCTGAGGCAGCGACATCGCTACTGTAAGGATTGTGGCGCTTGGGTAGCTTGAAGCAGCTGCAGGCTAACTGCGCCCGGATTAAGTTGAAAGTGATTGTCCGAGAAACTATTCAGCCAGCGGGTGATCGTCGTTTGCGTTACGGATCACATCCAAAGATCACATTCGGTTGCTCCGAAGGCGTGGCGGTACCTGCCGGGCATCGATGCGGACCAGAAAATGACCGTGTTTTTGCTTTGACGACCGTCTAATTTCGTCTTCCGAAAGAGAACGTTGTTCTTTGAGCGTAATCGAAAGTCAAGACCTCTCTCTTGTGCAAAGGAAATCATTCTCTATGTGGATTTTTCGTAATTTGTTTCGCATGTTGTGTATCAACGGATCGTGAGTCTTTTACCAGCATGATTTTATTTTCTTTGCGTTTATGACATGTTCCTCGCGATGCTTAGACACATGCCAGGCCTTATCAGGCAATTCACAATCCGCATGGATCAATTTTGGGCTGAAACACTGGTCTGTTCATCAGGGGATTCGCATTCATCTCAATCAAATAATTTCCACATGAATCCATCCGGCGGGAAGAAAGATGAAAAATAGCGTTACCCATCCGAAAGGGCCTGAAAATGACACTGACCGTTCATGGTGGATATTCGCTCCGCTCGTCTCAACATTTCTTTTTCTGATTTTTGGCTTCCACTTTCCAGACAGTCGCACATGGGGTTTCCACCATCTGTCCTTCTTCCCTTCCTGGCTATCGGTCGTGTTCCTGATATTCTCAATTGCATGCCTTATTCCACGATGTCTCGAATTTATCGGCTCGAGATTAGTATCTCTCGCCAAATGGATTGAGCATCCCAGGTGGATCTCTCGAACAGCCCTCATCTCCATCCTCCTTCTATCCGGAGCCCTTCTTTTTATCGTTTTTGCGATTCCGTATTCTTTGCTTGGCGACAGCTATTTCATAATAACGGAGGTGTTCCGCGATATAACAACCGGTGCCAGAAAAATGTTTTTTGGACATTCATTACTGGGATACCCCGTATACGTGTGGCTTCCATCTCTTATCGCGCGAACATTTCATATATCACAGATACAAGATATCTTCATTTATTACGATGCTGTTTTCGGGATGAGCTACCTTATGGTCGTTCTGTATGGAGCGCACAAAGTCGCCGATTCAACACGGTCGAAACTCCTACTCAGCATACTTTTACTTGGTCTGGGAGGAATCGTTTTTTTCTTTGGGTATGTCGAACGTTACACCGGATATTTTGTTACAAGCGCGGCGCTGCTTCTCTCATTATTTTATAGCCTTCATGCCGGCAAGTCGCCGCGTCTGCCGGCCATCCTGTTCGTAACCTGCCTTGCCTTCCATTATACCGCAATTGCCTATTTGCCCGGCTTGGCGCTGGTATATTTACTCAAGAAATACGACGCACAGCACGATGTACGGATCAAGCGTTTTGTTATATTTTCCTGGCCAATAATCACCCTGACTGCATCATTATTATATATTCTTATCCGTATTTTTGAGATGCACCCTTTCTTCGCGATTCTCATACCATTCACTTCGCAGGAAGCAGAGTATACATTACTCTCATGGGAGCATCTTGTCGATGTCGCAAACGAGATATTTCTCGTTAGCGGCATCGCTGCTCCTTTGATGATTGGAACGTTAATTCGAACGAATATTCGCAACTATTTTTCCGATATCTACGTTTTACTCTTCATTACTATCTCACTCTGCCTCTTTCTTGTGATGTTTTTCAGTTCGCCATTTTTTGGTCTTGCTCGTGATTGGGACATCCATGCCGTTCTTGGATTATCGGTTGCGATGACGACCTTCTCGCTGTTACGTGTCCGCTATTCATCTACCGGCGTAAATAATATGGTCCTTGGAGCAATCGCAGGTTGGTCCTTGATTATAACCTCATCCTGGATTTTAGTGAATATAAACGAAGACTCCGCAATTTCGCGATATCGTGTTCTCCTTAAGCAAGATGAATCATTGCTGTACCCTGATCACGCGCTAGTAGGATATGAAAACCTGCGCAAATACTACAGCCTCAAAGGACTACATACCCTGGAATCGCCCACCCTTCGACGTATGATCCAAATCCGTAGCTATCCATGGGATTTCAAGCGCTTCCAGGAGCTGTATTCCGAAGACAAGCGAAACATCGCGCTTCACCAGGATTTAGATATGATACTTGGGTTGCTTGTTTTGAAGTCCGATGATAGTCTGAATTTGTCTATCATTCAAGGTAGTGAGCACACAGATTCATCCGAGTATGTCGCAGATCAATGGGCTACATTGATACTTGATGCCGAGCATCTTTCTATTGCCGAGCGCCTGAGGAGATGCGACGAATTCATTAGTCAACATCCCGGCTTGCCACAGGGATTCTTCGCAAAACACAGATTACTCTCATCCAACAACTACTCCTTGGAGTTTCTCCCCGTCTATCTCGCGATCTGGAATGATTTTACCAGAGTTTCAAACAATAGGCCTGTACTCTCAGCTTTCCTCGCGAAACATATTTGCGAACGGGTTGTCAGTATATACATGTTAAATAAGCAGTACGATTCCGCCTTGGTCTGGCTGGATCGAACGGAGGCACTTGACAACCGCAATCCCGCTGTTTTTGATTACAAGGGCCAAGCACTTATGCTTTTGAAAGATTTTTCCGGCGCTGAAGAGCAATACATGAAAGCGATCGCACTTGATGACAGTTATCTACGCACCTATTACAATTTAGCGTATCTCTATTATCACTATAATGTTAAACTCGATCGGGCAATCGAATTTATTACTTTCTACATTTCCGCCGATCTGGATCAACCCGCAAAGGACCAGGCCAACAAATTACTCCGCGCATTGACGAACAAAAGAGATGCCAGACAGTAATGGAAGGATCTCGAGGAGTTTTCGCTGGACGCGATCTGATTAGCCAACTTCGTCATCCTGAGGAGCCGCCACAGTACGCGCATTCTTCATGGCACTGAGTGTGCGTGGCGGCGTCTCGAAGGATGATTGGTTCCGTGACGCACGAGGAGACTAGGAACCGCCCTGATGTCACAAGCAGCAGCCGCCACGAAAAGATAGTGCGTAGGTTGCGGGCTCGGAGCAGAATCCGTTGTTAAAGAGAGCGGGGAGAGCGAAGAGAGCGGGGAGAATTTTTTTAAGCGCTGCTCGCACGGTTGTGCGTAGGATGTCAGCTCGGAGCAGAATCCAGTAAGGAGAGAGTAAAGAGAGTGAAAAGGGTAAGGAGAGTTTTTTTGAGCGCCGCCACGAAAGGTTGTGCATGGTTGTAAGCTCGAGCAGAATCCGTTGGTAAAGAGAGCAGAGGGAGCGGGAAGATTTTGTTAAGCGCAGTTCGAAAGGTTGTGTATGGTTGTGAGATCGGAGCAGAATAATCTCCCTTGATTGCGCCGAACTCCTGATATCGGTCGTGCATCTGCTCTCGTCATAGGGCAAGCACTCCGAATGTCTCGTTGTATGGTGTATTTAAGTCAATGAATTGGAAATTCGGATTACTTACCTCTCTAAGCAGGTTGAATATATTCAGACTTCAGCTATCTGATGAGAGATAATACAGAACTGCTTTTTCGCGATCAGCTTGCGCGAAAAGCTTCGTGTCGTTTGGTATAACATTTCTACTCGTAACGTCCAATTTGCCTCTTCGTTTTGCTTCAAAAGCGATTCTGGCAAATTCTCCCGTTCGCTTTGCGTGGTCGAAGTTAAAGGGAACAATCTGCAAATTTCTCAATGGTAGTTCATGAACATCTCCACCAACACAGTATTCTGCAATGCTGATAGTTGAAATCATCATTGTTACTTCTTTTTGAATAAAATAGCGAAAATAGCCGTCAGTGTTGTTAAACAATGGGTCTGCGTCATTCAGGAATCGAAGAAAGAAGCTCGTATCGAGTAGAACCGCTTCATGCGTCATATCCACCCCGAATTTCATTCAACCAATTGTCGGGATTGATACCGCCAAGCCAGGATGTTTTCGCTCGTTCACGTAACGCCTGTAAGTACTGCTCGTCATATCTCGGTTGATAGTCGAGCAATTCGATAAACTTCAATGTTGAAGCGTCAATCTCTCCCGTTTCTGAATGTTGTTTACCTGACGCTCGTATACCAAACGTCTTGTACAGCATATTTTCCTCGTATCGCTCCAAAAAGCTGATGGGAGTTTGCACTCTGACGGTTCCGTATTCTTCGGTAGAGATGTGAATGTTCGCCTTGTCCTTACCCCCCGCATTCGTCACTTTTCCATAAAGGTAAAATTCGGCATCAGCCCAAATCTCTTCCGACCTGAAGAATCGTGTTGTTCTGTCGATGGTAACTTCATTTGTCTGATCAAGTGAAGTTCTTATGCTGAAAACATAACCCCGTTTAACTGCTATATCCTGAATGCTCTCAAATGCCTTTGCGGTGTTAAGGTCAATAAAATCAATGTTTTGAACGAGATTCACCTGTCCGATAATAGCGTTAAAACCGATAATGAATTGAATTGCCGTTTTCAGGATATGTTTTACAGAACCACCCTCGATTCTGTAACTGATCGTTGGTCTGTCTCTTTTCTCGGCTGCATAGAGCAGATTTTCGGCATTTTCGAGAATAGCAATAATCTCCCGAATGTCGTAATTGTCTGGCGTCAGGTCAAGATTGCCTTTTGAACCTGTTATTATGATCTCTATGAAGCCTATTTTTTCCACGTTAGCAAGCTTATAATTGTAAGGGTCGGTTACGCATCAAAGCAATGGGACAATATGATGAAATATCGCGGACATCCGCAAGATTGACCCCACCCCAACCCTCCCCACCATCTTCTCCGCATACCCAGCCCGATCATCCGTCATGAGCATTACGATCTGCGCTTCCGGCTCCTGCTGCTCTTTCTGGCCACTCCCCCCTCCCAGGCGCCGATGAAGGTCACATATCTTACGGACAGCCTCGGGCCGCACCGTGCTTATCGGGCAGCGCCAGATCAGCTTGAAGCGCACAACACCGCGTAACATGGCAACTGCCGGCAAGGTCAGCGGCTTGGTCATCTAGGCGTTGCGGCACCTAGGGCAGGGGCATGTTGATGAACAGGTCATCGCACAGCTGCATCGGGTTCTCGATGAGCAGGCTGTGTTTCAATTAATCAAAGACATTCGTTACGTCCCCGCCTGGATTGCCGATATCATCCGCGATCTGGCGGTCAAGGAGAAATAGGAGTGAATACATTTATTGGAATGACGCAGCGGCAAGATGATTGGTTCAGTAACGCGCGCCAACCAAGCTCGTCATCCTGAGGGCCGCCGCGCCGTAAGTATACGAGGTTCCGTGAGCGTAGGTCGGCAGCGTCTCGAAGGTTGAAGATCCCTCCGGGAATGATTCGTTCCGTGATGCACGTGTAGACTAGGTACCACCCTGATGTCACAAGCAGTACCCGCCACAAAACAGTACATGTGATTAGTCACTTTTTTCGAAATGTGACCGTAGTTCGTCTGACAGAAATAATAATGTCATTTCAGAGAGAGCATTGTCCGGGTTTTGAATATCAAAATAGCCGAGCGTATGTGCGTTTCGTAAAGCAGTATTTAAGTGTGGCTTTAATTTCAAATAAATATCGTCATGTTGTTTTGTGAAAAATCTTTGTGTCTTCTCATAATTCTTTAAGTGTTTTTTCAGTTCACGTTCAGCGCCAGAACAGGTATCGAAATATGTTGATGTTTTGATAAAATGTAGTAGAAACCAAAATTCGAGACATGGATTGTTTACAATAACTATTACATTTTTATAATTGTTGGCAAGGTCTTCCCGGTAATCCTCAAAAGTTCTCAATGGTGATTGTTTTCCCTTTGGTGCGGCCTTGGTCTCATTGAGCAGGGTATCAAGATCAACCAACCAAAAAACCTTCGTGAACTCCTTTCTTGATGAATCACAAACCAAATCGTATTGATTTTTAATGCTTCTCTTATCAGGAATTTCTGGTTTTATACTAATACGAATGCTCCTTTCGTTTCGCTTTAACATTTGCAAATACCAAACTTCTGATTCTCCGTCCACTACAACAGCAAAGGAAGGATTTGTTTTTGGCGTATTTCTTTTGGATTTTCTCATGAGTTTAAATCAATGAATGTGTCTCCCAAATTAGGCGTCCCACTTAGTTTGCCGCTTTTGTAAGCATTGAGGATGTTTGTAGTATTTCGAACAACTGAGCTGTCAAAATCAGTTAATGAATAAAGCTCAGTCGAGCAATTTTCGTGCTGGTCTGTGAACCATATTGCATCATTTCTAAAAATATCTTTGTTATCCAAAATTTCTCTGTTGTGAGTAGTTGCAATTATTTGGGATTTCCTGGAATTCAGAAGAAATGACAGGAGAAAATGCAAGTACAAGTCGGGGTGCAGAGATGCTTCCAGCTCATCAATCGGGAATACTGTTGGATTATTGATTAACAAGGCCAATAGCCCCGCAAATCCATAGAAGCGTCTCGTCCCTTGAGATTCATATTCCAAAGGCAAAATGTATTTGGCATTATTTACAGTATGTTCGAATTCAATATTTAAAGCGGTTACCTTATCGATTGCCTCTACATCCTTGATCATGTCCCCGTGTTCCGCAATTTGCTTTCGAAAAAACTCAATCCATCCATCCGGGATTTTCTCCTCTTTCTCTTCAATTACAACGTCGGAAATATTAAAATCTGCTCTCTTTAAGATTGTTACTACATCTGATTTAGAAATTAGATTGTTTTTGATTCCGGATGTTACAAATCCCTCAAGCTCTGTTCTTGAATAAACCAAAGGTTGTAAATAATTATCGAACCAATCAATAATTTCTCTCATTTGCTTAAAATCAATATTAGTCTTTAAGAAGCCTCCAAGAACAGTGTTGTTCCATAACGTATTTGCTTCAAGATGCTTCTCAAAGGTTTTGTCTTTTGAGATCTTGCTGCCAAATGATATTTCCGTAAATTGATTTGTTAAGTCGGTTTTTCGTTTGTAGATGTTACCTTTCGATGGATTGTAGAAATTCAACTCCTCCGAAACAATAGCTTTTTTGGAAAAAATTACTTCATAGAAGTACCTAATTTCATTTTGAACGAATTCTATAGAGATAATCGAGTTTTGTTTAGGCGTATTTGGGTCAAACAAAAATGGATTGAAGTCTAATTCCTTCGTTTTTTTGTGCACTGGTTCAAGGACAATCTCTCTTAGAAAATCAAGAGCTTTAAGGATTGTTGTTTTTCCTGATGCGTTCGCACCATAAATCAAGGCAAGTTTTAAAATTCGTTTTTTGCCGGATCTTATGATGTACGCTTCTTCAAGATGCGTTGATTTGTCAGCCTCAAATGACAAAGTTTGTTTGTCTTTTATTGAGCCAAAATTTTGAACGCTGAAATTTAAAATCATTTTTCGTTTACCTTTTGTAACTGATTTACAAATATAAGAACAAAAGCAACTCAGAATCAAGTTTTTCACGCATTATTTGCAATCTACTTGCAAAAACAAGCCCTCCCCTGAATTTTGTCCCTTTTTCAGTAGTTTTGGTTCTTTTCACTCTATCTATCCAAAGCTGACCGCCAAGACGCCAATACCTTTGGCTTTTTAAAAAAATACTCGATTCCATTAGCGTACCCGCACCTCTCCATCAGAGTACCCCGTAGCGAGGACGTTCCGCTTCAAACAATCACCTCATGGCTTGCAATCGAGTCCCCGTTATCGGGCCGAAGGCAACAGATTTGATTCCCATTTCATATCGGGCTATGTTTATCCAGTTCACAAGTATTCACACGTTATAGTGTGATTGACGATCGACAACGTACACAAGTATCCTTTTGTGTGATCGCTTTGACTCCATTGACTCCCGAACAACAAGCACGCATGCACATCGACGAGATGCTCGCCGAGGCGGGGTGGGTTGTGCAGGACTTCAGGAATGTCAATCTCGGCGCGTCCCACGGTGTTGCGGTGCGGGAGTATCCGACCGATGCGGGACCGGCGGACTATGCCTTGTTCGTGGATCGCCACCCCGTGGGCATCGTGGAGGCCAAGAAGGAGACCTCATTGCTCACTACCGTGGGTGCGCAGTCGGAGAAGTACGCGCAGGGCAAGCTCAAATGGTTCGAGAAGGGAGAGCGGCTTCCGTTCGTGTATGAAAGCACCGGCGCGGTGACGCACTTCAGGGATTTTCGTGATCCCAAACCCCGCAGCCGGTCGGTGTTCTCCTTCCAAAGACCCGAGACGATTTCTGAATGGCTGAAGGAGGGCTCAAGCGTTCGGGCGCGTTTGCATGATTTGCCTGAGCTTCATGTTGAGGGATTGCGGGAATGCCAAATCCAGGCGATCACCAACCTTGAGAAGTCGTTCAAGTTGATGCGTCCGCGGGCGCTGATTCAAATGGCTACGGGGAGCGGCAAGACGTTCACGGCCATCAGCTTTGTGTATCGCCTGTTGAAGTACAGCAAGGCGCACCGCATTCTCTTCCTGGTCGATACGCGCAATCTCGGTGAGCAGGCGGAAGGTGAGTTCCGCGCATACACACCGCCCGATGACAAGCGCATGTTCACCGAGCTGTATAGCGTACAGCGTCTCTCGTCTTCGTACATCGATCCATCCTCGCAGGTGTGCATCTCGACGATTCAGCGGATGTTTTCCATACTGAAAGGCGAGGAGGCCGACGACGATCTCGATACGGTGTCCATGTATGAGCAGAAATGGGAGGCCAAGGAACCGGTCATGGTGCAGTACAATCCGAAGGTGCCGATCGAAACCTTCGACTTCATCATTATCGACGAGTGCCACCGATCGATATATAATCTCTGGAAGCAGGTTCTCGACTATTTCGATGCCTTCCTGATCGGTCTGACGGCGACGCCGGATAAACGCACGTTCGGCTTTTTCCATGAAAACGTGGTCAGCGAATACCGCCACGAGGAAGCCGTTGCCGATGGGGTTAACGTCGGGTACGATACCTACGTGATCGAAACAAAGATTACGAGCAACGGCGCTACGCTGGATTTTGGTGAATGGGTCGACAAGCGCGACCGTTTGACGCACGAAAAGCGGTGGACGATGCTCGATGAGCCTGTCGAGTACAGCGGCTCGCAGCTCGACCGCGATGTTGTGAACGAAAGCCAGATCCGCAAGGTCATTACGACATTCCGCGACAAGGTTCAGAACGAGATTTTCCCGGGACGCGAGGAGGTGCCGAAGACGTTGATCTTCGCGAAGACCGACAGTCATGCGGACGACATCATCCGTATCGTGCTCGAGGAGTTCGGCGAGGGCAACGATTTCTGCAAGAAGGTAACCTACAACACGCAGACCGAAAAGCCGTCGGAAGTTTTGCAGCAATTCCGTACCGCATACAATCCGCGCATCGCCGTCACCGTGGACATGATCGCTACCGGTACGGATGTCAAGCCCATTGAATGCCTGCTTTTCATGCGCGATGTGCGCTCCCGCAGTTACTTCGAGCAGATGAAGGGTCGCGGCACGCGTACGCTCGGGGTTGACGATCTGCAAAAGGTGACGCCATCCGCCAGGACGAACAAGACGCATTTCGTGATTGTGGACGCCGTGGGCGTGACAAAGACGATGAAGACCGACAGCCGCCCGCTGGAGCGCAAGCGGAGCGTTTCTCTGAAGGACCTGCTGCAGAGTGTTGCGATGGGCGTGCGGGATGAGGATACGGTGACCTCGCTGGCGAACCGATTGACGAGACTGGAGAAGCAGATCAAACCGACCGAGCGTGCGGTGTTTTACAAACTCGCGGATAACAGAAGCATCAACCACGTCGTGAAGGACTTGCTCGCAGCCTACGATCCCGATACAACGCTCGAGACCGCCCGTACGATGTTTGCCCTCCCCTCCGAGGTTGAGCCCACGCAGATACAGCTCGAGGTCGCCAATGAAGCCCTCGCCGTGCAAGCCTGTGCGCCGTTCGACAGCCCCGAGCTGCGCAAATATGTGGAGGAAGTTCGTCGCTCCTACGAGCAGATCATCGACCCAACGAATCTCGATGAACTCATTTTCGCCGGTCACGAAAAAGACGCAACGAAACGCGCTGAAGGGATAGTCCAGCGCTTCACGCAGTTCATCGAGGAAAACAAAGACGAGATCCTGGCGCTGCGGATACTGTTCGACCAGCCGTATCGCCGTCGCGAGCTGACGTACGCGATGATCAGAGACTTGAACGATGCCCTCACCCGCGAGCCGTATCTGTTATCCCCGGAAACCGTGTGGGCTGCCTACGCAAGGCTGCACGCGAATCAGGTGAAGGGCGTCGGGACCAAACGGATGCTCACCGACATAATCTCCCTTGTGCGATACGCCAAAGGCGAGGATGCACAACTGCAGCCGTTTAGTGACGTCGTGAGCGCCCGCTTCAAGGATTGGGTATTCGATCAAAACAGGCAGCGAGCATCGAACTTTACTGAGGAGCAAATGGAGTGGCTGCGTATGATCCGTGACCACATCGCCACCTCGGTGCAGATTGATATGGAGGATTTTGATAATACACCTTTTGCCGAACTCGGTGGGCTTGGGAAATTCCATTTTGTGTTTGATACTAACATTCAATCCCTTCTTCACGAACTCAATTCGAGATTGATCGCATGACAGATGTACTCGGATGGGATACGGCCTGTCTTGATGAACTTTCCGACTTCATACAATACGGATATACGGCGAGCGCGAGTCCGAGAGGCCAAGTACGGATGGTTCGAATCACGGACATTCAAGGTGGCGATGTTGACTGGGAGGACGTACCATTCTGTAACATCGAACATTCGGATGAAAGCAAGTACCTATTACAAGCTGGAGATATTCTTATCGCTCGAACTGGTGCGACCGTAGGGAAATCTTACATAGTACCGAGAGGAGTACCAAAGAGTGTCTTTGCTTCGTATTTAATACGTCTCCGTCCGAGTACTCATGTTGATGCGATGTACATCAAGTATTTTATGGACTCGGGATTGTACTGGAAACAAGTACGTGCGAATCAGGTCGGGATAGGGCAACCTAACGTTAATGGGTCTAAACTATCCCGATTCACCGCCCCCCTCCCTCCCCTTGCCGAGCAAAAACGCATCGTGGCCCGCATCGAGGAATTGTTCAGCGAGATCGACAACGGTATCGCCAACCTCAAACGGGGGAAAGCACTAATGGTGACGTACCGACAGTCGGTGGTTCAATCGGCCATCAGTGGAAAACTCGGCGGAAGGAATCTAGATTGTGAGAAGTGGCGAGAAATGCGGCTTGGGGATGTTACTGCCGAACTTCGCACCGGACCATTTGGAAGCTCACTTCATAAACATGATTATGTCGATAGTGGTATCCCAGTAATAAATCCCGCGCATATATTTAATGGGAGGATAGTCCCCTCCTCGAGTGTCACCGTCTCACTAGCGACTCGTGATAGACTTGCCGCTTATGTGTTAAAGGAAAATGATATTATTATGGGCCGAAGAGGTGAGATGGGCAGGTGCGCGATTGTGACGAAGCACGAAACCGGTTGGCTTTGTGGTACAGGATCTTTGATCCTTCGACTTAGAGAAAATGCCGACCCACGATTTGTCCAACGTGTGATTAGCTCCCCCTTGGTGCGTGATTTCCTTCGGGAAGCCTCAGTCGGCTCCACTATGGATAATCTTAATCAAAAGGCATTTAAGTCGCTACCATTGAATTTACCACCACTCGATCAACAAAAACAGATTGTTGACACGATAGAGTTGTCCTTTGATGCAATTGATACACTTGCTGTAACCCTTGAGCACGAACTGTCAAGGGTGGCGCAACTCAGGAATTCTATTCTGCATCAAGCCTTCACCGGCCAACTCGTCCCCCAAGATCCCAATGACGAACCAGCGTCCGTTCTGCTGGAACGCATCAAGGCCGAGAAGAACAAATCCGCCGCAACGAAACCGACCACACGCCGCACGAGGAAGACCGCATGAGCCCGACCAAACCGATTGTTGATAAAGTCTGGAACTACTGTCATACACTGCGCGACGATGGCGTTTCCTACGGCGACTACCTCGAGCAGTTGACCTTCCTGCTCTTCCTCAAGATGGCCGACGAGTACTCAAAGCCGCCGTACAGCCGCGACACCCATATACCGAAGAAATACAATTGGGAGTCGCTTCGGAAAAAAACGGGTGCCGATCTCGAGGGGCATTATGCCGAACTGCTGCGTGAACTCGGCAAACAGGCGGGCATGCTGGGCCAGATCTTCGTCAAAGCGCAGAACAAGATTCAGGACCCTGCGAAGCTGCACAAGGTGATCACCATGATCGACGGTGAGTCGTGGGTGATGCTTGGTGTGGACGTCAAGGGCGACATATACGAAGGACTGCTTGAGAAGAACGCCGAGGACACCAAGAGCGGCGCCGGACAGTACTTCACTCCCCGCGCGCTCATCCGCGCCATGGTAGAGGTCATGCGTCCCGAGCCGAAGAAAACCATCGCCGATCCCGCGTGCGGTACGGGTGGATTCTTCCTCGGCGCATACGACTATATCACACATCATCACAAACTCGACAAGGATCAGAAGACCTTTCTCAAGTACCAGACCTTCCGCGGCTGGGAAATCGTTACCGGAACGGCGCGTCTGTGTCTGATGAATCTCTTCCTGCACAACATCGGCGACCTCGGCAGTCTGCCGTCCATCACCCGATCCGACAGCTTGCTTGGCCTCCCATCCGAGCGCTACGATTGTGTGCTCACCAATCCGCCTTTCGGCAAAAAGAGCAGCATCACCGTGAGCAACGACGACGGTACGCAGGCACGCGAGGCACTCACCTACAATCGCCAAGACTTCTGGACCACCACGAGCAACAAGCAATTGAACTTCGTGCAGCATGTGCGGTCCATGCTCAAGGTCGACGGTCGAGCGGCCGTTGTGGTGCCCGACAATGTATTATTCGAAGGCGGATCGGGCGAGACCGTGCGCAAACGTCTGTTGGAGATGACGGACCTGCACACCATCCTGCGTCTCCCCACCGGCATCTTCTACGCGCAGGGCGTCAAAGCCAACGTCATCTTTTTCGACAACAAGCCCGCAGCAAAATCCGCCTGGACGAAGGACGTATGGATCTACGATCTGCGTACGAACATGCACTTCACGCTGAAGACCCGTCAGCTACAGTACGAAGACCTCGATGAGTTCATCAAGGCCTACAATCCCGACAACCGTCACAAACGCAAAGAGACCGAGCGCTTCCGCCGCTTCAAATACTCCGAAATCACAGCCCGCGACAAAACCAACCTCGACATCATCTGGCTCAAAGACGATTCCCTCGGCGACATGGACAATCTCCCCGACCCCGACATCATCGCTGGGGAAATCATCGAGAATTTAGAGGCGGCGCTGGATAGTTTTCGGAGTGCGGTGAACTCACATTGATAACTGGAGTGGTTGATGGACGAGTCCTCTGCAAAGACGAAGCCCCAATACGATCTGAGCTCACTTCTTATGGCAAAGGAAGATCTCTATAATTGGTTCATGAGCTTAAATCTCCTAGTCGTGGGTGCCCCTTTGAGCGCGGTCATTGACGGGAAGAGAAGCATGGTCTTAACAAAACTAGACAATAATCCAAAGCTCGTTGCTCTACGAGAGTCTTTTTTGCTACGTACTGACTCCATATATTTCCATACCAATCTTCTAGTACAGTTATACAACTCTCATATTGAAGGACTTAACAAGCGGAATGTAGAAGACTTCTTCGATTCATTCGGGAATCAACAACGCATGAGATCCGCTATTGCAGATTGTATGTTTCTTGCTGAGGATACAATCGTCAATATTTTTTCGCTTTTCGATTATGTCGCGAACTATGCAGGTCTGTGGCTGTACGGAGAACAACGGATGCAGATCAAATGGAAAGGACTAGTCGAGTTTCTGAACAACCCATCAAAAGAGCGAGAAAAGACTGGTAGAAATCGCTTGTTGAATGACGAGGTCATTACCACAATTCGAAGTGTCCATAATAATTTCTACAAACGACTCGAGCAAATACGAGGTGATATCGTGCATAATCAAGTACATCGTCCAGGGGCGGAAATGTCAACCTCTCTCGATCCATCAGAGTCATCAACATTGGAGATTCGTACTCCAGAACAAATGATCAAGCCCATACGACTCGCATGTGAAGATGACACTGAAATGGTATTAGACTTCATCCGAGCGATGATTCTGCTAAGCCAGCATTCGTATACACACGTGAAAAGCTTATGTCGAGTATTACAGCGTCTGCATTGGGATAGCATCCAAGTTGTTAAAGGTTAACGGAATGTCCGTCAACGGCTATTAAAGGAGGTTCTCATGAGTGATCGTCCATTGCTCCATTTCACCCCGGAATTTGAGTATTTGAAAATGCAACTTTAACAGTCCTCATGGTATATTGATATAGAGTATTTTTCTTTCCCTAAATGGAGTACAATCATGAGTAAAATAAACAGAATGGGTCCGAATCATAAAGGAACCTTTCCAGTGCGTGTCCTGCAATTTAACATTCTCGCAGAATTTGAGCAAACGCTAAGTGGAAGTGATGATCCAATGCATGCCTACATTGTACAAGCTGGCGAACTTAGTCCAGGCATCTCCTACCATATAGACGAGGTGCCAATAGAGGACGCTGCATGGATAATCCGCGGATTGACAATAGAGAAGGATGGAGGCATAAAGGAATGCGATTTCATTCATATCTATGAAAATTATCTTCAGCTTCTATGGAGCTTGTCGTATTCAATACTGGTTGCGATCGAAAGACATCCTGTTGGATCAGGGTTAGGTGAAACAGAGGATTTTCTTGATGCTGTACGAGTATTCAGTACAGGGGTATCTCTGCTTTTCCCTGAGTACGATTTGAAAAGGATCCGTAGTCTCCCGAATCCGGAAGAGTATGAGCATGAAATCGAACCACTTATCGGACAAGCGAATGGCGTAATGGTGAGAGCAGCATTATTTGTACTACTGCATGAGGCAGGACACCATCATTTTGGTCATACGTCGAGGTCCACATTGGCTGTAGAGGCGAAAGAACAAGAGCTGGCAGCAGATGAATTTGCCTTTGAAATAATTATGCAGCTGGGTGACAAGGAAAAGAAAACTGCACTTCTCGGCCTAATCGTTGCCTTCATAAGTATTTTACTCAAAGACGGAAATACGGGCGGAAAATCACATCCTTTGCCACTTTACCGACTGCAACGTCTTCTCGAAAATACCAACGAGAGTGCTGACTCAATACAATGGTTATACGCTTTTTTCGCGTTGTATATGTGGCTCCTAGATTACAGATTGAGATGGGGGTTTGACTTCGAACTACCAATGCTGTTAACTGATCAATCATCTTTCGCTAACTATCAGCACATAATGAATTTTGCAGTTGAAATCTGCACCTTCCCGGATAGCTACCATGGCTGAGCATGTATCGACAATTCCGTTTGAATGATCGTTTCCCTAATATGAGTATTCATGTCGAACTTAATTTAGCAACAATATTCAGCGGCTGGCTGACCTGGGAAAATCGGAGTGAAAACAATTTTTTGGTTGACGCAGGAGCAACTGAAAACACCGTACTGTAACCTTTCCGCTTCGAGTCTTCAATATAAGCGGCAATCTTGCCTGAATCCCTCAGTGACCCTAGCGATGGTTTCTGGCATCGAGTTCCTTTATCGGAGTAGACAATGGAGGTGAGAGTAATCCAGGCACTCAACGCGGGTTTCATAGATTATGGATCGGAACGGTATTACAATCTGGCTACGTGCTATTTTTCACATTTTATTCACCATATCTAGCATTCGAAAGCCTTCCTTTGCTCTTAAAAATACTAAGGATGTTCATCAGAGTTGTCTGATATCGTGGACTCCAATGCCCAATATCGAATAATAACTTCGATAAAATGGCAAGCACCAAGGGACCCAAAAAGTAAGTCAAGACGCCGCAAAAGCCCCTTACCCCTGAGGACGCCGAATCAGCTCCCATTGTGTGTGCACACACTCCAAGCGCGAGAGTAGTAACAGCAAAGGCAGCAAAGTCCCACAGTGCCATCAGTCTACCGGTATATAGCGAGGACAACTTACGACCAAACACCTTACCAATCATCAGGTCTTGAACAAGAGAGTGTAATCCCTCACTCGGAATTATAAGAGTCATTGGTTTACCATCATTCATATCCCAAGAGCAGTTATAACCTGTCCTGCTAGACGGGAACATATTTGTCAATCCACAGCTGATGAGTGTGTTTTCCTTTGCTCGCAATTCCCCCTTGAATCGACTTCGACAACGCACATCTGGAGGGAAGTAACGACCATCTGCACGGCCCGAACAACGTGATATCCCAAGGCTCGTCCTCACTCGATGAAGGTCTTGGAAAAGGATGCTCGCCGCATCCCGCATTTTCTCAAGCTCTTTAAGGCGGCCGAAATCTTCGTTCGAGCGCAATCTCGCAAAGAGTTCCATCATCTCCTGCTCCACCGCTAGTTCAATCTTCGGTATGCGGAAGAGGCATGCATGAGCAAAGGCCTGGAATACATCATGCCGCAACCCTTGAGGCCTGATTATGGTGATGACATCATCTCCACACTCGATACCACAGCCGAGCAAAGCGAGTAGCGCCAGTTGCCTCAAAGAAAGGCCAGCTGATGGTTCATCAGAATTCTGCTTTGGCTGTCGAATGACCAGAGCGGCAAGATCCTTTGTGAATATTACTGTTTCGTAGCCATCCGCAATTACGCGCACTCTGTCGCCCGTCAGGAGAACCGTCGATACGAGTCCCTCAAGTGCGTCCCTCTTGTGGCCGGTTCGTGCGAGAGCAATGAACTCAATACAGATTGACGTATAGAGAAGCAGGAACTCTAGTAGGTCCAAATAGGCCGGACTGCACTTTTCCGCATCAGGAAAATCCTGTCGGCAGAGGCTAAAGTCCAGCAGTTGCCTAGACACTACGTGGAGTTGCCGATTATTCTTCCCTGAAAGGAGGAGACGAGACCGATATGGAAAGTTGAGCAGTGCCTCACGACTGCACACGGATCGAAGATGGGGGCCGAGATGATCATCAAGCGCGCGGCAGATACCTTGCCAGGAGGGGGTATTTGAGTTATGACGAAACAGGCTCCCCCTCAATCTCTCGCGAAGATAAGTCACTTCAAGGAAATGGTTTGTTCCTTGAGCAGCTTTTGGGTGATGCAGCAGATCCACAAGGTACGCGAACTGCGAACTCGTATATCGACGATCGGTATCCTTGGCCTTCAACCGAAGAATGAAGAGGCTCAAAAACGCTCCTATCCCTGAATGCGGTGTTGCCTTAAGGAACTCGGTAACCTCTGCTTTTGACTTGAACAGGAGATCCTCTAGCAAGCTCGCGATCATCCTGGCAATATCAGCTTCCTCATTGCCAATTGTCGTTCCATTAACCACATGTAAGCCGCAGAGGGCGTGTCCAATCGCGCGGAAGACAACCGTACCCGATAACCTATCGACAAGCAGATTCTCAGGATCGATATGGGGTGATTTTCCGGTGAGTTGTCGGATGTAGGATGCTTTGCGATAGACTTCAGAGGCAAGAATACAAGCACGGGAAACGGATTCATCTGCCAGTGTGAAGTCTGCCGGGTCGAGATCACGATACTGCCTTGCCAAATTATACTCGATTCTGAACTCCGCGTTACCACTGTGATAGAGCACGGTCGAACGTGGTAGAATGTCTTTTGCATAAAAATCATCAACAATCGTATTAAACATCTCTAGATCACATCTGATATTCTCTCGCAGCGTGTCTTCAGGGACAAGCTCCAGATAATCGTAGCGTCCACCTGGGTCAATCCTCTCAAAAAGGTAGCACCCATTATACCGAGCAATTTGTTTGTGCTGTTTGGCGAATTCCTCGCTACTCACAGGACCATATTTCATAATACGAGAAAGAGCCCCAAGCATGCACTCTTTGAGCTCCTCATCGGTGATACGCGCGTACAACAATCTGAGATTCTCGATTTCAGCAAGACCGGCCGATGCACGTTTATCGAACATAAGTTTCGATAGGTGCGAAATGAGCAGTGGTTTGAACGCAAGTCGAGCCACCACGAGCTTCGTTAGAGCGTCAAACATCTCAACCTTGTCTGTTGCCATAACAAGAAGCTCGCACGCTTTGGGAAGAATCAACACCCCCCAGTCACCGATGATACCGCTTAGGTAAACACTATCAACGTAGAAACTGGGCAACTTCGTTAGCTTGGATAGTAGGAGCATCTTGAATAACTCAGGGCTCCTCGGGCCAATGATATGCCTGATCATAGCACGCTCGTCCTCAGTCTGGTCGAGATAGTCGACGAAAGGGAGCCACTTCAAGAGAGCGAATTTACATCCGGGTCCTGAGAGTTTAGCCATCAACTCATCGCGGTCAATTATCCCATCGATGTCAAATTGCACCTTTGCTGAAATCGCGAGAGAAAATCCAACAACGTAAACATTATCCTCCCGTAAGCCAACCTGGATAAGCTTCACGAGTAACGTCCAGCGATCGCCGTGCGATTGCCATATACCGTATACGCTCAGGAGAAGGTATACCTTATGGGTGGGCTCCATGGCTTTGAATAATTCATGAAGGCGATTCTCGTCGGATTCCAGATCAAGAAGCCGGTAAAAGATTGACTTAAGTTTCTTTGGGAAGAACCATCGGTGCCGAATTAGAAACTCAACGTTATCGACGATCTTTGACCGCAGCCGATGGGGAATCGATGTATCCCGTGAGACAACATAAAGAAGTGATGGAAGGGCGTCGTTGATCTGGAGAAGTTCGTCAGTACTCATGGGTGAGAAGCTGTGCCGGTCAACGGCCTCCATGAAATCGGCTACCGCTTGTGGGGCAAGATGTTCGATATGCCGACTGCCCTCAAGCATTCCGTATCGAATCCTATCTAGAGTCTTACGCACCCTTGAGATATCAGTATTGGACGTGATGACCGCTCTTTTAGACTCGTCCTCCGATAACTCCAAACCGAGACTTGATAGATGTCTGACAACGAGTTCCAAACCCTCAACAGCATGATCTTCGGTCTTGAAAACCAAGACAAAATCATCTACGTAGCGGAAGTATCCAGCTGCGATCTGGGTAGCATAAACATCAAACTCATTCAGGTAGAGGTTCGCTAAGAGGCGCGCATACGCCGGACCTTGCGGAAGGCCACACCGACCGCCATTCTCAAATGAGTACGCCCGAACCGCCCGCTCTATCATTTGGAGTACGAAATCGTCAGGAACGCATCTGCGAAGTTGCTCAAGAAGAATATTGTGGTCTACGTGGTCATAGTATCCCTTGATATCACAGCAGAAGTGGAAACCACTCGGGTGCACTTCTAGCGCTGACATTATTGCACTTCGGAAGCGAGGATAGGCCTTGCGCCAGTCCTCGAAGATTCGATAGGAAGATATGTCGTCCGTATTCCATCGGTACCCGTACGAGGAGGGTTGGAACTGGTTCTCCAGAAAGGGCGCGACCTCATTGAATATCGCTTGGATCGGGGCTTGGTCGTACACAGTCGAGTACGACATTCCGCGATACTCGAGCTCCTGCGCTTCATTGATCTTCTTAGGGATCGGCACTTGCATGTACCCGAGGAATGGGGGCTCGTTTCGTGCGAACAGCGATCGTGCTAATAAAGCACAGTTTACATCAAGCTGGGTTTCAAACTGGTCGAAATCGAAAGGATCGTAAAATAATGAGTCCTCGTGTTCGTGATACTGCCTAAGCTGAAAGAATGACCGTTTTATGTTCTCTGCGGTCCCGATTCTCTCAACAAGTTTTTCAGGGTTTGGAATGTGCTTTAGAGGGATTCGTTGCAGCCATACAGAACACGGCGTCGTACCCGTACCCAATGGGTCTTCATTTCTCTTGCGTACGCTCTCCTTGCAGTAAGCCGGGCAGATCTTTTTCCGCACAAGCGTCAAACAGCTTGGGGCATGTAGTGGTTTTATTCTTTCAATCTCGTCTTGAGTACGCGTCCAGTCGTAGTCACTGGCAAGTGAACGACGCATTGTGTCGTGTACAATATCTGCTCCACCAGAGACCGAGAGCATAACGTCTGCGAATAGGAAAGCCTCAGAATGTGAAAAACGAATTGCACTCCCCCCTTTTGCTCTTAGATCGTGCATAGCTGTACAATTGTCAATGAGTACCGAAGCATGTCCTTCAAACTGTATGCGCTGCGAATCCGACGTAGGCACCATCTCCGCGGTTCCTTCATGGCGTGTTAGAACTTCTGTCATGCCAATAACGGACGCTTCGAATTCCTCTGCGGACAAAGGGACCAGAGATCGGAGATAATCCAAGTTTTCGTTGATATCTGAAATGACGCGCAGGCCATCTGTCGTTAAAGAAAAAAACGAACTCCGTGCACCATATTTACGGTGAATTCCAAGCGGGAGTTTGATGAGGTTGCCATACTTGCGACTAGTAGATAGGTAGCCTTGCTTGGGGAAAAATTCAATCTCAAACTCTAACTGATCCTTGAGAGCGCTACCAAATTTAACAGCGCTTCGACCTTTCACTGGTCCGTCAAAAAAGACCCAAACGTGATACCCACGCCCTCCGGAGTCTTCAACTAGAATGGCGCTCATTGGCACTGCAAATTTCGAGCAGAGAGCTTCGAGTACTGCATCAATTTTATTCCTTAGCCAGGCATATTTATGTTCAGGATCTGCAAAATCCACTTTGTCGAGCTCGTTTTTTGGGATGTCAATGTCGATGCATATGAGATAGCAGCAACTTGCGCTATCAAGTACATAGAGACCAAACGTCAAATCCCCATCCAAGTGTCGACGCAAATAGAATTCATCTAGGGCGCGATCAACAGGGCGGTAAAAATCACTGTGCTGCTGAGCGAAATAATCCTCTCTACCCTTAAAGAATTGAAGATATAAGTTGAGATCTGATGAGCTTATCATAGGTGGTACAGTACGTATAACGCCATTACGCAAAACCGCTGTTGTATGCAATATTATTCCGTTCCTCAATATCCATTTTTACTTTTTTGGACAATTCTACCATATTGGTTTCTAATTCATCTGTCCCATTTGGATAAAATAATAAGAAGCGTATTTTCAAATCCTTAAGCGCTTCTTCCATGAAATCGTTTTCTACCTCAAATTTGAAACGTATAGCATTTACAGTTTCATTGGCGTAAATAATAGGCAAGGAAGAGTTCGATATTTTGATTGTTGAGTCGCTTATTATTGTGTAATTATAATTTCTTCCTACACCTTGGGATTCCCAACTTAGAGATATATGTTTGTTGAAATTATCGAAATAGACGTTGACTTTATAGTCTTTTTCGTACTTTTCACCTTTATTGATTACATCCGTTTCACATCGAAAGATTGACTTGTCCTCTTCAATATCTATTAGCGAAATCGTATAGCCACCGAGCATCAGTTTTGATTTCACTTTTCGATCATACAATTGTCGTATTTCGTATTCCTCCATTGGTACAGATTCAAAGTTGTATCGTCTGTAAAATCGTTTATCTCTGCATTGATGTGGAGCTTCAATGCTCGAGGGTATTTGAACAACATAAATGCTTTTTGAAATATCTCCGGATACTCTTATTGAATGAATTATCAAGTCTGGAATATTTCTATTTATCGTTGTATTAATAATTTGTTCAAGCCACTCCTTGCTGAATTCATTGCCATCAATAAAGGAATATTCTGAGGCTTTGTGGTTTGATTCACTTAATCCATAGACTATGATTCCACCATCAGAATTTGCAAAAGAAGAGACATCTTTTGAGACTTCCTTCTTTTTCGTATCATTTTTAGATAACGCTTCTCCTGATTTAAACTCAATATGAATCGATTCTTCGATTTCGTTGTCGATAATCGATTGAATAGTTTCCAGGCTATATGTTACTAGTTTATGTAATTGTTCCATGTTGTCTTATCCCATATTTCTAACAGCGTTTTGCAGCGACCCGAAGGTGGCGATTCAGAGGCACTTCAAAGGCAGCCAAGCACAAACTTTTATTGATGCACAAACCTAGATTTAACCACTGGACCGCCACTTTTGGGTAGGTGCTATTATCAGCCATTTTATTTCGCCCACAAAGTAGCATCATTAATGTTTTTCCCAAGTTGAAGGCAAATTAAAATCATTCATCAAAGTCGGAGCGTCTGGGTCGCCTGTGCCGATAAATATATTTTCAAGTTCCCATGATTGCATTATTTTATAAAGTATTTCTGTCGCTTGTGTTCTTATACTTGGATGTTTTTTAATTGGAGTCCTTTCTTCAAAGTTGTCACAGCGAAAATGAAAATGTCCATTGCATTTGTGTAAGTTCGACGAAAAAACTAAGTCGTCATTGTAAAAAATTGTCAATGCTAATGAAGACGTAGTAGGGCTAATGTAGATACTACCGATAGATTTTTCTTTCCAATCTTTTGCTGTCAAATGAACCATTACGTTTTCGTCAAGCACATTTGCAAGCGACTTTGAACAACATGGGCAGTATTCCACCTCTAATGGTTTGTCTATAATGGTCAGCTTGACATTTTTTCCAAGCCAAACAACTTCCTGTACAATATTGTCAGACCATTGATCTGGTGTCCCTGTCAATAAGTGATAAATTCTCTCATAAATAATTTTGCTGTTAGCATTCTGAAGTAAAAACCTAACGGAATGAACATTGTCGTAATCACCATAAGTGTTCAAAACTGCAATTACTTTTGGATTTTCGGTTTGGCATTCTGAAACTGTTAGTTCCCATTCACGCTTAAATTCCCTTAGTATTTCTTCGCCAAGTTCATATTGTTTTGTTTTGTCATAAGCATTTGGTCGATGATGCTGGTCGTGCTCCCTTAGACAAAGAATAGCAATATTGTCTTCGCTGTTGTTGAAAGGATTACCGTCAATATGATGTAAGTTTATCCCAAGTCCACGTTCTTTGCAGACACAACAAACGCCTAGATTTTTTGCTATCACACTTCTTTGTATTGCTAGCGGTATCGGTGGTCGTTTTGCTTTCTTCATTACCTTCTATCGTTAATATTTACACTGTAAGTCCTAAAATGGCTTATAACCCGATGATTTTTTCATACAATACACACGCCATTCGGTGTCTTGGTATGATCCCGCGCTGAACTATCTCCGGAGCAGCAAACCTTCCGCAAACTTTATAATGTGGACGCTCATGAGTTTACTCGTCTCACTGTCCTATGTGGATATTTAAGTTTTTCCTCCCCTGCTTGGCCCTGCAACGGAAGAGCGCATCCTTACCACCCCCGGTCTCAGACACGCTGTTTCCACTGTGAGACCCGCGCGTAGACCCGGCAGTCTTGCCTCAGCGTATGTCCATCGCCACCACTTGAATGGAAAGGGAAACTTCTCTCTGTCTTCGCCATGTACCTCCGTTTATTGTGTCTTTCAAAGCAATGGGATAATGTTATTAAATATTGCCGACATCTGCAAGACCCCCTCCCAAACCCTCCTCCATCATCTTCTCCTCATACCTATCCCGATCATCCGTCATGAACAGTACGTGCTGTGGTTCTGGCTCTTGCTGGCTGTTGCTCGGCTTGAGGTGGGGATGGTTTGCCCAGTAGCGGATGAGACTGTTCAGGATGCCGGCGGGATCGCTCATGTGCTCATCCACTTCCTGGATTCACTTTTGAAACTGGATTTACTTCGAGGACGGTCCCAGGGTGGCACACTTGACTGCATTAATGGTTCATCAGCACAGGAGGCGAAGACGGGGGGTGAGATGGATGATCGCGCAGGCTTTTGACTGCCGTGCGCCACATGCCCTGTCCTCGACGATCAGCTCGTTCACGGTTTGACGATCCGCCGCGCTCACTTTTCCTCTCCGAATAATTCTTGCGGTTTTTTTTGGAGTACAAGCAACGCCGTCGTTTCGGCAAGCGCGTCGTTCTTTCGCCGGACGTCCTTCTCAAGCTTCCGCTCCGCTTCTTCTAGTTCTGCGCGTCCAAGCACGGGCGTGCTCCCATCGTCACCCTCGATCTCCGAAAACGTGAGGCCCCACCAACCGAAAAGCTCATCGGGCGTCACGTATTTGAGGTGGCACCACGAGAGCGATGCGTCACCGGTCAGTTCCATGCTTTCGGATACGAGACGAGGTTTTGCGGAAGATGAACGGGATTTGCTACGCATTCGTAGCTGGGATTTCCTTCTTGTAATGACATTGCAGTGGTATCGTCATGAGAACGGCGGGACAATCAGTAGTACAATTTAGCCTTTGGAATGCCGGTTTCCTCGGAAATCACTCCGACGGATGGCGAGCCTGGTTGACGTGACTGGACCAACGCAAGCAATGCAGGAACTCGTCCCGTTGCTGATACGATTGTCTCTGAATCGTTATGGATTGCTAGTGTTGGTTTGCGGGATTCGTTATAATACGTCGAAACAAACTCAGATGCGGGGAAGGACGTTCCAATACACTACTCTCTCCGCCAATGACAATACGCGATTTTGGAGGCAGCTATAATTATAGTATTTTTCTAAGTACCTCTATTGAACTGATAAAACACAAGTCGGATTTTGTTTTATCCAAACTATTTTTCAGTTCTACTCCTGGATGAATAAAATTTCTATAAACTCTAGATAGATTTGTTAGCGGTAAAAAGTCGCTTCCAAATATTCTCCTCTCTTCAATAAAGCAAATTAAATCAAATAGGACACAATCATACAAATCTTTTTTTATAGTTTTACCAGATGCGCCTACATATTCTATAATTCTGATTTTCTTTCTCTCACAATAATATGTAAGGATTAATTCAACAAAAGAGCCAGACAGCACAATGGTAGATTTCCTATTTCCAACCAGATAATTAAAAACTAACTCATTATAATCACGACTTATTAATGGGCGATATTTTCCATTAACTTTATCAATCTTCTTAGATGTTTCTGAGTAATTAAGTTCATTAAGTTGATAAATTGAAATGTTATTCAATCCAGCCAACCATTCTTTTGGTAAACTGATGTCGGCAACAATATCTCTGAGTCTATTTATTTCTGCGTCGAGATAGGGGTTTATAAAATAATAACGAATGTCGTATTCATCAGATTCTTTTGATGGAATAATGTATTTCTTGGAAATCCAATTGTTTTTTAACTCCAAAGCTTTTTTCGGATTAGTGTTCATTAATACTGGGAACATTTCATTCTGTATTGGCAGACTCCAATCATTAAAATCATCCTCCCTTCTGCAATTTAAAAGAAAACCATATAGCGACTCTAAAGAGAAAAAGTTCTCAGACTTTAATAACTCTACTGCATTTAAAAATAGTTTATCAATTGCACCTTTCTTTTGAGCCTCATTTGTAATTTCTTTTTGTTTATTTAAAGCACTCTCCAGATTATGCTTTACTAAATCATCGTCACTTTCTAAAGACAATGCCTTTTGATACATATCAATCGCTTTATCAAGCTTATTCTCTTTTTTATAGATGTTAGCAAGATTATTAAGAACAGCACTTGTTTCCCCATTTAAATCAATACACTTATTATAGGCATATTTCGCCTTCTCTGAAATCCCCAATTCGCTAAAAGCGTAACCAACTTCAAACCAAATATCCGCCTTATCCACTTCCTGCTTCATAAATTTCTCGTAAAGGCCTATAATTAACTTGTATTTCTTTTTCTTATACAGCTCCTCAATGATTGGATTAAGATGTTCCAGAAACTCTTGCCTGAAAGGATACTCCTTATTTAAAGTGGATATTATTTCCAAAATAAGATTATCAATGCTTTCATTTGACTCTATAATCTGATTAAACATGTCATAATAAGCATCACTTAATTCAGATAAGATAAATTTATAAAGATAGCAATTCAGATTTTTGACAGATTCCTTGATTGACCATAATCGTTTATCCTGTTCACCAAGAGATTTATAAAGAGAATATTTTAATAATTCAATCTTCCCTATAATATCCTCGTCAGTTTGTTTTTTCTTAATTTCATCTAATTTTTTAATAGCAATCTCTTCTTTTGCTGGCAAGTCTATGCTAATAGCCCTTTGGGAATCAAAGCAGACAGGCATATCCCCAAACCAATCCTCCATAATAAACTGATTAGTAATTTCCATTGCCGAAATTAGCGATGTGAAATCAATATACGTTTCTTCATCTACGCACATTAACAATCCAATCAGCCCAAACCAGAAATTTTCCGTGTCTTTTTCTTCATTAAAAGTACCAATATAAATTTCTTTTGCTTTATTATGGTCACCTTCTAAATAATAACTGTTTGCCAATTCTAATTGCAAAGCGAAATGAGATTTAGGATTCTCGTTTATCTCTTTTGCTAATTTGATGAACTCGCGTGCTTCCTCAAAATTCCTTTTTCTCAATTCAATCTTTGCTAATTCATACAAAATATGAGTGGAACTAAACTTTTCTTTTGCTGTCAATAGGACTTTCTCTTGATTTTCTACTTGACCAATTTGAAAGTAGGTATCTGCTAGCGTCAACACAAAGTTTAGATTCTCTGGAAATCTTTTAATTGCAATTTTAAAAAGCTGAATTCTTTTATATTTATTCTGATATATATAATGTAATTCATTTATAGTGTCTTCCGGATAATTCTCAAACTCTAATGCTTTTTCAAAATATTTCCGAGAGGCATCCGTATCATATAGTGGGTTCTCCTTCCCAGTAAACGTTTGATTGCCATAAATTTTTCCTAACCAGTAATTAATATATCCACCCCCTTTGTTTTCATTGTCTTTTTTTAGCGCCTCTTTGAGTTCTTTTGCAGATTCAACAAATTGCATTTTGTCGAAATACATTATTCCAAGTAAATAGTTAGCACCTAGTTTTTCAGGAAATTCATCTTTAATCTGAACACATATTTTTTTTGCAGCGGCTAAATCATTTTCTTCATAATATTTCCAAGCACTATCAATCTGTAGTTTATATTTTTCATCTTTTATGTCGTCGGTCATTGCTATATTCCTGTACTACGGGTTTATTTTATATATTTATCACCCAGCCAGCATATACCGTTGCTTATTTTATACAGCTCGCACGCTTTCTAGTCTCTGTGACATGTGCAAGATTTCATTTCACATCCCCCAAGCGGCATTGCGGCATCTTTGACTCTGCGCCTGGCAAACGCCAACTCCTGAATGGTAAAGAAAACTGCTCTCTGAATTCGCCATGTGCCTCCGCTTATTGGGCCTTTCAAAACAACGGGACAATGTTATGAAATATTGCCGACATCCGCAAGCCCCCACCCCACACTACCCATAATCTTCTCCAAAATACTCATCCCGATCATCCGTCATGAACGAAACTTGCGGTGCTTCTGGCACTGCCTGGCTGTTACCGCCCTTGTGGTGGGGATGGTTTGCCCGTAGCGGATCAGGATGTTCGGGATGCCGGCGGGATCTCTCATGTGGTCCTCCACTTTCTGGATCCCCTACTGAAACTGAATTTGCTTCGAAGACGGTCTCTGACTGGCACGCATGACCGCATTAATGGTTTGTCTGCGCGGGTAACGAAGACGTGAGGCGGGATGTTGAAACGCGGAGCCGGTCCCTGAGCGCAGGCGAAGGGTTAACTACCGGAAATACCTTAAAGCGAAATTGAAGAAAGAAAACAGCCAAGTGGTTAGTGCTACTACCCAGTTGAAACTCCCTGCACCGAAGAGCAAAAAGCATCTATCCGATATGTTGTATTACAAAGGCATTATTTCATTTGGCAAAGAGTTTCAGTGCAAAAAAGCAAACCGATTTATTGAATGGAGCTTCATACTACGTCCTCCGGCAGCACTGCGCTGCTCATGACATCTGATGGTCGGGATTTGTGAGCACACGAATCCATAGGGTGAAAATCCACGCACAATCATTCGAGCTGCGCTTTAAAAAACTCTCCCCGCTCTCTTCGCTCTCTTCGCTCTCTTTCAACGGATTCTGCTCCGATCCCATCTTTACTTGCTAAACCCGTAGAAGACCGAACGTGCGCCCTTCGACTTCGCGCCGGATTAAGCGTTTCCCTTGGATCTGAGACTTTAGCGCGGCGCTGCGCTGCTCATGACATGTTTGGGTCCGTACTTATGAACACCGTAGAAAACCGGATGCCGTGCTTTTCCGCGGTAGCGGAACGCCGGGAAACGCATTTCTCAATGATCCGAGCATTTTCTCCGGCGCTGCGCTCAGCATGACGGTACTTTTTTACATTTAAACCATGTCACACTCGATATAAACCTGAGCGCAGCGAAGTTTACCCGACTCAGGATGACGGTACTTTATTACGCCGCCCTTCGACTTCGCGCTGACTAACGTTCGCATCTTCATCCAACGTCCTCCCGCAGCGCTGCGCTGCTCATGACATCATGAGGTCCGTACTTATAAACACCGTAGAAAACCGGATGCCGTGCTTCGACTTCGCGCCGGGAAACGCATTTCTCAATGATCCGAGTATTTTCTCCGGCGCTGCGCTCAG
>CAYJMN010000056.1:0-37363 GCA_964371045.1 uncultured Chromatiales bacterium | reverse complement strand
GACGAAGAACCTCTGGTCGGAACCTGCTTAAGTTAGCGCCTATGCCCCTGCCCCTCTCCCACAGGGAGAGGGAATTCACACCTATAAAGATGGAATCATCGTTATCCAATGCCGCGTCTACCCCTCTCCCGTTGGGAGAGGGGCAGGGGAGAGGGCGCGGACCTGGATAATGCGGAAAAGAATCCAACATGTCATCCATGAAGGCTCCACCTCCCTCACTTCTCCGCCAGCTCGTCGAGAAGACCGGCGAGCTTGCGGGTCACTTCCCGGCGCTCGAATTGCCGCACAAGCTCACGGCGCTGATCGCTGCCCAGGCGTCCCTCGAGCCATTGCTCGTACATGTCCAGCATGATATCCGCGATGCCGGCGATGTCCTGCGATCTGGCGCAGCGGCCGGACTGGGTCTCCTCTATCACTTTCGTCACAGCGCCGATGGGAGCGAGCGTGATCACGGGACGGCCGGAACCGATGTATTCATACACTTTGCCTGGAACGATTTCCTCATTGCCCTGAAAATCGTCCACGATCATGAGCAGTGCGTCGGACTCGAACAAGTGACGCACACTCTCGGCGTGCGGCATGTATTCTTGCACGACGATCGCGGAACGCAGCACCGGATGCTCGAACATCTCCCTTACCTCCGCGCCGAATCTCCCGATGAACCGCAGACGGATTTTGTTGACGTCGATCCTTCCGGCTTCCACCAGAGAAGCCACCGCGGCAAAGAATTTCGCGGGATTGCGCTTCCCGTACAGGGAGCCGGTATAGGTGACGGTGAAGTGCTCGCGGTCAAGAACCTCGACCGCAGGAAAATCCTTGCTGTCGAATCCGTTAGGCAGATGGTGTGCTTTATCTGTCGGGATCGCGGGATATTTTCGGTGAAAATCCTTGAGAATACCTTCCCACGCGACGTCCATTTTGTCGCATTCGGAAAATACCGTTCGCTCGAAATGTCTGTCGATCATCGCTGGCAGCCACCAGCGCTTGGGCGTCGAGAGGAAACCGGTCCAGGGATCGCGGAAGCCGGCAATCCAGGGCAGACCCGTTTTGCGCTTGAGCTTCCGCGCGATCATGGCGCAGGTGTAGGGTGGCGATGAGCTGTAAATCGCCTTGATGTCGTGCTCGCGGATGATGCTCATCGCTTCCTTCACCGCCGGACGCAGCCAGCCGATACGCGCATCCGGGATGAACATCGTCGCGCGGATGAATTCGGCGAAACGTTCCTGCACGGAACGTTTTTCGCCGGGCCTCGGGATGGTGTTCACATCCACCGGCGTGCCCTTTTTCTTCCCCGTGAGCCGGCGATAGAGGTCATACGGCTCGAGTATCGGCGTGCGGAACACGATGGCTTCGGATGGAATTTCCTGCAGCAGGGATTCGTCCCGCGCGGGATAATCGGCATCCCTGACGGTCAGAATGACGGGCCGCCAACCGAATTCCAGCAGGTATTGCGTGAATTTAAGTACGCGCTGCACACCCGGACCGCCGGAAGGCGGAAAGTAATATGTAACGATCAGAACATGTTTCATGCCACTCTCGCCGATATCCCTTCAAAGTAAGGAATATCAAGGGGAATCGTGAATGGGAAATTGATAATTGACAATGGACAATGGATAATTTGAAGCGTCAATCGATAATCGAAAATCGGCGCATCGTGAATGGTGCATACAAGGAACGGCGTGACTCCCGACGCATACCGTCCGGCGCCTCTCATCCGCTCTTGGCGCTCCGCGCTCCGCGCACTGCGCTAGGCGCTCCGCTCCCTCGGCAGCCATCCTTCCCGCGATAGCAACATGCGATACAATGGGGGTGGAATCGTGAGTTCCTCGTCTCCACCGGTGGCTGGAAGGATGCGACGTATGGATTCGGAACGACCTTCCAGGACGCGCTGCACCCACTCCGGCTCCATAAGGAGGATGCGCCCCAGTGCGGCCGCCGCGCAGCCGTCACTGAGCATGGCCGCGGCGTCTCCGGGCAGATGAACCATGCCGGCGCCGATGACGTCCACAGCGCTGGCAATTTCTTCGACGATGCGGCGCGTGGGCGACGATTCTGTCTCCGGTGTGCGCAGCGAAGGAGCGCGATAATCCCGCGTGCTGACGTGGAGCCAGTCCAGGGGACGAGCCGCGAGACCGCGCACGAATTCCAACGTGTCCCTCAGTGTGATACCGGGAGTTTCGATCTCTTCCGGCGAAATGCGGTAGCCGACGATAAACGGCTTGCCTGCCGTGCGGGCAACCTGAAGGACGGTATCGGTCACCGCCAGAGGAAAGCGCATACGACGCTCGAGATCGCCTCCCCATGCATCGCTCCGCCGATTGGAATGCGGTGAGAAAAACTGCTGGAGGAGATAGGTGTTCGCGCCATGGATCTCCACTCCGTCGTACCCGGCTCCGATCGCAAGCGTCGTCGCGCCGGCAAACGCCTGGACACTCTGCTCGATGTCCGCATCCGTCATCGCCACAGGGGTGTCTGCGCCTGGACGCTCTGCGGGAATGGCGCTGGCGGAGTACGGAGCATGTCCGAGCAGGGACGATGGACACATGCGTCCGCCGTGATGAATTTGCAGCACCGCCAGCGCTCCGCCTCCATGAATGACGTCCGCCGCCGTGCGGAGCGACTCAAGTTTGTCTCCGCCGTCGCATCCCCACTGGCCGGGGAACGCCTTTCCAGAACGCTGCACGTAACACGCCGCGGTAATGACGATGCCGACTCCCGCCCTGCGTCGCCGGAGATACTCGAGTTCGTGAAACGAGATGGTCCCGTCCTCGTTGGAGGACCACGTGGTCATGGGTGCCATGACGAGACGATTTCGCGCCACGAGACCGGAGCGGAGAGGCCAGGATTCGAACAGCGGACGGTAGTCCATAGGAATGCCAGAGGAAGAAGAGGGGAGAGTTAGTCAGGACGTTGAGCGTGCCTTGAGCAAGGCGCCCATGCTGATTTCGCGGGTTACGAGGTAGTAAATTCCGAGAGCTATGGGGACGCAGTAGTTCACGAAATGTGTCAGCGTGGCGTAGGCCACCGCATCGGCCTCGCCGAAGCCCGCGAACTTCATCAGGGCGATGCGAGCCGTCGCATGGAACACCCCGAACGCGCCGGGCGTCGGCGCAACGGCGTACGCAAGCGCCGTCACGGCCCAGATTTCCAGTGCCGCGAACATCGTGGCACTGCCGCTCTGTCCGCTTCCGAACGCGAAAAACATGATGTACAGGGGTACCAGATACAAAAAATACAGGAGAATGGTATAGACGGATACCAGCAGGATCTGAGAGACCGTTTTTATCGCGCCGAAACCGAGCTGGAGCTTCCGAAACATGTTCAGCACGCCGGTTCGCAGCGTGCCCAGCCAACCCAATGCGGGTACGCGTGCAAGCCACAGCAAAGGCATGCTCGACGTTTCCGCAATCCACAGTCCGAGTTTGCTCGGAGCGATGATGATGAATACGACCCCAAGCAGAATGGCCATGTAGAGAATCGGGCGTATCACTCCCGCATCCACGCCTATTTCCTCGAATCCGGAAAACAGATTCTCGTCCACGAACAGAATCGCCGCGATCACGAGCAGCAATGCGACGGTATCGATGAAGCGCTCGACGATGATCGAGCCCAGCAGCGAACTGAAGGTCGTCTCTTTCTCTATCTGCGCCGCGAACCAGGGTCTGGCGATTTCACCGCTGCGAGGAATCAGGTTGTTCATGAAGTACCCGATCATCACTCCGGCGAAGAGATTCCCGGTACGTACTTCGGGATGAATCCGCTCAAGAATCACCTTCCAGCGCAGCGCCCGTACATAATGCGAGAGCACGATCGGCACGAGGATGAGCAGAGCGTACCAGTAATTGGCCGTTTTGAAACTCTTTCCCAGTTCACTGAAATCCACTTTCCACACCGAAAAATAGATCGAGAACCCGATGATCAGGACGGTGACGGTGACTTTGATAATGGAGAGAAGATGGTGTCGCTTCATTGATTTGGAAATTTGCATAGAGAAATCGGAAAAAAGAAGAGAAAAATGATAATTGGCGTCCGAAATAACAATGCGGAGCGATTGTTATTAATATTCCGATACGTCGATCGCCGATGCTCCTGACCGGGAGCTCCATCCTTCCACTATCCGCACCGCTCAGACGCTCTGTCATTTCTGGTGATGATAGCGCACGATTGGTGAGATTTTTTATCAATTACCGGTCGCTTAGAGGAAAATAATCCGCATTGCCAACGATTATTGTAGAAAACGTTGCATCTGAACTGTGGAATCGATAATTTTGTATCAATTGGGAGCATTGGAACACTTTTTTCAGGACCCATGCGATAGAAACAACGCATCCCTGTACCACATTAGCGTCGAAGGACGAAGCATGGCAATCGAAGATAAAATCAAGGAACTCCTGGAGAAGCGTGAACAAGCGCGCATGGGAGGTGGCGAAAAGCGTATTCAATCGCAGCATGCCAAGGGCAAGCTGACTGCGCGTGAACGTCTGGACCTTCTGCTCGATGAAGGCAGTTTCGAAGAGTTCGACATGTTCGTCAGTCACCGCTGCATCGACTTTGGACTAGAGAACGAAGCGTATCTGTCGGACGGTGTCGTCACGGGATATGGCACGATCGATGGCCGCCTCGTGTACGTTTTCTCACAGGATTTCACAGTGTTCGGCGGATCTCTTTCCGAGATGTACGCAAAGAAAATCTGCAAGATCATGGATAAGGCGATGAAAACGGGAGCGCCCGTCATTGGTCTCAACGATTCCGGCGGCGCCCGCATTCAGGAAGGCGTCAAGAGTCTCGGTGGCTACGCGGATATATTCCAGAGGAATATCCTCGCATCCGGCGTGATTCCGCAGATCTCCGGCGTATTTGGGCCCTGCGCGGGGGGCGCGGTCTATTCCCCGGCTATTACGGATTTCATTCTCATGACCAAGGAATCAAGCTATATGTTCGTTACAGGCCCGAAAGTCGTGAAATCCGTGACGAACGAGGATGTCACAACCGAAGAACTTGGCGGGACCTCCATCCATACAGCGAAGTCCGGCGTCGCGCATTTCGCCTGCGAGAGCGATGAAGAGCAGATCATGATCATCCGAAAAATGATCAGTTATATGCCGCAAAACAATCTCGAAGAACCACCTATCGTTGATTCCGGGGACCCGATCGACCGGCTCGAGGATTCTCTGAACGAGATCATCCCGGAGAATCCGCTCAAACCTTACGATGTGCGGGATGTCATTCACCCGATCGTCGACAACCATGAATTTCTTGAAATCCAGCGCCACTACGCGCCGAATATCGTGATCGGATTCGCACGCTTCGATGGACGTTCTGTCGGAATCGTGGCGAACCAGCCGAATTATCTCGCCGGCGTGCTCGATATCAACTGCTCGCGCAAAGCAGCGCGCTTCATCCGCTTCTGCGATGCGTTCAATATCCCCATCGTGACGCTCGTGGACGTACCGGGCTTCCTCCCTGGAACACAGCAGGAGTACGGCGGCATCATCACGCACGGCGCCAAATTGCTGTTCGCCTACGGTGAAGCCACTGTCCCGAAAGTCACCGTCATTCTGCGCAAGGCCTACGGCGGCGCGTACGACGTGATGGGCTCGAAGCATCTGCGTGGCGATATCAACTACGCCTGGCCTACGGCCGAGATCGCCGTGATGGGGCCCCGCGGCGCGATCGAGGTGCTGTACGGACGCGAACTTTCGGAAAAAGATTCCGAGTCGCGCGCACAGTTCATCACCCTGATGGAAGACAAGTACCGGAAAAAGTTCGCCTCGCCGTATGTCGCCGCGAAATATGGCTACATCGACGACGTCATCGAGCCACGCAACACACGTTTCCGCATCATTCGTGCTCTGCAGAGCCTCGCGACCAAACGCGACAGCCTGCCGATGAAGAAGCACGGCAACATTCCCTTGTGAGCGGTGATGTCATGTTAGCATTTTTCATGCAATCACACGTCGTAGCCGATACCGCGCGGAAAGCCGCGGATGTCGCGCAGGAATGGAGTCATACCGGATTCGAGAGCATCGCCGCGGGTAACGGCGTTACCATCACCGTCGTGGGCATGGCGGTAGTATTTTCCGCTCTGGCCATCATGTCCGGAACAATTTATTACATCGTCGTGCTGTCGCAGTGGTTTTTACGGAGACGTTTACACCCCTCAACGGATAAACCTGTGATCGCAGTCAAGCACGCGATCACCGGCGAAATCGTAGCCGCCATCGCCATGGCGCTGGAACAGCAAATCTTCCAGATTCATGATGAAGAGGATGCTGTTCTCACGATCAAACGTATCTCCCGGCCATATTCGCCATGGAGTTCGAAGCTTCATGGAATGACCCGGCCCCCGGTCCGGATCAATACCTAAATCTGAAGAGGAAGAATTGACATGGCATCACGACGTACTTTCAACGTTTCAATCAATGGAAACGCGTACAGCATCGACATACAGAAACTGTCGGACGGTCAGGCGACGGTCGAGGTAAACGGAGCGACGTATACCGTTGAATTCGAATCGAACCGCCCGGTGTCCAAAACTCCGACCCTGGTTCGGAGCGTGGCCTACAACACGGAAGGCGAGCGCACGATGAAAACCGCCCGGCCCGAAGAAAATAAAGGCCGCGTAATCAAATCGCCACTTCCCGGAATTATCCTGACCGTGAACGTGAAAGAGGGAGACGCCGTGAAAGCGGGCGATCTTCTCCTGGTTATGGAGGCGATGAAGATGGAAAACAATATCGTATCACCGGCGGATGGGAAAGTATCGCACATCAAGGTTAAGCAGGGCATGAACGTTCTCGAAGGCGAAGTGCTCGTCGAGATCGGAGGCTGAAACCATGATTGACGGCTTTTTCCAGTTTCTTCAATACAGCGGCTTCGCAAACGTCTCCATCGGCAATCTGGTGATGATCAGCGTAGGTCTGCTGTATCTCTGGCTTTCCATCGTCAAGGATTACGAACCGTTGCTCCTGGTTCCGATCGGGTTCGGTATCATCGTCGGCAATATCCCGTTTCTTCAAAATGCCGGCATGGAAATCGGCATCTACGAGGAGGGGAGCGTTCTGAACTACCTGTACTTTGGTGTCGTCAAAGGGATCTATCCGCCGCTGATCTTCCTCGGCATTGGCGCGATGACGGATTTTTCCGCCCTCATATCGAATCCAAAACTCGTTCTCCTCGGCGCCGCTGCGCAGATCGGCATTTTCATCACCCTGATTGCAGCGATGGCTCTGGGATTCACTCCGGATGAGGCAGGCGCCATCGGTATCATCGGTGGAGCCGACGGACCGACGGCTATTTTCACAGCGTCCAAGCTGGCGCCGCATCTCGTCGGCGCCATTGCAATCGCGGCCTATTCGTATATGGGACTTGTACCCATCATACAGCCGCCTATCATGAAATTACTTACCACGAAAAAAGAGAGACTTATCCGTATGAAGCCCGCGCGAGTGGTGAGCAAGACGGAAAAGGTGTTTTTTCCGATTATCGGTTTTCTGATCACCGCATTCATTGCACCCGGCGCGCTTCCCTTGCTTGGCATGCTGTTCTTCGGCAACGTGTTGAAAGAAAGTGGCGTCACCAAACGATTGATGGAAACCGCGCGCACCTCCATGATCGATATCGTGACCATTCTCCTCGGGCTGACTGTCGGCGCCTCAACACAGGCGAGCACCTTTCTCACGCCGCGCTCGATACTGATCTTCGCCCTCGGTGCGTTTTCGTTTGCGATCGCAACAGCGGGTGGCGTTCTCTTTGCGAAGTTCATGAATCTTTTTCTGTCGGAAGAGAACAAGGTCAATCCGCTTATCGGATCGGCCGGTGTTTCCGCTGTTCCCGCGGCGGCACGTGTCTCGCAGGTGGTTGGCAAATCATTTGATGAATCCAACTACCTTCTTATGCACGCCATGGGGCCAAACGTAGCCGGTGTGATCGGCTCCGCCGTGGCTGCGGGTATACTGCTTTCCTTCCTTCTCTGATTCTACGGTAGGCCGCTGACGAAATACCTGCCACACGTGGTGCACATCGAACCTGAGGCGCGGATTAGCGGATCCGCGCCTCGTTTTTTCTACACCCGTCCGCATCTTTCCTCGCAACCCGGGCCCGGATGGTAGCGATCGTTAGAAAAACTCCTCTCGCGTACCATACGCATCAACCGCGTCATCCCGCCTGCGGTTGTTACATCCGGACTACTGTAAGGGTGGTTGCGAAGCCTGGTCGGGCAAAGCACGTACGTATTCATTCCATGAAATCCTTGCGTCGCATTTCTCCTCCCTTTACTACCGCTCGATGTGTGTCGCTGCTTTTTCGAGGCGGTTCATCACGGCATATCCAATTCCTTCGGGAGGGATGCCAGGACAGAAAATGATGGACGCCCCTTTAGCATCGAGATCCCGCAGACCCGCATAGAGCAGGCGCGCATAATCCACCGCACTGCCTTCACCAAGACTGAAAAGCAGGTCGGCGCCGGTATCGGCGTAGCGATCAGGGGCTAGAAGCGCGGTGGTTTTTCCTTCCCTCCGTGCACCGGCGATCCGTTTCGCGAGCGCGTCGCTCAGGTCGGAACGCTCATGATGCATAATAACAAGCTCCGCCGTTGGTGCATAGTGCTTGTACTTCATTCCAGGAGAAGCGGGACGCTCAGGCAGGTCGTCGGTGAAGTACACGCTGGATTGGATCACATCCTCGATGTCTTCGCGGGTTACCGTTCCGGGACGCAATATCGTCGGGAATTCAGTCGTAAGATCGAGGACCGTGGACTCGATCCCCACTTCGCAAGGGCCGCCGTCAAGAACTGCCGTAATGGCGCCCTTCAAATCCTCATACACCTCGCCTGCACTCGTCGGGCTGGGTCGTCCGGAGATATTGGCTGATGGGGCGGCGATTGGCACACCGGCCATGCAGAGCAGGTTGCGCGTAAGCTTGAGATCAGGAAGACGCAACGCTACCGTCGTGAGTCCGGCGGTAACGATATCCGGAATCGCTGCGTTATGCCGCACAACGACGGTGAGTGGCCCCGGCCAGAATTCGTTCGCCAGTTCCTCGAACAGCGGTGGCACCTCCTGCATCAGCTCCAGCGCCTGTTTGCGCGAATGCACATGCACGATCAGAGGATTGTCCGTCGGCCGACCCTTCACCTGAAACACCGCCCGCACCGATTCCTCGGCGAGCGCGTTGGCGCCAAGACCGTACACGGTCTCTGTCGGAAACGCGACCAGCTTGCCGTCGCGCAGCGCGTTCGCTGCGATCTCGAGACTTCGGGATCGCTGCGCAGGTGTGTCCGTGGCGAGTAGTTGCGTTTTCACTGCTTCAGAGATTTGGGTTGCTGAAATGTACTGCTTCTTGGAGAAAGCTGAAACTCATATTGCCGATTACAGGAAAAAAAGAAGCGTTGTGGAGCGCCAGTAAAAGCACGCGGGGTGACCATCCGCGGACGTGCGGCCTCAGCTGCGTCGAGAACGGGCGGACGTTAGGCGGGCGTCCCACACCGGACTAAAACAGCTCCTCCTGCTCGAGCCGGCTGCCACCGTGAGGCTTCGATTTCGGAGCTTCGTACAGCTCTTCAAGGAAGCAGTCGTTCGCGCTGCGGAGTAAACCGGTAATTTCGCCCACCGTGTGCGGAATCCCCTCGAAGGAATCCTGAGCCAGACGAGCGGCCACCGTGGTGAATGCACGCGAAAGTATCAGCGTTTTCATGATGCTGTCCGTATCCCACACCTCGAACGAGATGCCGCAGTGCAGGGTGTTGCCACCGGAGAACGCCACTCTGATGCCGAAGGGCGCGGCGGCATGCGCCAACGCGTCCCAGCCGATGTACACGCGGACCAGGATGTCGGTCAGCAGGTAGAGATCGTCATCCGGGATGAAGCGCAGTTCCTCCCTGAAACCCTCTCTGAACAATCGTGACGGCAGCGGCGGGAGCGCCTCGAACAGCCGGAGCAGCGCTGGATCTTCATGCGCTTCGAGCCTGATTTTCTGCATGAATTTTCCTGTGACACGGTAATGCGTGCGCTCCTCGGCGGCGAACGTGTGCCAGGCGCCGTCGGATTGCAGCCAGGCGGATGCTTTCGCTAGACGGGATGTCGGTGTTTGTTGGTATCTCATGGCCGGTGAGAGTATACGAATTTTTTCGATACGATGATGGGCGACGTGCCGCTTGCATTTTCTGAAAGCAATTCCTATTGTGTACGCACCACATCCGAACCAAGGTTTAGCAGGAGCACGTTCATGAAGATCAAGGATATCGTCAAGACCAAGGGCCCCACCGTGTTCAGCATCCATCCGGACAAGACTGTTCGCGATGCGATCGACATGCTGGTACAGTACAATATCGGCGCATTGCTTGTCGTCGACGACGCACGCCCGATCGGAATTTTCACCGAGCGCGATACCCTCCGTGTCTGCGCCAGAGCAGGAGTGCGGCTTGAAGACGTCCGCATCGGCGATGTGATGACGAAAGATCTGATCATCGGACAGCTCGAGGATGAAATTGACGATTCGATGAAAGTAATGACGGAGAAACACCTTCGCCACCTTCCCATTCTCGAGCATGGTTACGTCGCAGGCATGGTGTCCATCGGCGATCTCGTCAAATCCCTGCTCGACGCCAATGCCGTCACCATTCTCTACCTGCGCGACTATATCACAGGAAATAAATCGTAACGCAGGGCCGAGAAGAATAACTGCGGAGAACGCGAGGGACGCGTAGCGGGAAGGAAATACGCACGCACGGCTTCTTTCCGCGCTCCGCGCTCAGCGCTTGGCAAGCCAACTCAGGGGATTCTGTTTCTGCCGCTTGTACCACAGCTCGAAGTGCAGACGCGGCCCGCTGATACCCTCGCCGCTTTTCGCTATCACCTGCCCGGCGGTGACCTTCTGGTCTTTCCGGACGTTGATCTGCGATAAATGCGCATAGACGGTGAAGAACCCGCCTTCGTGTTCGACGATCACGAGACTGCCATACCCCGCAATGAACTCCACCAATGCCACCTTGCCATCCGCGACCGCGCGCACCGCTGATCCGAGCGGCGCGGCGATGTCGATACCGGGACTGATGGTGACGGTACCGAGTGTGGGATTTACGTTCTCTCCGAAGAACCCCACCACGGCGCCTTGCGATACGGGCCAGGGAAGTCGCCCGCGAAGCTTGCCCATGGCGGTATTGCTGATAGGCACGCTCGGGAGGGCGGGGAGATCCGTTCCCTTCTTTTTCCCGGCGGTGGGTTTCTTGCGCTGTGCGGTTTCGAGGCGCTTTCGCTCACGCTCGATCAGGTCTGCGATGATGCGTTCCACGCGCTGCGCAGCTTCCTGTTTGCGGCGGAGCTGGCTTTCGTAGGACTGCCGGTCCTGCCGCACCTGTGTGAGGAGACTCTGGTGCTCCTGCACGCGGCGCTGAAGATTTTGCTCCTCGTTCCTTCTCTCGCGGATACTGTTTTTCTGTTCATCGAGTTTTTGTTCGAGGAGGGTTTTCTGGAGTGCGATTTTCTCCCTGCGCAGACGTATCTCCTCCGCATCCAGTCGCGCGCGTTCGGAGTAGGCTTTCAGATATTTCGAACGAATGAACAACTCGTTGACGTTTCCCGAAGAAAATAATAATTCCGTGTCGTGCGTCCTGCCGCGCCTGTACATGTTCACCACGGTGCGTGAATATTCGCGTTTGAGCTGCTTCAGCTCGTTTTCCGCGACGCTCAGATTGAGCTGCGCTATCGCGATCTCCTTCTGGTTCTGCGCGATTTCTTCAGTGAGTTTATTGACGAACGTACGGATCAACTGGGTTTGACGATCATAGTCATCAAGCCGCTGGAGCGTGTTCTGCTCCTTCCGGCGGTTGTCCTTTATCTGACCTTCGAATTTCTTGATCTCCTCCCTCAATTTATTCAACTCGCCCTGTCGCGATTTCACGCTCGCGGTCTTCTTTTGCGCGAACGCAGACGGTGCGATACCCATTCCGCTTTGGACGATGAGGCAGAGCAGGATGAAAACGATATGTGACGAACGGTTGTTGATGACGCAGAATAGGATCGTGAAAAGGTGAAAAGGTAAAAAGGTGAAAAGGTAGGATCGTGAAATGGTGAAATGGTGAAAAGGTGAAGAGGCTAGCATTCGTTGTCCTCCTCCGTCTGCCTGTTCACTCTATGTAAGGTAAAAGGTAAAAGGGTAAAAAGTAAAGGGTAAAGAGACTCTTACCTTTTCACCCTTTTCACGATCCTCTCCTACCTTTTGACCTTTTCATCTTCTAACCTTTTCACTATCCTTTCCTACCTTTTCACCTTTTCACCTTCTCACCTTTTCACGATCCTTTCCTACCTTTTCACCTTTTCACCTTTTCACGATCCTACCTTTTCACGATCCCCTCCTACCTTTTCACCTTTTCACCCTTTTACCTTTTCACGACCCCTCCTCACTCAATAATATACTCGTCGTGCAGACTTGGGCGAGGAAAAAGTAAAAACGACAGGATAATCGTTCACTATCTGATTTTGAAACACCAGGGAAAGGCTCTCCTCCTGCGGGGGCCTGGAGATGGACACGATCTGTGCAAGGTACACGTCGCCGCGCTTGCGGTAATCCTTGTAATTGACTTCTTCCATGATGTCTCCATCGAGATTGCGCCGGATGTAGCGCCGGATCGCGAGATAGTTCAGATCGACGGAATACTCCCGGCTCCCGTCCTTGTCGGACCAGGTGAGAATGTACAGATCATTTTCGCGCCGGCTGTCGCTGACGACCTCCGTCGCGGGAAGGTCAATGGCGCCCGAAAGGATGTCGAGGATGTCGCTGAATTCCAGAGTGACACGAAGAAAGCGCCTGAGGTTTGCCGCGGTCGTGGGACCTTCGGCGACGGTATTCTCGAGCCCGTTGTAAAAAATGAATCCCTTGCTTGAAACCAGACTTCTCGCCACGGTCACACCGAAGGGACCGGTAATATCCAGCTGCAATGAATCCGGCTTCAGCATTTTCATCGAAATCGAGGCGCTGTTGGACATCTCAGGCGAATCGATCGAGATGCTTCCATAGCCCTCGATAGCAATGATGGCGGCGTTCCGCTCGGTCACGAGACGCATCACCTCCCTGGCGTCGATCGGTCCCGACATGTCGATGCCCGGCGTGCCTGAACACCCCGCGAGGAGGACAAGCGCGAAAAAGGAGAGAGGAAGGATGCTGCGTCGCGTGTTCGGCGCATGAACAGGTTCAGTTGTCATTGGATGATTGTTGAAATTGGAGAAGTTCAATAATTCGTTCATTGTCGGGAGAGAGTTCCAGCGCACGCCGCCAGGCTACGCGCGCCTCCGCGGATTTTCCGAGAGCGTGATGAATGTCGCCAAGGTGTTCGAACATCACAGCACTATTCTGTCGTAATGCGACGGCTTTGAGGGCGCATTCCAGAGCATCCTGAAAATGTCCGAGGCGGTACAACACCCAGGCCCTGGTATCCTGAAACGAACCGTTGTCGGGATCATGCTCCGTTGCTTCCATACTCATGGCCAGGGCTTCGTCCAGACGCATATCCCTCATCGCAAGCGCATAGGACCAGTTATTTAGGAGCAGAAAGTACGTATCGTCTTTTACCGTGCCTTCGAGGTTGTAGCCGCGTACGGCACGGGCGTAAAGCGGATCGGATTTGTCGCTCGCGCCCATCTCGTCCCAGGCGAGTGCAAGTGTGCTCAGAACTTCAAGGTTTGATGGATCGAGGTCGAGCGCCTGTTCGAGCGCGGAAACAGCGTTATCGTCGCGCCCGAGGCTCGACCAGGCATAACCGAGCAGCAGCCAAGACTCTGCCGTCGCGGATCCGGCCTCCGTCAACACTTCGATCGTTTCGACGACGTCGTCGTAACGCTGCAATCCAAGTTGGGATCGCGCAAGGAAATTGCCGGCTTCGGCGTTCCCCGGCGTTAGCGCTACGACAGCTTCAAAGGATTCCGTCGCCTGCTGAAGATTCCCTATGTCGTAGGCTACGGCGCCCTGAAACCACAGCGGACGCCAGTCCTCCGGAAACTGCTCATGAAGCTCAGCGAATAACTGTAGCGCTTCGCCGGCGGTCGAGAGATCTTCGATCGCGTGCCCGTAAAACAATTTCCCAATCTGGATTTTATCTTCCTGTCCCACTGCGTCATTCCCGGCCGACAGCCTCATCAATTCCGCAGCTTCGGACCATTGATGGACGGCGAGCAGGGCCTCGGCGAGTTGCAGGGCGTATACGGGATCGTCGGGATAGCGGGTGCGGAGCAGCCGCAGATGCTGGATGGCTTCCGGCCAGTCGCCGTGTTGCGCGGCCAATTGCGACAGGCCCTGGAGGATCATGTCGCTGTCGCCTTCTTTTTTTCTGAGTGTTTCGATCACACTCATTGAGGAGTCGATACTGCCTCGCTCCGCGTACAGTCGCGCGAGCCGGAAGGCCGTTTCCGCTGAGTGGTCCATGGTGAGCAGCCTTCTGTACAATTCCGTGGCCTCATAGGGATTGTCCGCCTCCAGCAATCCCGCGAGCATGTCTGTTGCGGCTTCGTCGCTGCTGTCTCGTTCCACGAGCAGACGGTACACGGTCGCGGCCGAATCATAACGCTCCGCGGCGACATGGATATCCGCGAGCAGACGCAAGGCGACGCGATTATCGTTTCCGTCGCGCGAGGCGGAACGCAAATGCGCCGCCGCTTCCTCTGATAGGCCCAGACTTGAAGCGCATCGCGCCGCGGCGAAATGGATGGCGGGATCGTCGTCGTACAGCAGCGCCGCGCGATAGGCGGAGAGCGCCTTCGCAACTTCATCGCCAGCCTCATACGCACTGCCTGCGGCAAACGCGTTTAATGCGATCTCGCGCCGCTGTTCCCGCGGCATATCCGCGGCGGGCGGCTGGATCAGCACGCCGGATTGCGCGACGCAGGCGGCGGTGAGCGCCGAAATCAGAAAAAACAAGGGGAGGAAAAAACGGATCATGCCTGAATGCAGCCCTTTCACAATCAATCAATATAGCCGAGGTGATGAGGTTGAACAAGCGCATTCGGAATACCCGAACGATATGATGCGCCGGATAGGGGCTACGCGCCTTCTTCCGCTACGGTGCGAGGAGCGAATACGACCCGTGGCTTACACGAGTGTTCATCGACATGGATCATTGCTCCTTTCCGGACAAGCGAATGGAATAAGCAAACGGGGGTATACGGCAGGGGCGGCGCAGGCCTGCGCATTCACCGACGTCCATGCGTTTCCGGTTTTCTTCGCTACAAAATTTCCGGCGATGAATACCGGCATGCGGGACGCCCCTGCCCTTCGTGCGCCGCGGCACGGACCTGCGATCTCACCTCCACCACTACCTCCTTCGCATTCATTGCGGAAAAATCACCGTCGGTGCAACGCCCTTCGTACCTCGAGGCCTGGTGTCGTCGCTGCTACACATTCCCATGCCGACGATAAGGGTGCGGAGCAACGGGATAATCCACAGACTTCGCTGATTAGCGTGAGGAAGGAACCGGGGCCAGGAATTTAATTACCCTGCAAAAACACGGGCTGAGCATAAAGCACTTGACTCTCATTTCAGAATTCCCTAATTTCAATATTCTTGTAGAGTGCAGGAAATGCAGGAACATAAGGAACAACAATGTACGCGATCGTGAATATCAGCGGGAAGCAGTTCAAGGTATCGGCCGCCCAGAAGGTCTACGTGCCGCTTCTTGAGAGTGAAGTAGGTGCCAAGGTGGAATTCCCCGAGGTGAAGCTTTACTCCGACGACAATGGCGTCCTCGTGGGCGCGCCCAATGTCGCTTCCGCAAAAGTGACCGCCACGGTGCTCGAGCATGTCAAGGATGATAAGGTGCTCGTGTTCAAGAAAAAACGCCGCAAAGGCTACCGGGTGCTCAACGGCCACCGGCAGCAGTTGACGTGCATCGAAATCGACAGTATTGAGAAATAATCGACTGGAGTGAATCATGGCTCATAAAAAAGGTCTTGGAAGCTCCCGCAACGGACGCGACAGCAATCCCCAGTATCTCGGCGTAAAGGCCTTCGGGGGCTCGTTCGTGACTTCGGGATCCATCCTTGTCCGTCAGCGCGGCACGAAATTCCATCCCGGCGTCAATGTGAAGCGCGGGAAAGACGATACCCTGTTCTGTGTTGTGGACGGCACCGTGACGTTTGAACGCGTCGGACGCGACCGCAAGCAGATCAGCGTCTATCCGACGCCGGCGGAAGCCTGACCGGTTTCATCGGATTGTTGAAGAAGGGATGTCGACCGGACATCCCTTTTTTCGTATATTCTCATTCATGCAACCACGAAGTTCTCATCCTCATCTGAACAGGAGTATCAAGGTATGAGCATCCGAAGGATAGTAACCCTGCTTCTGGCATTTTCATTGCCCGCGACGTTCGCCTTCACCGGCTGCGGCGAAGACGACCCGCCGATCGATCCCAACGCAGGCATTCAGCAAGTGAACATCCGTATGCATGCGGGCGATCAGTTCACCTACGACCGCTGGGATCTCGACGCCAACAACCAGAAAATCTCGACGAGCAAGCGTGCCTACGACATCGAAATCAACAAAGGTGTCGGACTTGTGGGCCAGTACAGCGACTGGTTCTTCCGCATCGGCCGCGACCGCGTTTCCGACAAACGCGATACGCTATTTATCCGCACCGAAACCGTTACACGTCAAAGCAACGGGACGTCCTACACCGAAGAGGTGATGGCCTACGGTTTCATGTATAAAGCTCTCCAGTCCTTTATCGCCGAAGTTATGAAACTTGGCAATGTCGGCGTTCCAACTATTCCGGCCGAGCAATGGAATACCATCGCACGCTACTACGACAAGAGCGGTAACGCGGTGCCGATCGGTACAGAGTGGGTGATCGGTCCCGAAGACGGCGTGATCATGAATTTCACCATCGGCACCTTCCCCATCCCCGTCACGGCGAAGCTCAAGGGCAGGTATGAAGCCCGTGAAGAAAAAGTACAGGCCGGCAACAAACAGGTCACTACTTGGAAGTCCAGCGTCACCGCGACCTTCACGGCGCTAGGTTCCACCGTTCTTCAATCGAAGATCTACTTCTGGTTCTCCGATGATCCCGCAGGACAGATCCGCATTCTTCAGGAATCCGGCAAAGCCACAGTGACCGGGGTCGGCGCTGTCGACATCCCTGGCGAAACCCAGGAACTGGTTTCCTGGTTCTAGGCTTTCAGGTCAAGCATTTTTTCAACCGCCCTTTCGGGGGCGGTTTTTTTTTGGACTGGATACATTATGAATCTTGAATGGAAAATGTGAAAGCAAGGCGGTGGATTGGCGACACCAGACGATCCCCGTTACGGCTCCTCTTCGTTAGCGTTCATCCGCGTTCATACTCGGAAAAAAAAAGGCCCGGCTGACGCCGGACCTTTTCGCCTGATAGTGTGATGAGAGGAATAGAGGAGGTGGGAAGGTATGTGAGCGGAGTATGGCCGGAGCCACACATTCTTGGGATCGCTATTGTTTAAAGGATCGGACTCTCAACTCTGAAACAATCAACTGCACAACTGTACGAAAAAAAATGGTGACATGCCAGTATTATTTTTTAATCCGCGTCAGCCTGTCTTTTGTTCAAAACCGACTTCTCGCACAACAATAATCAAAAAGCAATTAACATGCCAAATATATTTTTCGCTCGTAACTCTTTGTTTTTCAAAGATAACGGAAAAATTGTCTCCATAATTGTTCGGATTCCGTGCATGTAGTCCGAACACATGTCGTTTATTGATACGAAAAACGCCGCGATTTGAATCGCGGCGTTTCGCTCAAATCCGTCCAGGTTGGGCGTATTACTTTTCCGGACAGCTGCTGATACCCGTGAGGGAGTACAGCGGGCAGCTGCGCATGGCCGCGGTGAGGAGAGGAACGATGCCGACAAGGCCGATATAGCGCGCCGATCCTTCGAGGATGAACAACAGGGAGAGCAGGCCCAACCCGAGAACGATGCGAATGACGCGATCAATGGTTCCAATATTTATTTTCATGACGAATCTCCGTAAGGTACGTGAATGATGCTGATCAAAGCTACGGATGTTTGATGCGCCAGTCAGTGATTCCGTTACACAAAAAAGAAATCTGCCGGTTTTTGTCACGGGTGAAAGCAAGTTTCGTGAATTGACGATCCGACGATTCGAGACGGGGCGTGATGGTTATCCGATGGATGGCGTCTGCCCCTCCCCGCATCGTCGATGAAGCCGGTGTGCATAGCAGCGCTATGCCCAGGCAGGCAAGTTGAAAGGCGCAGGCGTGGATCTGTATATTACAAACTACTGCGGCATCAGTTGTGAGAAACACGTTGTCGTGCGCTCCGGAATCCGAAAAGAAAAGGATACATCCAATGCGAACGTACAGAACCGTACTGCTTCTGGCTGTGCTTGTTATGGTTGTGACTCCGTCGGCGTCGGCCACGGCGGGACCAGGCGACACGCTCAAGGTGCAGACCTTCACTCCGGGTTGGCCGGTGAATCCCGGCTGGCTTTCGCCCCGGGAAGGAAAATTCTGGTTCCCGACAGCGGAAAAGAAATACGAGAAAATACTCCTTTACTACACACTGAAGTGCGACCCGGCCCAGAATCCGGCTTGCGGCGAATGGGATTACCTCACCTATACGCACCTGTATGAATACACAGGGGTGATGGATTCCACACAACTCATACATCCGAATTTCATCGTGTTCGGCGCCACGCCCGACACGCTGCAATGGATGCATGCGCCGCTTCCGAAGTTGCGTCCGCGCACGGAGCGTACCGCGCGGTACAACGTGGTCTCCCGTCTCGACAGCTCGGTGTTTGGTGCGGGTGCGCAGAGTTCAACGGCACCGTTTGGAAATGTGTCCGGCGATTCTCGCACCTTTCTCCTCTGGTCGCGGCAGGAACTCGAAGCATCGGGCTTTACTTCCGATTCGCTGACCGGCCTTCGCTTTCACGTGCAGGGGCAGGGCGGCTCGATGGATCGCGTGACCATTCGGCTCAGGCGCTTCACGGGCACAGGGTGGTCCGACGATATCCCGCTGCAGCGCTCAGGTTTCACAACGGTGTATGATGCGGCGCTCGACCTTCCCTCCAACGAATGGATGACGGTGCGATTCACACAGCCCTTCCTTATTTGGGGTGGCGGCGTTCTGGTGGAAATCACAACTGTCGGCGCATCGGCGGTCCAGGTGGCGGCCGATCCTGTTTCCAGCGAGGGCTTTTCTTTCGCTTCGCAGGGGGACGACGAATTTCTCAATTTCCAGTATCGAAGCCATGTCGATTGCGGCGATATGCCGGAACTCGACAACGCGCAGGCATTTACGCTTGAAGCCTGGTTCAAACCGGATATACTCCGCAACTGGTCCAACCTCATCATGCGGTCGAAGAGCAATGAACACCGTGTCGGTATTCAGTTCGGACCTGTCGATGCGGGAACAGCGGATGTATACGGCCTTGTGGGTAATGGAGAGAATTCACACGGATACACCAGCGGCAAGCCCGTAGCGGAAGGCGCCTGGCACCACGTGGCGATGGTGTACGATGGTACTGCGAACCAGCAGACCGACCGCCTGAAAATATATCTCAACGGGACGCTGCAATCCCTGAAGTTCAGCGGAACCATACCTTCCATCACCACCGATATCGAAGCTCCGTTCGCCATTTCCGGTCCGGGCACAGGCACAATGACCGGCGGTATCGACGAGGTGCGGGTGTGGCGTTCAGCTCTCTCCGCCGAGGACATCCGTGCGCGCATGCACACGCGGATTCAGCCGCAGGATCCGTTGTTCTCACAGCTTGTTTCGGCCTGGGAATTCAACGACAAGTCCGGCGACATCGCGCGCGATCTCACGGGCGCACATGACGGGAGGCTCGCCTATCCGCAGTGGAGCCGTTACGAAGGTGATCGTCCGCGGGGCTTTGCCGCGACGGCGCGTCCGGCTATCGTGCTGGAACGTGGCAACGTAACCTTGACACTTACCGAGCGCACGGTCATCGACACCACCTGGCCGGCACCGCTCATGGTGGTCCGTTACGACGATACGACGCGCGCGAACATTCCGACCGATACCACGATCGTCTGGCCCACCGGACACAGCTACACTCTCGGACCCGACAACGCGATCCTGGATTCCGTCGCCATACCCGCCGATGGCATGTTCATCAAGCGGGGGCATTTTTATTACAGCGCTCCGTTCGAACTGCGCAACCGCTGGGAACTCGGACGCTACATCACTCCCTACGGCATTGGCCTGAGTCTCGGCGAGGGCTGGACCTGGATCTGGGACGTGACGGATTTCGCCCCGCTGCTCAAGGACTCGGTACACCTCACGGCAGGCAATTTCCAGGAATTGCTGGATATGAAATTCGTCTTCATCGAAGGCACACCGCCCCGCGACGTTGTGAAAATCGAGAACGTGTGGAACGGGGATTTTTCGTTGAAAGACTTTGAAACAAAGGTCGCTCCCCGCAGCATCATCCTCGATCCTGCCGCGAGCACGTTCAAACTGCGCACGACGGCGACCGGGCATCAATTCAGCAACGCGACGAATTGCGCGGAGTTCTGTCCGAAAATACACTCCGTCGATGTCGACGGTCAGACGCGCTGGAGATGGCAAATCATACAGGAATGCTCGATGAATCCACTCCACCCGCAAGGTGGTACCTGGATCTACGCGCGTGCCGGTTGGTGTCCGGGCATGGAGGCCATGACGAAAGAATTCGAGCTGACGCCGTTCATCATCGGCGGTGAAGTGGAAATCGACTACGATTCGCAGTATGACGAATTCGGCAATTATGTATTCGAATCGCAGCTCGTGTCCTACGGCGATCCACACCATCAGCTCGACGCCGCGATCGACAGAATAATCTCCCCCAGTAAGCATGAACTGAACGGCCGTTTCAACCCGACCTGCGGCAGCCCACGCATCGTGATACAGAACCGCGGAGCCCGGGATTTGACCAGTGTCGATATTTCGTTCGGGTATCGCGGCGGCAGTCGGCGCAGCTACACCTGGCATGGGCGCCTGCCCTTCATGGAAAAATCCGATGTGTTGCTCCCCCCGATGGCTGGCGCGCTGCCGACTGGCGAGCTGATTTTCGAGGTAGAGTTGAACAATCCGAATGAAGGCGCCGACGAATATGCGTACAACAATGCGCAGTACAGTTACTTCGAAACGGTGCCGACGCACGACACACACTTGATCGTTGTGTTCCGCACAAACAACGTCCCCGGTGAGAACCGCTATGAAGTGCTCGACGCGGATGGCATTCCGGTGTACAGCCGTGCCGGATTCTCCGCCAACACGACCTATCGCGATACACTGCGTCTCGTACCGGGCTGCTATGAATTCATTTTGCACGACAGCGGCGAGGACGGCATCGCGTGGTGGGCGAACAACGACGGCACAGGTTCGCTTCAGTTCCGCCTCGTCGGCGCCCAGTTGTGGACGACAATGAATCCCGATTTCGGCAAGCAGACACGATACCCGTTCAGCTATTCGAGACTCGTGGTCGTGGACCGGTTTGCGGATACGCCGTCCGGGTTCGATCTCTATCCCAATCCCGTTGCCGATCAGCTCGTACTGAATCCAAAGCTCGGCATAGGGCGACATGCGCGTTATCGGGTGTATGATCTTCTCGCTCATATGCTCCTCGAAGGCGCCCTTGCCGATGGAGCTAACAAGGTGGACGTGTCCACGCTGCAAGCAGGGATGTACGTCGTCAACATTGTAGAAGGAGCTACTATTCTCCGCAAGGCCCGATTCAGCGTCCTGCGGTAACGCAGGCGGCGAGCGAAAAGCGGAGAACATTCGATCAGCACGAATCGATCTCATGTCCGAAACGGCCCGCTGCCCCCGCCCGTTGCTCCGCGCTCCGTTTTTGTCCTTTGCTTCGTCTTTGGGAACTCGTACCTTTCCGCCATGCGTGGTCGAAGCTCGATAGTCCTGATTCTGCTCTGCGGGTCCGCATTCGCGGTCAACGCGCAGGAGAAATCCAGGCCGGATATTCAACGGCCGCATGTGTCACTACTGACGCCCGCGCAGCGAATCCTGCTGGCGTATCCCTCGGACTTCGTGCTGCTGGGATTCCGACGCTATGAAATCGAACAGCTGAACGGAGCGGAGCGACCGGCGCTGGGTATCGAGTCCTCCCGGAGAGTGCTGGAGTCTGATCATGCATCCCCGAGAGCGAGCCAGATGGCGCCGACGTCTTCGCTCAGTATCCCTTTGGGCGCCGAAGCGGTGCAGCCGCCCGTCTTTGAGCTTGTCGGGCGCTTCGTATTGTTGGAGGCCCTGCGTTTCGGCTACAAATATTTTCGCGAATCGACCAGAAGCTCGTCCCTGACCGAATTCGATTATCTCGAACTCCCGCAGGGAACAGGCATGCTCCGCACATCGGGTGAAGTGCTCAGAGAGGCTCTGATCCGCGGTGAAATACAGTCCCTGAAAGCGCATGAGGACAGGAAAGCGTCGGAGAGGAACGCGATAAAGGGACCCTGATAGCTGCAACCGTTCAGCGTGCGTTCGAGTCTCCGGTCCAGTCACGCCGTTCGAGTATGTAGAGCAGATCGCTTCCCTCGGTTTCATCATCAAGTTTGCTCGAGATGCGTCCGGAAAAGCGAAATCCACCGCGTTCGACCAGCGTGAGTGCGGGTACATTGCCGCTGAAGACGCGCGCGACCACACGCCTCATATCCAGAGTCGAAAAGCAATACTCTAAAAGCGCCGACAGCGTTTCGGAGGCATATCCGCGATGTTGTGCGTCACCGCGCAGCGTGAGACCGAGTTCGGCGCTCGTCGGATCGTCCATCGCAACGAGGATGCCGCAGTCTCCAACTACCTGGGCGTTTTTCTGAACAACTATCCCCATCTGAAACCACGCACCGGGGATGCCCGGGATGAGACCGGCCTGATCCCTGATGAAATTGCGGATATCCGCGGGTTCCCGGGGACGCCACATTTGATAGCGCGTGATGTCGGGATCCGAGCGGTAAGCGAATACGGCATCGATGTCGTCGAGCGATAGCTGGCGAATGAGGAGACGTGGAGTACGGAGAGAAAACATGAATTCAATTTATTGTGAAACTACAATATACGATCATAGAATCCGGTTTCAATAGATGGCATGAATCGAGAAACATGAATCGTGAAGGAAAGCAAAGCAAAGGGTGAGGACATGATCAGGGAAATGATGCGCATCGTGAAACGGGAAGCGTAGGCTCTGAATTCATGACCATGTCTCTTTCTTATCCTTCCCTTTCATTGTTAACCCATAACGTTTAACCTTTTCTTTTCAACCAAATCCGCATACGAAATATCCGCGGGATTGATAACGCGGCGTTGCCGTGGTATCTTTCCTCGTTATGAGTTTCATTCGTCATACCGCCCTGTACCGCGTTTTGTCCGCAGTTACCATCGCATTGGTTGTGCTGACCATGCTCACGCAGGCCCGTCAGGGGCAGATGCAGGGCGCGGCGGACTCGAGTTTCGAGAGGCATGACATTTGTGAGCCGGGAATGGAACGCGCCCCGGTGACGGAGCCACGTACTGCGTCGCTTTCATCTATCGTTGAGACTCCCTCTTTCAATTTTGTGCTCACCGGTGTTATAAGAGTATCGGTACCTGCAGCTTCCTCCTTCGAAGCCGGAACCGCGACCGTTCCTGCAACCCAGGAACGGATGTTCGTTTCAAACCGGATTTCCCCTGGAGATACGCACCCCCTCCGCTTCATCCCATCTCCCTCTTTCTCATCCGTTTTGCGTTTGTGAGAGTGCCGCAGGTGCTGTGTTCATCAGCATCCTGTCAAGCGATGCCACACCGCAGGACTTCTGTCCCTGCGTGTGAGATGTAATCCCTGTGTCACTACTCATTTTTTCTTTGGAGACTGTTATGGCGGTTAGCACGCAACCCGGCGGAAAAGCAAGTGTTGGATTTTATGTGTTCATGGGACTGATGGTCGCAGGTTTTATCGCGATCTTCGGTTTTGTCGTGTACCTGATGTTCCAGTAACACTTCCGCGAAGGACATCGGCGTGGCCGATGTCCTGCAAAAAAACCAGCGTCCCCCGAACAAAACTGGGGGACGCTTTTATTTAGTACGATCCATCTTGTTAGAGTGAAGCGTCAGCAACCTGGGCACACAATCGGGATCTGTCATGCTTCAATGAACGTCAGCCGATCGTACCTGTATGTATCGGAAGCCTCCGTCCGGCACGACGACGGAGGTATTATCCGTCGAATCTCCACCAGAGGCCGATGTAGGGAAGAACCAGGCCCTTGTACCCTTTGGGAGCGAAGTACTGCACGCCCAGTTTCAAGCGGAACGAATCCCAGCCCCAAAGAGCGCCGCCACCGACGCGAATGCCTTCGAATTCGATGTCGTATCCGAGATCACCCACGAACTTGGTTTTATTTGAAACGCTGTGCTCCAGTCCTGCGCTCACGGAGGTGCCGCTGGCCGAGGCGTTCAATTGTTCCGCGTCACCGAAGACACCATATTCATGGACGGCAGTTGTGCTAAATAAAAGTACGCAGCCGGGTATGGTGCGTGCGTGGACGAAGAGGAAGGTCGGGTGCCGGAGTACGCCCGTCAGCAAGGGAACGGTATTACTTGCATTCCACCGAAGTCTCGCCGCTCACAAGGGTGACTCCATCGGCGCACACGTTCACCAGCACGCGGGTGGTCCCTTGTGCCATGAAGTTGTTGTCAGGTCCTTGACCGATTATGTGAAAATTATTGACAAACGTCTCTAACGTAGTACGCGCAACGGCACCGCGAACGCACCCTTGGAATGCGAGATACGAAGTAACCAGGTACCGTTCGGGAGATCCGCTGTCTGGATCGGAAGGCTATGCTCGCCGGATGACAGGGTGCGCCGCACAGCACGCTTCATGAGACGGCCGTTGATGTCCAGGATGTCGATCTCAAGCTGCATTTCCTTTTCGCAGCGCAGTGACAGGAAGGCCTGATCCGCCGCCGGTTGCGGAGCGACACCGCGCAGTTCGATTCCCGCGATCACTGGGGGTGAATTATCGACACCCGTCGAGGTCGTCTCGATAACCGGGAGTATCATAATATCGATATTCATAGGCGCCCCGCTGAAATTCAGCGGCAGACGGGAAAAATCCATCGACACGAGCTGGCTGTTCTGAAGAGTGATGCAGCATGCACGGTTTTCTCCCTTCCCATCGCCTTGCAGACTCGAGAAGAGCACGAACAGGTCATCGTTCGTCGTGCCGCGCCTGGTTTGAACGGTGCCGACAAAGGGTCCGGTCACGGTGGTCGGGCTGCTCAGCGGCACATAGGTAAAGACCGGAGCAAACCGATTCGTGTCCACCTGATCCATGGTGAAGCTTCCAAAAGCGATAGAGGAACCTGAGGGGAGGCCGGTCGTTTCGGATCCAACCCAAAGATTCACACCCAGCGTATCAGGCGGATCGACAACCTGAAGCAAGGCACAGGAGAAAAGAAATCCATGCACGGTGGCCGATCCCGAAAACGGAAATTTCTCACCGAGGAACAGATACAGCGAGTTCGATCCCGTCACGGGGAGGGTGGCGGTTCCGGCCATGTACGTATAGGTGACGAATCGCGTTGCCCGCGTGAATATATCGTTGAGCGTATCCATTGTCAGGATGGAATGTCCTCCAGGAAGTGTGGCGTCGATGGCATGGGAACAAACAACCGAACGTTCATCAACTCCATCAAGCGATCGCACCTCTCCGCTCACGGTCACTTTTCCCGGAGCGATATCACCTACACGCTGGGCTTGAGCCGATGTGAAATGAAGCATCATAATAAGAACCAGAAATACGATAGAGAAACGCATGCTGCCTCCTGGGTGAAGGTGAATTGTACAGTGTCGTGATGGATACTAACAGAAAAGATTCCGACTCGAGCGAATATACCCAACTCGTCGCCGTAACACAACGTGTGCTCCGAAAACATGCTGGAAGACCCAGTTGACGATTCCACGGCTTGATTCCGTGTGGAGGTATCAATGATGTCGGTCCACGCGATTTAGCAGGTCGTCATGAAAGGATGCAGCAAGTCGAAATTATAGGATCGGAGTGTCCCGGAAGATTGTCCTGAGGATCAGTCGACATGGGGCATCGGCTGATGGAGCATCATGCGGAGGCTAACGACGGTCTTGAAGAGCGGCGGTGCCGTGAGGCGATAGGGAGTAGTAATGAGTAATCGAGGATTATTAACGATCCAGTTCGAGCGAAGAGTGCGAGAACGGGTCAGCCACGCGCTACCGCTTGGGCCCCCGCACCGATCCGTAAATACGAAACTGTACTCCGTTGCAGCTGACGGGAAAATCCTTCACATCAAAACGGACCGAATTTCAACGCGAAGTCTCCGCTAAAACCCGAGAGGTCCCGATCATCAAGTCCCTGCAAATCAGCTACACCGCTCACATGCCGGTAGCTCGCCCCGGCCGCGATGCGCAGAAAATCGGTGACGTTCAGCTCCACGCTCACACCAGGCTCCGCTACGAATAAGATTTCCGAAATTCCCGTGCCATGATGATCCATATACCCGACGCCCGAATAATTGAATCTCCCATAATGATAGGCGACTCCACCTGCTCCGATCAACGTCCGCACATCGATATGCACAAGATTGGCAGGCCAGATGATGTACTCAAGGAGCAATCCTCCATAACCGAATCGTATGTAGAGCGGCTCCTGGTATGGGCTGTAAGCGATTTCCGCTTCCCGCCGCGCGCGCATCTTGTTCACCATGCCGAAACCGCCAAGGCCTATCATGAGGCGGTGATCGAGAAGAAGTCCGCCGTAGCCGCCCACCATGAACGCGTCTTCATTCTTGATCGAGGTAAGTTTCAAACCGATACCGCCGACGAATCCATGCTCTATCGGCGAATCGAAAAGGTTTTGCTGTTTCTGCGCAATCAGAGGATCTGCCAGTGCAAGGAGAATCAGGATGGCGAAGAGATGTTTCATGTGCATGTTCCGTGAATTGTGAACGGAGCGGGTTCGTACGCCAGCAGATCTGGTGCGTATGATCAGGCGGGCGATGGTATAACATACGAAAAGAGAGGTAAATAATGCTGAATGCCGTTGGAGGAGATCCGCGTGCTACGCTAATGTGACCGCAGGTTGTTCATCCGCGGTGAATGCAACACGGTTGACGTCGGTTGCATTTACGTTGACGTGACGCATTAGCGGAGAAGAGGAGTAATGCATCATTATTTCTCCTGTGCCTGGAGTAACTTCGCAACATGATATTCTTGAGGGGCACATGAACGGATACTTGCGGATAGGCGTGACCGCGCTGTGTGTTTTTTTATACCGCCTCAGATAGTCGCGCAGGATCGGGTTGGGTGGTGGACGTTGGACGATTCATTGCGCGATCCGGGCCCCGAGCCGGGATACGGCTTCAAGCTCGATCGGACCGGTACGCACAGCGTAATCGAAGGTCCGGCCCTGAAATATGAAATCGGTGAAATGTATCCGAATCCATCGGCAGGTCCCGTGACGATCCTGTTTCGGCACGGCTGCGCCACGCTGGTCGAGATCGCCGGTTGCGACATGCTCGGGGAATTCGTAAAGACGGTGCATGCCGCGCAAACCTGTCGGGGTTTCCACAGCGTTGTCCGGGACGGAAGAGATGCGAGCGGCAAGCAACGCACCGACGGTCTCTGCTTCTGTCGTATGACGACGTCATCAGGCGGCATGATGCTGGCGGTGGTGGTGATGGGATAAGGGGAGTAAGCGTCCTGGTGTTTCGCTGAATCTCCTGATCGTGAACGAGCATCGCTCGAACGCCGTGGTCCTTCTCTTCGCTAACGCGACAGACAAGGCGGCGATAATCCGCTTCAGCTTTGCCAGGGAGCGTTCCACAGCTGATGTATTCTGCGTGTCCTTTGTATCTGGAATATTCTGAAAATCGAACATTGCCGCTCATTTCATGGTTTTCATGAAAACAGTCCGGTTGTTCACAATGCTTTTTCGCGTCTGCGAAAGTCTACTTGCCTGATCAGAGGGGGTCAAGTTTTTTTTCAACTCGAAAATATTTGTAGAAACGAGTGTGTACGCAAACGCACATCGACTTCGTATGGCTGGGAAAAAAAGCTCAGAATGCCAGGTCGCAAGCATACTGGCTTACCGTGCTAACAGAAAGTGGTGAATCTTTCTTGTGAAGCACCTGCCGTCCTGCGTAGCGCATCGCGTAAAGGCTTTCCAACGCCACGATCCCATCGCCTCAGCCGCGGAGAACATTCAATAAACAGGATATCATCTGAAATGTAATGCCGAGCATCGCGTTTGTTACACCAGGATAGCACGATGTTGTTCTTTCGAATAAAGTCGTACAGTTGGCTCATGGTCGAAATCGAGCATTGCTTCGGATCTGGATTATTCCTGCTTTGCTACCACGTCCAGTATGCGATAGAAGAACCTGAAATTCACTATTGAGCATCTCACGCAGAACAAACTTGCTTCGATGGGAACATCGGAGACATCTTTCGGATCAGCTTTTCACCTGGAGATCGTTCAATGCAAACTATACTCATTATCATCAACGACGCCCCCTATGGCACCGAGAAAGCGTACAACGCGCTCCGAATGGCGATGACGCTTCAGAAGGAGCATGGCGAGCAGGTCGCGGTAAAAATCTTCCTCCTCGCCGACGCCGTATTCTGCGGCCTGCCCAGGCAAAACACGCCTTCAGGATATTACAACATCGAACGGATGTTGAAGTCCGTGCTCCTGAAAGGTGGAGAAGTGAAAAGTTGCGGTGGTTGCTCCGAAGCGCGGGGGATCGACACGATCGCTTTCATCGAAGGTGTGCAGTTAAGCAATATGAAGGAATTCGCCCAGTGGACAGTCCAGTGCGACAAAGTACTTACATTTTGAGAAGGACTGAACGATGAAACACGTACTGACCATCACAATGCTATTGGTGGCGTTACTCCCTTTGCGCGTCGCGGCCCAGCAGCCCCGCGAGACGAATGAAGATCACAAGTCGACATCTATTGGCATCATCATCTCCTCCAATGACGAAGAAACCGTCTGGAACGTCTTCCGGCTGGCGAACTACTCTCTCGCCATGCGTGATTCGGTGACTGTATTTCTGTTGGGAAAGGGAGTCGAGGTTGAAGAATTGGTGAAAACGAGTTCACGAATGAAGGAACAGGTCGAATCATTCCGTGACAATCACGGGTCGATTCTCGCATGCGGGACATGCTTGCAAAGCAGGAAGAATTCGAATCCCGAGCAGTGCTCGATCTCGACCATGAGCGAGCTGTACGATGTTGTTCGACGCAACAGGATAGTGCTTTCATTCTGAACCGACTGCTGTTCCCATATAGAAGGTTGCAGGCCGCACTCCCCGGTTCTGCACCCTTCCCGCCGCCATTGGGCATACCCCGCCGGGAGGTGGCGTCGTTGCTCGTGTACCGCGGATTTCCTGAAAGCCCAAACGAAAACCGGCATTCTTCCGAAGAACAATGCCGATCAACTCGTGTAAACTCTATCTCAACAGCTACTTAGACTCGCCGTTTCATTATTCTGGTCAACTATTGCCTTGTTGATTCATGGAGGGCGGGATGAAAAAGGCAGCGATTATGGCAACGAACAAAACTCCAAGCTGATACAACAGTGAGGTTTTTTGTTTCGGAGGTTCGATTTGCTGAATATTCTCAACGAGAGTACGGAGATCAATCTCGCCATTGGCATAGGCAGAGAATTTCTCGGCTTTCAGCAAGGATAGTCCTTTTGGTCGAGTTTGCTGGATTGTTTCTGCCGTGCTCATATCTGTACTCCATTCATGATAGCAATAATAGTCCAAACTCAGCTAAATAAATAGTCGTTTCCGCAGAATTTTTCGAGTGTCATCGTGACCAATTGCAGGTACGGTTGAAGCGTGTTCTCAAGTTTATTCTCTGCGGCTCCCGCCGAGAACGAACTAAAGAAAAATGGTCTTGAACAGTCAATACTCAAGCAGCCGATAATCTTGTTCTCCTTCGAGCTGAACAGGGGTATCGCCAGAATGCTTTTATAAGGCTTTGGTGGTGATTCACGATATTCTGTACCAAGATGCCCTATACTTAGCGTCTGCTTCGTATCAATAGCTCGTCCGCATAACAAGGCCGCCTTAGGATAATAGATTGAACTATGAAATAAACGAAGCACATGAAATCTACTTTGGGGCAAGTTCGGCCGTGAATGTATGACGACGATTGAGAGGATGTATTCGTTTCCCGTTCGAGTGGTTCGTTCCTGAAAGGCGATGAGATACGAACGCTTTGGGCATGAAAAATTTCGCATCTCTCTGCATTTCCCATGCCTTCTGTGAATATTCCCGAATCCGGTACGTAGAGTCACGTATTGACTTTCCCCGCAACCGGGATTATGTTGCCTGCTGTACCATATTTCGGCCTGGTTCCTTCAGCTCCCCTGTCGACGAGGTGTCTATGCGGACGGCAACGCGGTTCCTTCTGCTTACAGATGTGCTCATCTTGGCAAGTGCGCAGCTACTTTTTGCGCAATCCTCGTCTCAAGCACCAGGATCCTCCGAAAGCGACTCCAATGCCATACGCATGTATTGCCCGCTGGATACGCTGAGCGTGTACGAGTACGCCGTCGACTCAGGTGAAAGAAAAACGATGAGAATCGGCGAAACCAGGATTCTCTTCGGCCATACCTGGTATCGCATGTATATCCCCGGCCGCACAATGACGGCGGATGCTTGGTACCGTAACGACAGCGACGGACTGCATGCATTGCGGGACACTACAAATAATATGCTGGTCGATCGTTTGCTGATCCCTTCCGTTGTACGAATGGGTGAACCGTTGCGGGATGGGGAGGTTGTTGATACTGCGCGTATCGATCATAACGGGGTGATGCGACGAACGGTGACCGTCAAGTACGGAACACGGGGTACGATCACTTGGGCCGACAGTCTGGGGATATATGCCATGACTGATAAAATGTATCGCTATCTGCTTCTCCAAACCAGCGGATACCGGAGTCCTCTCCTCGATGTGCAGCCTGCGGAATTCCAGCTCCCCTACGGGCCCGGCGACATCCTTGTCTACAGGGTGGCACCCGAAAAATCATACAGAGTGCTCCACTCGAAAGCATTCATCGTTGCGTCGCGTGCGCATGGTTCGACAGAGAGAGTTGAAACCTGGTGCCTCAACGCCAAGGAGCATCCGATGTTTTGGCTGTCCAAGTATGATTATTATGAGATATTCGTGGATACTTCGAACTGCATCACCTTGTATGGACGTGAGCGCATGCAGATGTATCCCGCTTATACACCGAAGAGCAAGGAAGTGCTTCTGAACAATACGATCTGGGACGTCGTCCGGACACTGGACACAACCGTCTTCGGCATGCCGACGAAGGCCTATCACATCAAGCGACAGAACATGCAATTCATCGTTTCGGATCGCTTCGGCGAGCTCTTTGCGCAGGAGGATGATTTCACTCTGACGTTGAACAGCGCCGTGCTTCGCGACACACTCTACAATCGCGACACGACACACAGAGTGTATCTGCCTTTGTGTATCGGGAACCGGTATGTGTACCGTCATGAGGAGGATGAGCGGAATATCGATGAACTCGTGACTTCGACGATTACCGCCGATACAATGATCGCAGGCCGCCGCTATTACCGGTTCAGCGGATCGGGACCGCTGCGTGGATTGCTTCGAAGTGATGAAACCGGAGTGTACCAATACAATGCGAACGGTGACGTTTGTATGATTCAGAGCGACGCCTCCCTGGGTTCGATGACTCCCTCGGGCTTTGTCTCCGACACGTCGACGCAATATGATGGGGGCGTCCCGCGTTTTCACGTGTGGTATGGGTATACTATCACCGATTATTATGTAAGCCGCAGGTGGCTTGAAGGCATCGGTCTGCTCGGTTATTGGTCCTGGGGTTATGGCGGAGGTAGCAGGGATTATTCGCTTGCCCACGCCATCGTGTGCGGTGTGGAGTACGGCACCCCGGTCCTTATCGATGCGGTGGCCGCCCACCCAGCGACGGCTGAGTTAACCTCCATTCAGCCGCATCCAGCCGTGCGCGATGCAATGATACACTTTCGTCTGCCGCATAACGGTTATGTGCGACTCGAACTGACGGATTATCTCGGACGCCGTGTCAGACTGCTCCACGACGGCGATCTTCTTCAGGGATTGCATCAGGAGGCGCTCAGTATCACCGGTCTGCGGTCCGGGCTCTATTTCGCCGTCCTGCGTTCCGGCAGTGCTGTTTCGGTGCGCAAAGTAATCGTACAGCGTTGATTGACCCGGAAGCCATGTACTGAAGCGGATGGGCAGATGCGTCGGGAAAGCGACGATGCCTCACAACGGTGCTCTCCAACGCGCAATGGCAGGCTGGTGAAGCGGGGGCCGGGTAGCGTCCTCCCCTTGACACCATTGCCTCAGCTTCACTTTTCCATCAAACGAAAACCGGCATTTTTCCGAAGAAAAATGCCGGTCAACGTGGTCGTACACCCAACGGGATTCGAACCCGTGTTTTCAGCGTGAAAGGCTGACGACCTAGGCCTCTAGTCGATGGGTGCCTAGCCTATAAATATAGGGAGTATTTCAAAAAAAGTCAAACGACCAGAGATTTACGATTTACGATTGACGATTTACGATTGACGATTTCTTTTGGTTGTGAAAGCGGAGAGCGTAGGGCGGAGCGCGGAGCGCGTGGCGAGCGCATTTCTGACGTGAATCGTGAAACGGGAATCGTTAAACAATCCTCAAATCGTAAATCGTAAGTCGTTAGTCGTAAATCAAAAATCGTAAATCGTAAATCGTAAATCGTAAATCATCAGCGGACCAGCCCGAATATGCTCTGCAGCCGCAGGCGCCAGACCATGGTGACGGCTTCGCGGACGATTTTCTTGGACATCTTGGAGATGCCGGCGCGGCGGTCCATGAAGATGATGGGGATTTCGTGAAGACGGAAACCTTTTTTCCAGGCTTTGAAGCTCATCTCGATCTGGAAAGAATAACCGTTGCTACGTACACGGTCGAGATCGATGGCCTTGAGCACATCCACGCGGAAACATTTGAAGCCTCCGGTGGCGTCGCGTACGGGGAGGCCTGTGACGATGCGCGTGTACTGATTGGCGAAATAACTGAGGAGCAAGCGCTTCATGGGCCAGTTGATGACGTTCACGCCGGAAATGTAGCGCGAGCCAAGCACGAGGTCGTAGTCCTGAATCGCTTCAAGGAAACGCGGCAGGGTTCCGGGATCGTGGGAAAAGTCGGCATCCATTTCAAACACAAAATCGAAGCCATTCGTGATCGCGAATTTGAATCCCGCCAGATACGCGGTTCCCAGGCCCATCTTGCGCTCGCGCTCGAGTATGTGAATGCGGTCGTCGCCGTTCATCATCAGCTTTACAGCGGCGGCGGTGCCGTCGGGCGAATTGTCGTCCACCACCAGCGCGTGTATACGCGCGTCCTGCCGGAGTATCTCGGGGATGATGCCCTGGATGTTCTCCAGTTCGTTGAACGTCGGTATGATGACGAGGGCGCGCTGCATGTGTCGTGAAATGGTTGACCCGATATGCTATTGAACGGCAAGTTGGCAATATGCGCAGAATTCGGCAAAGGACAAAGCGCCGAGTCTGCGATAAAGACGTACGCGGATCCACGCGGATTATTGCGGATGTACGCGGATAAAGACGTGCGCGGATGCACGCGGATTATTACGGATGTATGCGGATAAGAAAGTCTTTGACTTCATATCCGCAAATCTTTTGTATTCGGGGTTGCAAAAACTCTTATCCGCGTCAATCCGCCTTGATCCGCGAAAATCCGCGTAGGTATTTGTCTCCGTTTTCGTCCGAAATTACTGCCTTACGCTCTCTCCCCGGCGGTTCGTATATTGAAGTTTTCCGTCACAGGTAATGACAACGTATCATGCTGTATCCTCGATTCTCCCTGCCAGTGATCCTGTTTCTACTCTGTACAGCCATATCATGGTCGCAAGTTGGGTCCAATGTCGTCATAAGCGAATTCGCCACGCGTGGAGGAAGCATCGGCAATCAGGCTGGGGAGTTCGTGGAGATCTACAATCCAACCGGAAACGACATCAGCATCGCCGGGTGGCGCCTCGAATATCAGTCCGCAAGCGGATCTTCGTATTCGCCCATGGCGAGCGTCCCGCAGGGAACCGTGCTTCGCTCCCGATCCTTCTATCTTTTCGCCTCGCCGACATGGGCGGGTACTCCGGCGTCGGATCTGCCGTGGAGCGGAAGCGGCATGGCCGACAACGGGAACATCCGTATCGTGAACGCAGGCGGACAGGTGATAGACCGCATCGGCTTCGGAACGGGCAATAATCCGGAAGGTTCACCCGCGCCTAATCACGGCACGGATCCCAACGACAACAGCGTGGAACGCAAAGCATCGGCATCTTCAACCCCTGCGTCGCTGGCGGCCGGAGGATTGGAAGCGCGGGCAGGCAATGGGTGGGACAGCAACGTCAACTCAGCGGACTTCATTGTGCAAACGAATGGACGCAATCCGCAGAATGCCACAAGCCCTGCCGAACCCCCGGCTTCCGATGGTAGCGGCACAGCGGCCATACTCAGGAGCGGTGTGAGCGCGGCGGAGGCGTTCGACCTGCCGCTCGTGTTCCGTCCCTCGAAGGAATTCACCATCGGTGCGCTCGCTATCGTTGTCCTGCCCGATTTCCTCTGGTCGCACAGCATTGCCGATGTCCTGATCGACGACAACATTCAAACCGACATCGAACTCCGCGGCGACACGGTGCTGTTCGCGCGTGTACAATTCGCCGCCGACAGCACGGTCATCACGCTGAAGTCGCTGACGGCACCCGCGACAACGGGAAATTATTCGTTCGTGGTGCTGACAGGATCTACCACTTCGCTGAAACCCATAGAGAAATCACCTGCGCTTTTTGTGAAGGGCGGTCCCATCCCAATAGCCGAAGCCAGGGCGAACGATGCGCTGGGCGTCCCGCTGAAACTCAACGACCTCGTCACAGTCAACGGTATCGTTACCGTCGCCAATGAATTCGGCTCGCCCGCGAATATTCAGGATCACACCGGCGGGATAGCGATCTATGATCTCAACTTCACGGGCTCCGTCGCGATCGGGGACGAGGTGACGCTGACAGGCAAGGTCACGCAATTCAACGGCCTGACCGAGCTGGTGGATGTCGTCGTCGATGCGCGTCCTTCCACGGGAAATGTCGTCGAGCCGATGCCTGTAACGCTGGTGGATGTGCTCAACGACGGACAGGGTGGCGTCGAACTCTACGAGGGGATGCTCATCCGCATCAATGGCGTGACGGTAAACACGAGTGCGTGGACGGTAACAGGACCCGGCACGAATTACAAGCTGAGCGACGGCAGCGCCGAATTAGAGGTACGCGTCGACAACGACGTGCCGTTCGCCAATCAGCCCGCACCGGGAGGCAGCTTTGATATCGTCGGTGTCGTGAGTCAATACAAGCGCGAGGCTCCGTTCGTCGGTGGGTATCAGCTCATGCCTCGGTTGGCTCGCGACATCATCGCCACGGGTCCGCGTATCACCGGGCAGCCGGTCGAAACCGACATCCAGTCCGATCGCGTGACGATCGAGTGGCGCACTGCCATGCCGGCCTACGCATTTGTGCGCTACGGTCTCACCAGTCAATTCGAGCTTGGCGTCGCTGCCGGTACGGGGCAGGCGGGAGTAGAGCAGCGCGTTACGTTATCGGGCCTCACTCCAGCGACCATCTACCGCGTGCAGCCATTTTCCATCGCCGACGGCGACACCAGCGCGGCGCAAGCATTCCATATCAGCAGCGCTTCACTCACATCGTCGGGCGTCATCGAAGTGTCGTTCAATCAAAGCGTCGATAACGCGTTGTATCCGCCTCTCCCCGCAAGCGGGAATGTGAATCTGCTGAACCGTTTGTTGTCGCGCATCGACGCAGCTCAGCACAGCATCGATCTCTGTCTGTACAGCCTCAGCGGCATGCCAGGCGACGATATCGTCGATCGCCTCCTCGCGGCTAAAACCCGCGGCGTGCACATCCGGGCGATCTTTGAAACGGATAATTCCAACAGCAACGCCATTGGAATTCTTCGCAACAACGTGCCCGTGATCGTGGACAACTACGACAGGGTTAATGCCGGTGTCGGATTGCAGCATAACAAGTTCGTGATCGTCGATGCCCGCGACCGCGGCAGCGATACCGACGACTGGCTGCTGATGGGCTCGTGGAATCCCACCGAGCCGGGCACCTACGACGATGCGCAGAATGTGATCGAGATTCAGGATCAGGCGTTGGCGAACAGCTACACGCGCGAGTTCGAGGAAATGTGGGGGAGCGACACCGATGCCGCGAACAGCGCCATATCGCGTTTCGGAGTGCGGAAGCTCGACAACACGCCGCACCGTTTCGTCATCGGCCCCTCACGCGTACCTGTCGAATCGTACTTCAGCCCCAGCGACAACGTCACCTCCAAAATCGTGCGGGAGGCGTCGCGCGCGACGAGGTCCCTCTATTTTGCACTGCTCACATTCACACGCGATGATATTGCCAGAACACTCGTCGACAAAAAGAATGCCGCGGTCGCCGTGCGGGGTGTGCTGGACAACAACACCGATCAGGGAAACAGATATGCGTATCTACAGAGCAACAATATCGACGTGCAGATGAAGAAAGGACTCCGCGGGATGCTGCATCATAAGTACCTTCTCGTCGATGCCGATAATCGCACTCCCGGAGCTGCGTCGGTACTGACGGGATCGCATAACTGGTCCAGTTCGGCGGAGTTCTCCAACAACGAGAACACGATCATCATCCGTGACAGCGACATTGCCGCACAGTATCTGCAGGAGTGGTACAAGCGATACCGCGACGCGGGCGGCGGCGCGGTGATCGTGCTGGATGCGAAGGATCTACCTGCCGCCGCAACCGGACTCGAACTCCGCGGCGCTTGGCCGAACCCGGTCGCATCAGGGGAGACCTTTGTAACCGAGTTACACGTGCCTGCGGGCATGAACTATGTGTTGTCGATACACGATGCACTTGGCCGCTGTGTGGCACTGCTGGAACAGACGAACTCCGTCGGTATGGCGCGGTCGCTGCTCATCGGCACCGCCGGTCTGCCTTCGGGGATGTATTTCCTGCGACTGGTCTCCGGAGATGCGATACAGGCAACAAAAATCCTTGTGCGTTGAGATTTCATGGATGGCATCCGGTTTGGGGTCTCGTAAACAACTACCGTCACCCTGAGTCGGGTAAGCTTCGCTGCGCTCCGGTTTATATCATGGATGACATCAGGTTGGTCTGGGCAGCGTCAACCAAATTCGTCATCCTGAGGGCCGCCACGGTCTGATTGTTCGTACTGGCATTGTGTTTGCATGGCGGCGTCTCGAAGGATGATT
>CAYJMN010000055.1:0-37543 GCA_964371045.1 uncultured Chromatiales bacterium | reverse complement strand
TATCCGGGTTTCAAAAACTCTTATCCGCGTTAATCCGTCTCATCCGCGAAAATCCCACGGCGTGACAAGCGTGCACGTATTCATCCGCGGAGGTTCGATGCTACTGTCTTTAATTTCGACAATTCCTGCTGTGTAATTTCATTCACATCTTGGCCAGATCACTGAGCACACGAAGATGTCATAAGCAGGAGCCGCCGCGAAAATAAGTCCGGTAATTGTGAAATCCCTCTTCAGCGGCGTCTCGAAGGATGATTGGTGGGTAAGTTATCTCGAGTCTCCTCGTGCGTAACGGGACCAATCACCCTTCGAGACGCCGCCGACATAAACTCGCGGAACCACGGACACTCGCGGCGCGGCGGCCCTGCTAATGACATCTTGTAAAATCGGCTTAAACAGGCCAGATTCCATAGTTTCACCAAATGGGAAAATTATGAACTCGGCGGATAGATGTCACCCAAGAAATGGACCGGTGCGCAGCGCTGGTTGGCTCACTCAGGGTGACGGCGTTGCAAAACAATCTCACAAGACATGATGTCTCCCATGAAATGGATGAATTACTACACCTTGAGTTTTGAAAACACACCCATAAGGATTCCCGCAATGTTCAACGATATTCTTTCTGCTTTTCGCGGCGCCAAAGCCGCACTCAACAATCTCTCCGGAGAGGAATTTGCACGCCTGATGGAGGAGGATGCCAATTCTCTCGTCATCGATGTCCGTACACAGGCCGAATTCGGTGCGGGACACATCAACGGTGCGCGCAACATCGACATATCCTCGCGAGATTTTTCAGCGAAGATTGAAGCGCTCGACCGCGATGCGACCGTGCTTCTCTACTGCCGCAGCGGCAGCAGGAGTTCTCACGCGGGTGGCATCATGAATCGCATGGGCTTCGGAAATGTCTCCCATTTGTCCAAAGGCCTGTACGACTGGGATGGAGATCTCGTTCGCTGAAGTGATTATGGATGACATAAGGATCTCTTAGCGTGTTCGCCAAGATCGTGATCCTGAGTGTGCCCACCAGCGCTGCGCACCGGTCCATTTCATGGATGACATCTGGGTTTGTATCGTAAACAAGTACCGTCACCCTGAGCGCAACGACCGCGGCACAACGTGAGCTCAAGGCACAGCCGTTCACGGTCGTGGAGTCGAAGGGCGGCGTTCGGACTTCTACAAGTTTAACCAGTACAGACTCCTCGATGTCATTAGCAGGAGCCGCCGCGAAAGGAAGTCCGGTAATTGTGGGGCCTTCCTTCGGAGGCGACTCGAGTGTGCATACGTGCACGGATTCCACGGATGAACACGGATACATACGTACGCGGATTCACGCGGATTATTGCGGATGTACACGGATAAGAGTTTTTACACTTCAGATCCGATCGACCAGTGCAATTTTGGTTTCAACATATCGGAATTGACAAGATCCTGCTTTTTGCATGGCAAGCACTGGTTTACTGAACACGGATTCCAAAAAACTTTTTATCCGCATTAATCCGCGTTCATCCGCGTACTTCTTCATATTGTACGGACATGCGTACGAATCATCCCGCCGCGCCGGGTGTTCGACCTGAGTAAGCCCACTCAGATTGACGTACTGCACACATCGTACACGGGGGGCGGTTTTCGTGTTGCGGCGACGCAGGAATCGTGGTAATCTTAAAAGTTGTATTGTTCCACGCTTACGTCGCACATCATGAATTCTCTCTCCCATCGCACAACCATCTTTCTCATTACCGCGTTGATGTTCGCGTCAGTCGCATCAGCTTCCGCGCAAATCGAGAGCGTAGTGGACGACAGCCTGGACATCAAGGTCGGACAAATGTTGATGGTGGGTTTTCGGGGCATCACCGCTTCACCTGGCAGTCCGGTGATGAACGATATCAGTGCGTTACATCTGGGCGGCGTCATCCTGTTCGATTTCGACGTGCAGCAAAAAAAGTACGGCAGGAACATCGTCGCCCCGCAGCAGCTGAACTACCTCACGGAGGCTCTCCAGGCGCATTCCGTAATCCCGCTCTTCATCGCGGTGGATCAGGAAGGAGGGACGGTGGCCAGGCTCAAGCAGAAGGCCGGCTTCCCGCGGAACGTCTCCCATGCACGGCTGGGAGAACTGGATAACGAGGACAGCACCCTGTATTATGCCGGTGTAACCGCGCGCTCACTTAAAGTCGTGGGCGTGAACATGAACTTCGCACCGGTGCTCGACGTCAACACAAATCCCGAGAATCCGGTGATCGGCAAACTCGGGCGAAGCTTTTCCGCGAATCCCGATGTCGTGGCGCGCAACGGAGCGCTGTTCCTGCGTACTCACAAGGAGCTTGGCGTTTTTACCGCTGTGAAGCATTTCCCGGGTCACGGCAGTTCGCACAACGATTCGCATCTCGGTCTCGTGGACGTGAGCGACACCTGGACCCGGGCCGAGCTGCGGCCGTTCCAGCACGTTATCAAGGCCGACCTGTGCGACATGGTGATGACGGCGCACATTTTCAACAACAAGCTCGATCCCGATTATCCCGCCACGCTTTCGAAAAAAACGATCGACGGCCTCCTGCGTGTGGAACTCGGCTTCGACGGTCTCGTGGTTTCGGACGACATGATGATGAAAGCCATCGCCAGCCATTACGGGCTTGAGAAAGCCATCATGCTTGCAGTGAATGCCGGTGTGGATATGATGATTTTCGGAAACAACGGCTACGAATTCGAACACGACATCGCCGAACGCGCGCATGCCGCTCTCAAGGCACTCGTCCTTCGCGGCGACATTTCCCGTGAACGCATCGACCAGGCCTGGGCCCGCATTTCAGCCCTCAAGGCACACCTGCGACGTTGACAGATGGTCAATCGTCGCCCTCACCCCTACCCCTCTCCCAGTAGGGAGAGGGGAAAAGAGGATCTGCAAATCGTAAATCGTAAATCGTAAATCGTCAATCGTCAATCGTCAATTTGCGCGGGCTCCCGCCACTCCGGTACTTCGGATTTGGTGGTGTCTTTTGCGGCGATGCGTTCGAGACGGAGGACGATGTTCCGGTAGATTTCGTTCAGGGTCTCGGGATCGCGTGTGAGTTCGCGGGCGGTGGCGTAGAGAACGGTCGTATCGGTGTGGTGCGCCTTGAGGAGGGAATCGTACGCCGCACGCAAGGCGAGCGTATCGTCTCGATGCAATTCTCCAAGGTAGACGATATCGCCGTATATTTGCTCGAACTCTTCTTCAGGCAAGGTGTTGTTCGCATTCTTGCCGCAACCAGACAGAAAGAACAGCGACCACATGCAGAGCAATACGAAGGGGCGCACCCTTTTCCCGAAAGCGGACAGATATCTCATAGCGATTACCTTGATCTGGGGATCGACGTTCACGGTGACGAAATATACGCTTCACGATCTGCCGCCGCTCGTCCTTCAAGGGACGCGCTTCGCTCTGGCGGCGTTGATGGTCGGAATCTACACCTTTCGCGACATCAGGGCAACTTCGCGCGCGTCGTTGAAGGCCGGCGTCATTCTGGGATTGTTGCTCGGCGGCGGTTTCGCGTTGCAAACCGTGGGTCTTGTGCAGACCACGGCGTCGAAAGCGGGTTTCCTCACCGGTACGATGGTGGTGTTCACCCCGCTGCTTCAACTTGCGATCGAGAGGCGCATGCCGTCAAAGGGAAATATTATCGGCGTGCTCATCGTCGCCGGTGGACTGATGCTCTTCACGCTGCCTGGAGGAAGCGCCTTCAATGCGGGAGATGTGCTCGTACTACTATGCGCGGTGGTGTTCGCTTTTTATATCGTGTACCTCGACGTGTTCACAAAAATCAAATTCGACCGGGAAATCGTGTTTTATCAGTTCGTCGTTACAGCGCTGATCGGCTTTATCCTCTCGCCGTTCGTCGATGCGACCTCACCGAACTTCACGATCGAGGCGATGGGAGCGGTAGTGTACCTTGCCTTTTTCGCCTCGACCATCGCGATTTTTGTTCAATCGAAGTATCAGCGCGAGACAACCCCGACAAAGGCGGCAATCATATTTTCGCTCGAGCCAGTCTTCGCCGCCCTGATGGCGTATTTCATTCTGTCGGAAACGATGAGCACGCTCGAGGTGGTGGGCGCTGCGCTCATGTTCTGCGGACTGCTGGTCTCGGAACTCACCCCCTCGCCATCGGGCGATTGATCCTGCATGTTAGCCGTCGGGCGAATACGTTTACACAACACCGCTGAGCTGCGTGTACATCACGTCTTTGACGCGCATGGCCGGTATGCGCATGGGGAAGTAGACGCTCGAAGGGGAGGTCAGTTCAGGGATCGACATCGCGAGCACTTCCTTGAGCAGGAACACCGGAGTTTCGCGCAGGATGAGGTTCTTCACGGCTTTCGTGACCTTCCCGTTTTCAATCAGAAACAGACCATCCCGCGTGGATCCGGTGAGCAGGCAGTTCTTCGGATCGATGACGTTCAGCGAGGCGAAGCCGTTGACGAGCAGTCCGTGCTTTGTTCCTTTGATGAGGTCGTCGAGGGAGTCCGTGCCGCCATCCATGAGCAGGTTTGTCGGGAGCGCGCGAGTTTCGCGGTCGGTGCCGGCGGTATCGTAGCGGTCCATCGCGATCGATTCGATCACGCCTTTGTTGACCCAGGATGCGGAACGCACCTCGATCCCTTCAGCGGTAAACGGCATGGAAGGCAGCTCCGGCGCGAAGGGATCGGAGTACATTCGCACACTCTCGTGGAACATCCTGGAACCGATGAAGGAACTGCCGTCGAGCCTGCGAAGAAAACTTTGATCGTTTTCGATGGCTTGCCAGGAAAATTGCCGCAGTAATGGTAGCAGCAGATCCGCCATCGCGGAAGCTGTGAACACTGTGGTGAGGCGCTGCGGTTTGATGTCCGCGGGATTTTTCCACGAGAGGCACATGTCGCGCACGCCACTCATCAGGACCTTCGCATCGAATGCCGCCGCGGACCGACGGTGAAGACGTCCGGATGCCGTCTGCAGACCGTCGCGCGTGTAGGCACGGACCTCACCCTGCGCGAGGGACGAAGCCTGATACAGAAACAAGCCATTGGAAGTGGCGATTGACAATATGGAGTCGGTCGTGCTCAAACTTCCTGTCGCGCTCAAATCCGCTGCGCGCGCGATGCCGATCAGGCTTGAAACCGCCGCGGCTCGCCAGGCGGGATCGATATCCTCGTCGAGCTGTTCCAGGAGCGGAGTTTCGAGGACGAGACGCGATTCCGGAAAAGGAATTATTTTTTCAGCCTCCGGACTACGCTTCGCCATGTTCCCGATGCGTTCGAAGGCTCGGTCCAGCGATGCATCGTCGACTCGAGTGCACGATGTGGAGGCATAGCGTTTGCCATGGCGTGCGCTGATCTGCAGGGTCACGTCATCGAGATGCACGGGGAGCATGGGCACGCTGTCCGAGAAGCGTACGGTCGTGCCGCGCGTGACGCTCAGCAGGACGAAGGTTTCGTCCGCGCGCGAGCGGTTGATGACGCGCGAGAGCAGGGATTCGGCTTCAATGCGCGTCATTATGCGGTCTCCTTCGAGGAAAAAACTGGAACACCGCGGAACAGCGCGGGTGGCGTCGATACCGAAAACGGCTGTGACCACAAAGGATACGCCCGGTCGGGAAACATCTCGCCGGCAAGCATCACTCCGGCGACACCACCCACTTCGTCGAGTTTGTTCCAGAATTGATCGGTGGGCAGCTCGATTTCGAAATCGCGGACCATCTCACCCAACGCGCCCTTCCGGATGCGCATGCCGATTTGTGGCCTGAGCCGCAACAGCGTCCGCTGTGGATTTGTCACAATGCTGCCGCGGCCTTTGATCAACAAGCCGTCATCCACACTACCGATAAGTTGCTGAAGACTCTTGCCTGCTCCGGGACGCAGGACGATGTTGGGCATGCTGCACTGTGCCGGAGTGCGCCAGGAAAAACCGCGGGTGAAGGGAATATGCGCGGGGAGGGAGTCGAGTTCGTCCGATCCGACGATACGCAGCAGGACGCCGTTTTCGATGAGGGTTCCTTTGTCGGCGGTTCGCCCGGAATCGTCCCAGCCGCAGGTCGCCAAACCGCCCGCGAGCGTGTTGTCCCAATCCAGCGTCAGCGCCGCGGAAGCGATGCGTGCTTTTCCGACCATCTCGCCCGACACCCAGCGACCGCCAGGCCGGACCCCATCCCGTTGCAACAATCGGCGCGCGTCGAGGTGGGGTAACAGCGTGTCGGCGATCAGATCCCACATGACGGTGGGATCGATCACCAGATCAAGGGTTCCGGATGGCAACGACTCAGCGTTGAGTCTTTTCAGCGCTTCCTGCATCAACGTTTCCATCTCGCTCTTCACGTATTCCTGTGCGATCTCCCAGCCACCCGCCTTTGCTTCGCGGGGGCTGGATCTCGAATCCATCCGGCGTTTTTGCGGGCTGAATGCCGTCACTGCATAATTCTGATACACACTGGTGAAGGTCTGGTGCAGCCGTACGTTGCGTGAACTGAAAAAGGAGACTTCCGTGCGATTCTGGAAGAGGTTCGCGACCGCATAGGGGAGCTGCTGCACCGTAAGCGGGTAGGTCGCTATTTCGCGCAGGAAATCGATTTTTTCGTCGATGGAAAGCGTAAAGGGATCATGTTGAACGGGAGTGGAGTATTCGGCGCTGAGGTCCGAAACTCTGCCCGTTTCAAAAAATGGCACATTCACGACTGCCGCGACGAGCGATGCCGAGGCCAGTGCTTTGGCGGCCATCTGCGCGGGACGCACGTCGTCGCGTCCGCTACAGGCGGTTGAGGCCCAGCCGCCGTTGTTGTACACGCGGAGCGCGTAGCCCACGTCCTCGGTATCCGTAAGGGAATGAACGACGTCCTTTCGCAATTGGATGGTCTGGCCGCGATGCAGCACCATGCGCGCGTCCGCGTACTGTGCTCCCCGGGACATCGCCGCGTCAACGAGATTCGTGAGGACATCCGCGTCCTGGTTTTCGGTCCTGACGCAGGCACGCGAAAACACCGTCATGGACGGTTTCAGCAGCGCGCATCCAGCGGCCGCGCCGGAGATGGTGAGAAAGGTACGTCGTTGCATGAAAATGAAAACGCCACGGTGAAACAAACCTCCAATGTACCTTTTGGCGCTTTCCGGTGAAAGGTACGGCGCGTTCCGGCAGTCTCCGAGTTTGAAAAACCCCGGCATAAGGCCGGGTTCATTCCTTCTGACAATGGAACTTCACAGTTTTTAGATGCTCACGAGCCAGATCGGCTGTACTTTTTTGGATGTAGTAATTTCTATATCGAGCGGTCATTGCTGCATCCATCAAAAACACATAGCCGTCATATGCGTCCGGGATTTTAGCCAGAACAAGTCTTTTCCGACGCATGTGGGGGCTTTGATTATATGTCTTCTTTGTATCCTCGTAATACTGTTCGAAGGCCGGGTACCGGGTCCCCGCCTCCTTCAATGGAAAGAGTTTAAATTCAATAAAATGCACCGCTGAATAGAATGCCGTTGTTACAACCCAATCATCCCAACGTCCGTCAGCTGCCAAAAACTCGCAGACGGACTCGTTGTGTTCGGCATGTTTTTTTCTCATGTACAAAAAAGAGAGGTATGATGCAGGATAAAGCCGTCCGCCCTTAGCAAGCCCTCATTAATATTTCCATCGAAGCTGCTAAACATGAATTCAATCGAATAATTGGATTCTTCCCACTCCAGTTCACGTTTTCCAACTTCCGAATACACTCCTTTGAAGACCTCTCCGACATATTCTTCCAATGGAAGAAGGATGAGAACGCGCAGGCAATTGAATTGCGTAGTGTTTAATATTGCGGATTTTGGATGCATCCCTTTTCTGTGCAGAAAATCCAAAATATGCCGGGTATGATTACCGGCTTTATCGATATTCTTCTCTCCTATCGATCCAGCCCAAACTCTATGGGCCACGACAGCCTTTCCTGCTCCCGCATTCACCCCGGGTTCATTCGCCACTATCAACTGATTCGCACTCCAATGAGATTCCCCTGGTTTGGGATCAACCCAATCCTCGATCGGAACGACAGGAAGTATGCTTTTCTCTACCATCTCGTCTGTCAACCGCATGCGCCGCTTACCCATTTGTTTTTCCTTTGTTTCAGTGCCAAAATAAAACATAGGAGTCGATAAAAAAATTCGTGGACTTCGTTTTACTCCCTATTTACGGCAACTTTCGCAAGCATAGTCTTGAAATTATCGTCATCTTGATGAGCTGTTCTCACGCTACGGATGACCAGAAACGTCCGTCATTTATTTTCCGATGACCTCAGGCAAGCTGTAGAGATGTGTTGTTTCGATAGCCCACCATGGAGCGATTATCTGCGCGAACTGTGGGATACTTCTCGGAAAAGTCAGGTAGTGGCATAATCGGACCGACAAATTCGCAGCACACCCCCCGCGTTCCCTCATCTTTGAGATCAGTATGCCAGCCCGTATCTTTATGGATGATTTCGAAAACAATGCACGTCCGCGTTTCCGGATTGGTTCAAGGCGTTGGTTTCCGCTATTTCGTTGTGATGAAAGCGCGGGATCACGATGTACGGGGATGGGTTCGGAATCAGATCAACGGCGATGTCGAGGTTCTTGCTCAGGGTGGTGAAACAGCTCTCACCGCGATGCTCGCGGATCTGCGCGTGGGTCCGCGTTCGGCGCAGGTCAAGGACATCCGCATCGACTGGCTTGACGATACGTACACATACAACGAGTTCGAGATACGATGAGTGTGCAACCCCCATTTCGTATCGGGTACGGATACGATGTTCACAGACTGGCGCAAGGCGAAACGCTGACGCTCGGCGGCGTGCTCGTTTCCGAATCGTTCGGAACGGTCGCGCATTCGGACGGCGACGTGCTGCTGCATGCGATCTGCGATGCCTTGCTGGGAGCCGCGGCGCTTGGAGATATCGGCGAGCACTTCCCGGATACGGATCAGGCGTACCGGGCAATATCAAGCGTTACGCTTTTGGAAAGGACAGTCGAGCTGTTGCGGACGGCAGGCTACGCCGTCGGAAATATCGATGCGACGCTCGTTCTGGAACGTCCGAAGATCATGGAGTTCAAGACGCGTATGCGGGAGATCATCGCGGCCGCATGCCAGGTGCGGATCGATCAGATTTCAATGAAGGCCACGACATCCGAACAGCTTGGGTTCGTAGGCGCGGGAGACGGCGTTCAGGCGCATGCGGTGGCATTGATCTTCAAGGCCGGGTGACGCGCTTGGAAACGATCATCGAATTTCTTTCTCAAGTCGACGTCGTCTGGATCTACCTCATTGTTCTGGCCATCGCATGGCTCGAGAATATTTTTCCTCCGTTTCCGAGCGATGTCGTGATCGTCGCGGCCGGTTCCATCATCTCGCTTGGCGAAGGGAGCGTGGTGCTTTTGGTGCTTGCCGCCACGGTAGGGAGCACTCTCGGGTTTATGTCCATGTACTGGCTCGGGAATCAATTCGGCGATCGCATGCTGGAGACCGGCAGGATCAAATTCATTTCGCGCAAGCTGGTTCAGAAAGTACATGACTGGTTCAGCAGATTCGGGTATTGGGTGGTGATCGGGAATCGTTTCCTCTCCGGCACACGCGCCGTTATCAGCTTCTGCACCGGCATCGCGGACATGCATTTCGGCATCACGAGCGTGCTGTCGGCGCTGAGCGCGCTGCTCTGGAACAGCATCCTCATATATGCCGGCTACACTGTCGGCGACAACTGGAAGGTGATCGGCGATTATATCTCCGCGTACAGCCGCATCGTGACCATCGTCGTGACATCCGGCATTGTGCTCTGGGCGATAATCGCGTACATCCGCTGGAGGCGGAACAAAAACGGTTCCGCGGTGAATGGAGGACAGGCATGATCGAGTGGCTGTACGGCATCGACGTTGCGCTTTTCCGATTCGGAAACGAGGCGCTGGCGAACCCTGTCGGAGACTGGTTCTTTCCATTCATCACCGAGGTAAAGAATTTTTACATCATCTACGCCGTCACGCTTCTGGCGCTGATGATCATCGGGAAAAAGAAGGGCGTCATCACAGTCGTACTGTTGTTGTTGACGATAACGATTTCGGATCAGTTCAGCAGTTTCGTCGTCAAACCGATGTTCGACAGGCTCCGGCCGTGTCACACGCTGGACCATGTGCGACTCCTCGTAGGCTGCGGAGGCGGCAAGTCGTTCACGTCCTCACATGCCGTCAATAATTTCGCGCTCGCCGTGCTCGTGTCGCATTTCTATCCGGTGGCGCGTCCGTGGCTGTTGCTATGGGCCGTGCTGGTGTCGTATTCAAGAGTCTACGTCGGTGTCCATTATTTCTCGGACATCCTGGGCGGCGCGGTACTGGGGACGCTGATCGCGGCAGGTGTTGCTTTCGCCTGGGAAAAAGGATCCGGGTTGTACGCGGCTTATGCATCAAGAAAGAAAGGGGGGAGTCCTGCATGATCACCATTGCTCGTCGTGACTCGGGCGTAACGGAGGATCGCCAGGCTGTTCCTCCGCGAAAGCAGTCCGTGCTGCTCGCCATCGTATCGGGTGTTCTGCTGGCTGCGGCGTTCCCACCCATACCTTTCGGGTTGACCGCGCTTGTGGCGCTGGTTCCGTTTCTCTTCGTCATTGAAGGTCGCCAATCCCTAGCGGGCGCGTTTCGTTACTCCTGGCTGGCGTTCCTCGTCGCGAACCTGGGCACGATTTACTGGATCAGCGGCTGGTGGGGAGACGACATCTGGTTGCAGCTCGCCGGCGTGGTTGTGAATTTCGTGCATCCGCTGTTTTTCACTTTTCCCGGCATGCTGTTGTATGTCATCCGTCGGAGGCTTGGTCCATTGGCGATGGCCGCGGCATTCCCGTTTCTTTGGACGGGTTGGGAATGGCTCACGCATATACCCGAACTTTCCTTTCCCTGGATGCTTCTCGCCAATACTCAGACCTACGATTATTCCGGCATCCAGTACATCACGTACACAGGCACCTTCGGGATCACATTTTGGGTCGCCACGATCAATGCGCTATTGTACGTCGTGGTCCGCCAGATCAGGCTCGGCTACTGGAAACCGGTTTCGCGTCACACCGGTGTTGTATTGGCATCCATCGTACTGCTTATCGCGTTACCGAAAATTCATGGCGCCATCGTCCTGAACGATCAGGCGCCTGCCAAGCGCACCGCGTTGGTGGGCATCATCCAGCCCGACGTCGATCCCTACGACAAATGGGGGAGCGGCGAGACGCCCATGATGAAGCTGAACAATCTGTTGACGCTGTACGATTCGCTCGCCGCGTTCAAGCCCGAGCTCATCCTGCTTCCCGAGACCGCGATACCGTTCCGCATTCTTCAGGAAACGTACCGCGAGGAATGGCTGCATCTCCAGCGTCGCATCGACAGCGCGGGAGTTCCACTGCTCGCCGGATTTCCGCATACGGTGTTTTACGACGATCCGGAAACCGCGCCGTCGAGCGCCCGGAGAATACCGGATACGGATATCCGCTATCATGATTTCAATTCCGCCATACTCATTGAACCGGGCGAGGGCGTCCCGCAGATATATCATAAATCGCGTCTCACGCCCCTGAGCGAGCGCATTCCGTACCTCGATGCCCTGCCGTTCATGCAGGACGCGCTCACGTGGGGTGTGGGGATAAGCAACTGGGGACTCGGTAATGATACGACGGTGTTCACCTTGCATGAGGGCGGAGCGCGGAAGGTGTGGGCGATGATTTGTTACGAAACGCTGTATCCATCCTTTGTTTCCGGTTTCGCATCCCGGGGAGCGGATTTCTTCGCTGTGATCACCAATGACGGGTGGTTCGGCCCATCCTCGGGCCCGTATCAGCTGATGCGCTACACTGTGCTTCGCGCCATAGAGAATAGGCGCGACGTTGCCCGCTGCGCCAACAACGGCGTAAGCTGCTTCATTTCCCGCTACGGACAGGTCCGGCAGGAAACGCAGCTGTACACACGTACGGCGATTGTCGGCCGCGTTGTATGCAGCGAGGAACAAACATTCTACATGCGGTTCGGCGATTGGCTGCCGATAGGCGCGACGGTCGTGACCGGACTGCTTCTCATTCTTTCATTCATCGTAGGGTTTTACCGAAAATGATCATGCGACCAATCGATCTTCGAAGCGATACCGTCACGCGTCCGACACCGGAGATGTATGCGGCCATGGTGGCGGCGCCCGTGGGGGATGATGTGTACGGCGAGGATGCCACCGTCAACGCCCTGCAGGAAGAAATGGCCGAAGCCTTCGGCATGGAGTCGGGGCTGTTCGTCCCGACCGGCGTGTTGAGTAATCAGCTCGCGATCAAGGCGTGGACGCGTCCGGGCGACGAGGTGATCGTCGAACAGGAGTCGCACATCTTCAATTATGAAACCGCCGCGCCCGCGATGATGTCCTCCGTGCAATTGCGGACGGTCGCAGGAGCGCAGGGCGTCCTGGACCCGGACGACGTCATCGACGCGCTGCGTCCGTCGGAGTATTATTACCCGCGGTCCGCGCTGGTGTGCATCGAAAACACGCACAACCGCCAGGGCGGAACCCTGTACCCCACCGAAGCGATGCATGAATTGAGCGTCGTGTGCCGCGAACGCGCCATTCCGCTCCATCTTGACGGCGCAAGAATATGGAACGCGCATATCGCCTCGGGGACGCCATTGTCCGCCTATGGCGCCGAGGTGGATTCCATCTCGATCTGTTTTTCAAAAGGACTCGGCGCTCCGGTTGGCTCCATGTTGCTGGGGCCGGAAGAGTTCATTTCCAGAGCGCATAAATTCCGGAAGATATTCGGTGGCGGGATGCGGCAGGCGGGCGTTCTGGCTGCGGCGGCACGGTACGCGGTTCGGGAACACCTGTCCTCGCTTGCGATCGATCATGATCGTGCGCGGAGATTCGCGTCGGAAATGGCGTCGTGCTCCTCCATCACCGTCGATGTGTCGAGAGTGCAGACCAACATGGTGCTGCTCGATTTCACGGACTCAACCGTGAGGCCGGAGGAGATGCAGGAAATTCTCCGCAAGCGAGGACTGCTCATCGGCATGGGGATGGGAGCGATGCTGCGCGCGGTGTTCCATCGTGACCTGACCGACGAGGATGTCGAACTGGCCGTTTCCTTGTGTACAGAACTTTTGAGGTGATCCATGAGCGAAGCGCATAAGGCTTTCAGGCACTGCTTTCCGATTCGTGTGCGGTCCTTCCATGTGGACAGGCAGAATGTCGTGCACAATCTTCAATACCTGTTTTTTTTCGAGGAAGCGCGGGTGGAGTACGTCCGCGAAGTAGGACTCGTTGTCGACGAGGGCGTTTTCCTGACGCACGATAAATTCTTTATCGTTAAAACCACCTGTGAATACGCCGAGCCCGCGTTTTTCGATGAACAGCTCGACGTGTACAGCCGTATTTCCTCCGTCGGAGACACAAGCATCGTCTTCGAGCACCTCGCCGTGAAAAAGAACGGAAGGATCTGCGCGCGTGGATCGCATGTATTCGTGCACGTCGATGTGGGCACCGACACCCCCTCGCGCGTACCGGACACCTTGAGGGACCTTATTCGCGCCTATGAAGGCGAAGGTGTACTATTCAAGGAAACCTGAATCCATCGCGACCTGGCGTCCCTGAACGAACAAGGCCGGCGATGAAGCCGGCCTTGGTGCATATCGGGATTGCGTGCAGTTACGGGAGAAGCACTGCGCAGGCGACCGCTGTCGTCCAGAGGCTGAGTTTGCCTTCAGCGGACTGCGTCACATTGAACGACTTGAACAATTTTCCTGAAGCCTGGTAAAGCTGTTCGCGTTCGTTCCACGCCTTGTCGGGATCGAAATCCACACCCAGCGTCGTGGCGAGCATCGTGGCTGCGAGATCTTCCGCATAATCGCCGGCGACGCGCTGCGTCTCGCCGAAGGGATGATGTTCCGAAAGGTAGCCGTACGTCGTGCCGTCCGTAGGGATGGCGACGCCGATGGAGGCGGCGACCAGGCGGTTCGCCTCATTCGTTGCATTGCGAGCCATGACCACGAAGGTGATCTGACCGGGTTCGAGTTCGCGCAGTCCGATTCCCTTGCTGATCCGTTTACAGCCTGGGGGATAAATGCTGGACACCGTGACGAGGTTCTGTTGTTCCAAATCGGCGTCGCGAAGAGCAAGCTCGAAGGATTGAAGATAATCCTTGTGCCTTCCGACACCCTTGGTGAAAAATATGCGCTTCGGTACGAACAACGGCTTTTCCTCCTGTGGGTTGACTAAAAGAAAAATGGATAATTTCAGATTCTGATAATTTTGATAAACCGGCGCTTTCCGACCTTGACGATTACCTCGTCGCCTTCCGGCACCGGTGTCGCCGGATCAAGGATTCGTTCCTCGCCGATACTGACCGCAGCCTGCTTCATAAGTTGCCGGCCTTCACTTTTCGATTTAACAAGGCCTGCTTCAAAAATAACATCCAGCAGCATAATCTCACTGCTTTTTTCTATCCGGAATTCATCAATTTCTTCGGGCGCCATTTTGTTCTTGATGACGCGGTCGAAATGCGCCTCGGCTGCTGCGGCCGCACGTTCGTCGTAATATCTGCCGACAATCGCCCGCGCCAACTCGCGTTTGAAGTCGCGGGGGTTTTCGCCCCTCTCCATCGCGGCGGCGATGGCGGATACGGACGTATCGGCAGTATCCGTCAGCAAGCGGAACCACGGCAGGATCAGTGTGTCGGGAATGGACAGTGTTTTACCGTACATCTCCTCCGGGGCATCGGTAAACGCGACGTAATTGTCCAACGATTTGCTCATTTTCTCAACACCGTCCGTACCTTCGAGCAGAGGCATCGTAAGGATGACCTGTGGTTCCTGACCGTATTCCCGCTGGATTTCGCGTCCGACAAGCAGATTGAATTTCTGATCGGTCCCGCCCAACTCCACATCGGATTTAATCGCGACACTATCCATCGCCTGTGCGAGCGGGTAGAGGAATTCATGCACGGAAATGGGTTCCTGACCCCGGTAGCGTTTCTCGAAATCGTCGCGTTCGAGCATGCGGGCCACGGTGTATTTTGCCGCGAGCTTGATGACGTCCTCGAACTTCATCGGCGCCAGCCACTCCGAGTTGTAGCAGATCCTGAGGCGGTCGATGTCGAGCACCTTGGCCGCCTGTTCGAAGTACGAACGCCCGTTTTCGCGCGTTTCCGCAAGGGTGAGCGACGGCCGGGTCTTGCTCTTGCCCGTAGGATCGCCGATCATGCCCGTAAAATCGCCTACGATAAGGATGGCCTGATGTCCAAGATCCTGAAACTGCCGCATTTTTCGCAGCACGACGGAATGCCCCAGGTGGAGATCGGGACGGGAGGGATCGCAGCCGAGTTTGACGTTCAGCGGCATGCCGGTGCGAATGGAGCGTTCGAGCTTGCGGAGCAATTCATCCTCGGGCAGGATCTCGGAGACGCCACGACGGATCATGTCCATCTGTTCGGTGAGGGGAGGGAAGGTGGATGTTGTCACTTGTATCGTTCCAGATCTCGTTGAATGTCCCGCGCTTTGAGGGATTCGCGTTTGTCGTACAGTTTTTTGCCTTTGCAGACTCCGAGTTCGACTTTGAGATGCCTGCCGACGAAATAGAGCTGTAAGGGGATGAGGGTCAGGCCTTTTTCGTTCGTTTTCTGCGCCAACTTCACGATCTCCTTTCGTTTCGCGAGCAGCTTGCGTACGCGCAGGGGATCGTGGTTGAAAATATTTCCTTTTTCGAACGGATTTACATGCATGTTGTACAGAAACAGCTCGTTATGTTCGATTGAAGCGTAGCTGTCCTGCAGATTCACCTTGCCCGCGCGAATGGATTTGACCTCCGTTCCCGTGAGCACGATTCCGACCTCCAGGGTCTCCAGAACATGGTATTCATGCCTTGCACGGCGGTTGACCATGATCGTCTTGATCGTTTCCTTTGGGGTCGGCATGCCTCGTCCAGTCGAATTGATTCGCAACAATAGAGAACAACAATGAAAAAAGACCTGGAGTTAATTGCAAGTGAGGGCGAAGATTTCTATATTATGATGTTTCATGTGATGTGGGGCTAACCCGCATTTTTTGTTATGGTGCAGACAACAAATCAGATACTCAAACGACTGGAGCAACTCGTCGAACAAGCCGGAGCGCGATTGGTGGATTTCACGATCCGCAACCAGCGCGACAGGACGCTCATCGAGGTTTTTGTCGACACCGAGCAAGGAATCACCGCCGACATGCTCGCGGAAATCAGCCGCGTCATCGACGGTGAGATGGAATCGGAGAACTGGTTCAGTACGCCCTGCACGCTGGACGTCTCTTCTCCGGGTCTCGATCGCCCGATCCGCTTTCCCTGGCAGTATGCCCGACATCGCAACCGCGAGGTTGAAGTTGTCCGTACCGTAGGTGAGGAGCAACAGAAGCTGAAAGGAACGATCCATGACGTCGACGACGATCAGCTCGTTCTCAAGGCAGGCGACGGATACATCGCTATCCCGCATGAAACTATTGTACAGGCGTACGTTCAGATAAAATTGTAACAAGTGATGCACAGAAACGAAGAAGGCAGGAGCTAGAACGATGAGCCGCATGAATTCAGAAATTGTCGAATCATTCAGCCAGATGGTCCGCGAAAAGGGTATCGACCGCGACCGACTGGTCTCGGTGATCGAGGACATTTTCGGCATGATGGTCCGGAAAAAATACGGAGCCGAGGCCAACTTCGAAATCGTCGTCAACATGGACAAAGGCGATATCGAAATTTTCCTTATCCGTGAAGTTGTTGAAACCGTGGAAGACCCCACCGCCCAGATAGATCTCGAAACCGCGCGCGCGAAGTCGGGTGAAGAACTCGAAGTCGGCGAGGAATACGTCGAAATCATCGATATGGCGGAATTCGGCCGTCGCCTCGTCTCCACCGCGAAACAGAACCTGAACCAGCGTATCAAGGAAATCGAGAAAGATCTTATTTACGACGAATACTCCGAAAAAGTAGGCGATATCGTTGTCGGTGACGTCTACCAGGTACGCAGGAACGACGTGCTCATCAACCACAACCGCTCGGAACTGCTTCTGCCGAAATCGGAGCAGATCTCGAAAGAGCGCTATCGCAAAGGCGACGTCATTCGCTGCGTGGTAAAGGAAGTGGTTCGCAAAGGCAGCGGCATGCCGATGGTCATCGTTTCCAGAGCGGATTCCCTCTTCCTGCAGAAACTGTTCGAGCTTGAGATTCCCGAAATCTATGACGGCGTCATCACTATCAGAAAAATCGCCCGCGAGCCGGGTGAGCGCGCCAAGGTCGCCGTGGAATCGCATGACGACCGCATCGATGCGGTGGGCGCATGCGTGGGTATGAAAGGCGTGCGCATCCATGCCATTGTGCGGGAACTCAATAACGAGAATATCGACGTGATCAACTGGACCGACGATCCGTTCCTCTTCATCCAGCGCGCGCTTGCTCCGGCGAAGCTTGCGGAAATCAAGATCGACCGCGCAACCAGATCCGCTCGCGTCCATGTGGACACCGAGCAGGCGTCGCTCGCCATCGGTCGCAACGGACAGAACATCCGCCTCGCCTCCGAGCTTACAGGATTCCGGCTCGAGATCGTCAAGGAAGGCGTGGAAATCACCAAGACCATGGCGGAGTACGAAATCGATCTCGCGGAGTTCGTGGACGAGTACGGCGAGGATCTGATCAACAGCTTTATCTCCGCCGGCTACAGAACGGCGAACGACATCATCCTCGCGCCGGTCTCGGACATCCTTTCGAAGGTGCCCGGCATCACCATCGAAAAGGTCAACGAAGTCGTGATTGAAATGAAAAAAGCTTTCACCGACGAGGATTGACACGACGCACCCGATTCTCCTTCATTTTTCGCATACTGGCGGCAGACCTTTGACTGAGCAGAAAAAAACACGTCTTTACAAAGTCGCAAAAGAGTTCAATCTCTCCCACGACACCCTCATCGAATTCCTTGTCAAAAAGGGATGCGACGTCAAGAATCACATGTCGACGATTGACGAAGGGATGATGGAGCTGATCGAACGGCACTATAAAAAAGAGAAAACCGACGCGGAACGTCATGCCCGGAAGCGCAAGGAGTTCGATGAACTCGACAAGAAGCGTCGCGGCGACGAAAAAGAAGGCGAGGAAGGCGAGGAGCAATCCGTCGCTGGTCCGGCCGTGATTGCTGCGGAGCACGCGGCACCCGTACATGTTGAAGAGGTTCTGCCTCAGGTTGAGGAAGTGACCGTCGAGCCCGTCGTGGAAGCTCCGGTTGTTTCCGTTGAACCTGTCGTCGAGGCGCCTGCCATCGAGATCGCCGCCGTGGTGGCGCTTCCCGAACCGGAATCACATCCCATAACCGCCGAAGCCGTACCGGTTGCCGAGATCACGGCGCCAAGCGTCGAGGCGCCTGTGGAAACAGCGCCGATCGCCGGCCCTGAACCGCCGGCAGGTGCGCCCCCCGAGGCGGAACCCGCAGTCGCGATAGACGATACGCTGCTTGAGAAAAAGACGGAGATCAAGAAAAAGGCGAAAAAGGAAGAAATGGATGTCTCCATCGAGTCATCCATGCCGAAGATGCGCGGCCTTACCGTCATGGGGAAACTCGATCTCAACGCCGCCGCCGCCGCGATTGAAAAATTGAAGAAGGACGCCAAGCCGGGCGTCACGACAACCGAAGAGGCGCCCAAGCGCAAAAAGAAGAAAAAGAAAAAGGAAATTCCGGGAGCGAAACCCGTCATCGAGGAATCGGCGGACAAGAAACTCGCCAGGAAGGTTAAAAAAGGCGGAAAAGTAAAGGAAGTGGATCAGGCCGAAGTGGCGAGTGCGATCAAGAAAACGATCGCCTCGATGTCCGATTTCGGTACGTCCTCACAGCGCTCCAATCTCCGCAAGCGCAAACGCGCTCGCAGGGAAGTGGAACAAGCCCGCGAATTCGAGCATCTGGAACGCGAGAAGAAAATTCTGCGCATTTACGAATATGCCACGGTGAGCGAAATCGCCTCGTTGATGAATGTGGGAGTGAATCAGGTAATCCAGTCGTTGATCGGTCTGGGCGTCATGGCCTCCATCAATCAACGCCTGGAATTGGAGATCATCGAACTGGTCGCCTCGGAGTTCGGTTTCGAGCTTCAACCCCATGAGGAATTCGTGGAGGAGGCAGTTCTCGAGGATGAAGAGGACGAAACGCTCCTCCAATCGCGTCCGCCCATCGTCACCATCATGGGACACGTCGATCACGGTAAAACGAAACTGCTCGATTTCATCCGCAAGACCAACGTGGTCGCCGGAGAGAGCGGAGGCATCACACAGCACATTGGCGCCTACACGGTGACGCTGGACTCGGGACGTAAGATCACCTTCCTCGACACACCGGGTCACGAAGCGTTTACCGCCATGCGCGCCCGCGGCGCCCAGGTGACCGATATCGTGGTCCTCGTAGTCGCGGCGGATGACGCAGTCATGCCCCAGACGGTGGAAGCAATCAGCCACGCGCAAGCGGCGAAGGTACCGATCGTTGTCGCATTGAACAAGATCGACAAGCCCGAAGCCAATCAGGACAAGGTAAAGCAGCAGCTCGCCGATCGCGGCGTCCTCGTTGAGGAATGGGGCGGCAAATACGGCTGCGTGCCCATTTCGGCCAAGGAAGGCATCAACATCGAGGATTTGCTCGAGCGCATTTTGCTCGAAGCCGACATCATGGACTATAAGGCGAATCCGGATACCGAAGCCCGCGGCGCCGTCATCGAAGCGGAACTCGACAAGGGTAAAGGCATCATCGCGACGGTGCTCGTGCAAAAAGGTTCGTTGCATGTCGGCGATTCCTTCGTCGCAGGCAACGAATTCGGCAAGGTTCGCGCAATGATGGACGAACGCGGCAAGCGCGTGGACATCGCCACACCGGCCATGCCAGTGCAGGTGCTCGGATTCAACGGCGCACCGCAGGCGGGCGACGCATTCTACGTGGTCGAGAACGAAAGAAAAGCCCGCGAAATTTCGACGAACAGACAGCAGATCAAGCGCGAGTCCGATTTCCGCAAAGTGCGCCGCAAGACGCTCGACGATATCTCCGAGCAGATCAAGCTTGGCGGCGTACAGGACCTCCCGATTGTCGTCAAGGGCGACGTGGACGGTTCGGTGGAGGCGCTTTCCGACTCCCTGCTGAAGCTGTCCACTGGCGAAGTTCGCATCGACGTCATACACAAGGGTGTCGGCGCAATTTCCGAATCGGATGTTCTTCTCGCCAGCGCATCGAACGCCATCATCATCGGCTTCCGCGTGCGTCCCAATCTCAACGCGAGAAAACTCGCGGAGAACGAGGACGTCGACATCCGCATGTACGACATCATTTACGACGCGATCGAAGACGTACGCAATGCTCTTGAGGGCATGCTCAGGCCTGAAATCCGCGAAAAAATCAATTCAACCGTCCTCGTGCGCGAAGTGTTCAGGATTTCCCACATCGGCGCCATCGCCGGTTGTTACGTGCAGGACGGGAAGATCAACCGCAATGCCCGTATCCGGCTCCTGCGCGACGGTATCGTCGTGTTCACCGGCGGCATCAGCTCGCTCAAGCGCTTCAAGGACGATGCCCGCGACGTCGACACGGGCTTCGAATGCGGTATCAGCCTCGAGGGTTTCAACGACCTGAAGGTGGGCGACGTGATCGAATCCTACGAACAGGTCGAAGTCAAACGTTCACTGGATCAGGCGCTGTAACAGATCATGTCCATTCGCACGGCGAGAGTCGCATCTCTCATCAAGCACCAGATCGGCGAAACCCTCGCACGGGATATCGATACGAGCGGTTTCGGAATGCTGACGGTCACAGAGGTCACCGTCACGCCGGATCTGCGCGTCGCGCGCGTGCACGTCAGTCATTTTAACAGCGAAAAAACAGACGCTGAAGTACTCACCTTCCTCGACGACAACGCGAAGGAAATCCGCATGGCGGTCGGGAAATCCGTGCGGATCAAATTCACCCCGGAGCTGCGCTTCTACATCGATCAGACGCTTGAGCGTGTCGAGCGTCTTGAGGTGCTTCTGAAACAAATCCACGAGGACGAGAAGAACCGTTGACCGGTGAGCACGGGTTCAATACCATCGAGCATTTCGTATCACCGGACGGGGGAGTGCTGCTCGTTGACAAACCGCGCGACTGGACGTCGTTCGATGTCGTCAAAAAGGTGCGCGGCGCCTTGCGCGTGAGAAAAGTCGGCCACGCCGGTACGCTCGATCCCCTTGCGACAGGTCTGCTGATACTCTGTTCGATGAAGATGACCAAGCGCATCGACACGTTTCAAGCGCTGCACAAAACCTATGAAGGCCGTATGTCGCTCGGCGCCGTGACCGCGAGCTATGACGCCGCGACTCCGCTGGAGGACATCCGCGATACCGGGAGCATCACTTCCGAAGCTCTTCGCGCGGCCGCGGAGCGTTTCAAAGGCAACATCATGCAGATTCCGCCGATGTTTTCCGCCGTAAAGGTGGATGGGCGGCGCCTCTACACGCTGGCGCGAAAAGGTCTGGAAGTCGAGAGACAGGAACGGCCGGTGGAGATCATGAAGTTCGAACTTCTCGAGATCTCCGTGCCGGAGGTTCGCTTTCGCGTGGAATGTTCAAAAGGCACATACGTGCGCACGCTGGTGCACGACCTTGGTCAGGCGCTTGGCTGCGGCGCATATCTGAGCGAACTGCGGCGTACGGCCATCGGCGCCTTTACTGCGGACGAGGCCTGGACGATCGACGAACTTTCGCAGTCCTCGCCCCGACGCTTCCTCGACCCCATGCAACCGGAGATCGACAGTGAACGTTTGCAAGACGCTTGATACCTGGCCTTACAGTGGCCCCGTCGTGTTGACGATCGGGACGTTCGACGGAGTGCATCTCGGCCACCGGAAAATTCTCGACAGAGTGCGTTCGCTGTCTGCCGAAATGAAGATTCCGTCGGCTGTCCTCACCTTCGATCCTCATCCACGTGAAGTGATTGGTCGCCGCGGCGAGCCGACCTACCTCCTCACGACGATCGACGAGCGGATCGAGATGCTTGAGCGGACCGGCCTCGATGCCTGTATGGTCCTGCCTTTTACCCGCGATATTTCCATGCTCGACGCGGATACGTTTTTCGATGAATACATCGTGCGCTCGTTACGGGCCGAGCAGCTCGTGGTCGGCATGGATCATGCGTTCGGCAAGGGAAGGTCCGGCACGGTGGAGGAGCTTGTGCGCCTCGGCATGAAGCACGGTGTGGGCATCACACAGGTCGGCGAACTGCTTCTGGACGGAATGAAAGTGAGCAGCACCGCGATTCGCAATGTATTGAAGGAAGGCGACGTCCGCCGGGTTGCGAGTTTTTTAGGGCGTCCGTACAGTGTATCCGGCATCGTCGTTCGAGGGGATGGTCTTGGAAGTCAATTGGGCTTCCCTACGGCGAACATTGAACTGCAAAATCCGGCGAAAATGCTTCCCCGTCGCGGCGTGTACCTTGTCGACGTGCTGCTCGGCGGCGAGCGATATACCGGTGTCATGAACATCGGAATTCGACCCACGGTGTCGAAACAGGTGCATGTTTCATTGGAAGTTCATATTTTATCATGCTCGGGCAAGTTGTACGGACTGCACCTGCAGGTCGAACTGCTCGACAGATTGCGCGACGAAATACGTTTCGATTCGCGCGATCAGCTTGTGGCACAGATCGCGGAAGACGTGGAGCGCGCCCAAGCACGGCGACATCAACTGAAATTGAAATAACATTTTTCTGTTTACAAAGGAGAACTCATCATGCCTCTGACCAAGGAACGCAAACAGGAACTCGTATCGAAATTCGGTGGAAACGACAAGAACAGCGGGAAAGCCGAAGTGCAGATCGCTATTCTCACCGAAACGATCAACGGGCTTTCCACACATTTCGACGCGTTCAAAAAAGATCACCACAGCCGCCGCGGTTTGCTCCAGATGGTCGGCAAGCGCCGCCGCCTCCTGGCATACCTGCAGAAGGTCGACATGAATCGCTATCGCGCGATCGTCAAGGACCTCGAGCTGCGCAAGTAATGCGCACACATCCATAACGGGATGATTCTATCTACACGAAGGAAAACATGACCAGAAAAGAAATTCAAATCGGCGGAAACACAATGGTGTTCGAGACAGGTCGGCTTGCCCGTCAGGCAGGCGGCTCGGTGTTGATCACCTACGGAGAGACCATGGTACTCGCCACCGTCGTCGTATCGGACTCACCGCGAGAGGGAATCGATTTTTTCCCGCTCAGCTGCGAATACAGAGAAAAAACTTCCGCCGCCGGCAAGATACCGGGCGGCTTCTTCAAGCGCGAAGGCAAGCCCTCCGAGAAAGAGGTCCTCTCCGCCCGCCTCATGGATCGGCCCATCCGGCCGATGTTCGCGGATAATTTCCGCAACGAGGTGCAGGTTATCGCGTCCGTCTATTCCTCCGATCAGGAGAATGACGCCGACGTGCTCGCGACAACAGCCGCTTCCGCGGCGATGATGATCTCCGGCGCTCCCTTCGAAGGACCGATCGCCGAAATTCGCGTCGGTCGGGTCAACGGCGAATTCATCTGCAACCCGACATTCGAGCAGCTCAAGGTTTCGGATCTCGAAGTCGTCCTGGCCGGTACAGCCGATTCCATCCTCATGGTGGAAGGCGAGGCGAAGGAGATTTCGGAACGCGATATGCTCGATGCGCTGGCGTTTGGACATGCACAGATCGCCGTTATCTGCAATGCGATTTCCGAACTGGTTGCCGAATGCGGAAAGCCGGCCATGGTGTTCACCACGGAACCGCTTCCCGAAGGTATCGAAGACAAGATCAAGGCCATCGCCTGGAGCAAACTCGTCGAACTCGCTGGCACGGTGCTTGAGAAACAGGAACGCGCCTCCACCACGCAGGCCATTTATGATGCAGCCCTCGAAGCGTTGGCCGAGGAGTATCCCGAACAGGAAAAACTGATCAAACGCCTCGTGCATGACCTTGAAAAAATAGCCATGCGCGAAAATATATTGGAAAAGGGCATTCGCCTCGACGGCCGCGGTCTGACCGAGGTTCGTCCCATTTCCAGCGAAGTAGGCCTTCTCCCGCGCGCACATGGTTCCGCCTTGTTTACCCGCGGCGAGACCCAGGCGCTCATGAGTTGCACCCTCGGCACGAAGTCCGACGAGCAGATCATCGACGGCCTTGGCGAAGATTCCCGCAAGCGCTTCATGCTTCATTACAATTTCCCCCCGTTCTCCGTGGGCGAAGTTGGCCGTCTGGGCTTCACCAGCCGCCGTGAAATCGGACACGGAAACCTCGCCGAGCGCGCGCTCAAGGCGCTGATGCCGCCCGCCGAGGAATTCCCGTACACGATCCGTTTGCTCTGCGACATCCTCGAATCGAATGGTTCGTCGTCCATGGCGACGGTGTGTTCCGGTTCGATGGCGTTGATGGACGCCGGTGTGCCGCTAAAGAAACCGATCGCGGGCGTCGCGATGGGCCTCATCAAGGAAGGCGATCGTATCGCTATCCTCACCGATATTCTCGGCAACGAAGATCATCTCGGCGACATGGATTTCAAGGTCGCGGGTACCAACGACGGTATCACGTCCTATCAGATGGATATCAAGATCAAGGGCATCACGCTGGCAATCATGGAACGCGCACTCGATCAAGCGCGCGAGGCACGGTTCCACATCCTCGATGAAATGGAACAGACCATCAGTGAAGCTCGTCCCGATCTCTCGAAATACGCACCCAGACTGACCACGATCTACATTCCGGTCGATATGATCGGCGCCGTGATCGGCCCGGGCGGCAAGAACATCAAGGCCATCGTCGCCGAGAGCGGCGCGGAGGTCAATATCGAAGAGGATGGCCGCGTAACAGTCGCCTCGAACAATGAGGAAAACAGCAGAAGAGCAGTGGAAATGATCAAGCGGATCACCACCGTCCCGGAAGCCGGCGAGGTGTATACCGGTCCCGTGAAAAAGATCATGGACTTCGGCGCCTTCGTCGAAATCATTCCCGGCAAGGAAGGCCTGCTCCATATTTCCCAGATTGATTTCCGCCGCATCGCCAATGTGGAGGAAGTGTTGAAAGTCGGCGATATCGTGACTGTCAAACTTCTCCGCGTCGAGGATAACGGCAAACTCGTTCTCAGCCGCAAGGCGCTCATGGAGCCGCCCGAGGGTTATGAAGAAAAACCGGACGATGGTCCCCATCGGAGCAGCCGGGACAGAGACGGAGGCGGACAGCACCGGGGCGGTCCCGGCGGTCCCAGACACAGTGGCCGTCGCTGAACGGTCCTTTACCTAACGACATCACGGAGTAACTGATGCCCAGAGTCATCTTCACGATAACCTATCCCATCAAGGAAGAGAAGCGGGACGAGTACCTTGAAACCGTCCAGGCGCTAAAAAATTACCTTACGCACGAGCGCGGGAAGAACTATTCGGTGTACGAGAGCATGACCAAGCCGAACACGTTCAACGAATTGTACATCTGCGCGACGATGGAAGAGTACGATGCGCTTGAGGATGGAGCCGACGAAGTAACCGATCAACTGATCAACCGCATCGTCGATGAATTCATCAAAGACGGAAAAACCGAATACCGCACCCTCATCGAGGTTGCGTAGCAGTTGCTGGTGAGGCACTGTACTCGATACAGTGTCTCACTATCCTGTCCTGCGCAGGGCGATATGGCGCGGCTTCCCCTGTGAATTGTTGCATCGGCATCACCAAGGCCAATACCCCGCCTCTAGGCGCTTGTGCGTAACCCGACAATGCGCTCACGCCACTCAACGTACCAGTCTTATTCCCCTGAAAGTATCTCGCGAGCTTGTAGCCCTGCATCCGGCCTCGCAGCGTGCCATCCACGCTCGCGACGGCGAAGGTCGACCGGAAACGATCGAATCGCGGATGCGCGGCGAGCATGCGCAGCACGCGGCTGATGGCATTCGCGGTCACCAAATGTCACCCTCATCGAGGTTGCGTAGCAGTTGCTGGTGAGGCACTGTACTCGATACAGTGTCTCACTATCCTGTCTTGCGCGGCGCGATATGGGGCGGCTTCTCCCGTGAAATTTTGCATCAGCATCACCACGGATAATAACCTGCCTCCAGGCGCTTGTACGTAGCCCGACAGTGCGCTCACACCTCTGACTTCACCATTGCAGCACCCTGTAGATTTGACAGAAACGGTATAGTTCAACTACTCCGGCACATGCGTCAACTCATTCCCGCCGAAGCCCAAGGAGGATCGAAACACAGATTACACGGATAAAAGACACAGATTAGCACAGATTAGGATTATTCCTGAAATCTTTGTGAAAACCCGTGTGTCCTTTTTGTCGACCCCTGTTTCTTCCCCTGTGTTTCGATTATTCTCGTTTCGCGACTCGAGATTCAATTCCGCTTGCCGGCTCTCCGAATCGAACCGGAGATTGCCCGAATAAACGCACGACCTGAACAGAACAGAAGCTGAAAAAACTCATCTCTGTGAAAATCTGTGTCTTTCATCTGTGTAATCTGTGGTTCGATTCCGCTTGACGCATTCGCAGGGACAACGACGGCGATACCGGGCACCGCACCCTCATCGAGCTTTCGTAGCCGCTCCCGGTGAGGCGCTGTACTCTATGCAGTGTTTCACGATCCTGTCCTGCGCAGCGCGGTATGGCGCGGCTTCCCCCGTAAAATTTTGCATCAGCATTACCACGGCCAATAACCTGCCTCCAGGCGCTTGTACGTAGCCCGACAGTGCGCTCACACCTCTCACCGTCCCAGTCTTTCCCTGAAAGTACTTTGCGAGCTTGTAGCCCTGCATGCGGCCTCGTAGCGTGCCATCTACACCTGCGATTGCTAATGACACACGGAATGTGTCGAATCGAGGATGCGCGGCCATCATACGGAGTACGCGGCTTAGCGCATTCGCCGTCACCAGGTTGTAAAAGGAAATTCCGGAACCGTCCAGGAGCGCAGGAAGAACTTTTCGGAGTACGAGTTCAACCGCAGCTTATGGCATTAATTGATGACTACTATTTTATGCGAAGCGAGAGTGCCTCGAACGGAATAAACCACAGTGTACACCCCAGGAGGTACATGTTCGCCATTTAATCCTATAGAATCCCATTGGTACTGGTTAACGCCAGCATGTAGTTCGCTCTCGGCAATCGTCGTTACTTTGCGACCAAGCATATCATATATATACATTTGAATGAATGAACGTTCAACCGTTTCTATTAACAGGGTTAATTTCGATCCATAGCCAACTGGGCTGGGAAATAGCTTGACGGAGACATCATTAGATTCGAACTTAAGTGGATCACCAATATATTCGGTTCGTGGATACTTGAGTCCATCAACTACCGCGTTATTCAGCTCAATCGACTCTTGCACGCATCTGAATACGAGTCCTACATTCGGAGCAAGAAAATCCGTATACTCAGCGTCGATCACATTTATGATTTTTAAATTATATTTAAGACAACCCACAAATGTCCCAGCTTGAGTGACTATAGTATCATTATTGCTCAATAGGTATCCTATGCACTCATTCTTGTATCCATTCCCCGATCTGAAGATAAAATACCACGAATCGCCGGGTGCGATGCTCCGGTTGTAAAAAAGTCGTTCTTCGGCCCAATTATAAAGATATGTATTTCCATCTTCGTCAGTCCGAATGGTATCCGATCCAAGAAAATAATGATCAACTATAAAGTACTGCTTGCCATTAATTAATACTGTTTTCAATACTTTTATTTCATAAAAAGGAAATACTTTATCTCCAGACGAATCAGGCGGACAGTACGTCACCCCGCTATACCACCAGTAATCACCTACATGAAGCGGGAAATAGTTTACGCTATCACGAACCTGAGATGCGGCGCCGCAAGACAGAAGGAGCAATAGCGCGAATGATATTATTACATATCTCATTATTTCAATTCGCATGGTGTTTTCCGCCTGACTTAAAAAGCCTTTACTATGTTTGAGTGGTGAGTCTTTTAGAAAGAAAATCGTGCTTTCTGACTTGGAGCCGTGACTCATGTCCGCAATGTATCTTCGAATCAAAACTACGAGAAGGATGTCTGATTGTCAACATAAAATTATTAGCTTTTTCTGCTTTTTTTATTGAATTCCGGATTTGTCTGAATTCACATTAAGCTGAGTGCAGTCGCATAAGACCGTTGTGGGAAGCCTCTTGCGGATGCGGCTCAATGTGGAATGATCCGGTGTGCGCTCGGTCACCTCGTATCCAAGAAACTCCCGAATCGACAACGATTCCGCACAGCGAAGCTCAAGTGCTCGTTCGCTCGGGATGTTTTCAAAAAAGCCGATCTGGAGCATTTTGAAATACACTGCGGGATCGACACCCGTGCGTCCGTGACCAGACATGGTGTAATGCTTCGCATAGAGTGCACGGACACGATCATTGAAATTCAGTGAAGAGAGAAACTCTTGGAATCGATCCCCAAAAGATGTGTTCGGCCCACGTTGCGACTTGCAAGCGGGGACCCACGGTTCCGGTTGAAGAGGAGGCACTTCCGGCTTGAGCATCGGGAGGTACCAAAGTGAATGGACAATAATACTCCATGCAACATTATCATTTCTGATAACATCTCCAAGAAAATACTTCAACAGGCTGCTAGCCTTTCATGCGGCTTCGTAGCGTGCCATCCACCCCCGCGATCGCCAATACCTCACCAAATATGTCCAATCGCGGATGCGCGACCATCACACCGGAGCACGCGGCTGATCGCATTCGCCGAGACCAGGTTGTAAAAAGAAATTCCGGAACCGTCTACAAGCGCGGGAAGAATTTTTCGGTGTACACGCTCAACCGCATCGTCGACGAATTCATCAAAGACGGCAAAACCGACTACCGCACCCCAATCAAGGCTTCGTACCCGCTCCCGGCGAGGCGCTGTACTCGATGCAGTGTCTCACTATCCTGTAGTACTTTGGGGCTTCCAGCCCCAAAATGCTGCTCCCTGACATGCCATCCACCCCCGCGATCGCCAATGCCCCACCAAATATGTCCAATCGCGGATGCGTCCATCATGCGGAGCACACGCGTCGTCACCCCTACCGAGTTTGCGTCCCCGCTCCCGGCGAAGCACTGTACTCGATACAGTGTCTCACTATCCTGTCCTGTGCCGCGCGATATGGCGCAGCTTCTCCAGTGAAATTCTGCATCAGCATCACCACGGATAACAACCTGCCTCCAGGCGCTTGTACGTAGCCCGACAGTGCGCTCACACCTCTCACCGTCCCAGTCTTTCCCTGAAAGTACTTTGCGAGCTTGTAGCCCTGCATGCGGCCTCGTAGCGTGCCATCTACACCTGCGATTGCTAATGACACACGGAATGTGTCGAATCGAGGATGCGCGGCCATCATACGGAGTACGCGGCTTAGCGCATTCGCCGTCACCAGGTTGTAAAAGGAAATTCCGGAACCGTCCACGAGCGAAATTGCACCCGTCGCGAGTCCCCGCTCAGTAAAGACGGCACGCATCGCTTCGATGCCGGCTTTCGCCGAGCCTTCGCGTTTCGATCCCCGCACACCGAGCAGACGCAGCATCATCTCGGCGCTCAGGTTGTCGCTGTCTTTGTTCATAGCCCTGAGCACTTCGTCGAGCGGACGCGCAACCATTCCGAGTTCCGTCGTGGAATCCTCTACCGATGCGAATCGAACCACCAATGTGGAATCGGCGATGCTGCGCTCGCGCAATGCCGATGCGAGATGATCCGCGAAGATGTCCTGTGGCCGCCACATGGGGAGACGGACGCTTTTCCGTCCAGCTTTCGCCAGGCCCCCGACGATGCGGATGTGGTTGCTCCGCGGCTGCTTCACCACCTGCATCGCCGCGTTGGACAATTCCTGTGACCAGCCGAGGTCATGAATGTAAGGATCGGAACTCACCGACAGCATTCCAACAGGTTGAGCGGTTTGGTCGATGTGGACCGTAAAGATGTTTCCTTCGATACAAAAAGCCGAGAGTGCGGGCAGGAAGGGATCGCCTTCGTCGTCCCACATCCAGCCCTCACCGAAATACGTACTGTCGAACGCACCGGGATCGAGTATCAGGGTGTCGACGCGGTTCATGCCCGGGATGCGTGCGAAATCAGCGAGTTTTTGAATATCTTGTTCTGTGAACAACGGATCGCCCCCAGCGGTGCAGACCAGAGTACTCGGACCCCGTCGCGATATGCGGGTGACGAACGCGACGCTGTCTCCAAAGCTCATGACGGCTGCCGCGGAAGTAAACAGCTTGGTATTCGAGGCGGGACGCAGAAGCAACTGCGCGTTTTTCGTGAACAGGATCTTTCCGCTGCGGAGGTCCGTAATTTCGACCGCGGCGATGCTGTTGCGGAATGGATTGCCGTTGAGTTCCGCGCTCACAGAGGCGACGAGTGTTTCAAGCGGGGTTTGCGACTTCTGCGCATTGCCGGTCTGGACGAACAATAGAGCGCATACGACAGACAGTAATTGAAATTTCAAGGATTCCATGCTACGATACATTAGTGCATTGCTTGTTGGGCTTTTCATGCTGCCCCCGAATTCGGCGACTTCAACGAATACCACTGCTCATACCGAGTGGTACGATACGGGCTCCGGAGAGTGTAATCCATCCCGTTACTTTGCACGGATGGGTGCAACTCCGGTCGTACTAAACAGAAGCCCGCGCGGCAGCACCGATAAATCAGCCCAGGGGGACAGTCTCGAATTCGCTGGATTGGCGGAGGCGCTGGGCAAGATCTTTTCGAAGGAAAAGATCCAATCCATTCTATCAAATCTGCCTCCAAAGTCCAAAATATACGGCTACGATTACGGAGATTTTTCCGGCGACGACGGCATGGACGTGGTGCTGTCGACGCGCCAGGACGACGCGGCGCCGAGGGTCGTGGACATCTTTTTTTTCCTGAACTACGGTGCGGAGTTCGAGTTGGTCCACTCGCTGCAGCGGCGCTACATGCTGGAAGCGATCGAGGTGGGATTTTCGATTGATGAAGGTGTGTGCCACATCACTGAAAAAACCGGTGAGTTCGACTGGCGGATCACCGGCTACAGCATGCAGCACGGGCTATTTCGTCGCGTCGAGGAATGGACCACGCGCAGACTTCGCGCTGGCGGAGGTGCCACTGCTATCGGCTTCGAGCAATCGCAGGACTACCTGACAAACCTGGGGTGGGAGCATTACTTCGGTGTGAACACCGGTAAATCGTATCTCGAGCAGAAATTCTATTCCCTCCCGGTGTATCCCACGTCCCTGGAATTGCCGCCGGAAATACCGGTGCATGTCGGTGACAGTTCGGCCTTGATGGTCGTGAGCGGCGGCAGCAGTTGGCACGGACCGGACGACAGCAACATGCGCATCTCCGCGCGCTACGACACTTCCAGCGTGCTCTTCACCGTGCTGATTCATGATGATCGATTATTGTACCACACGCATGCGGATTCAGCGGACCATCTGGCCCTGTATTTCGATCTAAGCGGAAAACCGCGGATACAGCGTGACGGAACGAAGCAGCGGTACGCGAAGGAAACGCAAATTTCGCTGGTCCTCTTCATGGGCGATGGTGAGGCTCGAGGACCCGCAGTTGAGTTGCATGGTGAAAAAAGGTATGACTCGCTCCGCTCCCTCATCGGCGTCACTGTCACCGCCGACCCGACGAAATTCAACACACGCGAATTCACGCTCAGCATGCCGCGCGGATTGTTTTCGCGAAGTTCGGTCTTGCACGGCGCCGGCTTCTGCGCCGTGTATCACGACGTGGATCACGAAGCGCGGAGGGATTGGGCAACGCTGCTCTCCACCTCCCGGGGATATATTCAGGGGAAGCCAGAGACCTACGGTCGCATCAGCTTTCTCACCGATCCGATACGCCTCTTCGAGCGCCTGGATTTACGGACCAGAAATCTTGCACGACGGCTTCGGAGCGCCGGTTTGCATCCCTGAGCTGGTGCGGAACAGAGGGGATGGTGAAGGCTGAAGGGTGAAGAAATCAACGCAGAGTCGCGAGGAGGCAAAGACGCAGAGAGGAGAGAGGAGAGAGGAGAGAGGAGAGAGGGTGAAGGGTGTGGACGCGCCGCCTTCTACAAATCCTCCAGCATCTCTTCTACTTCTTCGATGCGACGGGTGATGCGTTCGGCGCCGTCGGCGGTGAAGCCTTTGAGGGAAATACCGCGCTGCCGCAGCACCCAGGCGGCTTCCTTTTTCGCCGTCGCGGTGTCGCCGAGCTTCGCGCTCATCAGTGCGATTTTCGCGCGCGCCTGGATCTCGATGTAGCGACGCTCCCTCACTTCGTCGTCGATGGAATTCACAATGCGCCGATAGGCATCACGGGCAAGCGACCACTGTGAATTACCCTCCGCGGCGGATGCGAGCCCCCACAGAAACAGCCGGTTGTTCGGGTAGCGCTTGAGGATGGTTTCGGCGGAGCGCATCGCGTCGTCCCAGCGCTCCTCTTCTACGAATATCCAGATGAGCGAATTGGTCGCCTGACCCCCGGTATACGCGGCCTTGCGCTCGGCCTGATGCAGTGCGGCGATGCCCGCCTCGCGTTCGTCGTCGAGCAACGGGGTCCAGGTGAGGAAGCGCATATTGCGGCTCTTCCAGTACTTGTAGGTGCCGATGCCGGTTAGAGCATCCCAGGCCTCGGGATTCTTCACGAGACATTTTTCGAAATAGCCCGTCGCGCGCAATCCGTGCGAGAGTCCGCTGAGCCAGTTTTCTCCGTCGCGGAAATTGTAGTACGCGATGTAGCTGCGCGCCATGCCGAGATAGTACTGGCCTTCCCATTCCGTGTCAGGTTGGGAGGAAAGAACCTCGCCAAGCTTCTGTGTCGTGGCGAGCAGTGAGAGGAATTCCCTCGACGGCACGGGAGTTTCAAAATCCAGCGACATGACCTGATACAGGATGGCCTTGTTCATATATCCCGCCGGATGTTTCGGGTAGCGGCGTATCGCTTCGGTGAATCGCGAGAGCGCGGTGCGGTATTCCTGTTTCCCGGACAGCTCCGTCCCCGCGTGTATCAGTTCATGCAGACCGTCGTCCGCGATCCGCTGTGCGTGCAGCGGGTGAAGGAGTGTGACCGTTATGGAGAACAACAGCACGCAGAGACGGATCATGCATCATCCCTTTCAGTTTGGATTTCGTCTTCATTGACGCTCATGTCGATAGCTCCCGGCGTATCGCCACCAGCTTCATCGGAGTGCAATGTGTCAACCGGGGTTTCGCTCTCCTCGCCGAGGTCCTGATCCGCGTCACCGTCTTCGCTGTGAAAATGGGACCAGATGCGCTTCGCCGCGGACCATCCCATGTGCTCGGCAAGCTGCTCCTCCGTCGCTTCCTGCACCCCGCGCACGGAGCCGAAGGTCGTGAGAAGTTGATTGGCGCGCTTCGGGCCGACACCCTCGATCTGTTCGAGTTCGGTTTGCAATGTGGCCTTGTCGCGCTTGCTCCTGTGGAAGGTGATGGCGAAGCGGTGGGCTTCATCGCGCACGCGCTGGAGCAGATGGATGCCCGGCGAGGTTTTCGGGATGTTCATGGGCAGGCTTTCACCGGGAACGAACACCTCCTCGAGCCGCTTCGCCAGACCGATGACGGACAGGCGGGCGAGCCCAAGATCCTGCAGCACTTCCACGGCGGACGAGAGCTGTCCTTTCCCTCCGTCGATCACGATGAGATCGGGCAGGGCCGTGCCTTCCTCCAGCACGCGTTCATACCTCCGCCGCACCACTTCGCGCATGCTCGCGAAATCGTCGACGCCCTCGACGGTCTTGATGGAGAATTTGCGGTATTCGCTTTTTCTCGGCTTGCCGTCCAGAAAGGACACCATCGACGCCACGGTTTCCGCGCCCTGGAAATGCGAGATGTCGAAACATTCGATGCGGCGTGGCTGCGCAGGCAGATGCAGATCCCGTTGCAGCGCGTCCACTGATTTCGGTAGCGCGCTGCCGGCCTTCATTTTCTGTAGAAGAATTTCATCGAGTAAAAATGTGGCGTTCGCTGTGCACATGCCCAGCAGCTTCGCCTTGTCGCCGATTTTCGGAATTGTAAATCCGATGGTCATTTTCGAACGCTCGCCGAGCCAGGTGAGCATCGCTTCTTCCGACTCCGGCGCGACCGGAACGATGATTTCAGGCGGAATGTCCAGCGTGGCCGTATAGTAGCGGTGCAGAAGATGCTCCAGGATTTCGTGCTCTTCTTCGACATCGGCGCCTGTGAAGGTGTAATGCTGTTTCCCGACGATGTTGCCGTCGCGGACGCGGAAAATCACACCGACGGCATCCGTCCCCCGTTTCACCAATGCGATGATGTCGCGGTCCTTGAAATCGGATGAAGCCACCTTCTGTTTGTCCTGCCAGGTTTGCAATGCCAACAGGCGATTGCGCATATCGGCGGCTTTTTCGAATTCCAGGCGTTCGGCGGAGGACTGCATCTCTTCCTCGAGCATCTGCCGCAGCGTGCGGGTTTTTCCCTTCAGCAACTGCTCCACCTGCTCGATCATGGAGCGATAGTCCTTTTGCGACACCAATCCTTCGCAGGGGCCCTGGCATTTCTTTATGTGATAGTCGAGACAGACGGTCACTTTTTTCCGGGCGATCATGTCCGCATCCAGCGCGTAATCGCAGCTGCGGATGGGGAAGATGCCGCGGATGGTGCGGAGCATCAGGTGCATGGCCCTGACGTCCGTGTAGGGACCGTAATACCGCGATCCATCCCTGATGACGCGCCGCGTGGGGAAGACTCTCGGATACGCTTCGTTCGTTACGACGATATACGGATAACTTTTATCGTCTTTCAGCCGGATGTTGTAACGCGGCGTGTGTTCCTTGATGAGGTTGTTCTCGAGGAGCAGGGCCTCGACTTCCGAATCGGTGACCACGAGTTCGAGATCGACAATTTTGGAAACGAGTATCTCGCGTTTCGGATCCGGAGCGCCACGTTCCTGAAAATAGGAGCGGACCCTGGACCTAAGATTTTTCGCCTTGCCGACGTAGATGATCGTTCCCTCGGCGTTCCTGAACTGATACACACCCGGAGAAACCGGGAGATTATCCAGTTTTTTTTGCAGAACATCTTTGGGGGAGGTGTCGTCCATCAAGGGGATCCCTTTTCAGAAATAATGACCGGGTGTGGCCGAGGCCGGAACATGAATCGTGTCCCACGGGGAAAGCGGGACACGATGCAAACGGTTAATGATGCGGAAGCTTACGAGGCCGGCTGGCAGAGTTCGACCAGCACGCCCCCGGCGGATTTCGGATGAATGAAGGCGACGAGGAAATTATCCGCGCCTGTCCTTGGCTCCTCGTCGATGAGCCTCACGCCCGCTTCCTTGAGTCTCGTCAGCTCCGCGTGAATGTCGTCGACTTCGAATGCCATGTGATGAATTCCTTCGCCTCGCTTTTCAATGAATTTTGTGATGGGTGAATCCTCGGCGATGCCGCACGTCAGCTCGATATTGGTGTCGTCCACATGAAAGCTGCTTACATCCACTTTCTGGGCCGCGACCCGCTCCACGTGCGATGGCGTCATTCCCAGAAGGATCTCGAAAGTTTTTTGCGCATCCGTTAAATCTTTTACGGCGATACCGATATGCGCGATACGTTTGATCATTGTTCGACCATGTCGTTGTTGAAAATATCAGTCGCAGCTGCGACCATGAAAAGTACCGAAATCGATGGAGATTTCCTTCGGTAAATGCCCGCCGCTGAATACGTACGCGGATTTTCGCGGATGAATTCGGATGTACGCGGATAAATACGTGCGCGGATTTCGCGGATGAGCGCGGATTGGCACGGATCAGAAAGTCTTTGACTCCATATCCGCAGGTCTTTTGAATGTGGATCCTCGGATGCGATAGAATCAAAGACGAATCCCGCCCACTCACCAGAAAATGGGATACGACAATGATAGCGAGATTGCCGGGTAGTACTGCGGTGCATGCTCATACATTTTCACATCACCGTCCGATGCTTCTTGGTTTCGATACGTTACAATGATCGTTTCCTTAAGTGGGATGTGTGTTTCCACCAGTACGCGCATGCGTGCCAGCAGAAAATCGAAGCTGAATGTTGCAAATGACACGCGGCTCACGTCTCCGTCGACGAATCGGGACTCCCATTCTTCCAACCAACCAAGTCTGGAATGAGTGTACCTTCCGAGTTCATCCCAATTCCAGACATGAATCAATCCGAGATGTATCTTCACACGACCAGTGTTCAGGATGAGGTTCATACCGGCTGCGGCATGCAGCGTCCCGATGGCCGCGCGGGGAAACAGGCTCAGCACCGGCTGAGGTGTCGCATCATTCCAGACAGGGATTTCTTTTCCGATCCACAACGCAGGGAGCGTGCCGAAGGGGCGTCCTTGGACATCATAGATGTTGAAGAGAAACGTGATGCCTGCATCCAGATCCGGTACAGGTCGCACGGGATCGGCTTTGGGAACTGATTGATCCGCCGCTGTATCTGAGACGTCCTGATCGCGAAGCAACTCCTGGTCTGAAATACTATCCATACCGGAGCGAGCTTCTGGCGGTGGGATTGTATACATCCGGGTTTCCTGCAGGGTCCCGATGATGTCGTCGAGATTGTCCTGCTTGACTTCCACGTAGCGATGCGCTTCCCCGAATTTGCTCATCACGACCAGCATGGGAAGCACAGCGATGCTCCCGGAGATCAGGAGGGCGACAGGATAGGAATATGCGGTGAGGCCTGAGCCCCCCCGACCATCCCACGGATTACGCTGCGTTTCGGTGAAAAAGTAGGAGATGCTCGCCGTAGCGATCAGCCAACCAAGCCACCCGTGCTGGGGTGAATTAGTATGCCACTGGCCCGATACAGAATCCACATCACTCCATCGATACCGTACCATTGCTGTGGCTCCGTCGTGGATATTGAACGGCGTGGAGGGTAGTGTCCACAGCGAAACCGATGATCGCGTCGCTTCGAGCGGAATGCCTGAAACGTGTGTTCCATCACGAAGCACGAACTCGCACGATTTCCCTGAGGGTTTCTGAAGTGCCGAGAAGGATAGTACTCGTTTCTGCATGAGCCGCAGGAAACATCGTACGCGAGACGCATCCCGAAGTTCTTTCTCCAACACAAGTAAGTGATCCTCCGAGGCGCCCATATGTTCAAAAACATCCAGAAAACCGGCAAGCGCATCGTATTCACAATCAGATATCGAGATAACGTGTTCAACAGACCCGGAATGCACAAAAATTGTCCAGCCTGAATCGTTCTGCTGCACCGTTGCCGCGCAGGAACGACTGATATCCGGAAACAGTCCAAAATAGCCAACTTCAGCATTATCGATCGTATTCCCGATGCGTAGTATTGAGGTATTCAGTCCGGAATCCTGTGCCGACAGGGGCACAGCAGCCGTGACGATGAGGAGAAAAATTAGAGAATAGACTTTCATGACGGCGCTCGAAAGAAAAACCATGAGGATAAATTACGCAATACTGACACGTATTATGACACATCCCCCCGTTGCCCGAGGTCTCAAAAGTGGGCGATTCATGAAACACCACGTCCCGCGCCCTAGGATGCAAAAGTGGGAGATTCATGAA
>CAYJMN010000054.1:0-39908 GCA_964371045.1 uncultured Chromatiales bacterium | reverse complement strand
CCGATACCGCGCAGGTTCGCATCGCTCCAGCGCCACGCCCAATCATCATCGCCGACGGACCTTTGGAATTCTGCGAGGGCGACAGCGTCGTTCTCCGCACAAGCGAACTCTATGCAGCATGGGCATGGTCTACCGGACAGAGCGGTGAAAGCATCACCGCACGCTCGAGTGGAGTGTACGCAGTGCGTGTGACCAACAGTGAGGGATGCAGCGGTGAGGCGACGTTTGTCGAAGTGCTTGTTCATCCGAACCCTCCCGTGCCGGTCATCGCGCAGAGCAGCGATCGGTTGCATGCCCCAGCCGGATTCATATACCAGTGGTTTGTGGAGAATGGAGCTACGTACAGGGAGATGCCCGGAGAAACTGCGGAATCCATTGTTTTTGAATACGGGATCTGGTATCGAGTACGTGTCGAAACGCAATTCGGTTGTTCGGCGCTGTCGCCGCCATTCAGGGTCCCTGCCGAAACTCAGGCGCTCAGTACGGTTGGCCTTCCCATCCTCGAAGCGGAACCAGGCCAGCACTTGGTTATTCCTCTCTCCCTTATCTCGCAGAACTATCTGAAGGAAGCCGGCGTAGTATCGTTTTCAGCGACAATTCGCTTTAATGCAAGCATGCTAAGTCCAACAGGGACAACGCCTACAGGCAGGTTGAACGGAGGCGAACGCATCATAGATTTGGCTGCTCCCTACCTTGACGGAAGTACGGTCCTCTCGGATTTACATTTCGTAGCCACCCTCGGCAACGCAGTTACGACACCTCTCATTCTGGAGCGATTTGCCTGGAATAATGGAACAGTGCGGGTGACGCATCTCGATGGTCGGCTCGATATGCCGGTATGCCGCGAAGGAGTGGAACGGCTGTTTGACGGGACAGGGCGTCTCCGCCTGGCGCAGAATCATCCCAATCCATTCAACAGCATGACGGTGATTGAGTACGAAGTGATTGAAAGAGGATACACGCAGCTCTATGTTCTCGACGCACTCGGACGCCGTGTAGCGACGTTGCTGCACGAAGGCATCGAACCTGGCGCCTATCGTGTGGTCTTCGATGCGAGCACTCTGCCGTCCGGTCTGTACTGGGCCGTGCTCAAGACCCCGACCCAGTTGGTGACCAAACCGATGCGGCTGTTGAAATAGAGTTTCCGGAAGCTATCGGGGGAGAAATACGTTGCGCGGATGACACCGCGCACAACAGTTCCTTACATTCAGGCAGATCTGTGTTGCCGGATCATGCGTGCGGAAGCGAGTTGTCGGGTCCCCACAGGGCGGATCGCCAGATGGTGCGAAGCGCTGACCGTCTATTTTTCCAATCGATCAGCGGGTCGACCCGTGCTCCAGTGCCGCGAGTTGCAAGACCTTGTTCCATTCCTGCTCCGTGACCGGTTGTATGGAAAGGCGGCTGCCTTTGCGCAGCAATTCCATGGCCTGAAGTTCGTCTGCTGTTCGCAGTACTTCGAGCGGGAGCGGATTCCCGAATTTCCGTTCGAAGCCGATATCAACCATGAACCATCGGGGCATCTCTACGCTGGCTCTCGGATCGAATTTTTCATGTCCCGCTTCGAACTGCGTGTGATCCGGATACCCTTCGCGCAGCACTGAAGCTGTGCCGACAATAGCCGGCGGATCGACATTGCTGTGGTAAAACAGGACACCATCGCCCGGCTTGATGTCGTCGCGGAGCATATTGCGGGCCTGGTAGTTGCGGACGCCATCCCAGCACGTGCTGCCGGTGCGTTTCAGGTCGTCGATACTGAAGGATTCGGGTTCGGTTTTGAACAGCCAATAGCGGCGTGTGTTCATGTGCGTCTCCTCAATGACAAAACCGTTATAATGTAAATGTCGTATTTCGCATCATCGAAAACCACTTCTCGCACGCCTTCGCGCAACACCTTAACACAAATGTGGACAAGGGCACGGCGTATTGACAGGGGGCCGGCGATTGGAATGCAGTGGAATGGTGGTTTTCGCCTGAGCTTTATGAACATGCGCTCGACGCGGTTGGGAGGCGAACCGGTACGCTATAAACCGAATGTCGGTATGGTGCCAGACCGCGTGAGGAGCGGAACACCGGAATACCACTCGCGGTATAATACTGCTGAGCCGACACGGAGATTTCTTAATCGGTTGTTTCCACCTTCGGCGTTCAGTATCTTTCCTATTTTCAGTGTTGAACTGATTTCCGATGTTTTTCGTCAATTCTCAGGCCTCAGATTTCGCGCGCTCCGACACAGATGCACCACTTATCTCCTTGAGTGATTGCCGAGATGACGCAGTCGTCGTGGTTCGCCATACGAAAAACGATGTATTCGTGTGTACGAAGCAGCTGATGGAGTACGCATCGGGATATGAGGATGCCACAGCAATCGGAGCGAGTCCGCTGACTGCCGACACGGACAGTTTTGAGGTTCATGGAGAATCCATTCTTCGCCGTGCGTTTCCTTTTTCACCGGTCTCAGACGAGGAAAATTTGGTGAACCGCAGGTATGGCGCGATGGACGTCATTGGACAGGCGAAACGTGGGGTATTTGGGATGGATGGGAACGGAATCATTCACTTCACGAATCGGAGCTTCCCGTTTCTCCATGGCTCTTCGGATCGAATGTTCGAGGCACCCCACGAATGATGCGCGCCCTGATCAGCGATCTCGGGAATGTGCTGCTGCACTTCGATCATCGAATAATCGAGCAGCGTTTGGCAGAGCATTTCCCGTCAGCACCGCACAATGAGGAAAGTACAGCGCGATTCCGGACGCTGGTGCAAGCGTTCGAGACTGGGTCGGTGGATGTTGAAGGTTTCCTCACGCGCATCGCCCAATTGCTCGGTCTGACAGAACCTCTGGACGAAGCGAAATTTCTTGAACTATGGAGTGATATTTTCTGGCTGAATGAGGAATTGCTGGATGTTCTGGCTCAGGTGCACGATCAACTTACGCTGGTGCTGCTCTCGAACACGAATCCTCTTCATATCGCATTCGCCAGAGATCGATTTCCCGAACTGTTCGAGTTGTTTGATCATACGGTTTACTCCTATGAAACCGGCCTCGGTAAACCGGACAAACGCATCTATGAGAAAGCGCTCGAAGCCGCAGGCGTACCAGCGGAAGAGACACTGTACTTTGATGACATCGCCGCATACGCCGATCGGGCCTCGGAGCTTGGCATTCATGGGTACCAGTATGTTTCAATCGCATCGCTGGTCGATGTGCTGAGAATTTATGGTCTCTCGCTAAGGTTTCCCGCGGAACACAAAAATTCCCACGATCAATAAAGGATCCTACATGAAACTCATCATCGCTCTCGCTTTCCTGCTCACGCTCGGTTTCGCCGCGACAGGTAGTGCGCAGGATCTGACTTCAGTGAATTTCCATCTCCGCGACGTTAATGGTAAAGAGCAGTCGTTTCAGAAATTTCTCGACAAGGTACGGGCCGGAGGCGAGAAGGGCGCAGTGCTGATCAGTTTTTGGGCCATGTGGTGCGAACCGTGCAAGCAGGAAATGAAATCGCTGGTCGAAACCTACGAGCGTCTTAAGGACAAAAATTTCCACTACATCGCCGTAAACCTCGACAATCCGCGCAGCCTCGCAAAGGTCAAGGCGTACGTAACCTCCCAAAAACTTCCGTATGACGTCTGGCTCGATCCAAACAGCGAGGCTTTTAAAAAGTTGAACGGTCAAGGCATGCCGTACTCACTCCTGGTCAACGAGGAGGGGAAACTTATGGCCAAGCGCACAGGGTACTTCCCCGGCGATGAGAAGGAAATCGAGCGCGACATCAGAAAAATTCTGGAATAATCTATGAAACGATTGCTTCTTCTTGTCGGCGTGCTCTCGCTGCTGAGCGTTTCCGTGTCCATCGCCCAGGTCCAATACTCCGTCAGTAATTACATGCGTTACGGCAACGGAACGCAAATCGTCGGCGGACAGGAAGTTTCCAAAGAATACATCGAAAATCAGGCGAACGTGCGCCTGTTCTGGGACGATTTCACACTCGGATTCGAGCACCTTTACGACGATCCCCCCGAGTTCGGACCGCGATTCAACGGAATTCGCAAGCGCTACGTCGAGTTCGCCCGCGAGGGTCTCGAACTCCGTGCCGGCGATTTCTATACGTTGTATGGAAAGGGCCTGGCCATGAACTTGTTTGAGAACCGCGGAATCAATTACGATACCCGTTTGGATGGTATCCGGGGCATCTATCGCAATGAATGGGCGAACGCCATCTTTGCCATGGGAAAGATGCGCTACTACGATCTGCTCAATTCCGAGCGCATCGAGTCATATTCCGTCAAAAGCGGTCACCTCGAACTTCTCCCAGCGAGTTTTGTTCGCGTCGGCGCCAGCATGGTGGGCGCGGAAGGCGAACTGCCCAGCGCGTTCGGACTCGATATGGTTCATGCCGATATTCCGGAAGCCATGCTTTCGCTACAGGGCTACGGTTTCGATATGCATGTTCAGAAAGCGTGGAAGCGTTCCACGTTTCTGCGTCCCCAGGCCAACGGCACGGCGCTGTCCGATCGCTCCTACGGTGACGCGACCTACGGCAGCCTGTCTTACACCTCGGATATCGGACTTGGCGTGACCTTCGAATACAAGGACTACCGTTTTGATGTCGTCGGCGAAGAGGAGCGCGACCCGAACAGGCCGGGACGGATGCTCCCAATGCAGAATCCGCCGATCGTTCACAAGGAGCATGTGTTCACCTTGCTTTCGCGCGCGCCGCACGTCGTCGATTTCAACGACGAGATCGGTATGCAGATGGACGTATACTACGCGGTGTTTCCAACGTTGACGGTGAATCTGAACGCAGCGGCCGCGAGTCGGCACAATGGTTATACCTCAAGCAACGGCTTCCTCGTCACTTGGGAACGTGACGTCAGTTTCATGCCGACGATGGACGCTATGTTCTCACCCTTCTGGGAATTGTATGGCGAACTTGAGTGGTACTACGAAGGCGGATCGTTCATCCGGGCGGCATTCAACCGACGGTGGGACAACCAGTACGAGGGCAATCTCGGTCACGTACAGGCGAGTACCACGATCCCTGTGCGCATCGAGTATTTACTGGACGAAACCTGGAGTCTCGGGCTCAATCTTGAGCAGCAATTCGCACACGATTCCTACAGTCGCGGTAATCCCGATTTTTACAATGAATTCATATCGCTTTCCATCGCTCGCGCAGGGCAGTGGACGGCGACGGTTCGCGTGGAATACACCACGGATAAGAGCGATGCTTCAGGCAAGGATTTCTGGCGTGCGGCGGAATTCGCCTATCGCATCGGGACGCATCACGCGGTCACGCTCATGTACGGGACAGAGCGCGGCGGTCTGATCTGTTCCAGCGGCGTCTGTCGGGAGGTGCTGCCGTTCGACGGCATGCGACTCTCGATTCAGTCGCAACTTTGATTATTGGCGGGCTCAGGCCCTAACAACCGCAGTCACGCGAGGTGCATCAGGTTCAGTGAGCGCCGTCCGTGACCGCATGACAACAAGGATCGTATGCAAAAAGAAATTATCATCAACGCTTCGGATAACCTGCAGCGTGTCGCGATTGTGGAGGATGGCAAACTGGCCGAACTTTTCGTCGAAAGCGAAGAAAAGGAGAGGATGGTCGGTGATGTCTTTCTCGGTACCGTGGCGAAGGTGATGCCCGGTATTCAGGCAAGTTTTATCAATATCGGCCTTGATCAGGACGCGTTTCTCCATTATTCCGATGTCAGCGACACGTTCCGGCAGCTTCGTCCCGAAGCGCCCGAAAAACATGGCCCCGCGGCGGTCATCGTGGACGATGGGCAGGTCCGTCCTACAGAGGAAAAAGCGGATAACCGCCCGGATTCCAAACCGCAACGATACCGCAGGCGACCGCCTTCGCAGGTAACGCTTGCACGTGGACAGGAACTAGTCGTGCAGATTTTCAAGGAGCCCGTTGGTTCCAAGGGTGTTCGCGTCACGACAGAAATCGCGCTCCCTGGCCGCTTTCTGGTTCTGATGCCCTACGACGATCTGGTAGGCGTTTCGCGCAAAATCCAAAGCTTCAAGGAAAAGCGCCGACTCCGGCGCATCGTCCGCTCCATGCTTCCTGGCCGTTTCGGGGTAATCATCCGCACCGTGGCCGAAGGCAAGGCAGAGGAAATCCTCCGTGCGGATCTCGAATCGCTGCTCATCACCTGGCGCGACATAGAGCGGAACATGAAAAAAGCCCACGCACCCACGCTGCTGTACAAGGACATGAATTCGTCCACCAGCACGATTCGCGACCTGTTCTCGGAGGAAGTGCGCCGCGTCGCCGTCGATTCCCGCAGGATGTACCGCGAAATCCGCGCATACCTGAATCTTGTCGCCCCGCATAAGGTGGACGTCCTAGAATACCACGGAAAGGGCGAGCCGATTTTCGACACCTACGGCATCGAAAAGCAGATCGAACAGTCGATGAGTCGCAAGGTATGGCTCAAGAGCGGGGGCTACATCATCATCGAGCACACAGAAGCGATGAAGGTGATCGATGTCAATAGCGGTCGCTATGCGGCAAAGCGGGAGCAGGAACTGAACTCGATGAGAACGAATATTGAAGCCGCGCGTGAAATCGCTCATCAAATCAGACTACGGGATCTTGGCGGGATTATTGTGATCGATTTCATCGACATGGATCAGGAAGAGAATCGCCGAAAGCTCTACGAGGAAATGCGCAGGGAAATGCGTCGCGATCGTGCGAAATACACCATCCTTCCGGTTACGGAATTCGGCCTCATTCAAATCACCCGCCAGCGCGAAAGGGAAAGCGTGCAGATGTCGGTCAGCGAATCCTGCCCAACGTGTCAGGGAACCGGCCGCGTACTTTCGAAATCCTCGTTGCTCACGCAAATCGAGCGTTGGTTGCGCAGATTCCGCGTCAGGAGCCGCGAACTGCGCCTGACCATCCTCGTGCATCCCGTAATGGAGGCATTCCTCGCGCAGGGCGCAATTTCCCAATCGGGGAGGCTGATGTTGAAGTACTTCATTCGGCTTAAAATCGTACCCGATCACACCCTGGCTGTGGACGAGTTCCGCGTCATTTCCACACGCCGAGGCAAGGACGTGACGAAGGAGTTCGAGGAATAATCCGCATCGTTCGGAAACCTGCTGTAAAACCTTGAGAATCAAGGTGTTAAATCGATTTATGAGGATAAAATCCGGTGGTTTTTGGCCGGATTTTTCCGTATATTTCAAGGTTTGAAAGCGTCGGTGGATCCAGGGACGTGTTTGTGGCACGGCGTTCGGATTGCACGCATGACGGGCAGAAACACCTTCCACCATCCGCAATTATTTACCGAGTACCGGAGGCAATAATGAAATTTTCCGTCGTCAGCAACGATCTTCACAAGGCACTGTCGAAAATCATCAGTGTGGTGCCGTCGAAATCCACATTGCCCATTCTCGAAAATGTGCTGTTCGAGCTGACCGGAAACGACCTTCGACTCACGGCTAGTGATCTTGAGCTGTCCATGACGGTCTCTCTCCAGGTGCAGGGGGAAAGTGACGGACGCATCGCGATCCCGGCGAAAAAGCTGAACGAAACGCTGCGCGCGCTGTCCAGCGCCGACGTCAGCTTCAATGCGGACGACGCATCGAGGCGCATCGTCATCAAGACGGAACAGGGCGAGTACCGCATGGCGGGAGAGAATGCCTCATCGTTCCCCGAAGCGGAAAAATTGGAGGAGGATTTTGCGTTGCAGATGGATACCGATCTGCTCCGAAGCATTATAGCAAAAACCGTTTATGCCGTCAGCACCGACGACCTGCGTCCATCAATGATGGGCGTACTATTCCAGTGGCGCGAGGGCCAATTTTACGCCGTCTCCACGGACGGACACCGCCTCGTGCGCATCAAGCACAAGGGCGCGCTCTCGGAAGCGCTCGGCGAGGGAGACCGCGACGTGATCATTCCCGCGAAGGCGCTGAACATCGTGTCGAAATCACTCGGCGACGGCACGGTGGGTGTCGTGTTCGGCCGCTCGAACGTGCGTATCACCTTCGGCGACATGATGCTTCTTTCCCGTATCATCGACGAGCGATATCCGAATTACGAGAGCGTCATTCCGCAGGAGAACGAAAGGGTACTTTCGGTTAACCGCGCGGCGCTGATCGCAGCGGTGCACCGCTGCTCGATTTTTTCGAATGCCATAACCAACCAGGTTCGTTTTTCCGTGTCGAAGGATGAAGTCAAGGTTTCCGCCGAGGATATAGATTTTGGCGGCGAAGCCCGCGAAACGGTACCTGCGCAATTCAGCGACGACGACGATCTCGACATCGGCTTCAACGCCCGCTACGTGGTCGAAGCCCTGCAACACCTGGACTCTGACGAAGTGAATTTTCATTTCAGCGCGCCAACCCGCGCAGGACTTGTCAGTCCGAAACAGGAGGCGGGCGAACTTGAAATTCTCATGCTCGTCATGCCCCTGCGATTGAATGCCTGAGCATGATTCTTAACCGTCTGCGCATCGCCAACTTCCGCAATCACACCCGAACGGAGATAGAATGTCCGGAGGGAACGCTGTTGCTACTGGGAGAAAACGGTGCAGGAAAAACAACGGTACTTGAAGCCGTATCGCTGCTTTGCACCTCCCGCAGTTTCGTGACGAAGCACGACCGCGGCTTGATCGCCACGGGCGCCGAGGGATTTATTGTCGAAGGCGAGTTTACCTCGTCTACGCGCTCCCGCAAGCATATCCATGTCGAGTATCCAGGAGAGCAGCAGAAAAAGAAAATCGAGGTCGATTACTCATCGCTCGAGTCCGTGTCGGATCTTATCGGCATGTTTCCGCTCGTCGCGCTCTCGCCCCAACACAGGCCCATCACCTCTGGGGGGCCGGCCGAACGCCGGTCATTTATCGACTTCGTGATCTCGCAGGTCCATCATTCCTATCTGGAGGACCTGATGCTGTACCGGAGGGCGCTGCGGCAGCGCAACTCGCTGCTCGTAGAAGCGGAGGGGAGACTTTCCGCCATCGCCGGCGTCATAGACGCCTGGGATCATTCCCTCGCGGAGAGCGGCGTCCGCATTCTCAGGAAGCGTGCGGAATTCATCGATCTGTTCGTGCCCTACTTCCAACGCTCGATGCTGAGCGTGATCGGCGATCGCGAAATCGTCGACATGAACTACCGCGGTAGCATGCGCATGGATCCGACCGCCCCGGACGCCGTTGCGCAGTATGCGGAGGAACTCCTTGAGCAGCGTCCATCCGATCTACGACGAGGTTCAAGCGGCGTGGGCCCGCATCGCGACGATCTCGCCATCATGCTGAACGAGCTTGACGTGCGTGCGCAGGCGTCGCAAGGCCAGCATAAGACGGTGCTTATTTCGTTGAAACTCGCCGAATACCACTATCTCGACGAGCACCTGGATGAACGCCCAATCCTGCTGCTCGACGACGTGTTCAGTGAATTGGACGACGAACGCCTTACACGGGTGCTAGAACATGCGTCGGGTCTCGGGCAGACCTTCATCACCTCCGCAAATATGAACATGCTGCGCGCCTTCGAGCCGGCACGCACGATTCATCATGCACTTCGCATCGACAGAGGCGCCGTTTGTACACTGGCGGATGTCGCATGAAAGGAATATGGAAAATTTCGTCTTTTGGCGACGTTCTACGGAGCGCGCTCGAGCGCAGGGGCATCGATCGTCAGATAAAGGAACATGAGGTGATTCAACGTTGGAGTGAAATCGCCGGAGAGATGGTGGCCAGGCATTCGACGCCCGTGAGAATGCGCAACGGGATCCTGTGGCTGAGCGTACAGGATGCGACGTGGCGTATGGAACTGCACAGTATGCGCGGCGAATTGGCCAGGAAAATCAATGCCGCCGCCGGCGACGAGCTGGTGCGCGAGATACGCGTACGATGATGGATGCAATTTACGGACACTCCGCAGTGAACGATACCATTGCAGCGATAGCGACGCCTCCGGGTGTGGCGGGACTCGCCGTGGTGCGTATCTCCGGCCACGACGCCATATCCTGCGCGGCATCGGTGTTCAGCGGTGCCGACTTGCGGACGGTCGCTTCGCACACCGCGCACCACGGCAGTATTCGCGCATCAGACGGAAACTTGCTGGATGACGTTCTTGCGACGGTATTCCACGCGCCACGATCTTACACCGGCGAGCACAGCGTCGAAATCAGTTGTCACGGGGGCGGCGTCGCTTCGCGGTTCGTGCTCGAGCGTCTACTTGCGACGGGATCGCGCATGGCCGCTCCGGGCGAATTTACACGCCGCGCGTTTCTTAACGGCAGGATGGATCTCGCGCAGGCGGAGGCGGTCGCAGACCTTATTCATGCACAGACGCACGAAGCGCATCGCGCATCCCTGCTGCAGCTGGAAGGCCGACTTTCGATACACGTCACGGGTATACGCGACGCGCTGCTTCACTGTCTGGGCATGCTGGAACTCAGTCTCGATTTCGTGGAGGAGGACGTTGAATTCCTGACCCACGACAAGGTACGGGCGGATATCGACGCCGCACGTACGATGATGCGCAACGCGCTGGCCTCTTATGCGTCAGGACGCATCGTCCGCGACGGCGTGCGTGTCGTGCTGCTCGGAAAGCCGAACGTCGGAAAATCGAGCATGCTCAACGCGGTACTGGGCATACAGCGGGCCATCGTGACGGACCTCCCGGGAACCACGCGCGACTTCATCGAGGAACAGGTGATGCTGCACGGGCGGCAGTTCCGCTTTATCGACACGGCGGGATTGCGAGAAAGCGCGGATCTGGTGGAACAGCTCGGCATCGCCGCGGGCGCGGAACAGTTGCGCCGCGCCGATATCGTTTGCGGCATTATCGATGCGCCGGACGACCTTACGGATCTCGCAGAACTCCGCGCGCACGCGCAGGCGCTTGAGACGCCCTTCGTAGGTGTGCTGAATAAAGTGGATTTGCATCCGAAGTCACTCATCGCGGAAAGCGCCGGCGTTCTGCCCGTCTCCGCTGTGCAGGGGAACGGTCTCGACGCCTTCACGCGTCGTCTGGCCGATATCGCCGATGACCTTTCCACTCCGTCGGAAGGACAGTCGATTCTCGTGACCAACACCAGGCATGCGGACTGCCTGCGCAGAGGGATCGCCGCGCTCGATCGCGCGGACGAAGCGCTGGACGAAGGGAGGACGGAGGAATTTCTCGCATACGAACTTCGCGAAGCGACCGACGCGCTGGGCGAGATTATTGGCGCAGTGACGACGGACGACATTCTCAATGGGATATTTTCCCGATTCTGCATAGGCAAGTAGTACACATTCTCACAGGCATACACCGATCATGACCAAGGAACAGGAAGAACTCGCACGTAATTACTCTGAAACCAGTATCAAGGTTCTCGAAGGACTCGAAGCCGTCCGTAAACGCCCCGCCATGTACATCGGCGATATCAGCGTGCGCGGACTCCACCACCTCGTGAACGAGGTAGTGGACAATTCGATCGATGAAGCCCTTGCCGGTTTTTGCGACAGGATCATCATCAACATCAACAAGGACGAGTCGATTACGATCGAGGACAACGGGCGCGGAATTCCGGTCGGCCCGCATCCCGTGAAAAAAATCAGCACGCTCGAAGTAGTCATGTGCACGCTGCATGCCGGCGGCAAGTTCGACAAGCAGACCTACCAGGTCTCCGGCGGTCTCCACGGCGTCGGCCTCTCGGTGGTCAACGCCTTGTCCGAATGGCTCGAGGTGGAGATCTGCCGCGAAGGAAATGTGTATATGCAGCGTTACGAGCGTGGTGCCCCGATGCACGAAATCAAGGTCCTCGGCAAAACGAAGAAAACGGGAACAACGGTTACCTTCCTTCCCGACGATCAGATTTTCAAGGTACGGGAGTTCCGTTTCACCTATCTCGAGGAACGCCTCCGCGAGCTTGCCTATCTCAACAAGACCATCAGCATCGAGATTACGGACAACCGCGACGGTGAAGCCGCAATATACCATTTCAAGGGTGGATTAGTCGATTTCGTGCAATACATCGACACCGATCGGCAAACGTTCATGAAGAAGCCGATCTTCGTCGAAGGCATGCGCGAGAATACACCCGTGGAATTGGCCTTGCAGTACAACGATTCGTATACCGAAAACATTTTCACCTACGTCAACAATATCAACACGCATGAAGGCGGTACGCACCTGATTGGATTCAAGTCCGCTCTCACGCGAGCGATGAACAATTACGCGTATAAAAACGGCCTCGTGAAGGAAGGCAAGCTCAACATCGGAGGGGATGACTTCCGCGAGGGTTTGACCGCCGTGCTCAGTGTCAAGGTTCCGGAACCGCAGTTTGAAGGACAAACAAAAACGAAGCTCGGCAACAGCGAGACGAAGAGCATCGTCGAAATGATCGTGTTCGAACAGCTGTCGCTATATCTCGAGCAGAATCCTCCCGTCGCCAAGCGGATTATCGAGAAAGCGGTACGTGCCGCTGAAGCCCGCGAGGCCGCCCGACGCGCGCGTGATCTTACCCGCCGCAAGAACGCGATGGATTCCCTTAGTCTTCCCGGTAAACTCGCCGACTGCTCCATCACCGATCCCGAACACTGCGAAGTGTATCTTGTCGAGGGCGACTCGGCCGGCGGCTCGGCCAAGCAGGGGAGGGACAGACGCTTTCAGGCGATCCTTCCGCTCAAGGGTAAAATTCTCAACGTGGAAAAGGCACGCTTGCATAAAATTCTCGAGAACAACGAAATCAACGCTATCGTCTCCGCTCTCGGCGCGGGTATCGGCGGTGAGGAGGAAATCGATCTCTCCTCGCTACGCTACGGCAAGGTCATCATCATGACCGATGCGGACGTGGATGGAAGTCACATTCGCACATTGATTCTTACTTTTTTCTATCGGTACATGAAAGCCCTCGTCGAAAACGGAAATGTGTACATCGCGCAACCGCCCCTCTACAAAATCAAGAAGGGCAAGGTTGAGCGCTATGCCTTCGACGACGACGAACGGGACGAAATCATCAAGGTTCTCCGCGGACAGAAAGTCGTCGAAGCTCCGGTGGGTGAGCCAGTGGAGGTTGACGAAAATGCTGAAATCGTCGTCCGGAAGGACGGCATCACGATCTCGCGATTCAAAGGTCTTGGGGAAATGAATCCAGAGCAGCTGTGGGAAACGACCATGAATCCCGAGACGCGCACCTTGCTTCTCGTCACGGTAGAAAATGCAGCCAATGCGGACATGTTGTTCCAGATTCTGATGGGCGATTCGGTCGAGCCGCGTCGACATTTTATCGAACGCAATGCCAAATACGTAAGGAATCTCGATGTCTAGACTGCTGGTCCCGATCGCATGTCTGCTGCTCGCGGCATTTCAGACGGCGGCGCAGCCGGAGAGGTCCGAACCGAGGATCCGTTACGGGAGCCGGCTCTACGCCGAACTGGTTCCCGGGCTTTCGGATTCCGCGGACTTTGCGCGGGTGGACCTCCTCCTCCGCGTGTCATACGATTTCATGATCTTTGAGCGCGACGTCTTTTCGCAGCCGGATTCGTCGTTCCGCGGCGGGGTGGACGTTTCCATCAACCTCAAGCGTGATGGCGTGTTTATCGGCTCGACCAACATGGGAGCGAGTGTCGCGACCGCCGCCTACACCGAAACCGAACGCCGCGATCAATACCTTCTGCTTCAGAAAACCATGCACCTCACGCCGGGTGCTTACGAAGCTGTGATCGTCGTGTCGGACCGCAGATCGCGGCGGGAACAGACAATTCTGCGCTTGTTCACCGCGCAGCGCTTCGATGCCGGCCTCATCGGCCCACCTCTCGCCGTGGAGCGTATGGAGGGGAGTGAATCAGATTTAAGGGCAGTTGGCTACAGTGGATCTCTTCCTTTCGCGGCCATGACGACGCTCGCCATTCCCGCGCCGGTGGACCATCAGGGCGAATGGCGGTTTATCCTGGAGCGGAGAGGCTATGCTCGTGATGTCGTGTTCGACGCCACGCTGCAGCCCGTCCGCGTTCTGCGGCAGATGGCGCTTCGCAAAGCCGATGGCGCGGTGGAGCAGTTCGACTTCGGTCCATGTAATGCCTGTCCCGGCCAGTACATGCTATTCGAGCTTCCGTTCGACTCCGTCGATGCAGGCGCCTACACGCTGCGCGTATCCTCGTCGTATCAGGGAAAGGTGGATAGCGCATCGGTGGAGACGGAAATGTTCTGGCGGGATATGCCTTATACTCTCAACGATCTCGCGTCGGCAGTGGATGCGATGCGCCACATCCTGACCAGGGAACAGCTCGAGGCAATGAAAGACGGCGACGAGGCATTTACACGGCAGCAATTCCGCCGCTACTGGAATGAGCGCGATCCCTCGCCCGGTACAGCGTACAACGAACTGATGACCGAGTATTTCCGTCGTGTCGATCAGGCCTATCTCAAGTTTCGCACACTGTATGAATCCGACGGTGTTACGACGGACCGCGGAAAAGTGTACATTCTGTTTGGTCCCCCCGAAGAGACGCAGCGCGTCATGAACAGGGATGAACCTCCGATGGAGATCTGGTATTATCCATCGCTCTCGAAAACCTTTCGATTTGTGGACACGCAGAGAAACGGCAACATGCGCGTTTTGGAGGAATAGCTTGACTCGACCCATAATCGCGATTTCAATAGGCGATATCAACGGCATCGGACCCGAGGTCATTTTGAAGGCCTTTGATCGTTCGGAGTTGTTCGATGTCTGCATCCCCGTAATGTATGGCCCCGTAGAAGCGCTCGATTGGTACCGGCAACGGTTAGGGATGCAGCATATTCCCATGGAAACCATAGAGGACGTCTCACAATCCGCTGAACGGCGGTTGAATATCATACCGACTCCCGGAGAATTCAGCCAGGCGGAGATTGGGCGGCCTACTGCGGCGTCCGGGCAATGCAGTCTCGACGCGCTGACGGCAGCGTTCACTGACGTACACTCGGGAGCGGCTCAGGCGCTCGTCACCGCGCCGATTTCAAAGGAAGCCATCGGCATGGCGGGCAGCAGCTATCACGGGCATACCGAGATGCTGGCCGATTATTGCGGTCGCGGAGACAACGTCATTATGATACTTTCCAGTAACACAATGAACGTCGGCCTTGTCACCGCGCACATCCCTTTGCGCGAGGTCGCCTCGAACCTGACGTCAGAAAACGTGACGCGATCGATTCGTCTCGGCGCATCGGCGATGGAGGTGGATTTCGGTATCGCGAGTCCTCGACTGGCGGTGCTCGCCCTCAATCCGCACGCAGGAGACGGCGGTTATCTCGGCGGGGAAGAGGCGGATCTCATCATTCCCGCTCTGGAGGCGTGCCGCGCGACAGGCATCGAGGTGGACGGACCTTTCGCCGCCGATGGATTTTTCTCCGCGCACAACAAGACCATGTACGACCTGATCATCGCCATGTATCACGATCAGGGTCTTGTCCCGTTCAAGATGCAGGCGAAGGGCAGGGGCGTCAACATCAGCTCCGGCTTGCCTATCGTCCGCACCTCACCGGATCACGGCACCGCTTTCGGCATCGCTTCGCACGGACTCGCGAGCGCCGAGAGCATGAAGGAAGCTGTGCTCGCCGCGCGAAGGATCGCACTCAATCGCCGACAGTAACAGAAGCGGCAACGACACATGATCGAGTTCCACAATGTCCGGTTGATCCTGTCCAACCAGAACATATTCGATCACGCGAATCTCGTGATATCGGAAGGGGAATTCGTTTATGTCATTGGTGAAACGGGAATCGGCAAAAGTTCCTTCCTGCGTCTCCTGTACATGGATTTACTGCCGTCATTCGGCCGCGTGCGTGTCGGCGGCTACGATTCCTCAATCATCACACGCCATCAGATACCGTATCTTCGCCGAACGCTGGGCATCGTGTTTCAGGAATACCGCCTGCTCGATGACCGGAACGTGTTCGAAAACATCGCTTTCGCGCTGCACGCCACGGGAGCGCGTCGGCAGGTGATCGCCTCCAAGGTGCACAGTCTGCTTTCCGAGGTCGGCCTGTCGTCCAAGGAATTCGCCATGCCCGAGGACCTCTCCGGAGGTGAACGGCAGCGCGTGGCCATCGCGCGGGCATTAGTGAACGACCCCGTCATCCTCTTGGCGGATGAGCCCACGGGCAACCTCGATCCTTCCGCTTCACGCGATATCCTCGCAATTTTTGACCGCGTCAACCGGCGGGGAACGGCGATCATCATGGCCACGCACGACTACAGCCTGCTGGCGCAACGGCCCGGTCGTGTTATCAAGATCCAGAACAGGAATTTTTACGATGTGGTTTGACGCAGACACAACAAGAGCGCAGTTCCGATGTCGCAGGAATATACGCTTCACGCATATCAGGTAGCGGACGCTGACTTTGTCGTTTGCGACGTCGAGACGACAGGACTGCATCCGGAGCGCAACCGACTTACGGAGATCGCGTTGGTGCGCGTGCGTTCCGGCGAAATCGTGGACCGCTACTCTTCCCTGATCAACCCCCGTCAGTTCATTCCCGCGGAGATTACGCGGCTCACCGGCATCACCAACGAGATGGTGTACCGCGCACCCGACGCCGATCAGGTGCTTCCCGCAGTGCGCAAATTCGTTGGCGACGCTGTATTCGTTGCGCACAACGCCCGCTTCGACCGTTCCTTTGTCGACGCTTCGCTCAGGCGCATCGGCGGTGAACCACTGCAATCGCCGCTGCTTTGCACTGCGCGCCTGGCTCGTCGGCTACTGCCGAAAAAGTCCAAGGCCTCGTTGGACGCGCTCGCAGCGCAGTACGGGATTCGCATCAAGGACAGACACCGCGCCGGGGGCGACGCCGAAGCCACCGCGCGTCTGCTGCTGATGTTTCTCGCAACACTGGAGGAGCAGTTCGACATTACCGAAGTGGGAGAGCTGCTTTCCTTCCAGAACAGACAGATTTATCCCATCATTGGCGCGCCGAAGTACTATACCCGTCTGCAGGAGCAGCTTGAGGAATTGCCGCATACACCGGGTGTGTATTTTCTCCATGGAAAAAAGGGCGGCGTATTGTACATCGGCAAGGCGCGTGATTTGAAGACGCGCGTCAGCTCCTACTTTTATCACAACATCGGGCACACAGAGAAGATCCGCCGGCTCGTCAAGGCCGTGCATGGCATCACCTGGAAGCAGACAGAGACGGAACTGTCCGCACTGCTGACCGAGTCGCGCCTGATCAAGCAGCATCAGCCTCCGTACAACACGCAGCTCAGGAGTTACCGCCGCTATCCCTTCATCCGCATCAACGTGAAGGACGCATGGCCCACTGTGGAGTGGTGCTACGATATCGGAGACGACGGCGCAGAATACTACGGACCCTTTCGCAGCCGTTTCGCCGTCGAGGACGCGTTGGACAGCATCAACAAGCTGTTCACACTACGCGAATGCGACATCAAGATAAAACCCGATCCCGATTATTCTCCATGCCTGTATTTCGACATCAAGCGCTGTGGCGCTCCCTGTGCAGCGTTGGTGACCAACGAAGAATATCGTGTCGAAGTAGAAGACGTCATGCATTTCATGCAGGGCAATCATGACGGTATCATGGAGAAATTCCGTGAGCGTATGCAGCTCAAGGCCGGGCAGATGGACTTCGAGGGCGCCGCCGTTCTTCGAGATCGGATAGCCGCGTTGGAGCGCATGATACGTCAGCAGCGTCTGATGGTGCATTCCATCAGAAAACAGAATCTCGCCGTTGTCACCCTCGCGCGCCGGAGCAACGTGGAGGTACATTTCATCAAGGGCGGCATGCTCGCCGCGCAGCTCCTCGTCGATCAGAAAAATCCTGTCCGCAAGACCCTCGAACTCATGCTTCTCGATGTCTACGCCGGTCGTCAGGCCGAGCTATTCGGCAACCGCTTGGAGGACATCGACGAAATGCGCATCATCGCCTCCTGGTGCCTCACCCGCCGCGACGAAAGCAGCGTTCTCGATATCGATGCCTTTCCAAATCCTCTGGACGCGCTGGCAGACCTGTGTGAAATGATATTGATGGCGGGTACCCAGGTGGTGAGTGAGGGATGACGAATGTTACGATTTACGCGAATGACGAATTACGATTATCCTCAATGCCTTTGTCATCCTTTGAAGGGAAGAGCACGGAGCTTTTCATTTCGTGCGAGGATAGTGTCTTGTCGAAGCGCAATAATGGAGTAATCGTCAGCCCAGTAGAAGCAGGCAGAGTATGACAATGTTGATTGCATGAGCCGTGTAGCAGAGAGAACAAGACTGTCGGAGTAAAAAGAACAGGGTAACCATGAGATAGATTGACACACCCATCGTCGCCGCGGCGCCCAGGACCATCATCGTATCCAGCCATTGCGGCGGCGGCATCCATATTTTCGCAATGGACCATAGCGCCAACGCCGCATACCAGAAGATACCCAGGACGGTATTGGGAAGCCCGGCAAACAGCGCCGCCTGGGACGTGAGCAGCACCGTCTCGCAACCAGCTTTATCGCAGGAATCATCCGTGCCAAACGAGGACTGTTTTTTCCGAGCGAGCACGGATACGGCCAGTCCCAGCATTGCGAGTGCGGTAATCAGCATCATGAAGTAACAACCTCCCGCTTCATGCATTCAGTTCCTGGGAATGTGCGCGGCCGCATTCGAATGCGCTGATCTGATAAGATGATCTTCGTTTTAGGAATTAAAGCAATAACGTCCTACATTGCCGTCTTTCCCGATATGGCAGTGCTGTACCGCATATAGTGCCACCATCCGGTCGGAATCCGGTGCCCTTGCCGGGACGGAATCGCCGGTGCGTAACCCCGAGTACTGTCGATGAAAACATTGAGCGAATCACCTCAAATCCGCAACAACATGGATGATACAAGTATTTTCGATGACAAGGCAGCGATACCGGACGACACGGACCTGTCCGAAAAACTCGGCCCGGCTTTTGCGTTGTGGGTACAGTTGCGGGAATATGTCATGAGCCGATATCCGAAGGGCATTGCTGAATGGAATTATCCCGGCAGAAAATACGGCTGGAGTTTCAGGATCAAGGACAGGAAGCGGGCGATTATTTACTTCCTGCCGCGCGAGGAATATTTCAAAGTCGCTTTTGTCTTCGGCCAGCGGGCGTATGAAGCCGTCCTGGCGGAAAAAATTTCGCCCGGGATCAAGCAGGAACTGGAGCAGGCGAGAGTGTATGCCGAAGGACGTGGAATACGGATCGATGTGGCCGACCACCTGATCATTTCGGATATAATGAAGCTGGTGGACATCAAGCTCGAACATTGATCGCGCAGTCGCGAAGAACGGAACTCCGTAAGATTGGTGGCTAAAAAAATCCAGGTATGGATGTCTGTGACACCTTGATTTGAACGAGTGCGAGCATATACATGATTTCCCCGGCGGATATCACATTCGAGCCAGAGAATGCCAAGAGGAGCGCACCAATGATCCCGATTCAAGAACAACGCATACGAAACAAAATCACCCGGATCAGGAAAGCGCTCGCTGCTGAAAAGCGGCAATGGGGCGGTTATCACGATGGTGGTGGTCTGCGATATGCGCCACCGGAGCTGTTCGTCAAACTCAAAGATTATAAGGGCGGTTTGCGCTATTTGCAATGGTTTGCCAGGACCTTCCCGGACGACATAGGCCACCCGGTATTTCTTTTCGAATGGACGTTGATTCTGTTCAAGACCGGAAAGACGAAAGACGCGGTCAGGAAGGCATACCAAACCTTCATGGAGAATACGTATATCTTCGACAAATTTCTGGGAAAAGAATTTCTGCGCTTCGATAAGATGGAAAGCTCGGATTGGGCGAAAGAGTCACTTGCGGAGTACTTTCAATATTCGGCATCGGCGCCCGAACTGATTGATTTCGCAGCCTGGCTGAAGGCAATACTGACGAGTGAACAATTCTACAAGCTCGCGAATGAATTCATAGACATCGAGGCGCGTCTCAAGGAAGAACCTGTGGGTCCGGATCGCTCCGCCCTCGTCCAGAGGCTCTCAAGCCTGCTTGACGAATACTGACCGGCTCCGGATTGAGAAGGACAACAAGGAACGCGTCTACGGAGGCGAACTTTCAATGTCGGTCGCCGGGAAAATATGAAACAATACTTGACACATCCGATATTTCATTTTATAATACGCCCACTGCAGAATAGTGAAGCACCCGATTCAGACACCGCATCGCACCTCCTTGTTTGAAGCGCACAAGGTCAGATCCTCCGCGCCCAACTAACAGAAAGGCATTACTCTTTAGCAAACAGACGCCCTGAACGCTCAGGGTCGTTGTGCGTATGAAATTGCGAAACACGTTGCTTCTCACTTTTTTTACATAGATGCTATGAAATCAGAAATGAAACTCTGGATAGCCTTCGCCTTGGTGATGGGCATTTCATTCGCCGTGCTGCTCTTCTACGGGTATGAAATTTACCAGCAGGCGCCGCCCATACCCGAAAGCGTCGTCACCGCCGGAGGTGAACTGCTTTTCAGCGGACAGGACGTCAGGGACGGACAGAATGTGTGGCAAAGCATAGGCGGGCAGGAAGTCGGTACGGTCTGGGGACACGGCGCCTACCTGGCCCCTGATTGGACGGCGGACTGGCTTCACCGTGAAGCTGAATTTATTTTGAATGCCTGGTCACAGGCAGACTTTGGCGGGACCTTCGACCACCTCACCGGTGAGCAAAAGGCGGCATTGGAGCAGCGTCTGCAAAATGAACTGCGGAAAAACACCTTCGATCCATCCACAGGTCTGATCACGCTCTCGCGGATCAGGAAAGAGGCATTCATCCATCTCAGTGCATACTATACGGCGCTGTTTAGCGACGATCCCGCCTTGGCTCGCGTCCGGTCGGATTACGCAATCCCGCAACATGCCATCAAGGATCCGGAACGGATGAGGAAAATGGCCACGTTCTTTTTCTGGGCATCGTGGGCCTGCGTGACCAAACGTCCCGGGGAAACCGTCTCCTACACGCACAACTGGCCTCCGGACAATCAAATCGGAAACAAACCGACGGGAGACCTTATTCTGTGGACGGGTTTCAGCGTCGTGATGCTCCTCATCGGCATCGGCATCCTGGTGTTTTATCACGCCAGGACGAGGGTGGAAGAGGGTCCGCCGGCGCCAAGGGAAGATCCGCTGATGCGTCAGAACATCACGCCCTCGATGGCGGCGGTAAAAAAGTATTTCTGGGTTGTAAATTTATTGATCCTGCTCCAGGTCGTCATGGGAGTGATAACGGCGCACTACGGCGTGGAGGGTAATGGTTTTTATGGTTTTCCGTTATCGGATTTCCTCCCGTACGCGGTCACCAGAACATGGCACGTGCAGCTCGCTATTTTCTGGATCGCCACCGCCTGGCTGGCCACCGGTCTATATATCGGACCATCCCTGTCCGGTAAGGATCCGGCATTTCAACGGGCTGGTGTGAATTTCTTGTTCATAGCACTTCTAGTCATTGTGCTTGGATCGATGGCCGGTCAGTGGATGGGGATCATGCAGAAGCTCGGTTACGCAGGTAACTTCTGGTTCGGTCACCAGGGATACGAGTATGTGGATCTTGGCAGATTCTGGCAGGCCTTCCTGTTATTGGGCTTGTTCATCTGGCTGGCGCTCATGGTGCGCCCCATTCTGCCCGTGATCAAAAAGAAAACTGAAGAAAAACATCTTCTGTTGCTTTTCCTTGTTTCATGTACGGCGATCGCGCTGTTTTACGGCGCCGGATTGATGTGGGGCCGACAGACCAACCTGGCAATTGCGGAATACTGGCGTTGGTGGGTGGTGCACCTGTGGGTGGAAGGTTTCTTCGAGGTGTTCGCAACCGTGGTCGCGACGTTTCTTTTCCTCAGAATGGGGCTGCTGCAGACTAAAATCGCCACCGGCAATGTGCTGTTCGCCACGATCATCTTTCTCTCCGGCGGCATTCTGGGGACGTTTCATCACCTGTATTTTACCGGAACGCCAAAAGCGGTCATGGCGCTGGGTGCGACGTTCAGTGCGCTGGAAGTTGTACCGTTAATACTGATAGGGTTCGAGGCTTTTCACAATTACAGACTGAGCAAGGCGACGGATTGGCTGAAAGATTACAAATGGCCAATATACTTTTTACTGTCCGTGTCATTCTGGAATTTCCTGGGTGCTGGAATATTCGGTTTTCTCATCAACCCACCGATCGCCCTGTATTACATGCAAGGTCTGAATACGACGGCCGTGCATGGCCACACGGCGCTGTTCGGCGTCTATGGCATGCTGGGCATCGGATTGATGCTTTTCGTATTCAGAAGCCTTTACAGGCACATCACATGGAATGAAAAGTTGCTCAGCATTTCCTTTTGGTCGATCAACATTGGACTTCTGCTCATGGTTGTCCTGAGCCTGCTGCCTATTGGGTTGCTGCAGACGGTAGCCAGCGTCAATGAAGGCATGTGGTTTGCGCGCTCCGCTGAATTTATGCAATTACCGCACATGCATATTTTGAAATGGCTCCGCGTCATTGGCGACACCATATTCGCGATCGGCACAGTCACACTCTGCTGGTTTATCTTCGATTTGGCGAGAATGAGCAAAAAGATTACTGCCTCCGAATAGTACTCACAGATAGCGACAGCGGTCAGATACTGCAAAAGTACCGGCCTCCCACGTACCAGTACCATCGAAAATCGCGGCAATGCCGTCGAATATCGGCGCTCTGCTAATTTGCAGTTCTGGTGGTGCATGCGGAGGTGCTTGCGCTTCCGGAGGGTGCCGCAGCTGACGTGGGAGCCTCGGTTTGACAGGACAGCCTCGATCGATATTTACGGAAATCCGCACATTTGACGGGATTGAGGTCAGAAAAATTAATATTTGATTATGACGATAATATTTGGTAACGTCAAATAGAAACCAGCCGCACCTTTCCATGGTGACCGATGAACAAGACATCGCGATCTTCCATGAAGAGCCCATCCAACGCTTCGCTGAACGATTTGCGATGCAATATTTCCTGACGATGCGATATCGTTGAAGCATGCCATACCGGAAGGCAGCAAGCCGATCGGGCGGAAATCGATGACCTTCCTTTATTACAGGTCAAACGCACTTTTATCGTGGACGATTTCCGACTCATTGACAGTGGCGTTTGAATACAATGCAAGGCCATCGAAAAAGGAAAGACACACACAAGTTGTTAGTGGCACGAGCAAATAGATCAAAGAAGAATGACATTACACGCGAATACGAACACCGCGATTATGATGCATATTGAAACATCCAGAATGAGTCTCATAAATAGAATATTAATGATCCTTGTCCTGCTAACCGTTGTCTCGAACCCGACAAGTGCTCAACGGTATGCCAATACCCCAAAGGACACGATTGACGTCGCTGGTATGATGGAAGATCTGGCAACATTGAGCTTTCAGCAACTCAACATTTCATCCGATACGATATCGTTACAATGGGAAAAAATAAGCGAGCAAATTCCTGAATTCTGGGATGCGTCGGTCTGTGATAATGTGATCTGTTACGCCGGGTTGGTGTCCAGCGGGAAAATGAATCCCGTAGCCCCGGCGGACTCAGGATTTCTGCTTCTTCATATAACTCCACATGTAAATTATGGCACGGCAATTGTTCGATACGCTATATGGGATACATCGAACCCTGCATCGAAGGATACATTAACCTATATTCTTAGCGTGAGCAACACCACGGGAATACATGCAATCAATACTATCATTGATTTCAGCATTTTTCCCAATCCGACGATGGATAATATCAGCATCATAACATCGTATCCAGCATTTACCTTTTCCATTAACGATATTAACGGCAATGAAATCATGAGGGGAATTTCGGAATTCAGGTCAACGGCGATATCGACAAAAGAATTGCCTTGTGGGTATTACATAATAACCATATTTGCGCAAGGCAAATATAGTGCTCGAAAAATTCTAAAACAGTGACTCTTCCAATGAAAATATATCTTATCGCATTAATTTCGTGCGCAAGCGTAATCGCTTCTGCGCAAAATGGTATCACCTGGAGTCCTGGAGGGAATATTTCAGCGAGTTCATACGGCAATTTCCATCCACGCATCTCAGTGGACGCCGAAGGGAATCCACTTGTTATTTGGGGAAAATCGTCCGATCAATCGGTTTACTTTTCACGATGGACGGGTTCAATGTTCACCACACCTGCCAAATTGAATCCCACCTGGCTGCCTGTGGCCATGGCGAGCTGGATGGGACCGGACATTGCGTCAAAGGGCGACACGGTGTACGTAGTAGTGCGACAAACTCCTGAATCAAGCGACACGAACCAGCACATTTATTTGTTGAGGTCATTTGACGGAGGTCGCTCATTTTCTTCTCCGCTACGAGTTGAGTATATAGCAGACAGCGTATGCCGTTTTCCTGCAGTAGCGGTAGACGCTATCGGGAATCCCGTTGTCGCATTTATGAAATTCAATTCAACCTTCCGTGAGTCAAGGTGGGTGGTTGCAAGATCCACCGACTACGGCGATACGTTTAGCACTGATGTGAAAGCCAGTGGTTGGGGAAATTCGGCCGAGGTTTGTGACTGCTGCCCTGGATCGATTATTACATCCGGCAGCACCACTGCATTGTTGTATCGGGACAACAATAGGAATATCAGAGACTGCTGGTCAGGGATTTCAGATGACAACGCAGTGTCTTTCACGAGAGGATACGCATTGGAAAATAATAGATGGAACATCAATAGTTGCCCGGCGAGCGGGCCGGATGGAGTCATATATGGTGAGTCAATTTATTCCGTGTTCATGAATGGCGCAAGTGGAAAATATAGAAACTATGTGAGTGTATCGTCGATCAGCAGCGGAAACTTGAGCGCTGTTTCGAAACTAACCGAAGAGATGCCCGGATTGAGTCAGCAAAATTTCCCGCGCATCGCGAATGACGCTGGTGCAATGGCTATTGTGTGGAAACAAACCGTTAATAGCATCGCGGAGCTTCCAATTCTTTTTACAAAAGACATCGCTATTGGATTCCCGTCTTCGTACGAATTGGTTGATGTCGCCGATATCACAAACACGGATGTTGCAATGAGCAATGAACGCATTTATGTTGTGTGGCAGGATGATAAATCAGGAACTGTTAAATTCCGCAGTGGCTCGTATTCCGCAGTTACTTCGGGCATACAGCACGTTAAAAAGCGCACCTTCTCTGCGTTTCCCAATCCGACGAATAACATTCTAACGATCATTCCACCTGAGAGTGGTGTATTTGCCGTCCAATTGTTCAATGTATCGGGAGAATCCATATTTTGCCGCCAATCGGCGTCCAGTATTGAATTGAATACTTCAGACTTTCGAAAGGGAATGTATTTCATTCAATTAAGCTCTTCAACTGCCACTTTTATTGAAAAGCTCATCATACGCTAAGCAGAACGATGACCGATCAGTTTACGAGGAACATGGGAAACAGATATCAGAAGCATATTTAACCCTTAAGTTCCAGAATAGCAGAATGATCAAGAAATGGATTCTTTTGTCGGAGGTTTTCCGCCTTTTCTTCCGAGCAATCCAGTCCGTTAAAGCAAATCCCGGTTTGCTCTCACCGATAACGGATGGAAGGGAAGGTCCATTTTCGCCTGTTTACACTTGAATGATCTGACATGACGATTCGGGAAGTGCGACAACTTGGTATTCAGGCTGGTTCATCCCCTGTTCCTGTGTCAACGTCTTAACACTTGCCACGAGAAGACAGACACGTCAGGCACCAGGAGAACCGTATCTCGACCGTTCAAGGACTATGAGCAGTGATGTTGTTACGCGCTTGCTCAATGCCCCAGCTGTCAGGCATTTGCCAACAGGGTAGTGGCTTGCGAATGAGGATGAATCCGAACCATATTGTACTTTCATATCAGCACCGGATGGTGACATGCAGAAGCAGCAATCACGGTTTATCGCCCTATTCTCGAGTATCGGAGCTCCAATACTTGGCAGCTCCGGTGGTGCATGCGGAATCGCCTGCGTTGCCGGAGGGTGCTGCGGCGGTCCTGCGATATTCGGACTGATAGGACTTTCGGGATCAACCTTGACGTTTGTGGAAAAGCTGACTCCGGTGTTTTTCGCGATGACCGTGCTAAGTCTGGGATATGGCTTTTACAAGGCATATAGGCCGAAATCCCAGGATTGCTGCGCACCGACCGCAGATGCCATCGAATCGCCATGCTGCACCAGGGAAAAAAAGACCCCGTTTCTGCAGTCGAAATCGTTTCTCTGGGCTACGACTATCCTATGTGCGATCATGTGGATGTATCCATATACAGCGAAGACGTTTCTCACATCTTCAAAAAGCACAACGAAGGAGCACCCCTCTCGTGGCAACGCAGTGTATGGCGACAGTGCGGATACAGTCAGCCATGATGACGCCGGGGCCGACACGAAAGCTGGCGCTTGTTGCCCGGAGACAAATGAATGTGAAACGCCATGTAGTGAATAACAACGGACTGATTCGCCGGTCCGAATGCATAAGCTGTGATACCGCCTGGTACATACCTACTACTCCGGTTTTGTCACGATATCCGGGTACAGACAGCATGTTCGTGTATCTGAAGCGCTGCATGTCCATTCTCTATAGAAATTCCAATATTCGGAGCGATGAGATTCATCGTGAAAGCAACCAGTCTCTCATGAACGAGGATATCACCTCACTCAGAAATGCGGGCAAAGATTATGGATAAACTGCGAAAACCTTTCCTTATAATCCTGATCATCCTTGATATCGTGGTGCTGTCAGGTCAGGTATGGCCGGAAGGTGCTCCACCTTTTGCCCGCACCGTCAATATCACATTCCTGGTGCTCAGTTTAGTTTTTTTCTTGATGCTGTTGCTCCCCTTCGGAGACACTGGAAAGAGAGAATCGGGCGCCGATTCATAATCTGGACGCTCAAGCAGCTCTTACTCCGGTATCAACGTATTTTCAGTATTCATCAATCTCGATGGATGATGTGACTTGGTACGGATGAGGTCCCTGATAATTTTAAACTTCGCAATGCTCGGTGCGGTCATGTTGACTGTGCGCATCACGGTAAATGCGCAGGATTGCGGATGTACGTCGACGCAGGTGCAGACGAACACCGCAGCACCCTGCGGCAGAACCATCGGTGAGGTCGTGACGGTCGGATCGGCGGGGGAGATTCGAGCTGCAATTGATCGAGCGAACAGGGAGGGCGGAAATCTTACGATACTGATCTCGAACGGAACCTACCGCATAGCTTCCAGCGCATCGTTCCCTTATCTCACGGCGAGCAACGTGGTGATCAGGAGCCTTTCGGGAAATCGCGATTCCGTTATTCTGGAAGGCGGGGGAATGAAAGATGTGTCACCCGCGACGGAGGATGGATTGCTCATCGCCGGGGATCACGTCACCATCGCCGACCTCACAATACGTGAGGTGGGCAATCACGGGATACAGGTCAGCGGTCATCATCTCCTTGTGCACAATGTGAGGGTCCGGAACACCTACCAGCAGATGCTCAAGGGTGCAACGGATCGGGCGAGCATCGATTCAGGCGTCGTGCAGTGCAGTCTCTTTGAATACTCCGCAGGCGTCGGTCCCAATTATTACATTGGAGGAATCGACGTCCACAAGGGTCGCGGCTGGACGGTCAGGGACAATGTATTCACGGGAATCCAGAGCCCCTCTTCGTCTGTCGCCGAACATGCCGTCCACTTCTGGAATAACAGCGAAGACAATACCGTGGAGCGGAATGTTATCCGAAACTGCGACCGGGGCATTGGTTTTGGTCTGGGCACGAGCGCAAACCACGGCGGGATCATCAGGAATAATTTCGTATATAACGATGGGTCCTCCACCTTCTCGGATGTCGGCATCGGACTCGAATCCTCACCCGATACGAAAGTATACAATAATACAGTGATCGTTGGTTACACAAATGCAATCGAGTACCGCTTCGCGCAGACCGTAAACGTCGAGATTCTCAACAATCTGACGAACAAACTCATACGCGCACGCGACGGCGGAACCGCAACGCTCGCCACAAATTACACCAATGCTTCGGAGAACTGGTTTGTCGATGCGGGCACAGCGAATCTCAGACTCGCCGGACCCGAGCAGAGCGTCGTGGACAAAGGCAGCGATCTTTCAACCATGGTGCCGGACGACATCGACAAAACCGTGCGTCCGAAAGGAAGCGGATACGATATCGGAGCGCACGAATACCTGTCGCCCGCTACCGTTGATGGCGAATCCCTTCCAGACGCGGTCGAGATCTATCCGAATCCCGGTTACGGTCTCTTTTCCGTAATAGCGGGCACGGATAATCTCACGCTTGATGTGCGGGATATTCTTGGGCGGAATGTTCATCGCGCACGAATCAGCGGAGAGAATCATACCATCGATCTCCGCGGATTACCCGGAGGACTGTATGTGTTCGTAGTAAGTCAGGGAAACAGGTATGTGAAACAGCAGTTGGTAGTGATGTTATAAAGCTACAGGAAAAAGGACTATTCGAGGTTTCATGCCGCGATTGAGTGATGCACGAATTCAGAACAAGGAATTGTGTCCCTCTAAGGAATCCGTTCCGCAACCGCTGATGAAATGTTTTCGAGGTCATCCCATCTGAACTAAACGAAGACGAGAATGGAAATCGAGATCGACAACATCGGCATACTGGATGTCAACGCGGAAAACGTTGCCGAGGCAGGCATCTACTGCATCAAGGACCGCACATCCCCCGGTTATCATGCAAAAGTGGAATGGTTCTGTTCAAAACTCAACAAAGGGCTGACCATAAAGATCGCCGAGGACAGCCATGGTAGACGCCTCGGATTTATCGAGTATCTTCCCTCGGAGCTTGCCTGGCGTCCCGTCATAGCGAAGAATTACCTGTTCATCCAGTGCATTGCCCTGTTCGTCAAGGACGCAAGACGGATGGGTGTAGGCAGTCTGCTCATAAAGCAATGTGAACAGGACGCCAAAGACAGAATGAAATCCGGTGTCTGCGCAATGAGCAGTGACGGACCATGGATGGCGAACACATCGCTTTTTGAAAGAAATGCATTCCATGTCGCCGAGCGTCTGGACCGTTTTGAATTGATGGTGAAAACCTTTGACGATGCCGTGCCCGCTCCGGTGTTCTTCGACTGGAGGAAGGAGCAGTCAGGGTATAAGGGCTGGCACCTCTTGTATTCGGATCAATGTCCCTGGCATGCCAAGTCCGTGCGCGATCTTTCGCAAGCGGCGCATGAACACGGCATTCCCCTGACGGTGAAGAAAATTGTCACACCGAAGGAGGCGCAGCGCTCGCCTTCGGGGTTCGGAACCTTCAGTCTTATTCGGGATGGCAGGCTTCTGGCGGACCATTATATCAGCCGGACCAGGTTCGAAAACATCCTGCGGAAGGAATGTTTTCGGAAGTAGGAACCCCATCCGCGAATGAGCATTACGGCACGTCACTCATTAGTACATTGTCGTGTATTATTTTAACTTTCTGTAAGACAAGCTTTTCAACCGGATGAAAGGAAATGAACTACTACCGAGATCTGCTCCCAGAAAGCAAAGTTTCGGGTCCGAAACTGACAATGGGCGCATTATGCCTTTTCAATGCTCTGCTCATACCCGACCTGTCCATATTCACCGTCAAAGGCACGAATGTTTTCGGATGGCTGACCCATGGGGTTTGGCTGATAGGCGCCATTTATTGGATCATGGACGGGCTGGGCTATCGCCTGTGGCGTGTGCCCGGGAAAGCGTATGTTCGGATCGATGACGAAATGATCGCACTCAAGCCAAACTTGCAGTCGAAAGAAACAATAGTTCGGTGGAACGATGTGAGTGGAATACTATACAGCGCGGAGAAATATACAATGCGCACACGCGAAGGCGGCGCTGTCTTTTTCGGACTCACGACCCTCGATTACTCGGTGATACAGGAAGTCAAAGCCAATCTCGATCAACTCGCAGTAGAGAAGCAGATCAACATCGCCAGACAGACGCCAAATAGATAGCAGACACAAACACGCACAGGGGGCTCTCATGAAATTCGCAGTTATTTTTGTACTGCTAACATTCGCAGTAACAACCGCCGACGCTGGTGATTCCGAAATCGCTTTTCGCAAGGGAAGTTACGCGGAGGTAATGAAGCAAGCGAAAACCGAAGGCAAGCCCATCTTTCTGTACTTTCATTTTGACGGTTGCGGGGCGTGCAGCAAGATGGAGAAGACCGCCTTCGTCGATCCCGGAGTGGCCGATTATTACAACAGCACGTTCGTGTGCTTCGAGGTCAATACGAAGAAGGGCGAGGGCGTGGAGACCAACAAGATTTACAACGTGCAAATGCACCCTTCCTTCATCTACCTCGATAGCTACGGAACGTATCTGCACACGGCTGTTGGTGTCTTTTCTCCCGAAGAATTTATTTCTCAGGGGCGAGTAGCATTGGATCCGGATAAACGTCTGAGCACGTTCACGAAGCGCTATGAAGGCGGCGAGCGCGACCCCGGCTTCTTGTACGAGTATTGCTACAAACTTCGCGATTCTTACGCGCTCACGGACAAGCATATCAGGGCTTACATCAGCACCCAAAGCGTTGAGGAGCTGAAGGAGGAAAAAAACATCCGTTTCATCTACGAGTTCGCCATACACGGATTCGAGATCACGATGCCGCTGGGAAGCACGGCATATCAGTCCATGCTCGACAACAGGGAAATGTACGCACGATATTTCGATGCCGAACAAGTTCATTCTCGCCTTGTCTGGATAGCCCACAGTGCAACACGCCTCGCAATCGAGATGGGAAACGATGCGTTGTTCGAAAAGGCGATAGCCGTGCTGAAAGACTTCGACAACGGCAAAAGACACGAGTTCAAGGAGATGGACGGACGTCTTACAGGTGTCATCAACAGGCGAAACCTTGTTCTTTCGGCAAAAATGGATTATTACGCCAAAAGAGGTGACACCGCGCGCTTCGAGGAGACAGCCGGACTCTACATCGAAAAGGTTTGGGGCGATAGCGACGAGTTGAACGACCTTGCCTGGAAGTATTACGAGCAGTACGACGACGCCCGGCATCTCGAAACAGCCCTCGCCTGGGCCGAGCGCTCTCTTGAACTGCGGCGCTACTACGCCAACGTCGATACCCATGCAGCCTTGCTTTACAAACTCGGCCGCTACGACGAGGCGCTCACGGAAGCCGAAGCAGCGGTAGAACTTGCAAAACAGAACGAGTATGATTACGAAGGAACAACCGAACTGATCGAAAAAATTCGTGTCGCAACCCGGTAAGGGCTTGGTAGCGAGACCCGAGGATGGATCGGGGAGCATGGTCCGCAAGCAGAATAATTTCCAACGGGCGAACATGCCATGCAGTAGAACGGGCATTCCGTTGGCGCGGTGGTCGGCTTTTGTTATCGACCAATTCAGGGCATTTTGACATTCCGGCCGGGTACCAGGAAAGCAACAAGTTGAGAGATACCTTCGCGAAACAAGATGTTGGGACGTTTGAGTTGTAGCACTTTTACGCTACATTCTTCTTGTAACTACCATTACTGTTAAAAGTGAATCCCATGGCATACAGCGAGAAACTGGCCCGCCGCATTCGTGAACGTCTGGCGGGGCTTCCGAACATCGAGGAAAAAGAAATGATGGGCGGCCTCACCTTTATGTACAACGGCAAAATGTGCGTCGGCATCATCAAAGACGAACTGATGTGCCGGATTGATCCCGAACTTCACGAGCAGGCTGTGGAACGGACCGGCTGCCGCACGATGGATTTCACAAATCGTCCGATGCGCGGCTATGTCATGGTGGAGGACATTGGCATGCGAACGAAAAAAAACTTTGAATTCTGGATATCTCTCGCGCTGGATTTCAACACCCGCGCAAAACCATCCAAAAAGAAACGGTGACGAAGCGCGGAGTCCGAGAAAGACACGTAATATCCACGGGTACAAATAGCGCGCACGATGCCAGCCGAGACGCATGGCACTGAAAGATGTTCGAGCGCATCATTCCCTTGTGATTTGTCCGTTGTTAAGCATGCAACAATGAGATAAAGAAAAAGACAACGTAGACCTTAACATTGTGCTTCTCCTGTGTCCATCTCACCGGAAAAAACGATTTGGTGCGGTAGGGATGATAGTTGGTCGGTTCACTGGGAACGCCGTTTCATTCGGATGAACGAACATCATTCTCCGGGACAGAAAGGATACTCAGCAGAAAATGGAAAAGTCACCTCCTCTCGATTTCTACAGTTCGAGAGACGCCATCCAAACACATCCATCCATGATCCATCGAAAGGACTTGACAAGCCGTGCCATGTGGCGTATATTGATATGCAGAATGGCACAACACGGAGGCTGACATGACGGTACCCAAGTCGAAGACAGAACGGGCACGTACGCAGGAGAAGAAGAAAAAAGTACAAGATCCCGGCAGTCCCTATCATTGGACAGACTCCGGCTTTACAGCTTTGTCGGTTCAGGCCATCAGGATCAACGCATCAAGACCAAAGCGGGATTACGGAATCTCGCTTGGTCTCAGACTGAACGATACGCGGGAGGTCGTCAGCCGACTGAAGCAGGGGCTGGCCATATCTTCCTTCGAGCATCTGTGCCAGGCCATGGAGATAACGCAGGTGCAATTGGCGAAGACCACCGGTATCGCGCTCAGAACTCTGGCCAGACGGAAGAAGGATGGACGGCTTGCATTCGAGGAATCAGAGCGAGTGTTCCGACTGTCTGCGCTTTTCGATAAAGCCGTGGGCGTTCTCGGAAGTCTTGATGAGGCCAGGCGATGGTTCAAGGCGTCGGTCAGGGCGCTTGGAGGGAAATCGCCGTTGGAGTACGCTGATACGGAGCTTGGTGCGAGAGAAGTCGAGGACCTGCTCGGACGGTTGGAGCACGGTGTATTCTCGTGATCATTACCGCGTGGAGAATCGTTCAGGAAAGGCATAGCGCCACCGCCTTCAACGAAGAGGGAGCGGCACAGTATCCTGGCCGCTGGAATGAACGTGGTGTACCGATGGTCTATACAGCGGGATCGCTCTCATTGGCTGCGCTGGAAATACTTGTTCACCTCGGCAATGCCGGACTTTCTCGACGGTATGTGAGTATTCCCGTCAGTTTCGATAGTACACTCTGCAGGCAGCTCACACCATCCGATCTGCCGCAGGACTGGGCTACCGATCCGGCCCCAGAGTCGACCCGCGTGCTTGGCGTTCAATGGATTGAAGCCGCGTCATCGGTGGTTTTGGCGTTACCGAGCGCCATTGTACCTCTGGAGTCCATCTTTCTCATCAATCCGCGGCACAAGGATGTTTCCGGAATCAGTATCGGCGAACCCGGTGAATTCCGTTTCGATTCCCGGCTCTTCCAGTAGCCATGCATGGGTTTGTGGAACCTATTTTTGCGTACTGAGGATGAAATTGAAGCACGGGCAAAACTTCGTCGACACCGCCGCCGTAGAGAAGCACCAACACCATCAACGGATTTCAGATAGATTATGTACTACCATACGGAGAAAGATACCATGAGTAATCCGGAGACATCTTTCAGAACTTTGTCTGCCGTCATTCCGGCAATCACCATGTTTATGATACTCCCGCTTCTCACCGGCTGCGGCGGGAACAATCCTCAAACAGCCGATGAAGAGCGCAACATCAGCGCAGTGCTCGACTCCTTCCATCAGGCCGCGGCAAAGGCGGATTACGACAGCTATTTCAGATATTTTACCGAAGACGCAGTATTCATCGGTACGGATGCGACGGAACGTTGGGATAAAAACAGTTTCATGGTCTTCGCGAAGCCCTATTTTGACCGTGGGAAGGCGTGGGACTTTACGGCGATTGAACGTCATATCTCCATCGACGAGAAGGGGGAGGTCGCCTGGTTCGACGAACTGCTTGACACGCAAATGAAGATATGCAGGGGATCGGGAGTCCTGGTAAAGTTGGACGCTGAATGGAAGATCCGGCATTATGTGCTCTCGATGACGATTCCAAATGACCATACCGATACCGTAGTTTCACTGAAAGCGCCTATTGAGGAGAGGCTGATTCAACAGTTCTCGCACCGTAATGACTGATACCAGGGGACAATACCGTGCGCTCTGTTCTTCAGAGACCTCCGGTCAGCCAGTATTTTCGAAGTGTTTTCGAAGGTGTTGATCTATTGACATTTTGGTCGCTCTTCATTAATCTTACTGTCCACTGATTTCTCAACAGTTGTCGAAAGCCTCCGCAATGCAGAAATTATCATACAGTGTGGAAATCGCGGCTGGAGCTGTGAGGGTTTGGAGCGTGCTCTGGAACAAGGAAACGTACGAGCAATGGACGAAGCCCTTCGATGAGGGTTCGACCTACGAGGGCGATTTTTCGCAATTGGGAGGCAAGATCCGCTTCCTATCCGGCACCGGCGAAGGGATGTACAGCGTTGTGACCGAACTGGTTCCGAACAGCATCATGGTTTTAAAGCATATTGGTATGATCGATAAAAACGGAGTAGAGTCGCCGCCAACCGACGAAACGGAGAAATGGAGCGGCGCCGTCGAGACGTACCGTCTCGTGCAGTCCGGGGATGCGGTGCGACTGGAGGTAACCGTCGATTGCGATGACGAGTTCATCGACTTCATGAACGACGCTTTCCCGCGCGCGCTCCGGGAAGTCAAATCACTTTCGGAACAACAAACATAGGAAGGGCTCTCCATGACAACAGTCAACGTGTATCTTAACTTCAACGGAAATTGCGAGGAAGCGTTTCTTTTCTATAAATCAGTGTTTGGTGGGGATTTCCCTTACATAGGTCGTTTCAAGGAGATGCCGCCTCAGGAGGGCATGCCCCCACTGCCGCCGGAAATGGAGAACATGATCATGCATATCTCGCTTCCCATTGGCGGCGACACCTCGATCATGGGCAGTGATACGGGGGGCGAATGGGCACCGACCTTCGTGCAGGGCAACAATTTCGCCGTTTCCGTTAATACCGACAGCAAGGATGAAGCGGATCGCATTTTCGCAGGACTCTCCGAAGGTGGCAACGTTACCATGCCGCTTGCTCAAACATTCTGGGGTTCGTATTTCGGTATGTGCACGGACAAATTCGGAATCGGTTGGATGGTGAGCTTCGAAACGGGCGAAAAGGAAGAGCTGGAGAAAAGCGAATCCGCTCTCTTGAACACGGTGCTTTGACACATTCGAAATTTCCGTACCATCGATGCAAGAAACCCGCCACACGGCGGGTTTCTTGATTGTTACCGCCAAAGGAATGTGTACACGGCCGCCTTGAGGCTCGCACTCACCCCTGATAAGGAAGGACATTTGTGATGGATGTCGGGAGGTTCCGGTCACGGAATTATTACCGCGTTGCACGTTACGAAAAAAAAGCGTATTTAGCTTCTATTCGACCGGACAAACCAGCACCACCCCTGGACGGGATTGCCGCGAATAGAGCTTTGCAACCTGGCGGGGTCGGTCTGTCGAAGCCCGGATTGATGGTTCGTCACCACGATGACGAACCTTCCGGCGAATCGATCGGTGCAGTACAATGTCGCAGCCTCCAGAATTCCGCACACCGACGCTCCCTCCAAGCCATCGATCATGGCTCGTGTCGCGGGAGTCGTTTGATTCAGCATCTTACGAGGATGACATTCGTCCCTACTGTATTATCCCACGAAGGCACGACGGTGGACCGACAAGTTTCAACATCATCCCTCCCATATTCAAGAAAGAACCCGGGCATGCACAACGATAGAAGAGACTTTCTCAAGAAAACGGGATTGGCTGGCGCCGCCGCTTTTATGCCATTCAACAACCTTGTCGCGAACCAGGGCGCAACCTCCAAGGCGGCGAAATGCACACTTATCCCGGCGGAGACCGCAGGACCGTTCCCGTTGGATATCACCGATAATGCCTTTTATTTCAGACAGGATGTTCGCGAGGACAGAACTGGAGCGCAACTGAATCTGAAAATGAAAATTTTCGGCAGTGATAACTGTGCACCCATGCAGAATGTACGAGTCAACATCTGGCATTGCGATAAGGACGGCTTCTACTCGGGGTACAATCAGAGCGGCAACCCCGGACAGACAGGACTCACGTACTGCCGGGGTTACCAGATGACCGATGCAAATGGGGAGGTGGAGTTCATTACGATTCTACCCGGCTGGTATACAGGGAGAATCTGCCATATTCATTTTCAAGTGTATGTCAGCTCGGCATACGCCGCCATTTCCCAGCTGACTTTTCCGCTTCTCGAGAAGAATGTTGCATATTACGCGCATCCCTCGCTTTATTCGAAAGGACCGGACCCGCTTACGTTTGAAACGGATAATATCTTTTCGGATGGTTACAACTATCAGCTCGCGACGCTGACAACAAATGACGCCACCGGTGGATACGACAGTTATTTTGAAGCGACCGTCCTGGGGAGCGGCACGGTCGGCATCGGGCATATCGAAAAGGAAAATGCGAAGCAGTTTAGCCTCGGTCAGAATTTCCCGAATCCTCATAGTGGTGCGACTACCGTGCCCTTCATGCTCCAACGGCCATCCGACGTGACTCTTGAAGTATGGGATTTGTCGGGCAGGAACGTAGCGTCGATAGTCAGAACCGGGTTGAGCGCGGGAGAGCAGACTCTCCTTGTGGATCTGAAGGCATTGGGTTTGCCCACAGCGACGTATCTATACCAGATTATCGTCAATAACTCAATCGGCCGCTTCACCGACAGCAGGATTATGACCGCGGTCAAGTAGACAGATCAGATCTGAAACCGAAACACTTCCGCGATCAATTCCCGCGTCAGGCAGGGATTGGGATCGGAATAACGAGAAACGAGCGCAAGCGCGCGTTTGGTGAATTGATGACCGCATCCTGGTTTCAGTGCTGCATACGCGACTGTTGATCGATTTCCTCAAGTGCATAGTGCATCAATTACAATGAACCCCGTTTCGTGAAGCAATTCAGAGCTATCGTGATAGCCAGTACAACCCGAAATTGATAGGAGACTGTTTCATGTATCCAATCCTCAAAAATATCCTCGCTGTCGTTTTAGGCCTTATTGTTGGCAGCATTGTGAATATGGGAATCATAATGATCAGTGGATCGATTATCCCGCCTCCGGCCGGCGCCGATGTCACGACCATGGAAGGCTTGAAATCCTCCATGCATCTCTTCGAACCACGGCACTTCATCATGCCATTCGCGGCGCACGCCCTGGGAACCTTCGTCGGCGCCATCATCGCCGCTCTGATAGCAGCCAGTCACAGGATGACATTCGCACTTGTTATCGGCTGCGTTTTTCTCGTAGGAGGAATCGCCAACGTCTTCCTGTTACCATCGCCTCTTTGGTTCACCATCGTCGATCTGGTCTTCGCGTATATACCGATGAGCTATCTTGGCGGCAGGCTGGTCACGAAGGGACGGTGACCGGCACAGCGGGATGGGAAGGATGCGTGGATGACGCGGACCCCAGCTCGCTCCGGCATACTCCTGCACGTGCGATGATCGGAGCACGGTTTCCACGTTCGCCTCGAACGCTCAACTGAAAAGCGCACCATTGAAAGGCTTCGGTTGACGGGTCGGTGGGGAGGCGAGAAGCGGAAAGGAGTATTGTAAAAGGATGTAGAACGTCGCCACGCCTGGTTTCAAACCTTGGTATCCTCGCGGTCCCCGACTGAACGCTGCATGTTCACCGTCTGGAACGATTCAAGGACGGTGGCGGCAGTCGCGCGTCGAATCGCCGTGATGAAGCTCAGGGCCTTTGTCTTGTCAGTACAGCGATGAGGTCCATGCTGCCTCCGGAGGGACAGGCACGATAAAACGCCGGGCTATCCATCGGTATGAGCGTAGCGCTGTCGTAGATTGAGTAACCGTGTGCGGACAGGAGCGCCGCGAAATCGTCAAATGTCGGATCAGGCGGACGCATGAGGTACTCGCACGCTTCGAAAAGCACTACGGGTTTGTGCCGTTCGAGAGTCTCATGCGCCCCGGACAACACCTTGAACTCGTGTCCGTCCGTATCGATCTTGATAAAATTCACCTTGTCGACATCCTGTGTCGACACAAGATCGTCCAATGTTATTTGTCCGCAGACGGCCTCTTTCGCCGCGCCTTGATGCACCGTATGGAGGCCCTCCCGGTTCACGCCGGCCACCGGCCAACTGCTGTAAGCGACAAGGTTGGAAGCAGGAGAACTTTCGGCCGCGATGAAGGACTTGATGGTTACGATGCGATCAGAAAGGTGCGGATTAAGAGAAATGTTACGCTGCAATTTATCGAAGGCGTAGTCCGTCGGTTCGACCGCAATGACGCGACCGCGACTCAAGATCGCCGCGACGGGCAGCGAGACTGCGCCGATATTCGCGCCCACGTCGATCACGCCGCCATCTATTGGCACGTGACGCCGCACAGCCTTGAGCACGTGTTTTTGAAACGACCCGAAAAGGAACAACGATAAATCGATGCCTTCACGGAGATCGAGATCGAATGTCACCCCGTTCCTGCGCGTACGTTGTCGCGCGCGAAAGCCCGCGCGAAGCAAGGTTGCCGACGCCAGGCGGGCGATCATGATTTTCTTTGCGGTGCTGAGCATCCGTGTTGGTTCCTTGATCCGGTTGGTTCTTCGCTTGTGCGTCCCATTCGCAACGACATAGGCGCCCTGCTCGCCGTCATCCACCAAGATATCACATGCGAATGATAGATCATAGGGATGCAAGGTGTAACGCCGGCGATATGCAGGAGCATCGGGTAGTATTATAAACGATACCGTCCGTATTGCTTATTGTTTACGATCCGGCACCTTGCAGGTACTCCGTGGTCTACTTTGTGTTGGATCGCCCGGCCCCTCGATCAACGGATTGAAATGAATGTCCAGAGCATGCCTGCAACTCCGTTCCGCAGGCCAAGGCGAGGGAGCGGTTCCAACGGAATTTATCGAGTCCTTCGTCCGGCCGCGCGGAGCGGGAGGAAGCGCAAGATGACAAGCTGAATATGTGAAAAGTGTAAATCATTTGAATAAAAGTGTAACGATTGTTCCCTGCAAAACGAGGATCTTTGTTCTGTATGCTACGCAATCAGAGCAAAGAAAGGCCAATGGACCGGAAAGTAATCATGAAAAAGATAAAGCAGCATATTATTGCGTTGTATCCGCCGTTCCTCTCAGCGTTCATCCTGCTGGCCGGCTGCGCTTCGACTGGCATGGAACGTTCCGATGATGCTACAAACACCATGCAGACGGTAGAAAACGATATCACGCTCATTGTCGTTCAGCTCGACGTCACAGGAAGATCGCTCGACAACCTAGTCTTGCACGGTCAGTCGGATGTGACAAAGGCCTTTGGAGAATTCGCGGTCAACGTAGAGAAAATCGCGAAACTACAGAGTTCGTTCGCGGCTCATGCCGACGAAATGCAGGCGCGGGGCAAGGACTATTTCGCCGAGTGGAAGAAGGAAGGCGCCGCGTACAAGAATCCCGAGATGCAACAACTCAGCGAACAGCGACGTGTGGAACTCGGCGCGATATATGGAAGAATTGCAGGGAGCAGCATCGGAGTAAACGCAACATTCAAAACGTATGTATCTGATGTAAAGGAAATTAATAACTACCTGTCCACCGATCTGACGCCGAAAGGGATCGAAGCGGTAGCTCCAATTTCCAGGAAAGTCGTGAGCGATGGTGATGAGCTGAAGAACGCCATAAAAAATATGCAGCTGGCGATTGAAACGGCGAAGGTAGAAATGTCCCACAGTGGCAAGTAATGCACGGTAGAATCCGGTCGAGCACATTGAGCCGACTGCGGTACGACGCGGCGAACCCTGATGCGCAGCAACGGCATATACGGCGCCATGTTTGAGCAAGAATACGAGTAGGTGAGACCCCATAGGGAAGAGATGAGAGAGAGGACCCGCTGCCAAGCGGGTCTTTTTTATTGTCCCCATTTGGGAGGGTTAAAACCCCCACCTTTAGGTGGCAGCTTTA
>CAYJMN010000053.1:0-40126 GCA_964371045.1 uncultured Chromatiales bacterium | reverse complement strand
AACCTGTTGTCATCCTTGAAATGGACCAGCGTACGGTGCTGGTGGGCACACTCAGGATGACGAAGTTTACAAATGCGGATAAGCAACTTCCCTGTCATCCATGCAGGGCGCGCGAAGCGGATTATCGATAAATTTTGAGACCTTCCGTACAGTTTCTGCACATATCGATACCCCGTCGATTGGTCAGGATGGCGTTCCGGAAATCGTGATAGGATTTCGAGGTCCAGATTTCCTCGAACGTGGATTCTTCCAGGGACCCGAGGGGATATTCCGCGTTTTTGTCAAAACAGCAGGGAACCACGGTTCCGTCCCATGTGATGACGCTGCGCTCCCATAAACGGACGCAACGGTTTTTCATTGTGGCCTTGATCTGTAATTCGCCATCAACGATTTCATAGCGACTCCATGCGGGGTCATCGGGCAGGAAACGTCGCGCGCCCTCAACGCTGTACACCTGTATCGTTTTCAGCGCGACTGATGCGTCCACGGAAGATGCCAATTCACGCAATGCAGTGATGTGCGCTTCCGTCTGCTTCGTCACCAGCATCTGAAGGATCACTTCAGTCCTGTGCCTGCGCCCTCGACTTCGTCTGGCGGCTGCGAGCCGATGGAGCGCATCGAGAACGCGATCAAGTGATCCGCCGACACGGTACTCTTCGTACACGTCCTGGGTCAATCCATCAATGGAGACGATCAACCGATCGAGTCCGGCGTCGAGAATGTTCTCGATCACTTCCTGGCGGAGATAATGCGCGTTGGTGCTGATCGCCACATAGATGTGCCGTGAACGCGCGTAGCGTACCATTTCCAGAAGTTCGTTGTTGATGAACGGTTCGCCTTGAAAAAATAACTGGAGGTAGAATACTTCACCCGAGATCTCGTCCACGATCGCATTGAAGCGCTCAATGGACATGAGGCCGAGCGGCCGCACCATCTGACCGTTTCCCGACGGACATTCAGGACATTTGAGATTGCAGCGGTTGGTCGGTTCTATCGTGAGCGTGTACGGCGATCCCCAGACAATGCTTCGTGAGGTCAACACGGAGAGCTGGAACGACGCGAACACCCGGATCAGATTCCATGCTCTCCGCGGAGTGAAGCATCTCAGCAGGTTCAGGATCGTACGGGCGGTCATGTCCCGGTCTTTCGGCAGAGGAGATACCAGGTTGGATTGATCCAGGTGTTGAAGAAACCGGGTGCGTCATTCACGAAGCGCAAGGCGACGCGATGAAGCTTGCTGCGCCGCATGACATCTACGGCGTGCAGGTGAAAATCGCTCCACACGAGGTCTTCAGGTCGCTCGAAAAGGGCTCGCGCCGCATCCGTGTTGATGAATTGACAGGAGAAAAGGTGTCGTTCGAGGAGGGCGGTCAATGTTTCGAGTGACAGCAGTTCTGCGATGTCATCGCGCCCGGCTTCGGAGGGGCGGCGACTGCGCAGGACGTGCTGAATTTCCGAACGGGATTTTATCGATACGAACGGAAGTCCGAAATGCGGATCCGCGAAAAAATTCAGTACCGATGTGCGATTCGGCGTGCTCAGGTACAGCAGACCATCGGGCTTCAGGACACGCCATAGTTCACGAATTGTTTCATCACGATCGGTCACATGTTCGATGACGTCTTGCAACACGATCAGGTCGAACGAATGTTCAGGATAGGGGAGCGATGAAAGTTCCGAGGTTTGTACTTCGATATCCCGGCAACGCTTCGTTAGATCCGACAGACGCGTCTGATCCCGGTCGACAGCGATGACGTCCGCACCGCGTTCGCACATCGCGATGCTGGTACCACCGTAGCCGCATCCGGCATCGAGCGCAACGGCACCTGCGAGAGGCATGTACGCCCCGATCAAATCACAAATGAGTCGTCCACGTTGCACGGCACGTTCGCGCGATCGCATCCAGCGGCGATGGTCATCCGAGCGGGCTTCCATTGTGGACATCGGGATTGTTGTTTCGTACATGAGGCTTTTACCAGCGTTGCGGTTTGACGAATGACACGAGGCCGACCAGAGCGGAAAATACGAGATGAAAACACTCCATGCCAACGAGATTTTTCCGATGCGTCGAACCGCAAAGATATTCCGCGATGGGGAGCATGAATCCGGCATTATAATACATCATCCACAGCATTCCGACCAGAGGCAGGATCGATTCCGCAAATCTTCCTTCCGCGAGAAGCAGGAAACAGAGAAGCGCCGCGAGGGGCAGGGCGAGAAGTTGGAACATCGTGCCGATCGCCAGAAAAAACGCCCCTCTGCCGCTATACGCCCGCGACACGCTGTAATGCCTGAGCTTCTGTCGTACGAGACCAGGCAGGTGTGAGGGAGAATCCGATCGCACGAGGGCGCTCGCTTCGACGCAGCATGAAATCTTCGCTCCCTGCATTTCGAATTGCTGTAGCAACAGATCATCGTCGCCGCCGAGCCAACGGCCCAGCGCGGGAAGGCCATCGCAGCGCTGGTAGAGACTTTTACGATAGCCCCAGCTTCTGCCGGAAGCCATGTACGGTTTGTCCAATGTCGCCGAAGCGACCATGAACGCGGCGGTTCTGCAGGATTCATAGGCCGCGTAACGGGACACGAACGTTGAACCGGCCTCAATCGGAGCCGGAGCAATCACAACTTCAGCTCCGCTGGCGAAGACGCGATGCATGCCTGAGATCCAACCGTTGCCGGGCCGACAATCGGCGTCAGTGAACAGCAGGATATCGGTTTCCGTTTGCATGATCGCTTCATGGAGGGCGTGTTTTTTTGGCGACATACCCTCGGGCACGGTATCGATACGAACAATCTCGATAGGCAGGGTCCCGCTGCAGCGCTTTGCGGTTTCAGCGGTCCCGTCGTCGCTGCGGTCGTCGACGAGCAGGATGCGGATGTGCGCGTCAGGGTAATCCTGTTCGGCCAGAGCGGCGATCAGATCGGGGACGGAAGCCACCTCGTTGTGCGCTGCAATGATGACGGTGATGTCCTCCGGAGGCGCTGGCGTGTAGACCCTACTGAGCGCGCGGGACCATCCAATGGAAACAAGCACAAAGACGATCGATGAAGCAACGAGTGAAATGACGAATGCGACTGTGATGACGACGGTCACGCTTTAGTCTCCCCGGATCCGCCTTCGGAGTGCCTATATCCGATGCGCGTCGCATTAAACCGCGTCGAAAGTCTATCGGCGGAAACGTGGCCCGTGGCTCCCGCCGCGCTTCGAAGCTGTGCGTGGCGGAGCACCGCACCCGGAAACAAATTAGCGGTGAGTCTGACGCATGGATGATCGACATCACCGATGCAGGACGCCTTGCCGTTCGTCCGCAGTCGTGCATGGAATTCCAGGCCGATAGTATCACGCCTGGCGCTATACATTTGCATTTCCATCGCGTTCAGGCCGCCACATCTTCTGAAAGAAATTTATCAGTCCCGGATTTGAGCGCGTTGCTCACGGGCCGGGCCAGATACGCATTCGCGCCCAGGCGACCGATCACGAGCGCGATGGCCGCGGCGACTGCTCCTATCGCGTCCCAGTATGCGATTGTAACGTACAGCACCGCCAGGATCAGTCCTACTTCGATGATCGTCGCGGTCGTGATAGCGCCTGTTTTTTTTGCGACTACAAGCACCGATCGCTGCATTGCGAGGAGTACCGACGTACCGGGCATCAACACGAGCAATTGCGTCGGGAGAAGAGCGAACAACGCAAGATCCATACTCAGGCCGCTTACGTCCCTGAACCAGAAGTGGGCGAACGGAGTGAAAGCCACGAGTCCGATACCAAGCATAGAAGCGATACCGAGGCCGATTGCGAACGTGCGCACGGGTGCGAAGTGCTGCATCCGTCTCCCCATCTGCGACACAGCCACCTCCTGATAGCTAAGGCCGAAACTGCGAAAGACGAAGACCAGCGAGTTGATCACCGGCATGACAGCGAGTGATTCGAGCGGCATGCGGCTTTGGCCGAGTGAAAACGCGACCATGGGATGCACTCCCAATGCGAGAACGGATGTGAGTGCGAGCGGATTATAGAAATGCCAGATCCCTGCATAACTGAGCGCGGGTCCGTTGACTTCACCGCGCTTCAGCAAGGCTGAGATCGTGCTCCGCACCATAAAACGCGAGGCGATAAGCTCCGCCAACACTCCGGTAGACAAGGCGCAAGCACCCACCACGGCTCCGGGAATCGTGGTCGTTAACGCGAGGGTGAGCGCGGCGATGGTCATCGCGATGAGTCGAATTAACGTGCCCCAGGCCACACGGTTGGTGAGATTGAATCGGATCAGCAGTCCTTGATAGAAGCGACGGAAGCCGATGGCTGCAGGCCACGGAAGAAGCAAGGTGGTGGCGGCGTGCGTCAGAGAAACCACCGGCGGGGGAAGACGCATCACATCCCCTGCAACGAATTGGAACACTGGCGGAACGACGAGCAGCAGCATGAGAAGAGTGATGATGACGTTGATCGCCGCGGTAAAATTACGGAGACGCAGGTATGATGTTCTGCCGGTCACGAGCGCCGTCGAGGCCGTCATCATCATGATAATCGGAGATTCGATGATCAACGCCAACGAAAATGCTACACCATAAGCAGCAAGATTGTATTTCACATCGGGGAGACGGGCGATGATGGCCGCGAGAAAGGGTCCCTCGATCGACATCATTTGCCAGGTCGCGAGCAGGGGTAACCAGAATGTAAGGATGCGACGAGGAGTCGGTAACTGCATCGCAATGTCACTGGATTTCATGCCGCACCATATTTTTTCCTGACATGGTCAGCTTTCATCAGCCCGTCTGCCGAAGAGAAATGCGTGCACCAACGCGAATACTATCCCACCGATCATGGCAGACAGGAACAGGCCCGACGTGTCGGCATCGCCGGGCGAGACGATGCGCAGCCCGCTGACGGCAAAAAAAATCAGAAACACACCGAAGTACCAGAGCAGGCGAAGCACGGGTTTGCGACCGATCAGCGCAGATCCGTGGGCGATACCTGTACGGAGCGATTTCATCCGCACTCCAGCGCGGGAAACGTCATGTCGTCGTCGATTTTCCTCATGTCAATGGAACGTGATACTGATGGGTAGATGTGTTCGGCCATCGTCCGTGCAGACGATTTTTCATGATAACTCGAATCCTCGCAAGGAAAATGGACAATTACCGTGACAAATGGAAAAAAGGCGTGGGGTATGGATGCGCAATACATTTGCTGTGTGCTTCAGCTGCGTCCCGCTCTCCGTCACGCAATTTGATCGCCGGCAAGCTCAACATTGAACTGAAGGGAGACGCCATGCCGCTCCCGCTTATGCGCACCTGTGGTTGACAATGGTATCGATTCCCGCAAGGACCAAAAAATGGCAGGAACCGGAAGATCCCGGCCAGCCTTCTGAAATGGTGTTATTTTTTTTCGAACGTCAGGATCCGCTCGTCGGTAACGCAGACCCACTCCGGCTTGACAGGTGGGCTTCATCAAAACCGGGAATTGCCCCTGCTTCGATTTCTCGCGAGATGTGCTCACGTGTCTGGCGATCGCGTTTGGCGAGTCCGGAACGCCCGGCTTCGCACAGGACCTGGTCAATCAGGGAAAGACTTACAGGTAACTCCTGGCGGATGAGTGCGCGATGAATGTCGGTACTGGCGTAGTCATGGTCACGTAATCGAAGGATATGCTCACGGACCAGGCTTTTCTTGCGATCGGTCTTGGGGCCCGGCGAAGTCTTGCGAAAGAACTCGACGGGGACGTCGTTGTCAATCGCATGCTTGAAATCGCGAATAATGCTGTTGACCGATAAAACGCTCATGGAGAAGCGTTGCGCGATGTCCGCGTGCCGAAGCCCCTCGACGAATCGTGCGCGGAGAATTTCGTAGTGTCGGTGCTGTGGCGATGATGGCTGGAGAAAGAACGATTTGTAGGATGAATGCATCACGTTCTCCATAAGTGGGGTATGAATAATCTGATAATATGCAAAAGCAGGGACTCGCATGAAAGAGGTGACACGGTACTTCTGCAAACAAACATTATGTCAGAGCAATAAAAATATAAGGGAATGAGCTGAACTGAACGTCAGTACAGGCTGGGAGACAATCAGCACTGGCGGGCTGGGAACCATCAACATATTATATGAACCCTGTCGAGAGATGGGTGGAACTGAACATCGGTGTGCTCTCCCCAAAAACTGAACGATTGAGGCGCTCTCGGTAAGGAGCAACCACCCTGGCGAAAATCGGCGATAAAGATGCGCGGGTATCGACAGTTTCAAGAACGCCGCCCTTTTGGAGGATATACTCCCCCGCATCGCTCTGTATGCCGGGAGCAAGGGGGCGAAATATTTATTTTTCAATTTCGCGGTTGACAAGTGAAAACAATCGGATTATCCAGTATATTGATACGCAGATTGATTAGCTACCGCCAAACCTTACGCTGAAGGAAACGACGGCATCCGTTCCCTTCACGAAATAACCCGGACCGCCCACGTATCCGGCGCAGATATCTTATGACCGGCGGCTATCGAAGAATACAGCCGCTCGTCGGATGTTGCGTACGCGACGAACCTGCGTCACCAGAGACAAAAGTATCGCGACGGTCATGTGTATGAATGGAAGCACCTCCCGGCTATCCGACGCCAAACGATACGATAATGCTGTAGAACGAACTGCGATCCCATCACATGCACCTTCGAAGTCCGCTCGGCGATCAGACCCAATTCACACATTCATCTTAACATGAAAAGGAAATACCATGAGCCCGCAAAAACGTAAAGTATACATCGAGGCGACCGGAAAACGGAAGTCGGATCAAGGATCCACGACAATGCTCGCCGACGATTGGGGCAATCTCTCGCGTGAACAACGCCTGCTGACGCTCACCAATAAACTCGGTTTCGAGGTGCTGGTCTACCAGTACATGTACATCTACTGAGATAAACGGAACGATCCAGGATATTGAACCTGGAACGTCACGGTACATCGTGTTGTCGTGACGAGCATGTCCTTATGGAATGACCGCAGCCGCGTTACCGTGCGCGTCCTGGAAGGCACACCGTCGGGTTTTGCCCAGAGACAAATTGTTGCCTGAATCGGGACGTGACCCGGTACGCAAATTCCAAAATACAATAGCGTATCAAGTTCTTGATCCCTGTCAGAAATACTGCTGGGTGACCTCTCATAGTGGAGGTACGGAATGCCAAGAACAAGTCCGTAACCTGTCATTCTCTCGGAAGTCGAGTACAAGGGACTTCTCCGCAGATCACAGAAGTATACGTTGCCATATTTTCAGGTGCAGCGAGCAAAGATGATTCTGCTTGCCGCAGAGGGGTGTGCGAATCACCAAATCGCGCAACGTCTTCACATGCGACGAGAGGTTGTCTCGTTTTGGCGAAAACGTTACTTCGAACGCCGCCTCAATGGCCTCGAAGAATTGCCACGCTCCGGAAGATCCAGGGGTTTTTCCCCCTGACGTCGCTGCTTTATCCAGTCTTTCGCATGCGAAATGCCGTTAGACGTTGCTTCACTCCCCTCCCGAAGGAGCACCTGAGATCCGGCGCGGGAAGTCGAGCGCACCGCACCGAACGCGGCTAACCGTTCATGGATAGATCGCCACAGTCCGCTCATCTCTCTGCCTTTGACTCTATTTCAAAATAAAGCCCGGGAAGCGCTGGACCTCCCTGGCTGAGCAATCGCGTCGCTCACGTTGCCAGGTTACAACAGCCCGATCAATTTCAACGCGAGCAAGAGCATACCGAGCACGATGAGGCCCAGCATCATCATCAAGGCAAAAGGCAGCGGTTGGCCCCTCCGATCTTCATCAGACATGACGCTCCTCCGAAATTTGGCGTGATAACATTCGTGTATACTACAGGTATATCAGCACACAGCGGAGGAGCACGTGGACAAAATCGTGGACGTTCGGGCATGAGAGGGAGACAGGGAAACTCGACCACCGCACCGGAAGCGGCCCGTACCTGAACAACGTTCCGGTAGCAGCATGCACCCGGAGCAGGTACCGTCTCGCTTGCTTGATCGCGACAACCGAGGCAGGTCGTTGACGGCTTTGGGAATCGGAATTCTGGACGGGTAAAGGGGTTTGAGTCGCGACAATCGAATATTCGCCAATCCACCGCGGCACCTTGTTCAATTTCATGCGTCGCGCCGGTCCCGTGCTTTTCGTCGTGGCTCTTGCGCTTACATTCCCGTTGGTCGACGGCTGCTTCACTGATGGCGCGTCGTACGTGCACGTTCTGGAGGGGCGTGTCGCCGTATCCGTCGGAGTCGAGGAGGATGAGGAAGGCATAATGTTCGGTATGTACCGGCCGGAGGCGCTATTTGCGTTCGGCGGAATAGCGAAATTCGAGCAGTCCATCGGGAAGCGCATGGATAGTATTTCGTTTTACCCAACCTGGGGCGATCGTGAGGAAAACGTCTTCCCCACGGCACTCATGGGGGAAGTGGATAAACACGGCGCCATCGCGCTTCCGACGTGGGAGGCAGGGACAACTGAATTCATCGTCAACAAAGGACGTTCCGGCGATGCTCTGCGCACCGATTTCGGTGGAGTCGCCGACGGCCGGTACGACGAGTACATACGGGAACGGGCGAAGGAGACGGTGGTGTTCGGCAAACTTTTTTTTCTGCGCTACGCCCATGAGATGAACAATCCGCAATACCCCTGGTCCGTGCTGCCGGGCAATACCTCCGGGCAGTTCAGCGCCGCGTGGCGGCATGGATGGACAATATTCAGGGAAGAGGGTGCGAGGAAAGTCATCTGGGTGTGGTCTCCCAAGCATGAGGCACCGCGCAGCCTTTGCCTTGGCGGCAAGTATGTGGATTGGATCGGGACAGGCGTGTTCAAATACGGTTCCCATATCGATGCCTGGTATACCGTTGAATATCTATTCGAAAGTGTGTATCGTAGTGTTATCTTGTATGACAAGGCGGTCATGCTCGCGGAGCCTGGTTGTTCTGCAGTGGGGAGAAGCAAGCCGGTCTGGTACACAGATTTGTGGTGCAAGCTTCGGAGCTTGTTCCCGGCAATTCGCGCGGTGGTGTTGTACAACGAGCCGACCGACCGCACCTTGTCCGATTTGGAAATGTACTGGGCTGTTGATGAGGATGATGTGAAGCTCGCGACGGTCGCCGACGCGGTGAACACTGGCGTATTTCGTAAATGAGAATCAAAGGAGAAATCCTGGAACCGTCTTGAAGACACGCATAACATTTTCCCTGTTGCACCTACTTCTGTCTACGCCGTTGCTAGCTCAGTGGCAGCCCGACGGCATCGCTGCCTGCGGGGCCTCGGCGCACCAGCTAAATCAGGTCGCCGTAGCCAACACGACCGGAGCGATCGTGGTGTGGGAGGATTATCGATCGGGCGATACCGACATTTACGCGAGGAAGGTCAATGCCGCCGGAACCTTGTTATGGCAGACCAATGGTGTCGCCGTCTGCAGCGCACACAAAATCCAGATGAATCTCGCCGCGGTAAGCGACGGTTCGGGAGGCGTCATCGTCGTGTGGGAAGACTACAGGAACAATCCAACCGGGCCTGATTTATTCGCGCAGCGTATCTCGAGTACGGGCTCTCCTCTATGGAACGCCAATGGCGTGCCGGTCTGCGTCGCGAGTGGCGTACAGATGCGTGCGGCTCCTGTAAGCGATGGCCAGGGCGGAGTGATCATCGCCTGGGAGGATTATCGCGGAGGTCCCGCGGATATCTACGCGCAGCGCGTCGCATCGAACGGTTTGATCATGTGGCAAACCAACGGTCTTCCCATTGCGGCCGTAGCAGGTGCCCGTTACGTTCCCGTCATCGGTATGGACGGAAGTGGCGGCGCCATCATCGCCTGGGAAGAGATCCGTGGAACCGAATCGGATATTTTTGCGCAGAGAATCAATGTCAGCGGTGTCGTGCAATGGACCAACGCCGGTATCGTGGTCTGTGCCGCGACCGGAGTGCAAACGCAGCTCGCCGGGTACTCGACGGGAACGGGGAATCTGTTGCTCGCCTGGCAGGATTATCGCACGAGCGAAGCTGAAATCTATGGACAAATCCTGACCCCGACGGGGGTGCTGTGGCCTGGTAACGGCGTAGGTGTGTGTGTTACGAGCGGAACGCAGGAGCGGCCCAAACCCGTGCCCGACGGGACCGGTGGCATGATCGTCGCATGGACGGATTACAGGGGCGCCGATGGCGATATTTATGCGAGACGAATCACCTCCGCGGGTTTCGGTCAATGGAGGTCCGACGGAGTTCCCCTCTGCACGAACACGGGAACCCAGCACGAAGTATCGGTGGTCGCCAACGGCGTAGGTGGAGCGATCGTGGTGTGGATGGATTATCGGGTGTCCACAGGCGATATTTACGCCCAACTCGTCGACGTCACGGGGTATTCGTTGTGGCAGAACAATGGAAGCCCTGTCTGCACGCAATCCGCGGCCCAGCATCGACCCCTGGCCGTGTCGGATTACCTGCAGGGCACCATCGTGGCCTGGACCGATTATCGGAGTACGCAGGGTGATATCTTCGTACAGCGGATCAATCGATTCGGAGTGGCGCTCCCAGTGGAGCTGGTGTCGTTCTCCGGTGAACATCGCCCGGACGGCGTCCTGCTTCGATGGCGTACAGCGTCGGAGAGCAATCTGCTCGGATTCGAAGTACAGATCGAGGAAGCGGGTGCGTTCCGCAGGCAAGGTTTTGTCGCCGCCAGATTCATCAACGGGGGCGATTACGAGTTCCTGATACCTTCCGGTGCTTCACTAGTATTCCGTCTGCGCTCCGTGGATTACGACGGCAGCGAGACATTTTCTCAGGTGCTCAGGCTCAGCGGCACACCATCCTCTGCTCCCGCGCTCGTTTCGATGTCGCCTCTGCCTGCACGCGAGTTGTTGACGATTGTTCTCGACGCACCTGCTCACCTTCCTCTCCGCATCGCCGTATACGATCTTACCGGCCGGAAGCATATCGCGATGGAGGAAACCACCACGCTTGGCGGACGCGAAGTACGCACGTTGGATGTCGCCCGACTTCCCGCTGGTATGTATGTGCTGGAAATCGCCCACGCCGGAAGCGTGCACACCGCGCTGTTCCCTGTGCAACGGTAGGACCTGTCTTTCGTCGCGCATAGCGGCGGAAATACGAGACTATATCCGAATGAACGCGAATGGAAGACGCCATCGATTCGCGTTCGTTCGTTTTTATCCAGAGTGGGAAGTATTTGAAGCGCCCGGTTTATATCGAGTGTGACATATATTTTGGGCGGCGTACACAAGTACCGTCACCTCACCGCGGCGAGGTGACGGTACTTGTGTAGAGTCTCGTCAAATTCATGTCACAGACGAAATAAACCTACGCGCAGCGATGGTTTCCTGACTCAATGAGCGCCTATGTCACAATCAGCGCCCCCCTTCACTATCGCACAAGCATCAGCTTTTTCATGTGTATGCCGGAGGCAGTGTACACTCGTGCGAAATACAATCCGGCCTTCACCGATGTAGAAGGTTGCCATACCCACGGCGAATTCAACTCCGCGATGCTGTGGCCGAGGATGTCGACAATCTCTATCCGACGCACTTGCTCCGCGGTGCGGAATACGCATGATGTAGTAACGGGGTGGGGGGAGACGTCGATGTTCGTCAATCGCTCGGGCGTGGGCCTGTCGATCGAGGTGACGATACCATCGTACAGATCTATGCGTACTTTCATCTCTTCAAGAATATTCACTTCCGCGCGGTTCCTCAGCACGAGATAGGTCACTTCGTCCGCCGGGACTGGTGTCGCCCAGGCTCCGGCCTGCATCGACGGAGCGTACGCCAGGCAGGTGAAGGCTTGCCCCTGTGTGCGGAGGTCGTAATTCTGGCTGTTCAGCAACATCGCGGAAAGCATCCCACCGCCGTCTGCCTCCCTTCGATAAAATCGACTCCGTTGCCCGTCGCGCGTATTCACACCCGAGACAACCTGTGCGCCATCCGAAGTCAGCAGCACGGAATACGTTCCCGGCACTGCCGGTGGCTGTATGGCGGGAGCATCGCTCGCGCGGCGAATATGAGGATAGGGCACTGTAAGATTGTACCGTGCTCCCGCAGTGAAGTTGGACTGCGATAGATAATAGGCACGCAGGGAATCCGGCGGACTCCATCCATATTTCGGATGATACAGATTCGCCAGATAGCGTTTGCCGGCGCCGGCTCCGAACTCCACCACTCCGCTGCTGTTGGTGTACAGATGCATGCAGGGTCGATAGCCCGTTCCGGCGGGAGCGTACAGCTGCACCATTGTTCCCTCCATCGGATTGCCGAGCGTATCGGTGACGGTAAGCTGCACCGTGCAGGTGTCCGCATAATTCGCCGTCAGGCTGAATGGATACCCGTCGGGACGCGTGGCTTCGACCATGGAGATGGTCCATCCATAGCTTCCGCGCTTCAGCATGTTCGTGATGCCGTAGAACTGATTGCCGTTTACCGCGAGTCCTCCGCGGAAAAATTCGTAATGATGCCAGCCGTTATCCCACACTGAACCGAATACATGGTCCTCGGCATGGCATCCCAGATATACCAGTGGAATCAGCGCCGTCCGGCATGCACCGGCAACGAGGAATGCATCTTCATTGCACATACCGTTGTGCTTCATGATGACCTGGTTCGGCTGGAACGCCCGCGGCAGCGTCACATCCACCGGCAGTGCGCGCGAAGCCCAGTTGCCAAGCATATCGAGTGCTGTCTGTCCTGGAGTGAACGCCCGGTTGAACGGGAGGTAGTTTTCGCGGCGATCCCAGAGTACCGTGGGTTGTTTCATCAGGTCGCCGAATCGCTGGATAGTCCCGACGGTACCCTTGCTTGTGGTGATATTCACCTGCTGATAATCATGCGTGGGATCGGGGTTGTTCCACAGGAAATCACGCCATGAGTATCCATAGGTACGCTGGCCGCTGTTGTCGCTGCCATTGTCCGTCACATACACGCCTTCCTGGTCCAATTTCGGATGCACAATGTACCAGTAGTAATAATCGCGCGGAATTTCCGACCAGATGGTGTCCTGTGTTACGCTGTCATAGATGCGGTATGTCGTCGTCGTATAATAATCGCGCTGAGCATACGATCCGTGCTCGACCAACTTCACATAATTGAGTGAGTCCGCCACCATGTAAATGAACTCCGCGTTGCGGACGAGCATGTCCCGCGCGGAGGAGAAGCGCGAATCCGTGAGGGTCTGCAACGACGAGTTCGCGATGGTAAACGCGATCTCATCCTTGAGATGCTCAGCTGCCGAAGTTATCAGGCGTGCAAAATCGTCATCAAGTCCGCGGGGAGTGAGCAGCCGCAGTTTCAGGAGGAGCTGGTCGCGGAGCCACAGCGGACATTCTTCCAGCGCCTGCTGAGCATCTGCCGACAGCGGTGCCGGGGTGTCGATGCGTTCCACTTTTGTCCCCAGTGGATCGATGCGCAGGATGAGGTCTTCGCCTTCAAACAGTAATTCCGTTTCATTGACGGTTGCGACCACATTTCCGTCCGCAATGTCCGGTTTCGCAAACATGGTCACAGCCTCCCGTCGGGGTTGCATGACTTCGGGCAGTGGTATCGGGACAACCGAAACGTGGGTTGTGACGGTGTTGTCGCCCGAAGGATTGCTCTTGAAAAGGATAGGGTGCTCCTGTGACCTCAAAGCGGTTGTTCCGATAATGAGGACGAGCGAAACGATAAGCATGCGAATCATGGTTGCTCCTGTTGAAGCTGATGTGCGATCATTCGGTAAGAAAAGGTGAAATCGGTTCCTGTCGGCGGCTGCACGCTCGCAAGCAGTCGAAGTCGAGGTGGTTTTCAGTAGCGCGCGGTCCGGGCGCATCCGATGTGCCGGTTAGTAATGCCGTCGAACCTGGAGGTGAAATGAGTGCGCGATGCCACGCCGGATCAGTGTACGCCGCGCGTACCGTCCTCTGAAAACGTAGAAAGCATCAGCAATCAATGTACGTGTTGCTCACCGGATTGTCAATCCCGTGTTTCGGGTGTGAATTGCTGCATACGCGCACCGGGACCACCGAAACGGACCTGCAATTGGCTGGAACGATCGTCAACAAGCCCTACTACCTCGCTGCGGCGCATTTTCGACCTGATCAGCGTGACCTTGCTGAGTATCTCTTTCAAAATAAAGCCCGGGAAGCGTGAACCTCCCGGGCTGAGCAATCGCGTCGCTCACGTTGTCAGATTAAAAAAGTCCGACCAGTTTTAACGCGAGCAAGAGCATACCGAGCACGATGACGCCCAGCATCATCATCAAGGCAAAAGGCAACGGTTGGCCCTTCTGATCTTCATCAGCCATGGCACTCCTCCGAAAATTTGGGGTGATAAAATTCGTGTGTACTACGGGTATGTCAGCACACGGGCGGAGGAGCGCGCGGAGAAAATCGAGGAAGTTCGGGCTTGAGAGGGGCACTGGGGAGACTCGTCCATCGCACCGGAGGCGGTCCCTGCCTGAGCAAGGTTCCGCTAACGGCATGCACTCGCAGCAGGTGACGTCGCGTCTGCTTGATCGCTACTACCGTGGCGGGTCGTTTACGGCTCTCGGAATCGGAATTCTGGACGGGTAAATAAGGCTGGGTCGCGACAATCGAATATTCACCAATCCACCGCGGCGCCCTGTTCAATGGCGCAAACAGAGTCGATAGAATCCCGATCAGACAGAGGGCGGATATGGAAACGCGACGCAGCATAAAAATAAGATCGTGAAGTGCTGCCTGACGATCAAGAGAATTCGGTGGATGTCTGTTGCATGAAGCAGGATGAGTGTGCTTCCCAGTGCTGAGCTCTAGTTCATTACGTGGTCGTAATGTGAGTTACGTATCCGCAGTAACCAGGCTCGTCACCCTGAGGAGCAGCCGCCCAAAGAGTCCAGATCGAAGCACTGGTCTCGTCCGGCTGCGTCTCGAAGGGTGATTGGTTCCGTAACATATGAGGAGGCTCGAGATGACTCGCCAGCCAATCACCTCGCCGCTGCAAGTCAGCTGCTCAACTGTGAATACGTGCGCGGATTCGCGCGGATTATTGCGGATGTACGCGGATAAGAAAGTCTTTGGCTCCATATTCTCAAGTCTTTTGTATACGGCGTTGCAAAAACTTTTATCCGCGCCAATCCACCGCATCCGCGAAAATCCGCGCACGTATTCTCACTCAGATCGCAGACTCCGCGGTAAGGTGAAGTTGTTGACGAGACTCTTCGTAAACATAAGCGCTTGTATCATGAGCAACGAGCCCGCCCGTCGGCCATACGGTTGAAACGTGAACAATTCTTCGGTACATTCCTTCGCGCCCGGGACGGATAAAATCACAATGACACGAAAATCGGACTATGTCGGACAATAACAGACGCGCAACCACAGTTTCAGGGATTCGGTTCGAACTTCGCATCGACTGGAGCGAAATCGACCTCTTCGGACATGTAAACAATCTGGCGATCATGAAATATATCCAGGCGGCACGAGTCAATTACCTGGAAATGATCGGATTGATGCGGATGCAATCGGAGATGGGAATAGGGCCCATCCTGGCTTCGACATCGTGTCAATTCCGGAAACCGCTGTTCTATCCCGGCCAGGTAGCGGTTTATTCGAAGGTAGACACGATAAAAACCACGAGTTTTCCGATGCTGCATGAAATGCTGGACGATCAGGGGGATATCGTCGCTCAGGCGCACGATGTCATCGTGTTCTATGACTTCGGCAGGAATTCAAAACTGAAGATACCCGACGAGATCAGGGAAAAAATTCGGGAAGCAGGAAGTAGTTCTGTGAATCCCGGGTAAATGCGAACAGCGGATACAATCGCGAGCAAGTTTCGGGCGGAAGCAGTGATGACAGAGCAGCCAATAACGGACACAGGAATTCGGCATTACCCCGAACTCGTTCAGAGCAGATGGATGCGGATACCGGTGGTTTTTCGATCAATTATTGCATTTGAGGCAATGATGACAGAGCAGCAAATTACTGAAGCCGAAGTTCAACATTATCCTGATCTCGTTCAGAGCATTGGAATAGCTGCGATAGTCATCGCGGGAATGCTGGTGTTCAGTCCGGTATTGATGTTCCTGGATAATTTCATTGATGCGGAAGCCGCAGGGCTAGTGTACTATCTCCTGGCGATCGGTGGCCCGTTCTGGATTGTGTACATGATGAGGAGAAACAGGACGGATATCCGATCATTCAATGTAACCTTGGCACATCCGAGAATTATTCCTTTTATCATCGTCGCGACACCGGCTATTCTCTTCGGAATAGTAACACCGATCAATAGCCTTATTCCGATGCCGGAAGAAATTAAAAAGGCATTTATGGATATCGGGGGTCGGGCCGACGTCTTTACGTTTGCACAGATGGTAATAGCCGCCCCGGTACTTGAGGAATTGATTTTCAGGGGAATAATGCTTGATGGATTGTTGAAGTTCTATACTCCATTGAAATCAATACTCATCTCAAGTATCCTGTTCGGCGTCGTTCATCTGAATCCCTGGCAGTTGGTAACCGGTATTATCTTTGGGGCGTTTTCCGGTTGGATATACTATCACACACGGAGCGTGCTGCCATCCATTATATGTCACGGCACCGCCAACGCTTGCGGCTTCATCATGATGAGTTTCGCGGACTCCGTTGAACCGGCAAACGAAAGCTTACTCGCTACCTATGGCGGCATCGAAAATTTCCTGCTAGCTACTACGGCAATGACAGCTATCATCGCGATTTGTATACTCTTTTTGAAGAGGGAGTTTGCTAAAGTTGTCACAACCGAAGCAGCCGAAACGGAAGCATCGTGAACACCTGAAAGAGTAATGTACGCTAGTTTTCGCCTGAGAATTGGTCGTCGTACTCAATCTCGAATCGGAGCTTATGTTTCGCCTCCTCCTGTGCCAGAAGGTAGAAGAGGTCCTTCATTCCCTCGTCCTCTGCGGCGTCGGAAAGGTTCATGTACAGTTTGTATGCCGCCTTTTCCGCCTTCATCGCGATAATCAACGCGTGCTGATAGTCCATGTCCGGTGATGGGACGACGTCCAGGAGATGATCGCTGATGTTCAGGTCCGCTATGCGCGGTTGCGGAATCCAGGCCGGACGACCGGTGAGGACGGTCAGGATTTTGCGTTTGTGCTCACGCTCCTCCGCGGCGAATTCTTCGAAGATTTTCGCCATGTGCGGTTGTTCCATGTTTCGGGCGAGACCGGTGTACAACTCCGCTGCCTCCTCCTCCTTTCGGATGGCGAATTCCAGTACGTCTACGAGCGAATCGAATTGCATATCAGCCTCGGCTGCGATGAAACATGTGTACCAGTGTTATCCTCCATTCCCGGCCATGAGATACTCGTGCATGGCATTCGCCGCCTTTCTTCCGGCGCCCATGGCCAGGATTACCGTCGCCGCGCCTGTGACGACATCGCCGCCAGCCCAGATTTTATCGCGCGAGGTTTTCCCCGACTCCTCATCCGCTTCGATATTGCCTTTTTTCCCGACCAGCAAGCCTGGTGTGGTAGCTCCGATGAGTGGGTTGGGACTATTCCCGATGGCGCATACGACGGCATCGACAGGCCAGGCCTCTTCGGAGCCTTCGACGGGAACAGGTCTACGGCGTCCTGATGCGTCCGGTTCACCGAGTTCCATTTTCTGTATGACCATTTCTTTCACCCAGCCAGACGAGTCTCCATTATAGCGCAGGGGCAGGGTGAGAAAATCGAAAATGACGCCTTCTTCCTCCGCGTTTTCGAGTTCTTCAAGACGAGCGGGCAGTTCCTCGCGGGATCGGCGGTAGATGATCCTCGATTCCGCGCCAAGACGCAACGCGCTGCGCGCGCAATCCATCGCGACATTTCCGCCCCCCACAACGGCGACACGTTTGTGCGCTTTTATCGGCGTGTGATACGTGGGGAAGAGGTACCCTTTCATCAGGTTCAGGCGCGTGAGATATTCATTCGCGGAATACACTCCATTGAGGTTCTCACCGGGAATTTCCATGAACCATGGAAGTCCGGCTCCCGAACCGACAAAGATCGCGTCATACTCCTCGAGCAAACTGTCGATCGTACGCGTCTTACCGACCACAAAATCCGTGTAGACCTCAACGCCGAGACTTTTCAGGTAATCGACCTCACGGTTCACTATCGCTTTCGGGAGACGAAATTCCGGGATGCCGTAAACGAGTACGCCACCAAGCTTGTGCAGCGCTTCGAAAATGGTGACCTTGTGACCGCGCAGGATGAGGTCGCCCGCGACAGTCAATCCAGCCGGACCACCTCCAACGACAGCCACTTTTTTCCCTGTCCAATCGGGTATCGCGGGCAGGTCTACGTGTCCCTGCCGAGCTTCCCAATCGGCGAGAAAGCGTTCGATGCGTCCTATCGCGAGCTGCGCGTCTTTCTTTACGAGGGTGCAGACTTTCTCGCATTGATCTTCCTGAGGGCAGACGCGTCCGCAGACTGCGGGCAGACAGTTTTTTTGCTTAATAATGCGAATGCCTTCAGCAAAATTCCTCTCGGCGACGCATTGGATAAATGCCGGAATATCGATTTCGACGGGGCAGTTCTGTATGCAGTTCGCCTTTTTACACATGATGCAACGCTTCGCCTCTTCCACGGCGGTGTCTTCCGTGTACCCGAACGCCACTTCATTGAAATTGAATTTGCGCACTTCGGGCGGCTGCTTCGGCATCTCGCGCCGTAGTAAATCGAGGACCTTTTTCTCAGCCATCAGTGAACCTCCTCAACATTATGCGCATGGCTTTCGCATTTGCTCGTGCGCAGCGGGATCACTTCCTCCGCCATGTATGATTTCCGGCGTTGGGCAAGTTCAGCCCAATCCACTTCATGGCCGTCGAAATCGGGTCCCTGTACGCAGGCGAATTTCGTCGTACCGCCTACCGTGACGCGGCATACGCCGCACATGCCCGTCCCGTCGATCATAATCGGATTGAGATCGACAATGGTTTTAATGCCAAGTTCCCGCGTGGCGTCTGAACCGCGCTTCAGGCAAAATGTGCAGCCGTTGATGACGACGCGGTCGACGGGCTCGTCCAGCGCGGTGAGGATTTCCGGGATCCGCCCCACATGTCCTTTCAATCCTTTGGATCCATCACGTGTAATGTGAAGCAGTTTGTCCACCAACATGCGATAGCGGTCTTCCCAGTAGAACAGATAGGAACTCCGGGCTTCGATAACGACGAGAACGCGATTGCCGTGCTCCTTCATCGCGCGAGCGATGGGATAAAGACTTCCGATACCGTAGCACCCGCCGATAAGCAGCACTGTGCCGAAGTGTTCAATTTCCGAGGCGTTGCCGAGCGGGCCGACAACCGTCGGGAGATACGAGCCCGACTCAAGCTTTGAAAGCCGGTTTGTCGTGCTTCCGATATTCATGAAAATCGTTGTAATGGTTCCGCGTTCGCGATCCCAATCGGAGACGGAAAGCGGTATCCGTTCTCCTTCCTCCTCCGCGCGCAGAATGATAAACTGCCCGGGTTGTATCTGTCGCGCGATTATCGGCGCCTCGATTGTAAGTATATGCATGTTCGGAACGATCATGCGGCATGCGAGGATTTTAAACATCGGCTTTCCTCACGGATACTGGTTGTGGATTCGGATGAATTGAAGCCGTATCGAGAAGCGACGCATGAAGCGCACCCCGGGGTTGATTCGTTACGATTTTGATCGGCCAGGATTGCTCGGAGTCTGCGTTACTTACAAGGACCGAGTCGCCATCGAGGAGTTGTAATTCTTTAGCATCCTCCTCGTTGATCTCGAGCACCCCCTCGGTGAAGAGCATCTTCGCTCCTTCCACCCATGCTGAAAGCGGAAAACCGCGATGAGTATGTTCAATAACGCTGGCGTGAAAAAGAAACGGATGCCGCGAGTCCGCATCGTTCGATGCCGCCTTGCCGTTTGACCCAACGCGCAATGGCGCTTCGATTGCGAACGGTATCGGTATACGCGCGTCGATATTCTGCTCCGTGAAGTCGGGAATCATACGCGACATCTCCTCACGGATTTCTTCGGGTCGCGAAAATTCAAAACCTTTCGATCCCATGAAGCGCGCAAGCCTACAGAGGATTTCCCAGTCGGGCAAGGCATTCCCTGGAGGCGGGATCGCTTTTCGTATGCGTTGAATGCGCCGTTCTCCATTGATGAATGTTCCATCCACCTCGGTTGCCGCGGCAGATGGCAGCACAAGGTCGGCGGTGCAGTAGGGCTCGGGTGGATACATATTCTGGAAGACGACGAAATCCGATCGAACAGACAGCGAGGGAGGCACGGCGCCTACCGCGTACAGGAATTGCAACGGCGCAGCTGTGCCGCTCAACAGGGTGGAGTTCCATGTGTCCGTAAGATCGGAGAGCGAACTTCCCCATACGTCTTCGAGAGCCTGCGTATGCACAGCGTCGACAGAGGAGCGCATCCCGGGAAGAAGCTCGGGATAGGTGCCGGCAAGGAGCGATCCGTAGAGATTGTTCTGCGCGGGCAGCGGCATGATGCCTGCGCCGATATTCCGTGCGAGCTGGGCGATGGAATCCAGAAATTCTCTGGATGAGTCGTACTGCAGAAATTCCGGCCCCAGAAGAATGACCGGATTCGTACTGTCCGATAATGAACGGGCGACCTGTCTCAGTTTCTCATGCTCCAGCGGGGAAAAGGAGTCATCGGACGCATCCAGTCCGCCTGTGCTCCGGACAAGCTGGGCGAGCCAGCGGAATTCATCCCCGACATTCGGTTTCAGCCATACGTCCGAATTGAGAGAGAAGGTATGTTCTCGCGAGTGCAACGTAAATAGTGTGATACCGTGCTTCATGGCCGTCCTGAGCGCGACACCCACGACCGATCTGCTGAAACGTGTGTCGAGGCCTACCATAAGCACCGCCGATGCACTCTGGATCGATGAGAGAGGGACCGCATGCCGCGTTAGCGCGAGATACTCATTGAAGCCGGTGCCATAAAACAAACGTGACGTGGAATCGATGTTGTGCGACTTGAGAACAACGCGCATGAATTTTTGCGCGATGTATAAATCCTCGTTGCACAAGTTTGGTGAGATGAGCATGCCGATGTGTTCGGGCTGGCTCGATTTCAGTTTCTCCGCGATCAGTCCGAACGCCTCGTTCCACGAAACGTCCCAGGAAATCGATCCCTCTCGACGATAAGGATTTTTCACTCGCTGATGTCCGTTGACAAGCTCCGTGTTGCAGAATCTTCCTTTGACGCACAATTGCCCCTGATTCACGATGGGATCGTCGGCGGGGAGGCTCCCGATAACCCTCTCTTCCTTGATGAGCAGCGTTACCTGACAGCCGACGCCGCAAAAAGAACAGGTCGTCGTTTCCTCGCGCTCCGGCTTGCCCTCCCACGCGCGTGCCTTTTCGCGAAGCGTACCCGTTGGGCATACGGAGACGCATGCGCCGCAAAACTCGCAGCCCGCTTCGAGATGCGTCCTGGCGAACGCCGGTCCGATGATGGATTGTCGTCCGCGGTACTTGTATGCGAGGACGTTTGCGAGCCGCACTTCCTGACACATGCGTACGCATCGACCGCATAGAATGCACAGGTTGTAATCGCGGTCGTAAAACGGATCTTCCGTTTCGACGGACAGGCCACGGTAATAAATGGGGTAAATGATGTCGTTCACTTCAAGGGACTCCGTCACCGCCTGAAGTTCGCACTGACCGTCTTTCGGACAATAGCGGCATCCTGTTGTGACGCCCGCTTTTCGGACGGTCGACATGAAATCGCGGCATTCCGCCTTCTCATCGCAGACAAGACAGCTCGCCGTATGTTCGCTGAGAAAGAGCTGCAGAATCTCCCTGCGCATTTCCTGAATCTGCGCTGTGTGCGTCCTGATGATCATGCCTTCTTCGACGGGAGTTGTGCAACCGGTCGGAAAGGTTCGCAGCCCTTCAACCTCAACGATGCACATTCTGCACCCGCCGTGCGGGCTGAGATGTTCGTGATAACACAGCGTCGGAATGTAAATGTCGTTCTGTTGTGCGACATGCAGGATTGACGTGCCCGCTTCGGCCTTGACGGATTTATTGTCGATGACGACATTGATATACGTGGTAGCCCCGTTCATGAGCCGGTCCTCCTCGTTGATCCGTAGACGACAGCATTCCCCGCCAACGGATGGTAGCGACAGATTTCATAACATGCCCGGCATTTGATACAGCGATCGAGATCGATCGTGTGCGCTTCGGCGCGCACTCCCGATATCGCATTTGTCGGGCAGACATTCTTGCAGAGCTGGCAGCCATTGCATTGTTGGCTGTCGATGCGGTAGGTAACGAGTTCTTTGCACACAGCAGCAGGGCAATACCCTTCCTTCGCGTGCTGGAGGTATTCACTGCGAAAATGGCGCATGGTTGTCAGAGCGGGATTCGGGGCGGTTTGTCCGAGACCGCAGAGCGATGCGCGCTTGACGGTTTCGCCGAGAATCTGCAGACGTGCGATATCCTCGGGTTTGCTGTCGCCCTTTGTCATGTTTTCGAGGAGCGTGACCATGTGCCAGGTCCCGACCCGGCACGGAGCGCATTTACCGCATGATTCCGCCTGCGTGAAGCGGAGAAAATACAGTGCGAGATCGACGGCGCACGTATCCTCGTCGAGAACGATCATGCCGCCCGATCCCATGATGGACCCCGCGTTAGCCATCGCCTCATATTCGACGGGAAGATCGAGGTATTCCTCCGACAAGCAGCCGCCGGATGGACCTCCCGTTTGCACTGCTTTGAATGGTTTCCATGAACCGCCGCCGATCCCGAAAATGATCTCCCGGAGTTTGATGCCGAGCGGAACTTCGATAAGACCTGGCCGGCGCACTTTCCCGGTCAGTGAAAACGTTTTTGTACCGTAATTTCCCTGCACGCCGAATTGCTTGTACCATGCTGCGCCGTTGCGCAAAATGTTCGGGAGCGTTCCGAGCGTTTCGACGTTGTTGATGATCGTCGGTTTCTGATGAAGTCCTGAAATGGCCGGAAAGGGTGGGCGGGAACGCGGCATTCCACGTCGTCCCTCGATGGATGCGATGAGGGCCGTCTCTTCGCCGCAGACAAACGCGCCGCCGCCCTCCTTGATCATAATATCGAAATGAAAACCCGAACCGAGAACGTCGTCGCCCAGCAGACCGCATTCCTTCATCTGTGCGATGCCTGTGTTCAGACGCGAAATCGCGAGTTTGTAATCGGAGTTGATGTACACGTACCCGTGCGTCGCGCCGATGGCGTACCCGGCGATGAGGAGCCCTTCAAGGACGCAGTGGGGATCGCTCTCTATCAGCGAACGGTTCATGAACGCCCCGGGATCGCCTTCCGAGCAATTGCAAATGACGTATTTGTCCTCGCCCGGAGCATTTCGGCAGAATTGCCATTTTTTGAACGTCGGAAATCCCGCGCCGCCGCGACCCCGTATACCAGCCTCGCGGACTTCGTCGATCACAGCCTGGGGGCCCATCTCGAACGCGCGCAGAACCCCTTCGTACCCGTCGTTCGCGATGTAATGATCGATGTTTTCCGGATCGATGAATCCGCAATTGCGAAGCACGAGACGCACCTGCGATTTCAGCATGGGCAGCTCGAAGAATCGCGGCAGGTCGAAGGTCGCAGCATCTCCGTTCGTCCCGAAGTGCGCGACCGCGAACTCAAGGGATGGATCGTCGCGGAGAAACCGATTCTCGATGATGCGTACCGCCAGCTCCGGTGTCAGATTCGCATAGCTGATTCTCGGAGATCCTGGAAGTACGATATCCATGAGCGGCTCCAGATAGCACGGCCCGATACAACCCACATGGACAACGCGCGCCTCGATCCGATGTCTCTCCAACGTCTTGCGGACGCTCCCGGATACGTCGAGCGCGCCCGCGGCGATACCGCACGTTGCCGCGCCGATGTAAATGACGGGAAGCGGCCCGGATTGCAGCGCAGCCCATTGCTGTACGGCTTCGGTGTGTTTTTCGTTAAAATTCTTCACGGCGCCTCATCGTCTCCTTTAATGTCGTCACCAGAACCCTCCCCATGATTTTCTCGTTGATCTGCACCACAGGCGCCAATGTGCACGAGCCGAGACAATTCGCACGTTGGAAATCGAAGCGTTTGTCCGGCGTTGCCTGACCGTAGGTGATACCAAGGTCCCATCCAACCGCGTCAGCGAGCAGGGACCCTCCATGAACGTGGCAGGCGGTTCCCATGCACACCTTGATCGCCGTTTTCCCGGGTTCGTCGAATCTGAACCTTGAGAAGAACGACGCCACTCCAAAGATTTGATTCTCCGATATTTTCAAGAATTGCGAGATGCTTTTCACGCTTTCCCGGGAGATATATCCGATATGTTCCTGCACGCGGAGCAGAATCGATATCAACTCTCCCTCTTCTCCTTTGAACCGCGAAAAGACTGATTGGTACAAATCTTCGTTCATGCGCTATCCTCGAAGGTTGTATGTATTGCGGTGGGTGGATCCGCTGCCGATTATGGAGTCTGTGGTTTAAGAAATACGCAATCCGAGAGCTGGGCGAAACCGTGGACGAAATCTTCGGCGAACGCCATGCATGTGGGAGCACCGCAGCATCCACAATTGATCTGCGGCAATTTGTTGAATACCCGTTCCCGTTCTCGCATCCGTTTGATCGAGAGTTCAAGGTCCGTGTCGAAAAACGAAATAGGCCGAGGCAGGACCTGGTTCTCAAGAAAGAAGTGCCCTGCATGGAGTTGTTCCTTGATCTCCTCCTCATCGAGTATGATGTGGGTCGCGTATTTTTCGCCTTGTTTAATGCTGTTCGCTCTGGCGACGTATGGATTCTCTACGTTGAACGTACCGCTGACACACCCCAGCATGTGCGCGGTCGCTTCAATGAACATGACATCCCGCAGCCGGGAAGTCTCTATGTCATCGAAAATTTTTATGACATTATCCAATCCCGCTACGACGAGCCATTTCTCCATTCCGAGCGAGCGCGTCAAGTCGCCGGAGCTGACCCAGCTGAGGCTGAATGAGAAATCGTCCGGAACCTGACGCAGATCGAAGTCCTTACTGATTGCATTTACGAGAGGGACAAGTGCGGAGTAAATTTCATGAATGGAATAAACGCCGTCAAACCACGATTTCTTTCTCTCCGCCGGCTGCCGCACGGCCACAATTTTTGCCGGGCAGTTCGAGACGTAAAACAATCCCAGCTCATCCGGTTTCAGGCCCAATTTTTCCGGATAGGAAATTCGGATTTCACGAGCAGCGATTTCGCGCGGGACGTCGATCGGGACTATCAGTTCGACAAGGTCGGGATGTTTCACCTGGATCAATCGCACAACCGAGGGACAATAGGATGAAATGAGAGGCAATCTGCCCTTGTATTCGCGGAGATACAACATCAACGCACGAGTCAGAACAGCCGTTGTTTTTGTCAGATTGACGACTTCATCGAAGCCCAGCTGCTTTAAGGCGAGTTGGATCACGTACGGATGAATGCCCGGGTTAAACTGTGAGTAGAGGACGGGAGTAGGAAGAAGAACTTTGTATTTGAATTGGGAGACGCTTTCAACGTGGTCTGCGCTCGGCACGATCGCACCCGAAGGACATGCCGTTATGCATCCCCCGCAGTCGATACATAAATCGTCGGAGAACGACGATTTACCGTCGCGAACACGAATCGCCTGCGTCGGACATTGACGCATGCAACTCATGTGCCCTTGGCACAATTCCCGAATGATTTTGTGCGCGTGCAGGTACGTATCCACAACCGGACCTCTCGGTTAAATGTGAGACGGTCATACCAGAAGCTGCGTTGTTATATAAAAAATCGCATTCGTACAACCGTGCCTTTTCCAACTTCACTGGTCACGGCCAATTCATCCGCATTTCGCTTTATGTTCGGCAAACCCATACCCGAGCCAAATCCCATGGCGCGTTGTTCCTCCGTCGACGTGGTGAACCCCTCCTTCATAGCCATCTCGACATCCGGAATACCTTTCCCTTCATCATCAATCATCACTTCGATGCACTGAGGGGTCAATACGAGATCCACTTTTGCGCGTTTCGCATGCATGATGACGTTCATTTCGCCTTCGTACATCGAAATGGCGACACGGCGAACAATGGCGGTATCGATCCCAATTTTTTTAAGTATCGATTTCACTTCAGTCGACACTAATCCCGCCTTCGCAAAATCACTTCCTTCAATGGCGAAGTGGTTGTTGAGAATGATAGTTTCGTGAGCAGCCGTACTACAGTCCGGGTCATTTCCGAGCGCCATGGTGTACCGCTGGGTCCCAATCACGACGCACGCCTCGTACATATCCAACTTGGTGGTCAGCAAGACGATGTGATGATCGCGCGCGAATATCTCCGCTCCATCCTTCATCATTTTTCCTCTGATAAGGACAACACCTTTGAATTCCGCCATATGAGCCGAAATCACCGCTTGCTGACTTGCCAATCCCGTCAGCAGAATGGAGTTCGATTTGCCGAATGCAAGAACATCGCTCATTAAATCAGACGCATATACATGGCTGATTTCCGTCTGGAGAAGCTCCGTTCCGGCAAGTACGGTCGCCCCCAGCACTGATTTGATCGTTTCAATCGTCATAAGGATGCTCATTCCGCATACAGGGATGAAACGAAGCAGGGCGGATTTTTTCGAGAGTCAGTCGTGCGCGAACACCTGGAGGGTTACTTCGTCGCCAATCCGAGGCTGTATAATCTGCCGACGAGTTCGAACGTCTGAGAATCGGTCGCAAGAATCGCAATACCGTGTTTGTTCGCCAACTCAATCGTCTCAATCGGGACGGTTTTTCCATTGGCGATAATGATAGCTGAAACGTCGACGAGATTTGCGGCAGGAACAATATTCTTATGCGTTTGCACGGTAATCCAGAGATTTCCGGACTTCGCGCCTGCCATGACGTCACTCAACATATCCGAGATGAAAACGCCATTTACTTCTCTGTGCTCGAACGTGCTGAGCGCCTTCAATCCAAGAAGATCAATCAGTTCCTGGGTTGTCATACACTTGCTCCTTTTATTGAAGATGAAATGATGACGATCGTTAGAAGAGAGGCTTCCTTTCTCCGGGTGGTTCAAGGGAAAGCATGCCGACGTCATGAATGAATTCACCACGACACAAGGAAATATTTGTGATGAGGCTGTTGGGAATGATCCTGATCGTCGATCTGGACGTATCGCGCCTCTGATTGAAGTAATCCGAAAGGATCTGAAGCTTCAGACCGGAAAGAGGTTTGGACTTCGATTCCGGCAGGAATCCGAATCCGACGAGGACCCACGTTTTCGCCGCTTCATATCTTTTTCGTTGGATTTCGACCTCGCAATCCTCCAGGCAGGAGGTGCAATACAGTAAGCCTGACAGATCGTCGAGTGCCACGTATTGTCCACAGTTCGAGCATTCCAGATCGAAACGGAATGTCTGCGCGTTCTCGACGATGCTCCAGTGATGTTCAGCTTCCAGGTAGTCATCCCAAGTGTCCTGGTTTGAATAATAGGATCGCACTACCTGGCAATGGGAGCATTTTTCAAAGACGACGAAACCAAACTGCGTGTTGGTCATTACCCACTGATGCATGCACTCTGCCATGATAGCACCATTATGCTGTTGAGATTGGTAGACTCACTGGAGCAGACGGGATAAAAACCCCGGTGCGGACGAGGTGCGGATGTAGGATCTTTGGAGAAGTATAAGGTATTGCTGTATGAAAGTCAAGATAGCTGAAATAACTGCGCACACCTGAAGCGCGATCATGCTAACACGCATGATATCAACGAGTTACGGGAACAGTTGAACGGGCGCACCGCATGGGTCCCCTATCGGCATCGCCCGGTCGCCGACCGCGAGGCGGTAAAATACGGGAAGAAAACATCGCTCGGAGCGCAGTTTCGGATGGACAGCTACAGAAACTGCTTTGCACCTGTACCGAACAACGAGTCTGGCGCCCGCACGTTCCTTTCCCTCTCTGAACAGCACAATGTACCTTCAGGCAGGCAAGCCGCTGAGGTCTGCCCTTACGTTGATCCAGCTTAATCCTGTTGATCGACTGAACGGGCATGACTCAAAACGGCCAGGAAAATCTGTAATGACGATATACACATCTTTCGCGACGGGTGCCTGCCAGCATATTGTCGTGCATTTATGTGCGTGAATCGGAAATGCGGCTGTCTGCGTGAGTCGCCCTTCGGTCTGAACTATGGGTGTGCCACTTGAGTAATCGGCCACGCCGGGGTACTCCTCGTAATTCGAATCACTCTGTCCACAGACGACCACATCCTGCTTATAACATCGAAGAGTCTGTATTTGTCAGCTTCGTACAAGCCCGGACGCTACTCTCCTGAGCCGCCACCGCGAAATAAGTTCATTTCTCAGATTGAACATCACCCGGTGGCGTGTCGAAGGACGACTGCGCGCCGGAAAAAGCGTTTCCCTATAATCGGAGCCTTTTTTGCGGCGCTGCGCTCAGGATGACGGTGCTTGTTAACGATCTCTACGGACCTGATGTCACCCATGAAATGGACCGGAGCGTCAGCTTGAGGCTGACTGGTAGGCACACTCAGCCTGGCGCCCGGCTTTTGATACTGCCGACGCAAAATCTCGCGCGTTACAATCGCGTAATGAAGGGTAAGAGGTCCTCTGTCTCCTCATGAGCAGGGGATTGGCCGCTGGAGCGCTCCCGGCGGCTCTTTGATGATTCAAAGGACCGGGTAAGGTTATTGGTGTCCGGTCCGCATTGTTCGCCCGACAGGACCGCAGCAATGAGACGCCCGTTCCCCGCACTTGTGCCGCTATGCACGGTGTTCCCACCCCCCATGACGATACTTTGACATTATCGTGACATGCGCATCCCCGCGGCTGACGAACTTGCCCTTAACGCACTGCTCAATGCTGTGCGATTTGATTCTCAATGCATCGGCGAGTACTTTTGCGTTCTGTCAACATAAATGATAAACAGGCATTATGTGTGTCTGAATCGCGGTTCGAACGTAACCGCGGACAGTTGCCTCCTGCGAAAGAGACCAATGCGGCATTGTTCCGGACAGCTTTCAACTACCATAAGGAGATGAGCGATGGAAACGGATATCGAAGCAATTCTTATCGCCTTTATCCGCGAGCACTGCCTTCCGCAGAAGATTCAGGCCAAGCTCGGACTTGGAGACGATCTGTTCGAGACGGGGACGATCGATTCGGCCGGCCTTATCCATTTCATCGGGTATATCGAAGAGCGCTTCGGTATTGAAATTCCCGACGAGGATCTGCTTCCGGAGAAATTCACGACCATCGCCTCGATTGCGGAATATATCCGCAGCCGGCTCGGCGTACCCGTGATTCTCGAATAGAGGTGCTGTGATGTCGTGGCTATGCAAATGCGTGATATGGGATCTGGACAACACGGTCTGGGACGGGATAAATCTCGAAGGACAGGTTCTCCCCCGGCCGGGAGTTATCCGTGCCATCGAAACGCTGCGCGATCGCGGAATACTTCATTCCATCGCCAGCCGCGGGGATGAGGCCCTGGCGTTGCAAACACTGGAAGATCATCAACTGCGCCAATATTTCAATGCTCCGAAGATCAACTGGCTTCCGAAAAGCACAAATATTCTCGAGATCATGCGCACACTCAATCTGTCGCCGGATGCCGCGGCCTTTGTCGACGACGAAGCCTTCGAACGTGAGCAGGTCGCCTATATGATCCCCGGAGTACATGTCGTCGCAGCGGAAGTGGCGGCGGGGATTCCCGACCTCCCCGGCTTTGATTCCGGTCCGCTGACCTCCGAGGCGAAAAACAGGGGCAGGCTGTACGAGGAGGAAGAGGCGAGGAAGGCCGCTGAGCGCAGTTTTTCAAGCCGTGAGGATTTCCTGCTCTCCTGCGATATGCGGCTTACCGTTCGCTGCGCCGATCCGGCAGACGTTCCCCGCATCATCGAACTGATGAGACGAACCCATCAAATGAATTCCTCCGGACTGCTGCTGAACAAAACGGACCTGGATCGCTTGCTTACGGATTCCTCGGAACACCGCAGGATGTACGTCGCGGACCTGCGGGACAGATTCGGATTCAGTGGCATCATCAGCGCGGCGATGACGGAAACTCTGGGGGCAGAATGGTATTTGAGGCTGTTCGCCATGTCGTGTCGGGTGATGGGACGCGGAGTCGAACGCGCTATTCTCTCCGCACTTATCGGCGAAGCGCTCAACCGGGGATGCGAAAGAGTCGCAGCCTCCTATAATGCAACGGAACGCAACAGTATGATGCGCACGATGTTCCAGATGTCGGGCTTTCGCCGGCACGAGGAGAGCGCAGATGGAAGCATCCTGTATCTTCTCGACTATTCACGGAAACCAACATGTCCATCATGGGTGAGTGTTTTATGAAAATCCTCTTCGTCGATATTCTCCGATCCGGTCTCGAGGAGATCTGGCCTGCGGCGGAACACTCGCTCGGACTGATGTACATGTCGGCTGTGCTCAAACAACGTTTCAATCACCGTGTGGATGTAGAATTGCGGTCGCTGATCTCCTTGCCTTACCATGCGGACGACGACCGGGAGGAAATGCGGCACATGCTCGAGGAGTCGCAGCCGGACGTTGTCGGAATCCGCTCGCTGACGCTCAGCAGCGACTGCGTGCACACTGTTGCCCAGGTGGTGAAGGATTGGCGAAAGGATTGCATGCTGCTCACCGGCGGTCCTTATGCGTCCGACGATCCCGCCGATGTGCTGTCGAGCGGCCTGGTCGATGTGGCCGTCATCGGGGAAGGGGAGCTGACCATGCTCGAACTGACGCAGTGCCTGCTCGACCAGGTGCCGTACTCGCATGTCCAGGGTATAGCGTACGGAAGCAACGGTTCCTTTGTGAGGAATCCACCCCGAGCCCTCATCGGAGATCTCGACGGGTTGCCGTTCCCTGATTACTCCCTCGTTGACCTCGATATATTCTCGAACCGCTACCTCAGCTTCGCGGCCAAGGTCTCGTCCCCTCACGCGAATATCATGACGTCGCGCGGCTGTCCCTATCGCTGCGTGTACTGCCACAACATTCTCGGCAAGACGTTCCGGCCGCGCTCGGCGGAAAATGTTTTCGCGGAAATCCGCTGGATACACGATGAGCTGGGGATTACAGATTTCCAGGTGATCGACGACATTTTCAATCTCGACATGGACCGGGCGAAGAGGATCTGCGACCTCGTGATCCAGAGCGGTATGAAGCTGACCTTCGCGTTTCCGAATGCCATCCGATCGGATCGCGTTGATGAGGAATTGGTTGAGAAAATGGCGTTGGCCGGAACGAAATTCACGGCGATCGCGATTGAAACCGCTTCCACCCGATTACAGAAGCTTATTAAAAAAAATCTCGATCTCGACACCGCATTCCGGACCATCGAGCTGTTTTCACAGGCCGGAGTCGTCACGCGTGGCTTTTTCATGCTCGGCTTTCCGACGGAAACCGAGGAGGAAGCGTTGAGCACCATCGAGTATGCAAAACAGTCCGCGCTGTGCGGCGCGACGTTTTTCCAGGTCGTCTATTATCCGGGAACGAAACTGTACGAACTTGCCCAGTCGATGGGATTTTTCAGCGATGAGCACAACGAAATCAATCGTGACTACGTCCAGGTCAGCGACGGTCCGTACAATTTTTCCTCCGAGCGCATGATCGAGCTGAAGAAAAAGGCGATCACGGAATTCGCGTTCACGAAGGAGCGCATCATGCGCGCCCTGGCGATAATGCCGCCGTATTTCACCCCGCGCGAAATCGAAGGCCTCTTCATGGCCTACGTGGTTTCCGCACAGGCACGCTGGGAGGATATCGAGGATGAATTTGTCAGGCAGCGCTTGAAGCGGCATTTCATTATCGCGGACCGTTTCTCCAGGAAGCGGGAATTCTATGTCTGATCAGCGGAAATATACGGGCACGCTCCTTCGACGGGCGGGCAGTGGATCCAGGCGGGATGTAACCGACGAGGTCCGGGTGTTTTATGAAAAAATCCGCTTTCCCGGGACGCGGCCTATTGAACAGGACAGTCTCATCTTTTTACGCAAATTCACCCGCCTTGTGAAAGCGCACATGGAGGCGGGCCGGGAGCTGCGCGTACTGGACGCCGGCTGCGGCACGGGGAACACCACGCTCTCGCTCGCCGCGCAATTCCCATCGGTGTCCTTTATCGGCGTCGATCTTTCCGGCAACTCCATCGCGCGTGCCCAGGCAGGTGCGGCGGCACAAGGCCTCGACAACGCAGCGTTTAACCAAGGGAATCTCCTTCAGCCGCTGGAACACGAACAGCCGTTCGATATCGTCCTTTGCTTCGGAGCGCTGCATCACACCGCGGATATGCACAAAGCACTTGGAAACATCGGTGCAGTGCTCCGGGATGGCGGCAGCATGTTTCTCTGGGTGTACGGCGCGTACGGAAGGTATCGACACGTGCTCAATATGGAGCTGCTGGCGATGCTGCTCAATGCGGCGCCTGCGGAGGACCCAGTCGATGTGGCGCGAGAGTTTATTCGCGGAGTGGGGGACAGCATGGCGGCGCACGATTTGCTCGGGGAGCGAAACACGGATCCGCTGCTCCGCTCCTTTTTCGAGGATCCGACGTGGATAGCGGATCAGTTCCTCAATCCGAACGAGTACAGTCTTTCCATGCGCGACATTCTCGCGCTGTTGAATGCAACCGGCTTGCACCTTGAGGAATGGATCGGTGCGCCGAAGGATCTTGGCGGCCTGGTGCGATCAGAAGACCTGCTCCGGCGATACGATCTCCTCAGCGGGGATGATCAATTGACGGCACGAGACCTGATCCTGAAACCGGACCGCTACTTCCTCATGCTTGGAAAAAATTCCGGAAGGTGAACACCATGTACGTACTCGGCTATAGCGGCTTTACAAGGGACTCGCGGTCCGCGGACGGTTACCGCAATCCCTTTGCAAAGACGCGCCAGGATTTCGATTCCATCTTCGCCTTTCACGAAGGAGAAGTGCCGTTTCAGATGTTCCCGCTGGGTTTCTTCGGGCATGATGCCTCCGCCGCGCTGCTCCGGGACGGCGAGCTGCTTGCCTGCGCTGCTGAAGAGCGCTTCACGCGTGCAAAATACTCGCTCAACCTCGCGGGAAACACGCTGCTTCCGAAGCATGCCATTCAATACTGTCTCGATGAAGCTGGTATCGGCATCGACGACGTCGATATCGTGGCGCATTACTGCTGCTTCGACCAGATGGCTGTCGACGACCGCCGCGCGCTGCTCTCACGCCTCGTGTCGACATCCGAAGCAGAGCAGATCGGCGCATCGTATCAGAACGTGTTTTCGAAAATGATGGATTTGCCTGTGCTGCTCAATCAATTCATGGCGATGACCGCGAGCAGGCCGGAGTGCTTCGTTCAGGTGCCCCATCACCTGGCCCACGCGGCCAGCGCTTATTATCCATCGGGCTTCGACGAGGCGCTGATATTCACCATCGACGGTACAGGCGAGCGCGAGAGTTCCCTGCTCGCTGTCGGCCGCGGTGCTACGATAACCGAGGATTCCAGAATACTGCTCCCCGCATCTCTCGGTACCCTCTATCTGCTGATCACCGTACTGCTCGGCTTCAGGAGTCTCGGCGATGAATACAAGGTGATGGGACTCGCGGGATACGGCGATCCCCGGACGTATCGGGCGTTTTTCCGTTCACTCATCCGGCTGCACGATGACGGATCGTATTCCATGAACAGTTTTGTGCGGAGTGATCTCAAGCTCCGTATCGAAGCAGCTCTTGGTTCCCCCCGAAGGCGCGATGAGGACGTTGCGCAGCGGCATTGCGATATCGCCGCTGCACTGCAGGAATCGCTGGAGGAAGCAGTGCTGCACACACTCACGCATGCGCGCCGCCGCCTGGGACTGCGGAACCTGTGCATGGCCGGTGGTGTCGCGCTCAACAGCATGATGAACGGCGTCATCGCCCGCTCGGGTCTGTTTGACGATATTTTCGTGCAACCGGCTGCCGGCGACGAGGGCGGCGCACTCGGTGCGGCGCTGCAGGCATGGCAGCAGTCCGGCAAAGCGAACGGCACCGCGCCGCGGCTCCGGCACGTGTACACAGGGCCTTGCTATGACAACACCGACATCGCCGCGGCATTGGAAAAGCACGCTGATGCGGTTACATGGCAGCTGTCGGAGCGGATAGCCGAGGATGTCGCCGACGAACTCGCCGCAGGGAAGGTCGCAGGATGGTTTCAGGGCAGAATGGAATTCGGACCGCGCGCACTCGGCAACAGAAGCATACTCGCGGATCCGCGTCCTCCTGACATGAAGGATCGTATCAATGCGAAGGTCAAGCATCGCGAAGGCTTTCGGCCTTTTGCTCCCGCGGTGACGGAAGAGGATGCACGCGACTACTTCGACATGAGCGGACTGCGGGATTCGCCGTACATGCTGTTCGTCGTGCCGGTGCTTCCGAAAAAAAGGAGTGTCATACCCGCTGTCACCCACGTGGACGGAACCGCGCGCGTACAGACAGTCTCAAAAGAGACAAATGAAAAATTTTACGAACTCATCCGGGCGTTCGGCCGGCGAACCGGCCTCCCTGTGCTTCTCAACACCTCCTTCAATGTCATGCACGAACCAATCGTCTGCACACCGGAGGACGCTATCCGCTGTTTTCTGAACACCGATATCGATCTCCTCGCGCTGGGAGATTTCATAGTCAGAAAACTGCCGGAGCAAGCGAGGGAGTCATGACCACCGCACTCGTCACCGGAGCATCAGGATTTGTGGGACAACGCGTCGTGGCTGCCCTGCTGGACTCCGGTGTGCATGTGCGCGCGGGTGTGCGGCATCCCGGCTCCGCCAAAGCCTTGCCGCGCCGCGACGAGTGTGAAGTGATGGACATCGACATTTGCGACCCCCGCACGCTGCTTCCTGTGCTGCGCGGCGTCGACCAACTGTACCATTTCGCGGCCGCCGTCACCTCCCATGCAAGCGCGGGAAAACTTCGGCGCGTCAACATTGAAGGAACGCGCAGCGTATGGGAGGCAGCTGCGGATGCCGGCGTCTCGAGGGCGCTGTATTGCAGTAGCACCGCGGTGTACGGTCTGCTTGCGCAAAACGGGAAAGCTGTGACCGAGGATATTCTGCCGCGTGCCGTCGAGCCTTACGGGCGGTCGAAACTGCTGGGCGAGCGCATCGCGACAGAGGTCGGGGCCGCGCGCGGATTGGACACCGTCGTGATCCGCCCGACAGCGGTGTTTGGTCCCGGCGAGCACACGCATTTCGGAAGCGAACTGCGCAAAGCCGCGATCTCGCGCATCCTGCTCGGCGGCGGCTTCAGAAACAAGCGCTTCAACTTCGTGCATGTGGATGATGTGGCCCGGGCGGCCGTGCATGTGATGGGGCTTCAGGACCGAAACGTCGGAGTGTACAACCTTGTCGTGGAGCCGCCCATTTCCTATGAAGATGCGTTCCAGGCGTATCTCGACGCACTCGAACAAGCCGGACGCGGATTGTTGCGTCAGCGCATGCTCGCCCGGTTATCGGTGATGATAGAGCGCCGGCCGACGCTCGCGCAGCGGCTGCAGATACGAGGCGAGCGAACCCTGGTGTTCGGCATCTGGAGGCCGGGATTCGATATGACCTTTTCTTCTGAACGACTGAGAGGCACCTCGTTCCGCTTCATCTGGACGGATTTCGAGGAAGTGCTTCGTTCCTGCATGGATGACTAAGCGACACGGAGTGTGATGCATGTATGTCCTGCGCGTATTGACAACGCACCCTGTTCGATTGCTCCTGACGCTTTCGGGCATCGCACTGTGCGTCGTGCTTATCCTCTTCATTCTCGGCGTGTACAACGGCGTGGCGACGGGATCGGTGGAGTACGTGCGGAAAACGCCGGCGGATCTCTGGGTGCTGCAGGCGAACACGTCGAATATCATGCGCGGGACTTCGATTCTGCCTGAGAGCTACTGCGGCGAAATCCGTAAGGACAACCGCATCGCATCGGCTACAGCTGTGCTCATCTTTCTTGCCACGATAGAAATAGATGGCAGGAGCGCGACGGTTCTTCTTACGGGTTATGTGCCCGGAGAAATGGGTGGACCGCCGCGCATCGCCGAAGGCCGGGCTATAAGGGAGGACGGCGAAATGGTACTTGATCAGGCGTTCGCGGCGAAGCACGATATCGCACTCGGACGGCGTCTCATCATACGGGGTGATTCTCTGACGGTGGTGGGATTTTCGTCAGGGACGAATGCCTTCGTTACGCAGTACGCATTCGTCACCCTGAAATACGAGCAGTCGATTGTGGAACTGCCGGGGCTTGCGAGCTTCTTTATCATCTCGCTGAAACCTGGAAATACACCCGAAGCCGTTGCCCGCGACATCGACCTGAAGTTTCCGGGCAGGCTGTCGCTGCACCCTCACGCAGAATTTCTCGAAAACAACATCGAGGAGGTCGAGGCAGGGATACTTCCATTGTTCTATGCGATAGCGCTGATCGGCGGTGTGGTGCTTGCCATCATTCTCAGTCTCATCCTTTCTGTGAATATCCTCGAGCGCCGGCACGACTTCGGCATCATGAAGCTCATCGGCTCGCCGTCAGTGTTCCTTCGGCGGGTGGTGGTGACGCAGGCCCTGCTGATCGGCTGCGCATCCGAATGCCTTGGTCTGATCGCGCTGTACCCGCTGCTGCTGCTGCTCGAATCGATCACGCCAGAAGTCGCAGCCGTGATAACATCGGAGCATGTGCTTGCAATTACCGTGGCGGTGGTGTGTATCAGCACCGTGAGTGGCTTGCTGGCGAGCGGACGCGTGCGCCGTATTTCGACGTCGGAGGTGTTTGCATGACGCAGCGCGGCACATATACGACGATGGTTCGCCTGCGCGGGATCTCGAAGCGTTACATCTCGCATGGCAACGAGTATCCGGCGCTGGTCGACATCAACCTCGATGCATCGCCCGGACAACTGCTCCTTTTGCTCGGCCCCAGCGGCAGCGGAAAAACCACGCTGCTCACAATCGCCGCGGGCTTCGTCGCGCCGAGCAGCGGTACGGTGGAACTCTTCGGCCGCACGCTCGAGGGTTACAGCGCCAGGAAGCTGCAGACAATACGCGCGGCGAGAATTGGGTTCATTTTTCAGAGCTTCCTCCTGATCGAAGCGCTCACCGCTGCTGAAAATATCGATCTGCAGCTGCGCTTCGCTGGTTTGAAGAATGCAACCGCCCGAGAGCGGACAGCCGCCGCCCTCGATCGTGTGGGCATTCCGCAGCTGGCAGGGAAGCGTCCGGCGGAACTCAGTCACGGCGAACGGCAGCGTGTAGCGATCGCGCGGGCGCTGGCTATCGATGCCGATCTGCTCATCGCCGACGAACCGACCGCAAGTCTGGGCACGGAACAGGGCGCAGCGATTATCCGGCTCCTGCATTCCTGCGCTTCGGATCTGAAAAAATGCGTGCTCGTGGCGAGTCACGATCTGCGTCTGCGGGAATATGCGGATGAAATTCATTTCATGGACAGCGGCCGCATCACAGGCTGCGAAACCCGAGGTGCATGATGAGAAAGAAAGTGTACTTCATCCAGCCCACGTACCGGGACAAATTCGGTAAGCTGCTGAAAGGGAAGAGCCTGTATACCATGTCGCTCGCGCTGCCCGCGCTGAGCGCTACCGTGCCTCCGGACTGGGAGAAGCAGCTGTGCTACGAATTTTTCGATGAAGTCGACTTCGATACCGATGCCTCCGTCATCGGTCTGTCGTCGATGGGATATGAAATCTACCGCGGGATTGAAATAGCGGAGGAGTTCCGCAGACGAGGGAAGACCATCATCTTCGGTGGATTCCAGGCACATATGAGCACCGATTTCGTGGCGCCGCATTGCGATGCGGTGGTGCATGGCAATCCCGGTCTCCCGGAGATGCGCCGCATCCTGGACGATGCCCTGCAGGGCGCACTGCAGCCCGAGTACCACTGTGGCGTGGATCTCGACTACCAGGTGGACTACACATCTCTGGACACACGGAGAGTTCTCTTTACTCCTGTGTTCACCAGCGTCGGCTGCAACTTCCGCTGTGACTATTGCTGCATCGCCTCGATATACGAGGGGATCTGCAGGGTGCGCAAGATCCGCCATGTGTTCGCCGAGCTGGAATATCTGCACCCGAGGACGCGCCGCATAGCATTCATGGACACCAACATCCACAGCCGCCACAACTATCTCAAGGCGCTGTGCGAAGGGATGCTCGAGAGGAAGTACCGGTTCGTCTGGGGTGCGCAGTCCACGATCGACATAGGCGACGATATTGGAACACTGAAGCTGATGCGCCGCGCAGGGTGCAAGGCGCTGTTTATCGGACTGGAATCCTTCACGCAATCCAATCTCGAGAGCGTGAACAAGGAACTATCCGCAGAGTCTTACGCCAGGAGAATCAGAAACATCCACGGCGCCGGGATTAGAATCGCAGCCTTCCTCATGTATGGTTTCGACCACGACACAAAGGATACGGCCCGGCAGCTTTCCGAACTTGTCATGCGTCACAACATCGCGCTACCGATGATCAATCTCCTCGTGCCCGTGCCGGGTACGGTGCTGTACGAGCGCCTCAAAGCCGAAAACAGGTTGCTGATCGGGAATGAGCGCGATTTCCTACGTAACAACATCGGCTATAATTCTTCCTTCAATCTCTGCCTGTACAAACCCGGGCTTATGTCGCCGGACGAAGCGGAGGAGGGCTTTATCGAGCTGCTCGGCCGACTTTCCGGATTCCACCAGATTCTTCGCCGGTCCTTCAGCCGCGACCTGAAGCTGTCCGCGTTTTTTCTCTACAGCAACTGGCTGTTCCGGCGCGAGTATCTCCGCCTGAAACGGCAGCGCGCAAAACACCGCACCGAAGCAGACGTTGCATCGCATGCGAAGAGTGTGCCATGTACTTGACGGCATACATACGGCGAACGTCGGCGCAGGAGATCACGTAATGCTCTTTGAAGGAATAGTCATCGGATTTGTGTATGCGATTATCCCGGGTGGGACGATTCTCGTCGGGCTCAATCTGGCTATTGCGCGCGGTTATCACCGCACCGCGGCATTTACCTATGGCGTGCTCTTGATCGATATCGTGTACGCATTTCTCGCTGTAACGGCGGCGGGCGCCGCAACGGATGCGTACGCGTCACTGATCGGTACATTTCCCTCAGTGCTTGCCGGCATGCAAATCGCCCTGATCGCCGGGCTCGGGGGTTACGGTACGTATCTCCTTCTCGGAAGCCGTCCGTTGGTCGAGGGAGGACTGCAGGGTGGATTTCTCGAGAGGGAAGGGGACCGGAAAACTTCATCCCTCCAGTACCTGTTTCTGGGGCTCACGCTGAAGGTCTCCACCCTCGCAAGTCCGAGCTTCCTCGCTGGCTTCGCTCTGTTGACGTCGCAGGCTGGGTCACTCGGGTTGAGCAGTTGGAGCATTGGCGACAGGTTGACCTTCGCCGCGGGCTTCGGCTTCGGCAGTTTTCTCTATTTGCAGCTCTGCATGAGACTGGCGTCGCGATACACGCAGCGTTTGCTTTGCGCGAATGTCATGCGCATCAGGAAAGGCCTCGGAGCTGGATTTGCGGCGCTCGGGGGACTTCTTTTTTTCCACATGCTGCGCGGGTGGATAGGGTAGCGAGGTGTTCGCCAGTCGCGGCTTGTGACTCGCGCTCAAAGAGCTTGCTTGATGGATTTGCGACTGCTGGGGAATTACCTGAAGAGGCAATACTTTCAAGGTCTCGGACGCAGCTCACCTGGAAAGTATCAGACCTTGTGCGCAGTTCAATTACGGCAATCCGGAGATCATCAAAAACGTGGCCTTGATCAAATGAGGTCGCTTCTCCGGAGATTAAGAAATGGGTCAGCGTGCACGGTTGAAGGGGATGTTGGTGAAAGCGTACGGAGCAACTCGGTGCTGAGCGCAGCCCTCATCCAGCACGATTTGCGGGTGATACATGAATCGCCCACTTACCCCAATCCGGTGCGTAAACAGGGCGATAGATGAATCGCCCACATACCCCAATCCGGTGCGTAAACAGGGTGATATCTGAATCGCCCACATACCCCAATCCGACGCGTAAACAGGGCGTTACATGAATCGCCCACATACCCCAATCCGGCGCATAAACAGGGCGATACATGAATCGCCCACTTACCCCAATCCGGCGCATAAACAGGG
>CAYJMN010000052.1:0-40745 GCA_964371045.1 uncultured Chromatiales bacterium | reverse complement strand
CAAGTCCGAACATTTCCGAACAGACGGTTCCTCCCCGCACGTGCGGGGAATACATCGGGTTCAAGTCCGAACATTTCCGAACAGACGGTTCCTCCCCGCACGTGCGGGGAATACATACCCATAGGCCTTGTAATCGCTGGCGGCGCCGGTTCATCCCCCCACGTGCGGGGAATACATACCCATAGGCCTTGTAATCGCTGGCGGCGCCGGTTCATCCCCGCACGTGCGGGGAATACTTCAATCCTCCCATTACCGGCAATGGTTACACCGGTTCATCCCCGCACGTGCGGGGAATACTCATCGCCCACCAACATAAGAGACGGCATGACCGGTTCATCCCCGCACGTGCGGGGAATACTACACGGACAGGGAACCGATATTTAAACAAGACGGTTCATCCCCGCACGTGCGGGGAATACAATGGATCCCGGCGCAAACCGCGTCGAACTCTCGGTTCATCCCCGCACGTGCGGGGAATACCTGGATAATGGCGCTAGCCATGTCCGAGAAGTCGGTTCATCCCCGCACGTGCGGGGAATACCCTGCTGGTTGTCGCCATCGGTAACGCTCATACGGTTCATCCCCGCACGTGCGGGGAATACCAGTCCGGCAAGGATACCACGAGGTCGCGGTGCGGTTCATCCCCGCACGTGCGGGGAATACAAGATCGCCCGGATTGTGGTCGTCGTCATGCTCGGTTCATCCCCGCACGTGCGGGGAATACTCAGCCGCCGGGGTCTCGGTAACGGGTTCGGGCGGTTCATCCCCGCACGTGCGGGGAATACGCGGTCGTGGTTGAAAGAGAATCGGAATCGCCCGGTTCATCCCCGCACGTGCGGGGAATACCGGGAGATCCCATCGGTACGTGCGTTCCCAGCCGGTTCATCCCCGCACGTGCGGGGAATACAGCTTCGTGCTGGCCGGATCCCAATACCCATACGGTTCATCCCCGCACGTGCGGGGAATACTGCAGGCGCGCATCCAGCGGCTCGAGCGCTCCCGGTTCATCCCCGCACGTGCGGGGAATACTAAAACAGCGGTTCAACGATGATTAAATCAGCCGGTTCATCCCCGCACGTGCGGGGAATACACGATGCTACCGCTTTGCTCATCGAGGTAACGCGGTTCATCCCCGCACGTGCGGGGAATACCGGATGGTGACGTACAGACTGTCGGCAATGGACGGTTCATCCCCGCACGTGCGGGGAATACCTTGTCAAGGTTGGGTCCGGACTTCGCATCGTCGGTTCATCCCCGCACGTGCGGGGAATACATGAGGATGTCGTACCCGCCTTTTCCCGCGTCTGGTTCATCCCCGCACGTGCGGGGAATACCAATCGCCACCGCCAGCGCCGTTTTCCCCCCGCGGTTCATCCCCGCACGTGCGGGGAATACTGGGCGGCTTTGTCGGGCGTGAACATATCGAACGGTTCATCCCCGCACGTGCGGGGAATACATAATAGCATCGGGAGTGGCCGTCGCGGCGTTCGGTTCATCCCCGCACGTGCGGGGAATACCGCCGCACTCGTGGAAGACATCCGGATCACCGCGGTTCATCCCCGCACGTGCGGGGAATACGCGGCGGCGGCCGTGATGCTCATCACCAACTTCGGTTCATCCCCGCACGTGCGGGGAATACTCCATACCGCTGCGGCGGCTCAGTCCGACACCCGGTTCATCCCCGCACGTGCGGGGAATACCGGCTGCATGAAACCGCGTTGTCGCGCGGCACCGGTTCATCCCCGCACGTGCGGGGAATACGCCATGGGTATGCTCGCTGTTTGTGTTTGCGCCGGTTCATCCCCGCACGTGCGGGGAATACATCTCTACGCTGTCGAGCGACAGCGACATGACCGGTTCATCCCCGCACGTGCGGGGAATACACCAACAGGCATAGCCGTCGTTCCCAAATTTGCGGTTCATCCCCGCACGTGCGGGGAATACATGATGAGTTGCGCCTTCGGGATCGCGTAGCGCGGTTCATCCCCGCACGTGCGGGGAATACAGGGATTTCCCCGTTCATGTTGTCCGACCAGCCGGTTCATCCCCGCACGTGCGGGGAATACACCGTTCAGCCGATGCGGCACTTCTAAGTGTCCGGTTCATCCCCGCACGTGCGGGGAATACCATTGCGAGATCGGATAGGCGTATTTTGATCGCGGTTCATCCCCGCACGTGCGGGGAATACCTCGTGCCGGTCGAAGAGTAATCGTTGCCGCCCGGTTCATCCCCGCACGTGCGGGGAATACTTTCAGGCAGTCAACGAAAAACACCGGAGGATCGGTTCATCCCCGCACGTGCGGGGAATACTTCAGCTCTTCGGCTTGGAGTTCGGAAACGGTCGGTTCATCCCCGCACGTGCGGGGAATACTTCGTAAAGATCACTTTAGCGGACGCCCGTGTCGGTTCATCCCCGCACGTGCGGGGAATACTACCGCGTGAGAGCGTTCGTCGTTGCTCTGGTCGGTTCATCCCCGCACGTGCGGGGAATACCATGAGGAGCTTGACGAGCCCGCCCGCGTTCGCGGTTCATCCCCGCACGTGCGGGGAATACGAGAAATTGGCTTGGACGTACCCTTGCACCGTCGGTTCATCCCCGCACGTGCGGGGAATACTTGGAAACGGACAATGTTCTCAGGCTATGGCTCGGTTCATCCCCGCACGTGCGGGGAATACAAGACACAGCGACGATGAACGCCACATTTGCCCGGTTCATCCCCGCACGTGCGGGGAATACTAACCATGAAGAAACTCATTGCTCTCTTCGCGCGGTTCATCCCCGCACGTGCGGGGAATACCATGCGACCGCCCACGGAAAGGCGTATCCGCTCGGTTCATCCCCGCACGTGCGGGGAATACTTGTCGTTGACGTTGACCGCGTTTATTCCCGGCGGTTCATCCCCGCACGTGCGGGGAATACGTGCTTTATCCTGTTGTCCCGGTGTCCGTGTTCGGTTCATCCCCGCACGTGCGGGGAATACGACCTCCATTGAAAGGATGATGTCGCATTGCTCGGTTCATCCCCGCACGTGCGGGGAATACGGTGGACATGTTTTATCCTCCCGACACCGTCGCGGTTCATCCCCGCACGTGCGGGGAATACGGAAGGCGATTGAAGAGGCGACATTCTCCGCTCGGTTCATCCCCGCACGTGCGGGGAATACGACCCAGATGTCCACGAATTGCGCCGATTGCGCGGTTCATCCCCGCACGTGCGGGGAATACTTGGGATGACGTTTGCACCTTTGACGGAAAGCCGGTTCATCCCCGCACGTGCGGGGAATACTCCTTTCGTCCCACCTCGTAGCTTGGTGCTCTCGGTTCATCCCCGCACGTGCGGGGAATACCTCGTATCATTCAAGCGTTGCGGCCATACGATCGGTTCATCCCCGCACGTGCGGGGAATACTTTATACCCTGTTAGCGCAAGAGCAGGGCAAACGGTTCATCCCCGCACGTGCGGGGAATACATCGCCAATCGCAGCGAGGGAAGCGGTATCGGCGGTTCATCCCCGCACGTGCGGGGAATACAAACGGATCATCGGGAAGGGGATGCTGCAACACGGTTCATCCCCGCACGTGCGGGGAATACGTGTTTGTCGGGAAAGACGGGATGCTGCATAACGGTTCATCCCCGCACGTGCGGGGAATACATAATCGCGGTGCGGCTTGCCAGTCCGGTGATCGGTTCATCCCCGCACGTGCGGGGAATACTCTTCGTCTCAACTAATTGTCATTAAACAACTTGCGGAGACATCAAAAATCTACCAAATATTTCGAACACAATCATCCTGTTTCTTGCTCTGCAGTTGGGTGCTCGACCGGAGCGAAACTCACGAGCGTGAGTCCGTCCCAAACAGTCGGTTCGCGTCTGTTTTCGCCCAAGGTAAGGAAATCAAAGCCCGACTCGGTGTTCGTCGTCCATGACATGACTGCATTCCCTTGTTCAAGTCCTTGTGCTACCGTTGACCAGATCATTTCGCGAACACGGCGTGAAACCTTGCCCACGTATACTCCTGCTCGAATCTCAATAAGCCAGACTGCAATCCGACCACGAAGCCGTGGAGGAGCGTTTTCAAGAACGATGACCAGCATCTCCAATATCCTCCTTATTCGGTATGGCAATTTCGACTGCTTCGTCATGTGCCTTCGGACGCTCGATACCACCGGCTGAAAGAACCTCTTCAATGACGGGTATGATTCGATGCAGGAGTTTTGATTGGCGAAAAGAATCGCGACAGCCAATTCGTACATCGCGCTCCGGATTGTGTGGTTTTTTCGCGGCGATGCGAAATGCAACCGGAACGACAGTTTCGAATTTGAACAAGTCAGCAATATCGTAGACGAATGACTGAGGTTTCCCGGTATGGATAAAACCGATCGCAGGTGCATACCCTGCGGCCAAAATAGCAGATTCGCAAATGCCGTAGAGACATGCGGTAGCTGCGGAAAGGCAACGGTTGGGGATATCGCCGCTTTCCCAGACTGTGTGATCGTAGTTGCGCCTTTTCCACTCCACTTTATACTGCCGCGCCAACAATTCATACGATTGGCGTACGCGTACACCCTCGATACCGCGTAGTTGCTCGATACTCCTTCTTTCAGGAGGAGTTTCACCAAATCGCACTGCGTACATTTTTCGTACAACCTTGAGACGAGTGTCATCATCAAGAGCAAGTTTCGCCTGATACAAAAGACGATCAGCACGCGCGCCCCCAGGCTGTCCAGCGGCATAAAGTCGTACACCAGCTTCTCCAACCCATACAAGAAGGCAACCGACGCGAGCCGCGAGTGTGACAGCCGCATGTGAAACACGGATTCCAGGTTCAAGCATCAGGCATGCAACGCCTCCGATCGGGATGTGCGTCCTGACGCCAGTTTTATCCACCAAAACGAAGGCACCATCCAACACGTCCAGCTGCCCTCGTTCGAGATACATGACTGATATGCGGTCCTTGATCGGAATGGGTTTAAGAGGAGGCAATACAGGTTCCATGATCACACCTTTCGATATTTACCAATCTCGTTACCGCGTTCTTCTGCGCTTTGTTGGACTGGGTGGATTGGCGCACGTATATTCAGCTGATTGGCACGACCGATAGGAGTCCCAGCCCCATCATCTTGCCGTGCCCGACGCCCTTCCGAATGGCCAAAAGGAAAAGAGCCGGATCGGTTACCGAAAGAAAACCTTCGAATAAGACTGCATACACGCAGACAGGATTACCACTGTGTTGATGGCCTCGAAGCAATTGCCCTTGCGATATCTGGACAGCAGGAGCCGATCCAGCATTGCTATCGGCGTGCGTCTGAGAGATCAATGAAAAACCGTGCAACGCTGCTTTGCGAATGATCCACGCTTCCTGATCATTCACGTGGAACAATCCCATGCGTTTTCGATTTCGTGTCACACAGGGATTGGCCCGCAAGCGGAAACGAAATCGCTGACCAGTCTTCAAGGAATCGAACCTGAGCCGTTCCTGCAGGTTGATACCAGGATCAGCACGATCCATCCATCCTTTGACACCAATGGCAGACCAGTCCGGCAGAAGTGAACTTTGCACAAGGATGCAGGGTTTCTCAGTCTGTTTTGCTTCCTGCTCCTGTCTCCAGAGGACTTCGCCTTCACTTATCGTGCGATTCGGAGGATTGAATGCGCGACACAACGTTGAATGCAATTGATACGGGTCAGCGAGATCTCGACGAACTTCTTTGCACTGAGGATTTAGAAAAATTCTATGCAATACCATTGGCGGCCTCCGGTGCAATGGCACTCCATCTTGACATTACGAAGCGTGAGCCGAAGCGTCTTTCTTCAAACGAGGATAATAGTTCATCCATTTTGAGTACTCCATGCCCATCGTGTGACTCGCAGGATATCAGCAGTTTCTCCGGGTAAGATTCCCACCGTCGCTTGCGGCATATCCATGGCCAATGCGTCAAAACGTCAAAGAGGGGACCGTCTTGTATGCCTTGCTCAATCCAAACAGGCTCAGATGGCACATAGGATTTGCGTCCGAGATACAGAGGCCAGACAGGATTCTGTAAAGCATTGCTCAATCTGTCCAGCAGATCGCGGTCGTTCGATTCGAATCCCACGAGAAAGGCAGCATCAGCGAGGTAATACCTCGGGGTTACAGCAGTCTCGTGCATTTTGGAAGCATCCGCGGAAATGATGTTTTTTGCAGTCTGGTAATCTCGTTTCGGGATTCCTGGCCTGTCGTGCCTCACACCCATAGACATTGTCGTCAATGGTTCAAGCTCCTCCCAGTTTACGCGATCGATACCCATCGCAGCGGCCAGGAGTCCCAGAACTCCTGATTTGCTTGGTTCCTTCCCGGTATCCCGGTTATCGAATCGACTGGTTGTGCCCCAAGACTGCATGGGCCCCACCAGGCGCAGTAATAGTGTAGGCATGGCTTTACTCCTGCACACACTCAAGGGTTTGCTCTAAAAGGCTCTTTAAATCCGAGACAGGCGCTCCGTATCCGTCGAGATTCGCAGATGTCAGATTCAGAACAAATGTTGATTCTTCACCACCATACGCAGTTTGCAATGAAATGGCTTTATTTACCAACTGCTGCGCCGACCTCCCTGTAAGGGATTCGTCCCTCTGAATCCTGATTGCAGTTTCAAAGGCATTTGCAAGGCTTCTGGGTGCCGTATCACGGCGAACTGAGACGGCAATGAACTCGGTTGGATTGTGGGCGGCGAACGTGTTTTGCTTGCCGGTTGGTTCGGCAACAACAAATGCTTCAAGGAATGCCTGTAAGCCTTTCAATGCCAGAGCCTCGTCATTTTGCAGATTATCGATCAGTTTGCTCCAGTCCACAACAGCGTAACGATAGTAGCATGCGGAATTGAACTCGATGGTCCCTATCATATCGGCACCACTGGAATCCTCAGGTTTGAGGTCGTCTACGGCGGTATAAAAATCGAATTCTCGTTCTACGGCATGCGTGGAAATAGCATGCGCCACCTGACAAGCCGCATCCTGATTTTTCTCAGGCATGTCGGCAAGCATACGGCCGAATAGTGCGACATCAACGGCCTTTCCACCATCAAAAATATTGGCGATACGCTTCAGCACTTCCTTGGGTGCGCCTGTAGCTGCTGCTTTTTTATTCTTCTTTTTCTTGTCATCCTCGTCATCGGTTGTTGCAACGATGGCTTCCCACTCTTCGTGTATCGTGTCAGCCAACGCCTGAATCTCTCTCTGGCCGAGAAAAAGCAGATATTGGGATTTATCGTCATCAGAAGGTTTAAGTTTGACATAGGAAAGAGCGATCTTTGCCTTTTCAAGTGCCTCATCTCTGTCGTGTCTATCAGCCAGACGGTTAACGATCTCCGAATATACGCGCTTTGTACGCACGGCCAGCTCATCGCTGCTGAAAAAGCCTTGATCCTTTTTCTCAATGAAGAATTGTCTCACTGCTCTTTTCTGACATTGGCTGGACACACGCGCGCGACGAGTACCACCGAATAAGGCATCCTTGGGCGCCCCCGTATCATCTCTGTTCAGGTTGGATGGTGCAAAATTCTGAAGCACATGAATTTCAATAAGAGATTTCATTTACTTGTCTCCTCGTTGGTTGTGGATTCGTATTCGGTGTCGAGAGTTGTTATCGTCATTTTGTAATACTCACGCGCTAGCGCGTTCTGGGATCGTTTCTGCTCATCATTCCAGAAAAGCAGCTTCTGCAACAGATCGTCAAAATCGATAGTCTGCTCTTTCAGCAGGGAGATCATCTGTCGCAGGCGATGCGGCAGTTGATCGGCATCCGCATCAAGCACGGAGATGAACCGCTGTTCCGTACTTGTCGAACCTCCGGATAGTTGGTACGCAGCGCAAGCCCGTCCGATAGGCATAGGCTGTCCTGCCCGACCCTCCTTCCAGTGCGAGGCCCACAGTCCTGCTGCCAGGTAATACATTTTTCGTCTGAATGGATCGTTCTCGCCCTTCACGAAGGGTTCGACGTACGGATAGGCGGGAATGTAGGCACCGGGATCAAATGAAAGACTGCGGCGCAAAACTGCTTTCACTCTGGAATCCTTGGCATTGAGAACTTCCAGCCACTTGATGAATCCTTTCATGTGTGCTCCATCGTAGGTATAAGTTGGGATATATTATCTCTCAGTTCATTCAGTTTTTTGAGATATGGCCTTTCTGCTTTGACAAGCGAACGGATAGTCCAAGCGTCGCACGTTCCCACAGAGATACGATGCTGTTCCCATGCAGAATCAAGTGTATCATAAATACTTTGAAGCCATCTTCTGCGGATTTCATTCTCATTACATTCTATTGTGAAGTCACTGAGTATTTGATGAAAGCCCGATTCCAGCGTAGACCAATAATAAGTGATTATCGGCATTTGTTGAATGAATCCATGTATGTCCGAACTAGCGGGCACTCTCGCGCCGCGACTCAGCAACTCACGTGCGAATATGCTGCACGACGCATACAGTGACTTCTGGGCATCCTCAGCATCAGAAAGGAGCTGCTTAATGCTGCTTCTAATGTTTGGCTTTTCCAGTAGTGCGATAGGCAGAACAAATCTCTCCATTCGCCAGAATTCTATCTTCGCTTTGTTGTTGGACTGCCCGATCGCAAACACTGATCTTGGGAAACGCTTCGGCTCACCCCGTGTCAACTGTATTGCGTGGTCTATTACTTGTGGAGCTAATCTGGAATCATCCGGCAGCAAAGAATCAAAATCACGCCAGATACCACGTTCACGAAATTGTACTGGAAGCTTCCCCTTCACCTGATCAACGCGATATCCATGCATGGGATCGATTTGATCGTTCGCGGTATAACCCACGCCTGATGCGAAAGCGAGTCTCTCAATACCGCCTATGGAACAGGAATCAAGTCGAATTGAACGAGTTCTCCAAGTATATCGATCAGCGTAGCCAAATGCTATGCGCTGAATCCCGTTTTGTAAATCTTCTACCGTTTCTGGATCTCTTTCCCATACGGGAAGATCTGATACAAGTATCTCTCGATTTTGCGGCACAAGAGAGTAGAGCAGAGTCTCCTGCAGGTTCGACCCTATCGGCAATATCATCGCGGCAGTTGCCGAAGGAGCTGTGCCCGTATGCGATAGTTCGCTCTTCCCACAGCTTACAGCAAAGTTTTGAGTTGCCAGAATCCAACGCACTGCCGAAGCCTCGCTGATTATTCCAGGTAGTGCCACATCAATGTGATCGAAAAGTACTTTAGCATTGTCGGCATTGTGCTCTGCTGCGAGTACGGTCCACGATTTCCATATTCTCGGTTGAAAGGTTTGAATCTGCATAAATGGATTATTATCATCAAACAGCCAGAACCTATGCCTCCATTTTTCCAGATACATGTTCACTTTTTCCGAAGAAATCCCGGAAATAAACAGTTCTCGCGCCTCCTCGATATCCTTTGGCCCGTTGAGAGCCCTATATAAAACCGCGAGCAGGAATCGATGCAACGCAGCCACAATCAGGGGAGATTGATCCTCGATTGCGGCAATTTCATTAGCACGGGTCAGTGTCTCCTGGATACCGAGTTCTCTACGATTCTCGTCAAGGAACCGTACCGGTATCCAATTCTCGTCAATAAGGTTGTACCTGCTCATTTACCCTCCTTTATTTGATAGGTCAGTCCAAGTTCATTGTCAAGACGTACGCTTTCATCCTCGACCCATGCACCATTCTCCTCCAGATAGAGCGGAATACTGTTCCGCAATAACGATGATTGCTTCCATGCGATTGGGACCCCGATGGCTTTGAGTTTGCCAACCACACCCTTTCGTGATACGCTGAGAGTACGCATCAGCAACATCTTCTCCTCGTCGCGGCTGAGGAATCCATTCGTGGCTGCGTCATCGTGTTTCCGAATCGGGATCACAGCAATCGACTCCTCGCCGAGTCGTGTTGCGGCCAGGAGTGTGCGATGCACCCCCGGTTCATCCTCATCGTAGAGTATAAACCTCGTCGGGTCATTCCATGAGGCATCATCCGGAAAACCAATGATCGCCTGATGAGCCTGATTTTGCTGACTTATTGATTTCCCGTCTCCCGCTATAATTGCTTTGTTCAACCGCTCCAGAAGTTTATCTGGCAGCTCAACTTCCTCCTCGTATACTGCTGTGACAAGTGAATCAATGTCATCGGGGAGCGTGATGGCCGTTTTCTCAATCAGGGCCTGCCAAGTATAAAGCAAGACATCTTCCCTATACACAGCACTCCAATAAAGTGGTTTATCAAAGTCTGGAGGCTCATCACCGACGAGACCAGCGATGTACAGGACAGGGTGCGTCACCGCTCGGTTCTCTCTTTTATGCCGCCAAAGCCTTCCAGCCCGTTGTAGAATGAGATCGACCGGAGCGAGATCGGTGACGATGACGTCAAAATCAAGATCGAGGCTTTGCTCCACTACCTGTGTACCGATGAGAATCTTACGTCCTGAGCGCACCCCGTGAATTCCAAAAGTCGCTAGAGCATGATCCTCGATGATCTGCCTTTGCAGGGCTGGGTAGCGAGCATGGAAGAGATACACCTCTGTTCCGTCCTCAAGGGTTTTGCCGATATGGTGATCCTTATAAAATATTGGTGATCCGGTAGGAAAACGCATATACAAGCCTTGCGCACGCTGTACGGTATTGATCAAAGCTAAGCCGAGCCCACCCTTTTCGAGATGCTCTAGAAGCGTTGATTCGATAGTTGCATCATCTGTATCTATGCCACGAATCGTGATGGTAATGTTACGGGCAGGGTCGGACTCGACATGTATTTGATCCACACCGGTCGTTCGGAACACAGTCAACCGGGGATAGTTAGCTTCCTCCGCGGGCAGATCATTATTGTTGATATTGGCAATTTTACGTCGTATTGCTGGAGGAAGTGTCGCGGATAACAAAATCACAGAGGATCCCAACGACTGTAGCCAATGTAGCAGATGGATCAGCAGTGTACCCGTATACGCATCGTACGCATGAATCTCATCGAACACCACCACGCGGTTTGCGAGCCCCCAAAGACGTACGAAATGATGTCGCACCGGTAGAATTGGCATCAGAGCTTGATCGACGGTCCCAACACCATATTCGGATAACAGCGCCCGTTTCTTGTGAGTGAACCATTCACCAGCCCTGACTTCTCCGCCAGTATTTTCGTCATGAATCCCCGTAAGGCGTAATGATTGGAATTGCTCATTAAGTTGCGTGGCCCCATGGATTAGCTGTAAATCAAGTGCTCTGCGAAAACCTTGATTCGTCAAGAACGCTAGCGTCCGCTGAAACATTGCGTTCCCTGTAGCTTTTGTCGGTAAGGCGATATACATACCTCGATGACCGAATCTGCGTTGCAGTTCGAGATGGGCATAAAATGCGGCCTCGGTTTTCCCCTCTCCCATCGGAGCCTCAACTAATATGATCGCAGGTGCTTCCAGGCTTCCCACAAGTGCCTGCATTGAAGATTGCAAAGGACGAGGCTCAAAGCCAAACACCTCAGAAAAATTTCTTTTTTCTTTCATGAGTGCGTCCCTCACGTCCCACCCCATCTCATCCAGCGCAAGACCAGCATTCAGCTTCCTCTTGTTGAACCAATGCCGAAGATCCGCGCAATCATTAGGCGTACCGTAGTCAAACCAGGCTTCATTTGAACCTATCCAGTCTGCAAAACTTGTAAGGCCGGCCAGTAACATGTAATCAGGCCCAGATAACATGCTCTTTTTCGGGACATCGTGCTGCTGGAATACTTCCGACAAAGCGTTGTAAAGTTGATTTCGCGCTAGAGTCCACTCCCCATTGCCGACAGCGTTGGCATCCCATTCGAGGCGCTCAAGCGTTGAAGGCGTTGCTCGATTACCGTGGTGGCAACCAACGGCATCCGCCAGCAATTCCGATAGATTGGGACTCCAACCCTTGGTCAACAATATCCTTGAAAGTTCGATTTGACTTACGAAAGCATGATTCATTTTCAGATTCGGGAGCTTGGGCCATTTCAATTTAATATTGACAGCCAGATCTTTCCGTTTGTACTGAAAGCCGGGGCAGGCCTTACCCAGGTCGTGGCATGCAATGATAAGCAATAGCCATGGCCGTGCATTCATCCATGAGAGTCCTACCACTTCCCCCATCCGATCACGAGTACTTTGTGGCTCACGTTCCAGAATGACATCTGCAACAGCGGCCACGTCCACCAAGTGCAGAACTAGAGGGTGCCAAGCTGGGCTCATCTCGTCCATAGAGGATTGTTCCAATCCATCACCCTGACGTGCTTTCGCCCAAAGATATTCCAAATTTTCAGTCAACATATACTCTCACTACATCGAGATTAGTGTTCAGGGCTACAAATCATTTAAATCGCGCGATCAATTCCTTCACCCATTCCCGCGCTCCGCCAACTCGGTCACATGCGGAATATGTGCGAGGAAGGATTGTTTTCGGATAATAAGCGGATGCTCGCACGGGAGTGCGAAGTCCAGAGGCATTGCAAGCAGCACGGCTAGTGCTAGCTCCCTCTGTGACAACGAACTCCGGACATCCCGGGATTAGGGCGTGATCGGGTTGGTGATGGAAACAAATTTCTGATCGATGCTCCTCCGTTGGATCGCGTGACGGTCAAATAACGGCAATCTATGGGCTCAGAACGTCAAATACTGTCGATCTACCGGGCGATGCCGGAATCATTGTTTCCCTGGAAGGAGGGCGGTGTTCCGGCGCAGACGGCTGTTTCAGAGTATCCAATCTGTAATACGCCGAAAATTTACCGCAATTCCGGTCTGAAATCAAACGGCGGGGATTGCCGCAACGCAATGCCGCAACGGAATTGGTGGAGGGTGAAAGAATCGCGTAGCGCTCCTGCCCGCCGAAGCCATTGTACAAAGCTGCCGGATATCGGTGAGCCTCTGGGGCGCAGGCGGGGAGCGCAACGTGCGTGGCAAAAAGCACTTCCGGGCATGATGACAAGGTCAGTACAGCTACCGGGGTTCGGTGGAGGTGTCAACCACGGAGCAGAATCCACTTGATAAAGAGAGCGATGAGAGCAACGAGAGCATAGGATGCACCGAGAGCGCAGAGATCGCAGAGAGCACAGAGGATTTCTTTAACTCTGAAATGGGAAAATCGGCTCTGACGACTGCCGAAGGATCGACCAAGCACGGAACGGCATACATTGCAAAACTCTGCCCTCTAAAAAGCCTCGGTGCCCTCTGCGCCCTCTGCGATCTCGGTGCATTCAGTGCTTCCGGTGCGCTCCATGCTCCACGCTCCAAGCTCTTCGCTCCATGCTCCACGCTCTCCTCCCTCCGCATCGCATCCCTCGCTCCCGCATTTCCGCAACCCTTGACATTCCAGTGCACGTGCCGTATCTTTATCGTAGATAAAAGACTCGACAATCAGCATTAAAGAAGATGGCGTTTTTTTCGAAAGCATGTGAATACGGGATACAGGCGACGCTGTACATCGCGACGCGTGGGGACCGAAGGGTGGGCATCAAGGAAATAGCTTCGGAACTGCACATCCCGGTGCATTTTCTGGCGAAAATACTGCAGGCGCTCAGCGAAAAAGATGTGCTGACGTCATTCAAGGGCGTCCATGGCGGATTTACCCTGCAACGCGACCCTTCCCGCATCTTCATCATCGACATCGTGGAGGCGATAGACGGGCTGGGATTTTTCGATAAATGCATCCTCGGTTTCCCGGGCTGCGGAACGGGAAAGCCCTGCCCAGTGCATGATCGCTGGGGCGAAGTACGCGATCGCATCCGCGCAATGCTCTCCAACGACAGCCTCGCGGATCTGCTCCCGATCTCGCGCGAGAAAATCGCCAATGTCATCCTCAGATATTCGGATATGTCCTGACTTTTTTTTCCAATAAACATCGACAAATAAGTCTACGTTATGGATCGTGAGAAGAAGCACATCGACAAGCGCGCGCCGTCGCAAGGTCAGCAACTGCGCTTCTGGGTTCAAACCGCCTTCCTTGTCCTCTGTCTCTGGATCGGAGTGGAATTCGTCCTCTGGTTTTATGCCCACGAAGGAAGCGCGGCGCTCACAGTGACGCGACCCCCGGGCGTGGAGGGATTTCTCCCTATTTCCTCGCTGATGAGTCTGTGGTACCTACTGCTCAGCGGCAGTGTACATGGCGTGCATCCGGCCGGGCTGTTTATCCTCCTGGCCTTCGTATTGATGTCCGTGCTGCTGAAGAAATCCTTCTGCAGCTGGTTCTGTCCCGTCGGCACTCTGTCGGAGAATATCGGCGAATTCGGTAAAAAACTGCTCGGGAAGAACATCCGCGTCTGGAAATGGCTGGATTATCCGCTCCGTTCGCTGAAATATCTCATGCTTGGCTTTCTGATCTATGTCGTCTTTTTCCAGATGGACGCGCAATCCCTGCGGATGTTTCTGGACAGCCCGTACAATAAGGTTGCAGATGTCAAAATGCTTTTGTTTTTTGTAGATATTTCGCGTTTTTCCATCGCAGTTATCGGATTACTGGTCCTGTTTTCTTTATTTATCAGGAATTTCTGGTGCCGCTACCTTTGTCCATACGGAGCGCTACTCGGTTTTTTGGGACTCTTCAGCCCCTTCCGCATCACGCGGAACGCCGAGAGCTGCATCGATTGCTCCAAATGCAGCAAGGTCTGCCCCAACAGCATCGCGGTGGACCGTGTGCGCGTGGTGATGTCCGACGAATGCACGAGCTGCATGGCCTGCGTGGAAGTGTGTCCCGTGAAGAACACCCTGCAGCTCAAGGCCTCGCGCAAGAGCAGCTTCGAATGGAAGCCCGCGTGGGTTGCCGCCGCCGTGGTGGGGGTGTTCATGCTCATAACCGGCCTCGGCATGCTCACGGGCAACTGGCAAAGCAGTGTGAGCGAGGACGAATTTTCCCGCCGCATCAAGGATATCGACAATCCCATCTATCAGCACAATCAGGGCAGCGCACCCGCGGAAAGCACGGAGTACCGGACCGACATTCCGCGCAGCGCCGATTTGAAAGTAAACAGCACCTCCACTCCCTAGCGTCGCACCAGAGGCGACAATGCGCCACCTTGCACACGACAATGCTTCACGCGTTGTTTATAAACCTCTTCGATACGGCTGCGGACGCGCAGACCATGGAATGTGCCGTCCGGAAAAGGGAGTTGGGAGCATACGAAGATGGATCCATCATCACACCCCTGTATCGGGATGTTTCCCCCTTTCGGTCTTCCGGAGTCCCGATGGTCATGAGCCATTTCGGGAGAATGAGCCCCTTGTATAACTGCATCTCATAACAACAGATCACACCCCATCAAGCAGGAGACAATATGCGAACGGTATTCATCGTCCTCACCCTGATGATCCTCACGGTTTCCGTCGTACAAGCGCAAAACGTCGATATCTCCGGTCAGCTTCGAGAGCGCAGCGAATTCGATGACAGGAGCTTCATAGAAGACCAGCATCACGATGTGTTTCACCTCTTGCGCACGCGGATTGCCGCCACGGCGAAAATAACCGAACGCGTGAAGGTGATGGCCGAAGTGCAGGATGCGCGAACCTACGGCCGGAGCGGAAGCACATTGAACCTTGGAGCGTCCGGCTTCGACCTTCGCCAGGGCTTTGTGGAAGTGTCGGGTCTGGCCGACGATTATCTCAGCGTAATGCTGGGTCGTCAGGCTCTTTCGTATGGCAACGAACGTCTCATCGGGGTAATCGATTTCAGCAACTTCGGTCAGTCCTTCGACGCCGGCGTATTGCGTCTGACTATGGGCGAAGTGCGGGTCGATGCTCTCGGCGCGGCCGTGATCCGTCGGGTGAATACCCTCGACTTTGAATATGCGAGAGATGTGTTTCTCGCGGGACTCTGGGGCACGTGGATGCCGGAGGAGAGCCGCAACGCCGTGCATGTATTCTGGCTTTTCGACACTCCCAATTCGGGCTTGGTGCGGCAAAACCGCCACACCGCAGGCGTGCAGGCCGGCGGACACTTCGGCATGCTGGATTATGAGATCGAAGGCGCTATGCAATTCGGAGATTATATCGAGACCGGAATGGAAGCGGATAACATTTCCGCGAACATGGTCGGTGCCCGCATCGGGTATCGCTTCCCGGATCTGATCGGCCTCCGCATCGGCGCGGGCATCGACCGGCTTTCGGGCAACGACCGGGAGAAAACCGATACCTATGGCGCCTTCAACACGCTGTACGGGACCAATCACAAGTTCTACGGCTTCATGGATTATTTCACCAACATCCCGCTGCATACCAACGACCTGGGGTTGATGGACATCATCGTGCAGCTCAGCATCGCACCCTCGGAGGATTTTTCCCTCGGTGTGGACGTGCATCTGTTCAGTACCGTGATAGATCCCGTGAAAGCCTTTCCGGTGAGAGATCCGGAATGGTCTTCGAGCATCGGAACCGAGATCGATTTCACGGCGAAATGGAAACTGGCCGAGGTTGTGGGCATGACCGCCGGATTCTCGGTGTTCAGCGCGAATAAGGATCGTCCGGTGCTTCTTGAAATAGGAACCGGCACCATGACCGAGAGTACGTCCTGGGGCTACCTCATGACAACGGTGAATTTCTGACAAACCGGCTGAAAGCCATGAAAAATATTATAAAGTACATTATTCCACCTCCGGAATGGCGGCTGCCGGTCTTCCTGCTGCTGGGCGTGCTCATCGGACTCGGCGCTCTGGTCCTCTATATCAGCAACGCCGTGTCGTACATGTCCGATAACCCGCTGGCTTGCGTCAACTGCCATGTGATGACGCCGCAGTATGCCACCTGGCAGCACGGCAGTCATGGGCGGGTAACCTCGTGCAACGATTGCCATGTTCCGCACGATAACGTGTTCCGCACCTACGCCTTCAAGGCCAGCGACGGGCTGCGCCATGCGACGATGTTCACGCTCCGGCTTGAACCGCAGGTGATACAGATCAAGGATGCGGGCATCGGCGTGGTGCAGGAAAACTGTATCCGCTGTCACACGGATCTGATCCACAAGGTAACGGCGAAGAGCGTGACGGGCACCTCGGCGGCCGCCGGTGAAGGATTCCTGTGCTGGGACTGCCACCGGGAAGTCCCGCACGGGCGCGTGAACAGTCTCGCTTCCACTCCTTACGCGCGCGTACCCATTCCGGCACCCGTTACACCGGAATGGCTGAAACAGTACCTCGAATCGTCCGACAAATAACAGCACATACAAGGAGCACTATGAAACGTCGCATTATGGACATCGTTCAGGAAAAACCCTGGTTGGGCTGGACGATTTTTCTGGGAACCGTGGTCGTGGTTTTTCTCATCGGCCTGTTCGGCGCTTCCATCATGGAGCGCCGCGGTGAATCGCAGCTCGTCGTGCAGGTGAAGCCGATCAAGGATTGGGAGCCGCGCAATGAGGTGTGGGGAGAAAACTATCCGCGTGAGTACGAACGCTACGCCGAGACCGCCGACACCAGCTTTTCGAGCAAGCACGGAGGTTCCGCGAAAATCGATTATCTCGAGCACTACCCGAACCTTGTGATCCTCTGGGCCGGGTACGCATTCTCCAGGGATTACAATCAAGGCCGCGGCCACTATCACGCGGTAGACGACGTCAGGAAAACCCTGCGCACCGCCATTCCGCAACCCGCCACGTGCTGGAGCTGCAAGAGCACCGACGTACCGCGCGTCATGAATCAGAAGGGTGTTGGGGCTTTCTACAAGGACACCTGGCTGAACATGGGTCCCGAGATCGTCAACAATATCGGTTGTCAGGATTGCCACGATCCCAAGTCGATGAACCTCCGCATCACCCGTCCCGCGCTGATCGAGGCGTTCCAGCGGCAGGGCAAGGACATCAACAAATCCACGCTGCAGGAAATGCGCTCGCTCGTCTGCGCCCAGTGCCACGTGGAATACTATTTCAAGGGCAAGGAGGAGAAGTACCTCACCTTCCCGTGGGACAAGGGTTTCTCCGCCGAGGAAATGGAAACCTATTACGACGAGATCGAGCATGTGGATTTCGTGCACAAGCTCAGCCGCACCCCCATTCTCAAAGCCCAGCACCCCGATTACGAATTGTACATGACGGGCATTCATGCCAAACGCGGAGTATCCTGCGCCGATTGTCACATGCCGTATCGCAGCGAGGGCGGCGTGAAGTTCACGGATCACAAGATCCAGAGTCCCTTGGCCAACGTCGCGAATTCCTGCCAGGTATGTCACCGCGAGAGCGAAAAGGATCTGCTGCGCGACGTGTACGAGCGTCAGGACAAGATGGAGGAAATGCGCAAGTTGGCCGAGGATGCACTGGCCAAGGCGCATATCGAAGCGAAATTCGCATGGGACAAGGGCGCAACCGAAGCCGAGATGGCCCCTGTATTGAAGCTGATTCGCCAGTCGCAGTGGCGCTGGGATTGGGTGGCCGCGGCGAACGGGCTCGGTTTCCATTCTCCGGTGGAAGCGAGCCGCGCGATGGCGAATTCCATTCAGAAGGCCGAAGCCGCACGCGCGCAGATCGTTCGCGTTCTTGCCAAACGCGGCTATGCGGAAGCCATTCCGCTTCCGGACATCAGTACCAAGGCGAAGGCGCAGGCATTCATTGGTCTTGAAATGGCGACCCTGCGCACGGAAAAGCAGGATTTCATCAGCAAGATAATTCCTGAATGGGATGCTTCGGCAAAGTCCCGGCAGTCGAAATACTGAGACACATTTACGTAATATGTGAGAAGGGCGGCCAGTGGTCGCCCTTTGGTTTCGTATTGCATTCCTCGCCCTCCTCCTGGTCCCGGAGTGATGCCTCCGGCAAAGAGAGGCCGGGGTCGCAGGGAGCAGGCCGGAGATCGAAGATTCGCTGCGGCGGACTCGTTGCGGCGAGGTGAGGGCGGGCGGTCATCGGCCACAGGCTGAAGCCCGCAGACAGAGGAGGTTGAGCCCTTCGGGCAAGTCGGCCACGGGATGAAGCCCGCGGACAGGGGAGGTTGAGCCGTTCGGGCAAGTCGGCCACGGGCTGAAGCCCGCAGACAGGGGAGGTTGAGCCCTTCGAGCAACCCGAAATACATGGGGAAATAAACACAAACGGACACCCGTAAGGATGTCCGTATGTTTTGGGGTGAGCGACGGGGCTCGAACCCGCGACCCTCAGAGCCACAATCTGATGCTCTGCCAACTGAGCTACGCTCACCGTAGAGACAAATAATATACGAAACAGCAATTGGATTGCAAAGTGTGGGAAGGTGAAAACGGTGAAACGACGACGAGAAGGTAAAAAGGTGAAAAGGTGAAAAGGTGAAAGGGTAAGACGGTGTTTGATCTCGATTTGTGTAGACGAGTGGAATTGGGAATGCGGCGACTTCAAATCGTAAGTCGTACGTCGTCGGATCGTCAATTGCTTGTATTGTCCAAACAATTTTCATAATTTGAGTGACTTGAGGCAACTCGAAATGAATGCGAGAACAAAACACATCCCGGTTCGGCTTTCCGGTAGAGCGGAAGGCATCGAGGAATTGACATATACCGTCGATCCAGCCGATCTGAAATTGCCTGCGGAATTCAGCGCGCCTCTCGATGTCGCTGTGCGTCTCGATGTGGCGCATGATCAGATCGTACTGCGGGTCAATGTCGTCGGTGAAGCCGTCTATCCCTGCGACCGTTGCCTCGATCCGGTACGACTCCCCGTCAAATCCCGCTTCGCCCTGGTGTACAATACCAGCGAAAGGGAAGCAGGCGAGCCGGACGCGGATGACGTTCGCCTTATCGACCACAACGATCCCGTGGCGGATCTGGCGGATGATGTGCGCGATGCCGCGCTGGTGTGCATTCCAATGCGCATCACCTGCGGCGAGGACGAACTCGGCGACCCACTGTGCAAGACGCCGATACCCGATCATTTGAACGCGGACTCCCAGGATCGCATAGATGCGCGCTGGGATGCGTTGAAATCGTTGAAACTGTAAATCTATAGATCATCGTTTACCGGAGACTCTCATGCCCAATCCAACCCATCGTCATTCGAAAGCGCGTACCGCCAAACGACGCACGCACTACAAGGCCGTCGCACCTTCGATTACGAAATGCTCGAACTGCGGCGAAACAAAGCTGCCGCACCGCGTGTGTCCGAATTGCGGATACTACAACGGCCGTTCGATCATTACTCCAAAAGCCTGATCCGGCAGTGACCGCGGATCGAAAAAACGGCCTCCGACGTGATCACGATCGCTGTTGACGCTATGGGCGGCGACTTCGCCCCTCGCAATGTTGTGGAGGGAGCGCTGGCCTGTGCCCGGAGCAGTTCGTTCGATTTTTCGATTCTTCTCGTTGGCCGCGAAGATGCGGTCCGGCCCTTTCTTCCCGTCCCGCTTCCTTCCGGCATCAGTTTCCTGCATGCGGATGAAGTCGTGGAAATGAAAGATTCCATTTCCACCGCACTGAAAATCAAAAAACAGTCCTCCATGTACGTTTCCCTCTCCAGGCAGCGGGAAGGGGAGGTGGACGGTTTTATCAGCGCCGGCAATACCGGCGCGGTCATGGCGCTGTCAACGCTGATCCTCGGACGACTTCCCGGCGTCGAACGTCCCTGCATCGGCACTTTTTTGCCGGGCAAGGATGGCCCCGTTCTCCTGATCGACGCAGGTGCCAACGTCGACAGCAAGCCTTCGCACCTTCAACAATTCGGCGTCATGGGCAGCATCTACATAACGTCCATGCTCGGCCGGAATTCGCCGAAAGTGGGTCTGCTCAACGTCGGTGAAGAAGAAAGCAAGGGCAGCGACGTGTGTATTGCCGCCTGGCCCCTGCTGAACGCCGCGCCGGTCAATTTCATCGGCAATGTGGAAGGACGCGACATTCTCAAGAACACCGCCGATGTCGTCGTGTGCGACGGATTCACCGGAAATATTGTTTTGAAATTCGCCGAGTCTGTTCCCGGATTGCTGAAAAACCGATTCCTGGAATATGCCGGCAGAAGCTTCCTGCACAAACTGTGGATTGGTTTGATCGCCCGGACCTTCAAAGGAATGATGAAGGATTGGGATTACCAGAAGTTCGGCGGCGTTCCGCTACTCGGCGTGAACGGCGTCAGCATCATCGGACACGGCAGCTCTTCCCCGCAGGCCATCATGAATATGATTCTCCGGGCCAAGGAAATGGTGGAAAGCCGCGTCAACGATACCATCAAGGAAGCGATGATCTCACTTAACCCTCACTCGTGAGAAACAGAAACCTGGAATTATGAAAACCGCAGTAATCACCGCCGTGGGACATTACGCTCCCGACAAAGTCGTACCCAATAGTTACTTTGAATCCTATCTTGATACAACCGACGAGTGGATCACAACGCGCACGGGCATCCGCGAACGTCGCTGGCTGGAGAACGGCGCCACCTCCGATCTCGCAGCGGAAGCAGCCCTGAAAACCCTGGCGATGCGCGGGATGTCACCTGAGGACATCGATTGCATCATTGTCGCGACGGTCACGCCCGACATGTTTTTCCCCAGCACCGCGGCGCTCGTTCAGCACAAAATCGGAGCGAAGAATGCTTGGGGCTTCGATCTCAGCGGTGCCTGTTCAGGCTTCCTCTTCGCCCTCGCTACCGGCGTGCAGTTTATCCAGGCTGAACGGCACAAGGCTGTTCTCGTCATCGGCGCCGATAAGATGACCGCCATCACGGACTTTTCCGATCGTAATACCGCCATTCTTTTTGGCGACGGCGGCGCCGCCGTGCTGCTGGAACCGAGCGACGACCCCACCTACGGCGTCATCGACTGGGTCAACTATCTCGATGGTTCGGGCATGGAAGCCCTGCACATGAAAGGCGGCGGCAGCGCGAAACCTGCGTCGCACGAGACCGTGAACGCCGGCGATCATTTTATTTACCAGGACGGCAAGGCCGTGTATAAGGTCGCTGTCGTCGGTATGGCCGATGTCTCCGTGGAGATCATGGAGCGCAACAATCTCACCTCGGAAGATGTGGCGTGGCTCGTTCCGCATCAGGCGAACCTGCGCATCATCAAATCCACCGCCGAGCGCATGGGTCTGAGCATGGATCGCGTTATGGTGAACATCGACCGCTATGGCAACACCACCGCGGCGACCATTCCGAGTTGTCTCGCGGAATACTACGCCGACGGTCGACTGAAAAAAGGCGATAACGTCGTGCTCTCCAGTTTCGGCGCGGGCTACACCTGGGGCGCGACGCTGGTCCGCTGGGCAATCTGATCGGAATCGTACTATGAGAACCGCTTTTCTTTTTCCCGGTCAGGCCTCGCAATACGTGGGTATGGGCAAGGATCTCGTCGAACATCATCCGCGCGCGAAGGAATTGTTCGAAGTGGCGAACGAGATCATGGGTGTGGACCTCATGCGCATCTGCTTCGAGGGCCCCGCCGAGGAACTCACGCAGACCCGCTACACGCAACCGGCGATTTTCGTGCACAGCGTCGCGATCGCGGAGCTGACCGGCATCACGCCGCAGGCGGCTGCCGGACATTCGCTCGGAGAATACAGCGCCCTCGTGAGCGCCGGCGCATTGAGCTTCGAAGACGGACTTCGTCTTGTGAAAAAGCGCGGCGAACTCATGCATGAAGCAGGCACGCGTTCACCCGGAACAATGGCCGCCGTTATCGGCGCCGACAGCGCCCTCGTGGACGAAGTGTGCGCCGAAGCTTCCGCCGCGGGCATTGTCCAGTCCGCGAATTTCAACTCCCCGGGCCAACTCGTTATTTCCGGCAGCATCGCCGGAGTGGACAAGGCCATGGAACTTCTCAAGGCGCGAGGCGTCCGTATCGTCAAGAAATTGCCGGTGAGCGGCGCGTTCCATTCTCCCCTGATGCAGTACGCGCAGGATGAACTCGGCGCCGTCCTTGCGTCGACTCCCATCGCCGAAGCGCGTTTCCCTATCTACACAAACGTCACGGCCGAACCGCTAACGGATCCCGCGGCCATTCGCGAGAACCTCCTGAAGCAGGTCACAAGTCCCGTTCTCTGGGAAAAAAGCATGCTGAACATGATCCGCGATGGAGTGGAGCGCTGCTTTGAAACCGGGCCAGGCAGCGTGCTGCAAGGCCTTCTCAAGCGCATCGACAGCGACATACCCTGCATCGCCATGGGTACGAACGAAGAATTGAACGGCATCAGGTAGCGTAGTTTCCAGGTTAATTTTTCTCAATCACGAAGGAATGTCATGAAACTGTTACAGGGCAAGCGAGCCATCGTCACCGGCGGAGCACGCGGAATCGGTCGGGCTATCGTCCGGCAGTTCGTTGCCGAAGGCGCGGATGTCGCGGTGTTCGACGTGGCATTCCCCGAGGATTTCGACGCCTTCGCCGAGGAGATGCGGTCGCAGGGCAGCACTATCGTCGCGAAGAAGGTGGATATCACAAAATCGGATTCCGTTGATGCCGCCTGCGACGAGATAGCTGCGGAGCTTGGCGGCATCGATATCCTCATCAACAACGCGGGCATCACGCGGGATAAGTTGATGCTGCGCATGAGCGAAGAGGACTGGGATATCGTCATGACTGTAAATCTGAAAGGCGCGTTCCTGATGACGCGAGCCGTGTTCAGGCACATGATGCGCGCGCGGAAAGGAAAAATCGTCAATATAAGCTCCGTCGTGGGCGTGATGGGCAATGCCGGTCAGGCGAACTACTCCGCTTCAAAAGCGGGTATGATCGGATTGACCAAGTCGTCGGCCAAGGAATTCGCGGGACGCAACATCAACGTCAACGCAGTGGCGCCGGGATATGTGGAGACGGATATGACCCACGTGTTGTCGGATGAGCAGCGCAACGCGTTTCTGTCCGTCATTCCGCTCAAACGGGGTTGTTCCCCCGAGGAGATCGCGGATACGGTTATCTTCCTTGCTTCGGAAAAATCTGATTATATTACTGGTCAGGTCATCAATGTCGATGGCGGAATGATCATGTAATCAAGGCAAACGCATACAACTCTGTTTTTTTTCTATTCAACACCCCTTGGAGGTACTCATGTCCGACGACGTTACCCAGAAAGTAAAGCAAATTATTGTCAACAGGCTCGGCGTTGAAGAGAGCCAGATCTCCGATAACGCGTCGTTCACCAACGACCTCGGTGCCGATTCGCTTGATACCGTAGAACTCGTCATGGAATTCGAAAAGGAATTCAATCTGACGATCGCCGACGAAGATGCGGAGAAAATCACGACGGTCGGCGATGCCGTCAGCTACATCTCGAGCCATCTGAACGGATAATATCCGTCTCACGCTCGGTTTTTTTCCACATAGAGAACATGAAGCATCCCGTCCCCTCAGGGGCGGGAATCCATTTGGAGGATTCGCATGAACAAACGACGAGTTGTCGTTACCGGTATGGGTACAGTCAATTCCATTGGGCTGACGGTACAGGAATTCTGGAGCAGCGCTCTCGCCGGAGTCTGTGGGGTCGATTACATCAAGGCGTTCGACACCACGGAATTCAAGACCACCTTCGGAGCGGAGGTCTGGAACTTTGACCCGCTTAATTACCTCGACCGCAAAGCAGCGCAGCGCATGGACAAGTTCACGCATTACGCGGTTGCCGCGGCGTCGATGGCGATTCAGGACGCAGGCATCACTTCGGATAACGTCGACGGCGATCGCGTCGGCGTGATTATCGGCTCCGGCATCGGTGGCATGTGGACGAACTGGGACCAGCAGAAGGCCTTTATCGAAGCGAATGGGCCGAGAAGGATCAGTCCCTTTTTCGTACCCATGCTCATTTCCGATATCGCAGCCGGCCATGTTTCAATAATGAACGGGTTTAAAGGCCCGAACTACGCGACGACATCCGCCTGCGCGACGTCCGCGCACGCTCTTACCGATTCGCTCATGCTTCTTCAGCGTGGCGATGCGGACCTGATGATCAGCGGCGGAGCGGAATCGGCCATTTGCCCCATGGGGCTTGGCGGTTTCAATGCGGCACGCGCCCTTTCCACGAGAAACGATTCTCCAAAAACAGCGAGCCGCCCATTCGATCTCGACCGTGACGGCTTCGTCATGGGCGACGGCGGCGGCATCCTCGTTCTCGAGGAACTCGGGCACGCTATCAAGCGCGGCGCACATATTTATGCCGAGTTTGCCGGTTTCGGGCTCTCAGCCGACGCCTACCACATCACCGAACCCGCACCAGGAGGCGAGGGCGCCGTGCGCTCGATGCGTCAGGCCGTCGCTGATGCAGGGTTGCAGCTTGAGGACGTGACGCTCATCAGCGCACACGGTACCTCAACTCCGTACAACGACAGAAATGAAACAGCGGCGATAAAGACACTTTTCGGTGATCTGGCTCCGCGTCTGAAAATCAATTCTCTCAAGTCGATGACGGGCCATCTGCTGGGCGCGGCAGGGGCCGTGGAAGCGATCGCCACCGTCCTGATGCTTTCCACCGGCAAGATTCACCCAACGATCAACTATACAACGCCTGATCCCGACTGCGATCTCGATTACGTGCCGAACACTGCGATCGATTTCGACGCGGAGGCCGCGCTGAGCAACAGCTTCGGTTTCGGCGGTCACAATGCATCATTGCTCTTCAGGAAATATTCGGGCGCTTGATGTGTAACTGCACAGAGTATGTTTCGATTTCTCAAGGCACTCGTATCCAAACGCAGTCCTTCCCGCTCTAAGATCGTCTTTCCTCCCCTTGATCCGCATCAAGGGGAGGAGCGACTGGCCCTCTCGGCCTTCGTAACCTTCGACAGCGACGAATTCACCCGCAGAACCGGATACCAAATCCGCAACCGGCAGTATTTCCTGCAGGCTGTCATCCATCGTTCCTTTCTTCAACTCTGTCCTCCCGGTCGTTATCAATCGAACGAACGCATGGAGTTCCTTGGCGACTCGGTTCTGAATCAGGTCGTCGCGGAATATCTGTACCTCACCTTTCCCGATGCGGAGGAAGGGCAGCTTTCCAAAGTCCGCAGCCGGCTCGTCAGCCGCGTCGCACTCGGAGAATGCGCCAGACGCCTGCATCTCGAGGATTTCCTCATGCTCAGCCCCAGCGCGCATCAATCGATCCAAACCGGCAGCGATTCGATCATCGTCGATGCGGTTGAATCCTTCGTCGCCGCCATCTACCTCGATTCAGGATTCCTCGCCGCCAAGGCGTTCGTCACCGAACACTTGCTCAACGCGTTCGGGACAACGCGCATGGAAGTGGACGAGAATTACAAGAGTCGTCTGCTGGAATACACGCAAGGCCGAGGTCTCGGCAGCCCACGATACGTCACGGTAAATGAATCGGGCCCGGATCATAGCCCTGTCTTCACCGTCGAAGTACAGGTCGGAGGCGTCCCCTGCGGCGTCGGCAAGGGCGGAAACAAAAAGTCCGCCGAACAGTGCGCGGCCTCCCTTGCGCTGAACCACTTGCAATCGCAGGATCAGATAACGGAACAGAAAACGGACTGACCGTCCTTCCCTCCGCTTCGCGGAATCGGGTCGCCGGATCAGCCGGAATAGACGACTTCATCATGCAACTGTAACTCAACGGCCCATCATGAAACGCACATCACTTTACGAACCCTCATTCGACACACGTCATATCGGTCCGAGCATCCGGGAAGAGCAGGACATGCTCGCCCTCCTCGGCGTATCCTCACTCGACGAATTGATTTCCCAGACCGTGCCCGCGAATATCCGGCTGCCCAAGCCGCTGGATCTACCCGCAGGCATCGGCGAGCACAGCTATCTCGCGCGACTGAAGAAAATGGCAAGCATGAACAAGGTCTTCCGTTCGTATATCGGACTCGGCTATTCACATTGCCATACACCCAGCGTCATCCGCCGCAACATCCTGGAAAATCCGGGCTGGTACACGTCGTACACTCCGTACCAGGCCGAGATTTCGCAGGGACGCCTTGAAGCCATGCTGAATTTCCAGACCATGATCATCGATCTTACCGGTATGGAAATCGCCAACTCTTCCCTTCTGGATGAGGGCACCTCCGCCGCCGAAGCGATGATCATGGCCCGCGGAATAGTTTCGCGTAGCGCCGCGCGCAAAGATAGCGTGAAATTTTTCGTGTGCGATACGGTGTATCCTCAAACGCTGGATGTGCTCGTCACACGCGCGGAGCCGCTCGGATACGAGATCGTGCGAGGAGATTTCCGCACGGCTCAGCTCGATGAAGGCTACTTCGGTGTGATCGTGCAGTACCCCGCGCAGAACGGCGGCGTGCACGACTACCGCGCGTTCGTCGAACAGGCGCACGCGCTTGGCCTCATCGTCGTCGTGGCGGCGGACATCATGTCGCTCGTCGCGCTGACTCCTCCGGGTGAATTCGGCGCCGATATCGTGGTAGGAAATTCGCAGCGCTTCGGCGTACCGATGGGATACGGCGGCCCGCATGCCGGGTACTTCGCCACGAAACAAAACTATGTGCGTCAAATGCCCGGCCGCATCATGGGCGTGTCCGTCGATCGCCATGGAAACCGCGCCTACCGCATGACCCTGCAAACACGCGAACAGCATATCCGCCGCGAGAAGGCCACATCGAATATCTGCACCGCGCAGGCACTGCTGGCCGTTATGGCCGGGATGTACGCGATCTATCACGGTCCGGACGGCCTGAATAACATTGCCGCGAGCATTCATGCGGCCGCGGCCGCGGTGGATAAGGGTTTGCGGTCACTCGGGTACGAACAACTCAACGCCGTGTACTTCGACACTCTTCTTGTGAAGGCCGAACATTCCGCGATCCGTCCCCTCGCCGAAGCTGCGGGAATCAATTTCCGCTATATCGACGAGCATCACATCGGGATAACGCTGGACGAAACTGTGACCGTGCAGGACGTCGTGGATATTCTTTCCGTCTTCGCGACGGCCGCAGACAAATCATGGGACATCGCAGTGTCGCTGTTCGACGATCTCGACACATCCTTCCCCGCCGGCGTGAAGCGCGAGAGTGCGTTCCTCACACATCCGGTGTTCAACATGAATCACTCCGAAACGGAGATGATGCGGTATATCAAGCGTCTCGAGAACAAGGATGTCTCGCTGGTACATTCCATGATTCCTCTCGGCTCCTGCACGATGAAGCTCAATGCCGCGACGCAGCTCTATCCGATCACCTGGGATGAATTCGCAGCGATCCATCCTTTTGCTCCCGCCGATCAGGTGCAGGGATACCACGCCATGATTTCGGAACTCGAACATCAGCTCGCCGCCGTCACCGGCTTCGCCGCAACGTCGCTCATGCCCAATTCCGGCGCGCAGGGTGAATACACCGGACTCATGGTCATCCGCGCATATCATCTCGATCGCGGCGACACCCAACGCATCGTGGTGCTCATTCCTTCCTCCGCGCATGGCACCAACCCCGCATCCGCAGTCATGGCGGGCGCGGAAGTGGTGATCGTGGCCTGCGACACACAGGGCAACATCGACGTCGCCGACCTGAAAGCAAAGGCGGAAAAGTACAGCGATCGTCTCTCCGCGCTGATGGTCACCTACCCGTCCACGCACGGCGTGTTCGAGGAAAGCATTATGGAAATGTGCGGCATCATCCACGACAACGGCGGTCTCGTGTACATGGACGGCGCCAATCTCAACGCGCAGCTTGGCCTCACCAGTCCGGGCATCATCGGTGCCGACGTATGCCACCTCAATCTGCACAAGACCTTCGCCATACCGCACGGCGGTGGCGGTCCGGGCATGGGTCCCATCTGCGTCACTGCCGCGCTCGCTCCGTATCTTCCCGGCCATCCTGTCGTCGCCACCGGCGGCGGCAAGGCCATCACCGCCGTCTCCGCCGCTCCCTGGGGCAGCGCAGGTATTCTGCCGATTTCTTACGGCTACATCGTGATGCTCGGCGGCCAGGGACTCACGGACGCCACAAAATTCGCCATTCTCAATGCGAATTACATCAAGGCCCGTCTTGAAAAAGACTTCAGCATTCTGTACACCGGCGTCAACGGCCGGGTGGCTCACGAGTTCATTCTTGATTTGCGTCCTTTCAAGGACGCGCATATCGAGGCAGGGGACGTAGCGAAGCGCCTGATGGACTACGGCTTCCACGCGCCGACGGTCTCCTTCCCCGTGGCCGGCACACTGATGATCGAGCCGACCGAGAGCGAGAGCAAGGCCGAGCTGGACCGCTTCGCCGACGCTATGCTGGAAATCCGCAAGGAGATCCAGGAAATCATCGACGGTGTGGCCGACCCTGAAGACAACGTCCTGAAAAACGCTCCCCACACCGCGGCCGAAGCGACCAACGAAGTCTGGGAGCATCCCTACACACGCGCCAAGGCCGTCTTCCCGCTTCCCTACGTACGGCAAGCCAAGGTATGGACGCCCGTCGCGCGCATCGACGACTCCTACGGCGACCGGAACATCATGTGTTCCTGTCCCCCGATCGAAGAGTATATGAACGTGTAGGGTGGCTGAACGTTTTCAGGGTGAAAAGACAGGATTCGTGAAAGGGTGAAAAGGAAAAAAGGGTGTAAAGGTATTATACTTTTTCACCCTTTTCTTTTCAAGAATCCAGGTTTTTCACCGAATCCCCGCTATTGGTGCCGCGTAAGAAACCGCGTCTTACCTTTTCACGATCCTCCCGTTTCACCCCGCCGCGTCGAGTCTTCGACCTGATCAGCCTGAAACTGACGCGCTATACTGGTTTATGTAGTGCTGGACATGATGGATTGACTTTCCCGCTTGCCCTCTCCCCTGCCCCTCTCCCACAGGGAGAGGGAGTTCGTATCTATAAAAGATGGGGTCATCGCTATCCAATGCGGGGTTTTTTCCCCTCTCCCGTTGGGAGAGGGGCAGGGGAGAGGGCAAGCGGACCCGTATAACCTTTGGAGTCAAGACGTCTTGAGTTTGCCGCGGCGGACCGCAGAAAAACGATTGATTTCGCACGCGGGTAGCGATTGGTTCGCGCGACACACAATGAGGATCGGGGGTGCTTAATCATGAATCACCCCGCTGCGGCCGGTCTTCGACTCACCTTTTTTTTGTTCTTTGAAACCTGCACATCGATCTCTATAGAATGCGTTGCGTGAGGATGTGGTGTGCACACGCGATCCGAAATCGTCACATTGTAATTCTCCTCCTTGCTCCGTAACATGGACGCAGACAACCGCGTCCATCACCCGGAGTCAAACTCATGAGAAAGGTCCTTCCCCTACTGTCGATTCTCTTCTGCATCGCATGCTCCGGAGCATCTGAGAAACCCGCCTTCACTGATTTTCTGGAGATCCGCGAAGTATCGGATGACGATCCGCTTGCGCATCAGTTCATGACCACGGAGGGGGTAGGCATGCGCCTCGGCGATCCGGCCATCTACGGACGCTCGGTCAATCGTTTCCAGATGAAAGCCATTTCCGAGGAGCGCTACGATTTGCTGATCACCCTCATCGGCGCGGAAGACGCGCGCTGGCGCCGCTTCACGCGCAGCCGTGTCGGTAAACAGGCGGCGCTTGTCGTGGACGGAAAGATACAATGCGTGTTCAGCATCGCCGATCCGGGACCCGCGGCCGAAGACAAGGTGCTCATTCTCACAATCGCGGGCGTGGCCGCGACGCAGGAGGCTGCGGATAAACTGGAGCAATTTATCGAAAGTTCGAAGAAGCCGTTGAAAAAGGAAGTCGTGTCCGAATGAACCGCGCGTTTATCTGGCTTGCTCTCGGGGCATTTCTCGTTTTCTCCATCATTTATTTCTGGCCTGAAAAAACGATAGAACGCCCTCTCGGTGTGCTGTGTCCCGAGGCTCCGGCGCAGACACCACCAACGCGCAAAACTCCCTGGCTGCTTGACGACTTCATGTTCACAGCGCTGGCGGACTACGATATCAGGGCTCGCGTGCTGAGCAGAAATGAGTACAGCTCAGGCAAAGAGTCCGATATTTCGCCGGTTGATTTCGCCCTCGGGTGGGGACCGATGTCCGACCAGTTCGTCATCGACAAACTGGAGATCTCGCAGGGTCACCGCTGGTACAAATGGAAGGTCAAGGATTTGATGCCCATACCCCAGCGCGACATCGAGCGGTCCAGCGCGAACGTTCACATCATTCCCGGAAGCGAAAGCGTCGAAGGATCCATCGATGACGTGTACGTCGGCAGTATCGTGCACATGACCGGCTGGCTCGTGAAAGTATCGAGCGACGGAAGGTGGCGCTGGGTCTCCTCCACCACCCGCAACGACACCGGCGACGGCGCCTGCGAGGTGTTCTGGGTCGAGACGATGGTTGTCGAGAACTAGCGGAGAGTACGACGCAGGTAGTAATGACTCTTCGCGGATGATCTGCGACTCTCCGCAACATTCGGCTCTTCTGTGCGGCGTAATTACTCCGTGTTCTCTGTTTTTCTCCGTGTTCTCTGTGATTCAAAGGAACCCCCATGCTCATCATCGGAATCATCTTTATCGGAATTGGCGGTCTTCTGTTCTATTTTAAAAAACAGGCGGAAGACAAGCTTCTGGAGATTCGCTTTGTCAAGACGAGCACGGTCGCTGAGGCGTTGGAGATTCAGCGTTCCGTCGCGGGTGAAATAGGTCCCGGAGGCTTCGCGCAGCAGATGGAGTTCAAGGGCGTCGCCCGCTGCGACACACCCCTCACCGCCGAACTGTCGCAGAAGCCCTGCGTGTACTACGCGATGAGCGTGGAGGAGCGTTACGAGGAGACCTATACCGAGCGCGATGCGCAGGGAAATTCGCAGACGCGTACACGCACGGCCAGTGCGGTCGTGGCGAGCAACACGCAGCATACGCGCTTCATGCTCGAAGACGGCTCCGGCTCCGTCGCGGTCGATCCCGACGGTGCGAAGATTGACGCGCTAAAAGAAGTCGATCGTTACGAAGCTTACTCCGGTGGCGGCGGAACACTTCACGCCGGAACCTTCACCCTTGAGCTTGGCGGACTTCCCGGCAGCTCGCGCAGGGTGCTGGGCTACCATTACCGCGAATCCATCATTCCGATCGGACAGCAACTTTACACGCTCGGCGAGCTCAACGACAGCGGCGGCGAACCCGTGCTGCGCAGACAGTCCACACCGAAATCGCCCTTCATCATATCGATCAAATCCGAAGAAGAGCTGACGCGCGGCAGGCAACAGAGCGTGAAATTCATGCTCTACGGCGCCATCGCCTGCGCGTTGATCGGCATTGTATCCATCGTCATGAGCTTCTGATTTATCATACGACAACTGCACGATTCTTCCGACGGGATCACACAGAAATGGCTGCCTCCCGGTGTGATCCCCTTTTGTCATTTCTATTTTTTCTGCTTTTTCCGCGGTATTTTTTGTGGAATCCGATGGCACACTTTACCTTGCATCCATGACGATACTTGATCCAAACAGCATACTTGCCCGACCCTTGGGTAGCTTCCGGCATATTGCGCCCAACGACGCCACAAAACGCGCGCGTCGCATCCGCCTGGTGTTGACCGACAACGACGGAGTGCTCACGGATACCGGCGTGTACTACGGCCCCGACGGTGAGCTTCTCAAACGCTACAGTATACGCGACGGCATGGGGGCGGAACGGCTGAAGCAGCTCGGGATCGAAACAGGAATCATCACCGGCGAAAAATCTCCGAGCCTCAAACACCGTGCGGCGAAACTCCATCTCTCCCATCTCTATCTCGGCATCAAGGACAAGGTCGCCACGATAGAAGCCATCGCTCGAGCCACCGGCATCGGATACGAAGAGATCGCCTACATCGGCGACGACGTCAACGATCTCCTGGCCATGGATCTGCTTGGTGAACGAGGCCTCACCGCCGCTCCGGCGGACGCCATGCCGCAGGTACTCGCCATCGCACATTACACCTGTCTCTGGAACGGCGGCGACGGCGCCTTCCGCGATTTCGCCGAAGCGCTGATTACACTGCGAAGAGACTAAATCGATTTACGACGTACGACTTACGATTTACGATTTGGGTGCTATGCAGCGAAGATTTCAGCCAGGATATCGAGTACCTGCCTGCCGGTCGTTTCGGAAACTTTCCCGATCTTTTTAACCAGCCGCTGATGATCGATTGTGCGCAGTTGATCGAGGACTATCTGGCCTGCTTTCCCCTGAAAACGTACAGGGACACGCGTGGGATACTCGCGCCCTTTCGTCGTCATGGGTGCGATGATCACGGTGCGGATATTGCGGTTCATTTCGTCGGGCGAGACAATCACACACGGACGCTGCTTCTGTATCCCGGCACCCACTGTCGGATCGAGCTGCACGAGAAATACGTCAAACCGACGCGCTACCATTCCCATTCCGATTCATCCCATGCGCTTGCACCTTCACTCTCAAGGATCATCCTGTCGTCACCCTAATCTTGCATGGATGCGAACGCGCTTTCCCACCCTGCCCTTGCCTTGCCTTTCTGACGCAGAATGATTTCATCTCCACGGACCTCCATCTCGATCTCACCCTCAAGCCGCAGTTGATCGAGTACCGCCTTGGGTATCCGTACTCCTCTGGAGTTTCCGATTTGAACGAGACGTGTGAGCATTGCGTGAGACATGGTGGACATCCTTTATGTAAGCACAATGTAGTTACAATTCAGACCGGAATCAATTCAACCTGCTTATGACATTTTCGTGTGCTCAGTGATCTGGCTGTGGTGTGAATGCAATTACACAGCAGGAATTGTCGAAATTAACGACAGTGGCAGCCAACCCCTGCGGATGAATACGTGCACGCTTGTCACTCCGTGGGATTTTCGCGGATCCGCCTTCGCCCTGATCCTCAGACACTCGTACGGCTGCGCTGTCAGACTTCGGCGGACAGGTGAGACGGATTAACGCGGATAAGAGTTTTTGAAATCCGGATACGAGAGACTTTAGGATTTGGAGACAGAAAATCTCTTCTCCGTGCATATCCGTGTTCATCCGTGCAATCCGTGCACGTATCCGCGTCCGCCTTCGCTTTGATCATCAGACAATCGGTGGCTGCGCTGACGAGTTTCGGCGGACAGGTAAAGCGGAGTTTCGCGGATTTTCACAGAAACGCGCTTGTCCCTCTGGGAGATACAAGAACTATCCACACCATCCACGTGTCATGCCCGAAATGGACCGGCACGCAGTCAGCCTCAGGCTGAGTAGGCACACTCAGGTCGAAGATCGAATATTCGCCGCGGCAAGGTAACCCGGAACACACAAAGAAAAGGAGAGCATCACACTCTCCTTTCCGCGGCTTCTGTTTTTTTGCGAATTCAGCGTTCAGCGGTTGCTGCTATTTCTCCGAGTTCTGCGTTTTGACCGTCACCACCACACCCGCGGTGTGCGCCGCGAACTCAGGCGCGTACATGCTCTGGATAGTGCTGATGCCGTTCGAGAAATGTCCGGCGTGCGATACCCGCAGTGGATACTCGAACACATGCACGCCCTTGCGCAGCCAGTGGAAGAAGAAGTTCACGGCGGCGTCGCGGGGTGCCTCGTAATAAATCAGCCCCTGTTGATAGCGGTGTCCGGACAGCTGATTGATAAGCTCCAGACCCGAACCGCGCATGTCCTTCATGTGCACGTACTCCATGTCGCGATCCACGCGGATGGTGATGCGTGCCTTGAGAATATCTCCGACGTGTAGCGGCGAGGCTTCGGTGATCGGTTCGAGCACGACGCCCTTGTCGGTGTTACGCTGGCGGTACAGGGTCTTCTCTATTTTGAGCGGCGTGCTGTGCGGGGTGATGCGGTCCAGTTGCTCGAAGTATTGCCAGTAGAGCGCGCCCCAGGCGATGCCCTGATCGGTTTTCTTCAGCGTCACGTCGCCCATCTCGGATTTGATATCGGCACCGCGCCAATCCACGCGATAGTAGCCTGTGCCGGCTTCCACCTTGGCGCCCATCGCGACGGGATCGATGATCGTACCGCCAAGCCGCACCTCCACGAGTTTGTCCGATGCAAGCAGATCGCTGCCGCGACGAAGCAATGCGTAACAGGCTTCGGCGGTGGCGACGGTGGTCTTCCAGTCCTGCACCTGCTTCTGCCGGAGGAGCCAGATTTTCAATTCCTCCACCGCATCCAGGTCGCGTGCGACTTCGTCGAACACTTCGATGAGCAGCGCCTGCGTCTCGATGGGCGCCTGATACCAGAACCAGCCTGATTCGAGTTTCCAGTACATCCCCATTTCATCGCTCCTGAGCGAGCGTTCGCGCAGGGATTTCACGATGGCCGCCGGGACCTTCGCATCGCCGCGCCGGTGCAGACCGAGCGCGATCATGCCCTGCATGTAAAAACTCCTACGCGGCCACCAGCTGCGGGCCTGCGACAGCCAGAAGTTCGCGGCCTCCTCGTACTTTTTATCGAGCTTTTGTTCGAGGAAATAGCTCCGTGCATACAGATACTGCACCTCGAGATATCCGAGATGATCCTTCTCCGGATCGAAGCCGGGCATGCTCTTCAGACGCTCATAATCCGCATGCATGCGTGCGTCGATAAACTCCACTGCACGCCGCACAATGCGGCCAATGCGCTCGTCCTTTGGATCGACACCCATCGTCCGCAGATGACCGAAGCCCGTCACGATGTACTGGGTGATGTAGCGATCTTCGGGAAGTCCCGGGAACCACGGCCATCCGCCGTTGGATGCCTGCGCTTTTTCCAGTTTCCGGATAGCGCTCTCCAGATTGCCCGCCATGGTGTTCAGGTCGAACAGCAGGGCGATACGCTTCTTGCGCTCGGTCTCGTTTTTTCCCTGCATGACCCATGGCGTTTCTTCCAGCAGCAGCGCCTTGAGGTCCTGATTCTTTTCCAGATTGGAAACCAGCGCGTCGGTGTTTTTCCATTGCTCGAACACGCGTTTGATCTTCGGGTTGGAATTGGCGATATGGGCGGCGATGCTGTTCGCGTAGTAGCGGTTGAATACCTGCTCCGAGCACTCGTACGGGAATTCCATCAGATACGGAAGCGCCTGCACCGCGTACCAGGCGGGCTGCGACGTCATCTCCAGCGAAAGCTGATGATTGCGCAGCGTCGTGGAGGTGTTGTTCCGAAGCTTGTCGAAGCTGAATTGCTTCGTCGTCCCTCCGCGTACCCATACCGGCATGGTTTCGGTCACCAACATGCGGTTGGGAAGCACCGGCAGCGCCATTTCCTCGCCGTCGGAGAATTCGCCCGCCTTTGCCACGACGCGATAGGTCACGGCGGAAATGCCTTCCGGAACGGCCACATCCCAGCTTGCAGTCGTGCTGCGGCCTTTCTCGGCTGTAAAACTCACCACGCTGTTCCTCAAACCGAAACGCTCGCTTACGGGTTGCATGCTCACCGCATCAAGCAACTGGAGGGAGACATTCCCGGACATCGCGGCTTCGGAGAGATTCGTGATCTTGGTGGAGAGCGTGATGCGGTCGCCCTCGCGGAGGAAGCGGGGCATGTTCGGCACAACCATGAGTTCCTTCTGCGTGATCGTGTTCTTCTCCAATTCACCAGTCATGAGATCCGGCGTGTGAGCATAGATCCGCAACTTCCAGCGCGTCAGCGCGTCGGGCATGGTGAAGCGAAGGACGACGTTTCCCTCGGCGTCGGTTGAAAGCGCGGGGAAGAAAAAGACGGTTTCGCTGAAATCGGTGCGCGCCTTCACCATGTCGAGACCCTGGGAATCGCCGACCTGCGCCTCGTCAGGGGTATCGTTGCCGTTCTTGTTCTCTTTTTCCTTTTTCCGGGGAACTCCGTCCGCTTCCATGCTCTCCGTGACGGCACCGTCGGCAACCATTCCACTCCGCATCGCCATCGGGGCGGCGACGCTCTTCATCATCATCGCTTCATTGTCGTACTGGACTGCCCCGCGACCGTACATCATGCCGAATCGATCGAGAATGAACATGTTCAGCACGTCGTAATACTGGGAGAGTCCGCTCTCGATATTGTTCCAGCCATCAGAATATTGACTCCCCGAAAGCACGCTGAACGTCGCGGCGCCGATCGGCTGCGAGAATGTGAATGTCGGCCATGCGAATCCCGGCCAGCCCTGCTGATAAATCGCATCCAGCGAGGCATCATACATCGATGCCAGCACCTCCGCCGCGACACGATCCTTCCCGCGACCCTTAATCGTCAGCGTCCACTCTTCCTTCTGCCCCGGCAGCAACTTGTCGCGGAACGTCGCGGTTTCGACGACGATGTCTTTGTTGCTCCATGGAACGTAGATCGGAATCGTCTCGCTGTACAGCCGGTAGTCGCGCACGAAAAACACCTGGGCCACCAATCCCCCGCGATGCTCCTCCTTCACGGGGATGCTGAAACTCCGCTGCTCATTGTCGAGCGAAAGCCATTTCTCCTCAACGACGCGGCCGCGATGCTCGAGCCGGTACAGCACGTGAGCTGGAGCGTACGAGGTGGAGAAAAGGAAGCGCGCTGTTTCACCGGGTTCGCAGGAGACCTTGACCGGGACAAGCACGCTGCGCGCGGTGTACGGCGGGCTGGTTTGTTCGGAAGCATACACGTCGATGAAACGCTTCACTTCGAGATCGCGTCCGCCAGGATCCGTTCCCCGAACCGTGATGCGATACCGCCCGGGGTTCATCTTTGACAGACGCAGCGTGTCGGCGCCATCTTCCCCCGTCGAGAAGTCGCTCTTCAGCACGCGATCCGCGACCTCCCAGGTATCCTCGTTCAACTCGTCGCGATACACGTCGTGCGGGAATTTGGCGGCGAACTCCTCGCGGTTCAACAGCCACGTGTCGGCTACTGGAAGCAAGCGCGCGCGAAGGATGCGCGATGGCGTCTTCAAACGCTCCACCAGCACCTCGCCTTTTGCCGCCACTGGCTGCCCGGACAGATTGACGGCGGTGATCGAGAACTCCTGCTCCACGCCGCCATCCAGTTGCGCCGCCACCCCGGTGCCCAGCACAATGGACGTATACCCTACACTGACACTCGTAGTCGAGCTGTGCGTCTCGCCGTTGATGTCGATCACGTCCGCACTTACCTCGTATGTAAACACTGGTAGATCTTTTTTGTCGACAGTCTTGTCGGGGACAGCTGTGAAGCTGACGGTGAACACGCCCTCGGCGTCTGTGGTCGTCGTCCCGTGGGCGATTTCCTGCGCTTCTCCCCTCGGGAAAGGCCGCCACCACCAGTACCAGTACGGGTAGCGCACGCGGCGCACCACGCGATACGACACCTCGGCGCCGTCCACGTTGGCGCCGGAGTAGGACTTCGCGAGTCCCTTTGCGTTCACAATTTGATTCAGTGCGTATGTGCCTTCCATGGGTTTGAAGGTCACTTCAAATTTCGGCCGCTTGTACTCTTCCACACGGATGCTCGTCGAACCCCACTCGTTCGCAATGCGCATCATGCCGGTCAGCACTCCGGCAGGTGCGGTGAAGGTTGTGTTGAACGATCCGTATTCGTTCGTGGTGACCTGCGTGCTCGACACCTTCTGTCCGTTCACGTCAAAGAAGGTCACGGTGCTGGTCGCTTTCGGGACGACGGCGAACGCGGCCTTTTCCGATGTACCTTCGATGACAATGCCTTTCACATGCACGGTCTGTCCAGGACGATACAGCGCGCGATCGGTGAAAAACATCGTATTCCGGTTTTTCTGCGATCGGCCGGGCCGCCAGGCATAGTAGGAACGATCGAGCGTCAGCGTATCACGGCCCAGCGTAAGCTGTACGGAGACTCCTTCATTGAATCGGCCGCCCTCGATAGCGAAACGTCCGTTGGCGTCGGTAACGGTCTTGGCGAGAAATTGTCTCTCGTATTTTCCGGTATGCGAGGCCCAGCGGCGGGTAAACAGCTCGGCTTCCACGCCTTTCAGCGGCCGTCCGTCGGAGGCGTCGTTTACCCATAACGTCCAACTGCCTTCCCTTTCCTTGCTCTGCAGACTGAGCCGCGTGACGCGCAGCCAGGCAGTCACAATGGCATTTCCTTCGAGCGCGAAATCGGCGCGGGGACTCATAAGCAATGCATAGGTCCCGAGATCAAGCTCAGGACCGGCTATATCGACGCTGTGTGATTTATAATCCTTCGTCACGGGTAGCGTGACGGACCAGGATTTCAGATGCTTCCGATTGAGCAATTGCGACAGCCACTCCTTCTTCGACTGATCTCCGTATCCACGCCACTCCTGTCCGTATTCATCGTTCGGAATGCGTACGATGCGGAAATGCACGTCTATGAGATTTCTGAACGTCGCGTGAATCATGAACGGTGCGCCGGGGAATTGCGTGTCCTCAACCTGACACCCCGCGTCCTTCGCGAGTATCGTGGACCGGAGCGACCGGCAATCCTGCGCACCGCGGGAATCCGGAAAGCGTTCGATTTCGCGGTTGCAGCGATCCAGAGCCTGGATGTAATCTCCCCGCGCATGCAGATATTGTGCTATCGCGGCTCCCGCCAGCGTCGAAATCGGAGCTGCGCGATGAGCGTCGTACAAGGCCTCCACGGCACGAAAGTACGTCGTATCCTTGTCCTCGTTGAACATGATGCTCCGCACGAATTCCAGCCGCTGCAGGTCGAGATCCACAAGCGCGTCCGTGCTCTTCCTTTCGCGATGGAAGCGGATGAGTTTCTGGTACAGCAGCAGCGCATTGAAATCGGCGTCGCCTTGATCCGGGGAAGTGAAGGATTGTTCGCAAAACGCGCCGAACGGCAGGAGTCCGTCGAGCGATGTCATTTCAAACGGACGCTGAGGTTTGGGAAGATTCTTCTCGTCGTTCTTCAAAAAATCAATGGCCCGGTGGGCGAGAATATCGTACAGCGTTGGACGATACAGCTTGCTGTTCGAATACTCCACAAGCAGAAGTTTGAACTTGTCCGCTTCGGTGCTCTGCAGAGCTGACTCGTTGCGCACGGATTCGAGATACAAGACGCGTGTCGTATCGAAAAATCGCGCTGCGTCCCATGTGCGAAAATCGTCTTCGGCGGCATCCTCCACAACTGTACGCTGGGCTACGCGCCACCGGTTCTGCTCATAGTATCCCCAGTACACCGAGGCCAGCATGGATGTAAGAATGGATTTCGCCGGCTCCCTGGCTGATGCGATTTCCTTCTCCAGGTCTTTGACTAAAATGACATCGTCCTCCTCATTTGTCGCCGCACGAAGTGCGATGCGGTAGGCGATGGCTTTTACGAGCTGCGGCTGGTTTCCTTCTTTCGAGGCTTTCGAATAAATGACCTCGACCATTTCGAGCGCGGTTTTTGGCAATCCCTCGTCCAGGGCCTTATCCACCGCTTTCCATTGTTCCTCATACTCATCTTGCATGAACGTACCCCAATTAACATCGTTGGAGAAATCGAAGGCATCCGTCGCGAGAAACATTATCGGCGCGGCGAGACAGAGCAAAAGCGTCAGCCGGATGCTGGTGTGCATGAGTGGCTCCTGTAGAACGATAGGTGGATTAATCAGCAGACAACGATCGACTTATACAATGCCCATTCCGATCGGGTTCCACGAAAGACAATTTACGACTTACGATTGACGATTTACGATTAATTGGTCTCGAACGATACCGGTCTATTTCATGGGTGACATCAGGGTTTCTTGCGCGCGTTGGCCAAGCTCGTCACCCTGAGGGCCGCCGCGATGTGAGTGTTCATGGTTCCGGGAGCTTGTGTCGGCGGCGTCTCGAAGGGTGATTGCTTCCGTAACGCACGTGTTGACTAGGCACCTCCCCGATATCATAAGCAGGAGCCACCGCAGCAAGATCTCAAGATGAGGCTATGACGCAGTTCGGTGGCGTCTCGACATTAGTAGATCCGTACTTATGAACACCGTAGAAGACCGGATGCCGCCCTACTTCGCCTGAGGCGGATACGACCGTGAACGGCGGTGCCTCATGCTCACGTTGTGCCGCGGTCGTTGCGCTGCTCATGACATAGGTGCTCTTGTTTCCGAAGAGTCTAGTCAACATCGTC
>CAYJMN010000051.1:0-40956 GCA_964371045.1 uncultured Chromatiales bacterium | reverse complement strand
AATGAGGATTCCGCCCATTTTGCATGATGTCATTAACAGTGTGCCCACCAGCGCTGCGCACCGGTCCATTTCGTGGATGACATCTCGTCTTCAAAGTAAATAAACCCCGTCACCCTGAACGGAGCGCCCGGTAAAAATTTTCGGTAATCCTCGACGTTAGCGGGCGCGCAGTCGAAGGGCGGCGTTCGGCTTCCTCGGTGTTCGCAAGTCCAGATCCAAAGTTGTCACGAACAGCGTTGCGCTGCGGGAGAGGCGCTGGGGATGAGGAAAAACGAGTTCCTCAGCCCGCAGGGCGACACTTCCGTAATCCCCCGTAAGTGTGGGGTTCACGCGCCCAGCACCGCACCCTCTCTCAGTCCCGCAGGGACGGCACTTCCCTTTTCCCCGCCGCGACGAGTCTTCGACCTGCGAGACACCACCGGCTGATGTTGAATCTGGAAACTCAGCTTATTTAGCGGTGGCGGCTCAGGAGGCGCACGTCCGGGCTTCTACGAGTCTAGCCAGTTCGGACTCCTAGATGTCATGAGCAGCGCAGCGCCCGGTAAAAATTTTCGGTAATCCTCGACGTTATCGGGCGCGCAGTCGAAGGGCGGCGTTCGGATTTCTCGGTGTTTGTAGGTACGGTCTTCAAGATGTCATTAGCAGGGCTGCAACAGTGCGAGTATAGTTTAAAATGCCGATGTTTGCAGAGCAGCGTCTCGAAGCATGATTCGTTCCGTAACGCACGAGGAGAGTAGGTACCTCCCTGATGTCATAAGCAGTGTGTCTACTCAGCCTGAGGCTGACTTCGCGTCGGTCCGTTTCGGGCATGACCCGTGGATGGTGTGAATACGTACGCGGATTACACGGATGAACACGGATATGCACGGCGAAGAAAAAATTCTGTGAATTCTTCGCTTTCTCACTGCCATCCCAAGGTACAACACGCGCAAGGCCGCCCGAAGGCGGCCTTGCGGAGTTCTAAAAAGAGAACAAGATCAGTTGGCTATTTTTCCGGCGCGGAGTTCTTTTGCGAGCCGATCGAGCTTGTAGATGTGATTGATGGCTTCGAGCATACCTGCCGAGTGCACACTGACAGTGCGGTTGCCGAGTTCGGGAGCGAAGATGAATTCGCCCGGCAGACTCTCGATGTTGCCGTCGAACGCGAGACCCACCACTTCCTTGTTCCGGTTGATCAACGGACTGCCCGAATTACCACCAATGATATCGTTCGTGGACACGAAATTCAGTGGAGTGTTCATCTTGAATTCCGATGGCGGCTTGAGCCAACGGTCTGGAAGCGCCCACTGCTCATCTGCCGGGAAAGAATAATGCCTGTCGTACATGCCATAGAAGGTAGTGAACGCCGGCGCTTTCGTCCCGTTGTACTCGTTGCCTTCGACAACACCGTCGGAAATGCGCAGGGTAAACGTAGCATCCGGCGGAATCGACGTACCGTAAATTTCAAACAGGGCGCGTCCGAGGAGTGAGTTGTTGACCTCGTCTTGCGCGATGATATCGGCGGAGACCTTCTGCGCGGCGAGGCGGCGGGGAGTCGCCATGCGTGCGATGACGACAAAAGGATCGTCGGATGTTTTTATCGATTCGGGGAAACCACTCGCAAACGCCGCGAAACGGACGGAATCACCGAGCATGGTCTCGCGCAACAGCCTTTCGGCGGCCTGCTCAGGCGTCTGACCCTTGAGCGCGAATTTCACGATGGGGTCCTCGTTGCCAAGGAAACGCTGCATCGTAGCAAGCTTGTTCGTGAGTGTCAGTTTTTCCATGCTCATGTCGGGCGTTTTATGCTTGCCGAGAGCGCGCAGGGTCAGCTTCAGTCCATCGCCCTTGAAGTTCTTGCCGCGATCCTCCTCGGGTTTGTCCATTTCAGCACTCAACCGTGCAAGGCTCATCGCCTGGTTCAGGAATTCGGCACCGCCGAGAATCTCGAAACGCAGTCCGAGCAGTTCAGGAGCGACTTCACGCACCTTGGCGCGGTTCGCAGCGATTTCATCCCAGAGATGGCCGTATTTCGCCGCGAGATTCGGATCTTTCTGTACGTTCGCGTGGAATTTCGCGTCAAAATCCTTCCGGCGCTGCATCAGAACGTCGTTCTGCAATCCTTCAAGCTGTCCCTTGTAAGCTTTCTGACTGTTCGCCATGCTGAACACCTGATTGATCATCTCGTCCTTCTTCTCGGGATGCAGGACGATGTATTTTTTCAACAGGGCGACCTGGTCGTCGAGCAGTCCGGAAATCCATGGAAACTGAACGTCGCGATTGAATTCGAGCTGCGCGGTGGTGCTGAGCCGGCTGGTGCTGCCTGGATTGCCGATGGTGAACACCAGTTCCCCTTCCTTCGCGCCGTTGGAACTCCATTTGTAAAAATGCTTCGTCTTCAACGGCTTGCCATCTTCGTCGTACACGCGGAAAAAGTTGCAGTCCAGGGTGTAGCGGGGATAGGTGAAATTGTCGTCGTCGCCGCCGAAAAATCCGAGAGCGAGTTCCGGCGAAAACACGAGACGGACATCGTCGTAGCGCTTGTACACATACGCGGAATACTTTCCGCCGTTGAAAAACGTCACCAGCTGGCAGCGGTTTCCGGTTTCCTCGGCGATACCGGCCTCAAGTTCCTCGATCTTCGTATCGCGGGCTTCCAGCTTTTCCTTATCGGTGCTCACCGCATCCATCGCCGCGTTGATGTCCTTCGTGACGTCGCGGATTTCGACCAATTGCTCGACGAACAGATTCGCAACCTTGCGCTCGTCTTCCATCGTCATTGCTACGAAGCCGTTTTTGGTCAGATCCTCGCCGTCGGCCGAAACCTCGCTCACAGCTTCGCGGCCGCAGTGGTGGTTGGTCATGACGAGACCGTCCTCACTCACGAACGAGGCCGAACAATACGTGGCGAAGCGGAGCGCGGACATGCGCACGTCATCCATCCACTGCTGATCCGGCGCGAAGTTGTACTGTTCCTTGAAATACTGCATCGGTGGATAGTCGAAGGTCCACATGCGGCCGTTGTCGAACCGCCCCGCCTCGATCTTCGACAACGCTTCCTGCTTTTGTTTCTCGTACGGTGTGAGTTGTTGCGCGCCGCCGCAACCTGCGGCGAATACCACGACCAGCAGAAGGAGTATTCCTTTGTGTACCAGTGCTCGCATAATGTGTCCTGAAAATGTAAAAGGTTGGAGTCGATGGAATTATCCCGGAACGGGAATCTTGTAATATACGAAAAGGATGAATGTGGATCGAACTTCAGACCGCCCCAGTGGACATCACTCCTGCTACATCCGGATCACTCATGCATTGTGTGCGTCAGGTTTGGAAACGAGATTCCTGTGTCGTCGGAATCAGCCCCTAGTCTACGGAAATACCGTCCAAAAGATGCACCACCCGCACCCAGAGAATAAGGAAATCAAGAATATGAGGTGAATTAGGAGATAACGGGGTGACATAATGGTTTCGCGCACTAGTTGGCCAAGCTCGTCACCCTGAGGGCCGCTGCGGTATAATCGTTCGCTCTCCCGAAGGCGTTGGTCAGCGGCGTCTCGAAGGGTGATTGTTTTCGTAACGCACTCCGTGACTCGAGATTGCTGCATGATTTGGGTCAACGTCCGGTACAGATTTCATAAATAGCAGTCATGACAAGAGAAACTGCAATTGAAACTTAAAACTTTGCAGAGCGACGTCTCGAGGGTAACAGACTTGCCGCAGCGAGGTGATTCCCTGCAAGTACTCTCAAGTCTCCTCGTGTCTTACGGAATCAATCATCCTTCGAGACGCCGACATGCACACGCAGTGCCAGGACCAACTAGCAGACTATGGCGGCTCCTTCTTTTGACATCTTGCTCGAATCGGTTTGAATCCACTTGACCTCGTAAACTCACCTCGCCGCGGCGAGTTTGTGGCCTGCGGTCTTTGACTTTTCACGACCCTTTACCCTTTACCCTTTACCAAGACCTCACCGCACCACCACCATCCTGCCGATACTCGCGCCCTGGCCGACGAGGAGCAAGCGGTACATGCCGGGAGGGACGCGGGCACCGTTGGTGGTGGTGAGATCCCAGGTCAGTACGGCGTTGTTCACGCTCTCGAAGCGGCGCAGTTCGCGACCCAAGAGGTCGGTGACGAGCAGTTGCGAGGTGCCTTCGGAGATCGAGTTGGCGTACATGCTCAGACGCATGCTCGCGGGATTGGGCCAGGCGGTGAGCGTTGCGCTCTCCGGTGCATGCGAGAGCGCCACCTCCACGATGTCGGAGTACGACTCCGTGCCGTCGTAGTCAAGCTGGCGGAGGCGGTAGGCGAGTCGCGAGCCCGTTGGCAGATCGGAGGCTGTGTTGTCGGTGTATTCGTAGTCCGCTCCCTCCCATTCCGGCGCGTTGGCGGGGATAAAGGTCAGATCCTCCCAAAGGGCGCCACCATCTGTGGGTTGTCTCTGCACGCTAAAGCCGGCGTTCTGCACTTCGTTTTCCGTGCGCCAACGCAGGTGGACCTGATTGCCGGGCAGTACCGCCGCGGCGAATGACCTGAAATCGACGGGCCAGTAGTCCACACCATTGATGCGGGCATGGTACAGGTAGTATATATCCACGCTATTCCCACCGCTCATGTAATACAGGCCAATCCCTTCGGCATAGCGAAGGTCGATTGCAGAGAATCCCTCCAGCCATTGCCTCCGCGGTCGCACGATATTGACGTAGAGTTCACCGATGATGCCGCTCGGCCAGGAAGTGACATGCCAACCCCATAATCCGAAGTGCTCTCCGCATCGCACATACTGGCTGTCGGCATGTACGCTAAGGTTCATCGCTTCGTACTCCGTGGTGTCGGGACAGTTGGTACGTGTATTCGGGACACGGTATCCAAAGACGACTCCCGTTGTGCTGTCCACACGCAGAGACTCGCCGTCGTTGAATACGAAGTATCGCTTTCCGTTGGAAAACACAGAATCTCCGATTATGCGCCAGTCCCTATAGCCACTAAACTGTTCACCTTGCGGTGTCCAACGGTAGACGCGGTACAGCCAGATATTTCCCATGTGCAGGGGATAATACGACAGATCGGTGGCGGTAGGCTGGGAATAGCTCTCAGTCGACAGCACCGTAAGCAGGATTGTGAAAAGGATCGTTCGTTTCATGATACCATGTTCAAGCATGTGTATTCTCCTGATCGGAAGTTTCGAATGATACGATGGAATCGGGTCATTTCAATACCGTCAACATTTTGGCCAGAACGCTTGTCGGTGTACGAAGCACGTACAGATACTGCCCCGATGCGAGCGAGGCAGCGTCGAATGCCTCAACATATGTACCTGGCGTCATAGTTGCATCAAGCAATGTTGCGACACGGCGACCGTACAGGTCATAAACTTCGAGCCGCGCGCGGCCCTGCTCGATGATGTCGAAACGAATCAGCGTGGATGCGTTGAAGGGGTTCGGATGATTCTGATGCAATGTGAGACGTCGTTCACCTTCAAACAATCGTACTCCCCCCTCCCCACAGAGGATCAACCGTAGCCGCCCCGGCTGCACTGTACCGGCAAATACGGGGGGATACAGCGCGAGAGCATCGAGCGTTAAAGGCGTCTCTTCCACGGCGCCGAGCGTCACGAGACACGGCACGTTTAATAACGGACCGGCCTCTCCGAAGGTAAGCAGGCTGCGTACCGGGACGCGGCGTTCCCGCCCAATGTCCTGGAATTGCACGTCGAGAGGATGCAGCACCGATCGATCGAAGCGTAACACTCCTTCAATACCCAGTGTGGTGAAATTCTTTACATTCCTGGTTTCGAGCAGATTCAGAGCGATATACACGGTATCTCCGGGAGAGGCTTCGAGATCGGGCAGAGCCAACAGCACAGCCGGTCGCGCAAGCATTCGCACCACATGCGATGCTCCCCATCGACATCCATTCGAATCGGTGATGAGCACGCCGTACGATCCACCCGACATCACACGAAGCTTCCGATCCGTACTTCCGTCGGACCACTCATACGCAATGGAACCATCACCAGCGTCGAGGATTATGGTATCGCCCTCGTACATCGTATCGGGACCGCTTATGTTCACGACCGGACGCGGGAATTTGCGCACATAAACCAAGGCCTCAGCGTTGCAGCCATTCTCATCGCGCACGGTCAGGGCATACGAGCCTTCTTCACGTACTTCGATCGCGCGGCTTCGCTCACCTGTTGACCATAGGTATTCGCTGTACTCACCGCCGGCTTCCAGCCTGGCACCACTCCCCTCGCAGAAAACGGTATCCCCGAGTATGACCGGTGGTGCGGCTTCCGACACCTCGACCATAACAGTAGCGGAGGCATCGCAACCATTACTGTCGATGGCGGTGCAGGTATAGAGAGTGGTTGTTTCAGGTGAAGCGACCGGCGATAGCAGTGTCGTATCGCTCAAACCGATGGATGGGGACCAGGTTATTGTCAAATTCGTCGATCCCGAGATAATGCGGGCGTCGAACGTCACACTATCTCCTTTGCATACGCGCCATAGAGGGGTGGCGCTGAGCTCCGGGGAATCCAGTACTTCAACGCGCACGCTGTCCGAAGCGACGCAGCCCGCGGAGTCCGTAATCAGGACGCGGTACACCGTGGATACGGAGGGTGAAATTCGGTGGGAGGCCTGTGTACTATCGAGAAGACCACCAGACGGCGACCATGCGTAGCGATAGGGCGGCGTTCCTCCGATTACATCACCTCCGATGCGTATGCTGTCCCGTTCACAGATGGTGACGATTCCACCCGCGCTCAGACGGGGAGGTGTACGTACGGTAACGACCACCGAATCCTCCGCGATACAGTTGAAATCGTCAAATACGGTCACACGATAGGTTGTCGTGACGGTCGGATGCGCCGTGGGTGATTGCGCCGTGGGATCGTCGACAGCATCGGCGGGATCCCACCGATAGAGATATGGCGGTCTCCCGCCGACAGGCGTGGATCGCAGACGCGCTGTGGTGCCGGAGCAAACCGCGGTATCTCCCGACGTCAGTACGTTCGGTAGCGAGTGGATGCGGGAGAGTTGCCTGACAGTGTCGATATGACCGTCTTTATGCAGCAGCGCTGTGACCCAATAATCACCCGGCGCGCTGAAGCGATGCGATACCACATCCCCCACGGTTGCGTTAGCGTCCCCCGAAAGTATATCATCGAAATTCCATCGCACGGAGTCGTTCGTTCGCATTTTCGAAATACGAAAGATGGACTCCGTATTGAAACAGAACGATTGCTGAGAAAATCGCAACGGATTGAAAAAGCTTTGCACGAAGCCGGGAAGCCCGTACAGTCCGAAAAGCGGGCGACCCTGCAAGGAATCCTGAAAATTGAATGCCACCCTTCCATAATTGCAAGCCGATGCCACACCATCCGGATTATTGATGATGCCGACACTATCCCCCATATTAAATAACGCCTGATATATTTTACCGTCCGGGGCCATTTGCAACAAACCATAGCCACGTTGATGGGGCACCGCTGGAAGCGAATCGATAACATGCACAACAAACGATGAGTCGACGCTTGATGCAGAATCCAACATCACCTGAAATAAAAAGAGATCCGAAAGTACCCCTGACTCCGACACGTATAACATTCGGGTATCAAGAGAAAACTCTACTCCATAAATATCAAAACTGCCTGGATTTGGAAATTTTCTTTGTCGCGATGCAAACGGGAGGTTAATCGTGCGTGGATTGGAAAATCGACCGGTGGTATTATTAAAATCGAACAGATCCACGGAGCGGGAGAGATAATCCGTTATAGCAACCCTGGTACCGGTATACGATACTTTCATATCACCGAGAGCCGTGGACAGAGCTTCATGTATGGGCCCTACACGAGAAATAACGGGGGGATAGACAAATCCCGTGTCGGTCAACAGCCAAGCGTATTTCTGATTAAAACCGAAACGCGTAGTCAACAACCAGATATCATGACCATTTGCATGATGCACGGCCGTCATCTTCTCGGTCGTCTGCGTTGGAAGTAATACGACATTCTTCTCGGTAAGACTACCCCGGCCCCTATCCAACCGCAGATCAACGATTGAGTAATACATCCCCTTAAAGTTGTATTCCAACGTGATGGTATAGACATGATGGTCCGACCCGGGTCGAGGGATGCAGAGCCCGGCATTGGTGGTTGACAAATTCGCTCGTAAATCCTGTCCGTTTTTCAACCGCTCACCGAGACTATTCCAGACGACCATTCCATCTGTATAAAGCAGCAACGTACCAGCCGGACTGGAAAGTGCGGAGCCCCCCTCAAGGCTATAATACGTTGAATCGGCCAAAGCGACGGGAGCGCCATTTGTAAAATCAAGTGCTCGGCACTCACCGAATTTCCAGTGGTTTGCTTCTCCTTGCGCAACAATGCTTGTCGCGCAAAGGCAAAGACAGGCACCACAAAGGAACGAACGCACAGTATACGACATCGAAGTACCCTTTCCGTATTAAGAGGAACGAAGCCGTGTCCAGACACGGCTTCGTTCCAATACAATGCTATTTCAACAACACCATGCGTATTGTCGTGCTCTGAGCAGCGTCTAGGAGTGTACAGAAGTACATACCCGATGCCAACGAGCTTCCATCGAACGTGAAAGAGTAATCGCCCGGAAGCTGGAAGGCCGGCTGCGTCTCCCGTACCTTTCGACCGAATACATCGGTGAAGAGCAAATGTACGGTCGCCTCTTCATGAACGGTGTACCGGATCGTGGTAACGGGGTTGAAAGGGTTGGGGTGATTCTGATGCAGCGTGAATGTTGCCGGAACGGCTGTGGACTGTGGATCACGGCTAGCGGTGGCGCTGATCGGTTTTGCAATATACCCGCCATTTTCGATATCCACGTAATAGCGGTACAGGTCGCGTGCAATATTCACGAGAGAATCTCCCGTGAAGCGGTTTTCGATTTCGAGTAAGAGGTTCTGCGCCTCCATAATGTCCGCATTGCGGTACAGATGCAGGTAGAGCAGTTGGGTAAGATTATTTCTCTGCTGGCCGACATCGGATAACATGCCATTCGCATACCGTAAAAGACTGTCCGCCAGGATAAGGTTACCGAGTGTCGTGGCTACGAGCCCCTGGCAATATGCGATGTTTGCCCGAAGATTGAGCGACGCATTCTGATGCACTTGTGCGTAGTCCAGCAGCAACGAATCGATCACAGAAGCAAATATGAGTGCAGAGTCGGCATGGAATACGTTCTGCACTCCAGTCAACGAACGTAGCACGATGGATTCGTCCTGCGCACGAGCAAGGCTGTCGTAGCTGATGAGCGCTGAATCGAGATATCCAGCCGCCAGGTGTGCCGCCGCTAATTGAAACTCGGAATCCGGATATTGAAAGATCGAAGGAGCGCACGAAGAAAAATCCGGTGTGTTGACGATTGTCGACAAGGATGTTACGAAAAGTCCTGGTGTATTAGGATTCCAGGTATCGCATTGCAGCCAAAGCTCCGAATGCTCCTTTGCCTGTGCATGCCAACTGGTTTGTGGGTCAACGGTTGAGACGTTGTTATGCCCATACTGCTGATTCGCCGTTCTGAAACCAAGCTTGCATGCGCCATGATCTTCGGAAAATATCGAGACATTGTTGTCGTCGAATTCGTTCGCAGCTTCCGTCCCGCCAATACCGGTCACGCCGTCCCCTCCATTCGCGGTGCTGAAGGATTGGAGATGTAGACCGTAGTTATTGTCGGTGATGGTGTTATCCTTCAATCTCGCTCCCGCTTTGAACAGTTGAATGCCATCTCCTGTGCGAGCGGCGGGCGTCTGCGACAACCCCGCCAGACCGTTGTTTGTGATGGTATTGCCTTTGATGAGTGGATAATACCGATTAGCAAAGAGCGAAATGCCATTGTGCTGATTGCCGGTGATGGTGTTGCCGTTGATGAAAGGTATCGGATCATCCGTGCAAAGGATACCGTGATTGCGTGTGTCGCTGATGGTGTTGCCCTTGCATTCACCACGAGCATACCAACTGTAATAATGGATTCCGACGCCCAGATCGTGAATATTACAATTCTCGATCAACGGTTCACCTCTCCAGACGGCGATGCCGATACCGTCATTCTGTGTACTCAGTATCTCGCAATTCTTCACGGTCGGCGTCACATTCGCTGTTGGAGTGTAAATCTGGAAGGTAATCGCGGGTGAGGAACGCTCATTGCAAAGAATCGAATTCTGTATCAGAACGTCGTCGCTGTATGTAACGATGCCTCTCCATGCGTGTTCGATCAAGGCATTATTCATGTCAAGACTCCCACCGTACTTCACCTCGATTCCGCCCCATTGCCCGATCCAGCCGGTGCCGGTCTGAATATTGCGCTGAAGGCGGCTAAACAGGATCTTGTTATCGGCCGAGCCCTGAACAATCAGATTACCTTCGACAATGATTTTTGGTCTAATGACCTGCGGAGGTTGGGTGCGGCTTAAACTTCCAAAACGCACATGCGTGCGATTCGCGCGATGCTCTGCCTCCGTGAGGTTTATTGTAAGCGTCACTCCCGGCTTGATGGTCACGTCGTCGACAACGTAGATCGGTCCGGACCAGGTTACATCCTCGGTGATGTCGCCGGATTTCCGTTCCGCTATGGCTTGGTAGGCATTGAGCCTTCCCGTTCCGAGTTGTGTCTCGCCCAGGTCAGGGCTCCAAAGAGCATCGTGCATAGGGTCTACGGCCTCAAGCAGCTTCTCGCGAAGTTGATCGAGTGACCAGTCTGGATGCATCGAAAGAACCAATGCCGCTACGCCCGCAGCAGAGGCGGAGGCGAAAGATGTCTCGTAAGCCGCCGAGGAAATATTGACTGTTGGATACGGACCGTAACTTGTGACACTCGACCGATAGGTCCCCACGTTTGCGGCAACATTCAAGGCTTTCGGGTGCGTTTGAAATTCAAGCTCTTCTCCTGGAGTATTACCAACTGCGATGACGGGTAATATTTCGTGCTCAACCGCCCAATCGTACAGGGCTTCATATTCAGGATGACTGTACCATTTTAAACTAACCGGGAAAATGCGACCTCCAAGGGAGCGACCAAAATCCAACGCTTGCAGGATTTCATCAGTATAGGATGCCCATATCGGTATCAATAGCGACTGTGGAGCGATTCCCAGTGTTCCACCCGTCGTGGTATCAAATTGGCCGGCGATGATTCTCATCACAGCGTGCGAATGGTTGATGCCATCCATGTCCCAATACCGGTAATTGTAACCGGCATCCCATCGATCGCAATCGTAACACTGGCATCCATCCTGTGTCAAGCTGAAGAAGTGATCGGGGCGGGTGAATCCGTCAAGAATTCTTCCTCCGAAATCTCTCCAAAGGGTTTTAGGCCTGTCCTCCTCCAAGACACACCATGGTCCTCCGCTGACGATTGTCTTTACTGATTCGTCGGACATTGTGAACTCCCATGCCTCGGTGACGCTCATATCCTGATCGGCATATTGTTCACCATTCCAAATCCACCACGAAGAATTATTTCCATACCCGGGGTCGTTGATGTAGTTTTGGGCCTCGGTGAATTCGTAACATCCCAGGTAACCTTGGGGTACCCTGAGGATTGCATGAGCCTCCGCGATCAATCCGTGACTCAGACTCCTCTGCTTCATCGTATCGATCAGGATGGTCGAGTCAAAAAACTGCACAAAGTAGTGTGTAAGCATGCTGGAGTCGAAAAGAGCGAGCCGTTTGAGTGATCGTATGCCTTTGCTCTTCAACCAATCGAACTCGGCTTGAGCATCATACGACAGATCGAGCGTGTCGGTGCAGATTTCGTTATACCAGGAATCGAGAGGCGAGACGACCTTAACGAGTAGTCGTCCAGGAACGACGAGGCTGTCTTGGCTGAAGGTCGAGGGCGGTACCATCAGAAAGAGTAGGCAGGCAGAGATGAGGAATCGAAAACGAATCCCTTGAACTGTGTCACGGTGGCGCTTGTTTGGTTGAATCGAATACGACTCAACAGAGGCATCCGGGAAGCGATGAGGTGCATCCATCACGAAAGTGGAAGCATCGTTGCGATACATGTTCTCCTCCTCGTCGATATTGCGGATGAGTGTATGTTGTTGCCGCCGCGAACACAATCGTCGTAGAATGACTTTCGCGACAGACTTTTTTTCCAGCGCCACCTTTCAGAATAAAATACCGTTAACTATCTAGTGCGAGATCAAGGGACTATGGTAATCAATTAGTTGCTAAAAGTCAAATGCCACGAAGCTCAACAATTCGTTACGCCTTGTAGATTTACTCCCCGATTTTTCACCGCACCATCACCGTCCTGCCTACACTCGCACCGTGGCTTACGAGAAGCAATCGGTACATGCCGGGAGGGACGCGCACGCCGTTGGCGGCGGTGAGGTCCCAGGTCAGAACGGTGTTGTTCACGTTCTCGAAGCGGCGCATGCGAGAGCGCGACCTCCACGATGTCGGAGTACGACTCCGTGCCGTCGTAGTCGAGCTGGCGGAGGCGGTAGGCGAGTTGCGCGCCTGCGGGCAGATCGGAGGCTGTGTTGTCGGTGTATTCGTAGTCACCTCCCTCCCCTTCATGCGCGTTGGCGGGGATAAAGGTCAGATCACCCCATGCGATTCCGCCAGCCGATCGCCGCTGCACGCTAAAGCCGGCGTTCTGCACTTCGTTCTCTGTGCGCCAACGCAAGTGGACCTGATTGCGGGGCAACACCGCCGCGGCGAGTCTTCGGCCTGCGGCCTCCGACTTTTCACCGTTTCACCTTCTCACCTTTTCACGACTCCTACCTTCTCACCATTTCACGATCCCCTCCTACCTTTTCCCCTCCAAACAACAAGGCCGTCCATACGGACGGCCTTGTCGAAGAAGAATAAATCCTAAGCTCAATTCGGCAGGCGTCCCTGCTCGAGTTCGCGGGCGACGCGTTCGGCCTTGAAGATGTGACGGACCGCCTCAAGAATACCGGACGAGTGAACGGACACCGTGCGATTGCCCATATCCTCGGCGAAAATGAAATCACCTGGGAGACTTTCGATGTTGCCGTCGAAGATGAGTCCGACCACCTGCTGCTGCTTGTTGATCATCGGGCTGCCGGAATTTCCCCCGATGATGTCATTTGTAGAGGAAAAATCAAATGGCGTGGCGAGATTGAAGGAGGCAGGCGGATTCTTCCAGCGCTCAGGAAGTGCCCACGCTTCCTGACCCGGGAATGAATGATATCTGTCGTACATGCCATAGAACGTGGTGAACGCCGGGGCCTTGGTGCCGTTGTACTCGTAGCCCTTCACTATACCGTCCGCGATACGCAACGTGAAGGTCGCGTCGGGCGGGATGTCGGTGCCGTACACCTCGAATTGGGCGCGTCCGAGCAGCGTGCGATTAATCTGATCAGCGGCGCTGACGCTCATGCTGATTTCAGACGCGCTCTCGATGCGCGGAAGCGCCATGCGGGCGATGGTGATGAAGGGGTCGTCGGAGGATTCAATCGAAGCGGGCGCTCCTGCGATGAGGGCGGCGAGTTTTACGGAATCGCCAAGCACGCTCGCGGCAACCATGGACTGCGCCGCGGCCTTCGCCTCGCGTCCGCGGAAGGCGGCCACGACAACGGGATCATCCTCTCCAAGCTGCTTGCGCATCATCAGGAGCTGACGCTCGAGTGTGAGGCGTTCGAGATCGGGATCCGTGGAAAGCGGCTTGCTCATCCCGCGCATTGTCAGTTCAAGCGCCTGCGCCTGGAACGGTTTCGCGCGATCGGCTTCCTCTTTCTGGATATCCAAGGCGTAACGCACAAGCAGCGAAGCTCTGCTGAAATGGTCGGCGACACCGAGGCCGCCCATGCGGAGCCCATACAGTTCGTCGGCGATACCGCGGAGTTTCTGGCGGGTTTCGGCGATGTCGTTCCAAACATTTCCGTACTTCGCCTTCAATTCGGGCTTGCTCATGATCGCGTTCCTGAATTGCCGATCAAAATCGCGCCGACGCTGCATGAGCACATCGTTCCGGAGCCCGTCCAGCCGGCCCATGTAGGCTTTCTGCGAATTGGACATGCTCAGGATGTCTGTGCGCAGCTCCTGGCGCTTGTCTGGATGCGTTTCGGAGTACGTCATCAGCACATCCATGCGATCATTGATCAGCCGGAAAATCGCGGGGTACTGCACATCGCGATAATACTCGAGCTGCTCGATCGTGCTCAGACGGTTTGTGCTACCCGGATTGCCGATCACGAAGACAAGTTCGTCCTCTTTGGCTCCGGCCTTGCTCCACTCGAACCAGTTCGCCGGTTTGAAGGGCTTGCCTTCATCGTCGTACAGGCGGAAGAACGAGACGTCAAGTCCGTAGCGAGGATAGGTGAAGTTGTCGTACTCACCGCCGAAATGCGCGGCCTGGATTTCAGGGGCGAATACGATTCGCACGTCCTTGAAACGACGATAAAGATACAGCGAGTATTTTCCGCCGTTGTACAGGGTCACCACCTGCGCGCGGAAACCGGTTTCCTTTTCTGCAGCTTCCTGAATTTCCTTGATCTTCGCGTCGCGGGCCGCGATGCGATCTTTGTCGGTGGAGGCCGCATCCATGACGGTGTGAATGTCGCTCGTGATGTCCCGGATTTCATTGAGTTGGTCAAAATACACATCTGGGACTTTGCGCTCCTCTTCAAGCGTGGGAGCGAAGAAACCCATGTCGAGCAGCATTTCTCCGTCCTTTTGAACAGCAACCAGCGAAGTGCGCGAGCAGTGATGATTGGTCATCACCAGTCCGTCGGCACTGACGAAGGAAGCCGAACAGCCGGTGGACATGCGTAGCGATGAAAGACGAGCGTCATCCATCCATGCATTGTCTGGCTTGAAACTGTACGTCTGCTGAAAATAGTCGATCGGTGGGTACTCGAAGGTCCACATCCGACCGCCGTCGAAACGTCCGGCCTTGATTTGCTCGAGTTCCGCCTGCTTCTCTGCTTCGTAGGTCGAAAGCGATTGCGATCCGGTGCCGCAGCCCGCAAGAACTGCGAGGACTGCAGACACCGCTACCAGATTCCTGAATCTGTGAAGTACGTGCTTCATAAAATTTCCTCTGGGTGATACATGTATGATTGATGCATTCAGCTTATTTGCGGAAGGGCATAGCAAGAAAAGGTACGAAAATCAATGGAGAATAGCATCTCGGTCGCGTGGGGTAGAGATCGGCGCGCGTCCCTGGCAATTTAGCGGGTACGATTTACGATTGACGATTTGAGGAGGCCTGAGACGTGTTGACCTTTTAGTGTGGATGCCTGAAACGTGTTGACTTTTTTTTGTAAACCTGTTGTCATCTTTCCGCCCATGTTTCTGTCTTCGTCCGGGTCAAAAAGTTGGGTTGCAAGCATCATGTGATCCTCAAACTCGGAGAACTGGCCACCGAACGTCTGTTCGAGCGCATTGACAATCCTGGGCTCGATGCGCGGCATCAGCGCTTTACGCCTGAACTGCCTTTCCGACACTCCGCCGGTACCCTGTCGGCCCGGTATTCGACGAACCTGGTAGCGCCCATCGGCTGAGTTCGTGAATGTTTTCTGTTATTATTCCAGGACACAATGCTTCCCATGGACTTCGCTCCAGTCGGAAATCCTGACCTCTCCCGGGATTTTTTTTTCGAGGCGGCTTATCCTTCCGCTTTTTGTGTCCAGGGTAGAGGTCCGGAATCCCGGAAGGTTTCGCTCGTCTTTCGAGATGGCGTAGTTTTTGTATTTCTCAGGCAAACTGAGTAGATTTGAAATTCTACCCTGGCGGGTTAGCTCAGTCGGTAGAGCAGTGGAATCATAATCCGCGTGTCGGCGGTTCGAGTCCGTCACCCGCTACAAAAGCCATCCGAGGGATGGCTTTTTCTTTGAAAATTACGATGTGATGCATGACGGGACATCCCATTTTTTCCGGCGTTCACGGTAAACCTCGTCGAATGGATCCAGGTGAAGTCCGTTCGGAATTCCAGACGGCATCGCACGTATCACCGCATCTGAACCAATGCGAAATACAACGCCCATGAGAAAGCACACCCTGGAAACAATCACAGATCGACGCCGCGAGCGCCTTGAACAGGTGCTCCGGAGACGGCAAACGACGCTGACAATCGTTCTTGAAAACGTATGGGATCCGCATAACGTGAGCGCGATTCTTCGGAGTGCGGATGCGGTCGGGATTCACACCATCCATCTGTTGTACACGATCGAAGAAGCCCCGGACTTGCTCAAACATGGCAAACAGAGTTCCGCGAGCGCGAAAAAATGGCTGGAAACCGTTGTGCACGACAGCGTCGATGCCTGTTTCTCCGCGCTCCGCGCCAGGGATTTCAGCATCTACGCTTCGCATCTTACAAAAGAGGCGATAGGCCTTCACGATATCGATTTCACCCGGAACACGGCAATCATCCTCGGCAACGAAAATCGGGGAGTATCCGATGAAGTGTGCGAGCGCTCGGACGGCGTGTACTATATTCCGATGATGGGGATGGTCGAAAGTCTCAACGTGTCTGTCGCAGCCGCCGTGTCGCTGTACGAAGCATTCAGACAGCGCAAATTGGCGGGAAAATACGATACGCCGGAGCTTGGCGAGGCCGGAACGCAGCAGTTTCTGCGCGATTGGGCTCAGCGCTGATTCCGGGGTTTTAGCGCATCAGAAGCAGGCGCCGTACGCTCATCGTGCTACCGGACGTCTCGAGTACCGCCAGATACTCGCCCGCAGGCAATTCCGAGGCGTCAAAACTGTGCGTGTATTCACCTTTGGCCATCCAGGCTTCCAATAATACCTTCACCTCGCGACCCTGGGAATCCAGCAGACGCACGCGTGCCATGCCTTCGACGGGAATGGCATAGGTCAGTGTTGTTGTGTACCCAAAGGGATTGGGATGATTACTCAAGGTCGCCGCATTGGTCCGGCGTACAAGTGGTTCGCAAATCCCATCGATCATGACGGACACCGACGCGTACGCGGCATTGACTTTGCATAACGAAACAAAGCTCGCCGCGTCAACCGTGACGATCGCCTCGCGTGGTTTTTTGTCGCGCGATGCGATAAAACTCACGCTCGCGAAGACTGGAACATCGAGGCCGACCACACCGTCGACGGCTACGTCAATCCCTCCACTCGCCGGAGTGACGAGCACTGAACCCTGCAGCATGCCGCCAGCCAGAGTTATGCCGGAATATGTCAGCAAGTTTTCGTCGTAGGTCAACCTTGCCTGGAGATTCAAGCGATCTCCGGCGGGAGGAACAGGGTTCAGACGCAAGGGAACGTCAACGGTCAATCCACTACCGACAAGCAACCGCTCGCCGCCTCCAACCGTATAGCTCTCCTCGCAGGCGAGGATACGCATGGTGTCGCCGGATGTCGTCACCTGCCATGGACACATCGTGCTAAACGTGCCATCCATCACCTTCACACCCGTCAGAACATCCCTCCCCGAAGCGAAAACATCGAAGGTAAGATCCAGCAAGGAACCGGTCAAGCGTGCGGGCAACCCTCCTGGCATAGTGATGGCGAGAACTCCGGGGGTAGCTTCACTGACGCTCACCGGCAGTCCTTCAGAGATGGTGCCTGTGAGCGAATAGCTCATCCATTGCATGAGAGTATTGTTGTAACTTACTGTCATAGAATAGATTACAGGCGTCACCGATGGTAGCGGGATAGTGGGAAGCACTGGTACGATGACCTGATTACGTGATGGTACCGAAACTGGCATATCCACGGTGAACGTGATTGGATCGCGCTTGTTCGGAGCACTGTAGGTGGTGTCATCCTGGGCAACGAGTCCGTTCGCAGAAAGCTCAATGTCGACCAACCTCATTGTGCCATCAGAACAGGTATCGTCGGATCTGTACGTCAACACGCATTCATCCGTAATCAACTCATCCGCGATTGTGGCAAAAATCGCCTCAAGACCATCGGTGCCGGGAGAATTGAAAAAACGTCCGCCCGTAGCGGCGGCGATCCCGGTGAGCTCCGCGACATCCACATCCGTTCCAATACCCACACTGTACACCGGGATTCCCGCAGCCACGGCATCATTGACCGCAATTGGCCGGAACTGGTTTCCATCCCGATTCTTCCCGTCCGTAACCAAAATCAACGCCTTGCGCCCGCTTCTGACGCGGAGCAGCTTGATGGCCTCTATGACAGACTCCCAGATTCTCGTCCCGCCGTAGACTGGGATGGTATCCAGAGCACCTTTCAGCTTGGCTATATCCGTCGTGAAATCCGCCTCCACACGAAAAAGATTCACACTCGGAGTCGGTGGAGTCAGTGTCGTGGTAAAACTAAAAATCGCGGCTTCATCCCTGGGGGTCAGCAAACCCAGGAAAGTAGAAATTGCTTTCCTTGCCGCTCGCAGCTTCGTGCTGTCCGGATCAAGAAAATTGTTTGGAAAAAGCGCCATACTCCGCGACCTGTCGAGCAGGATGGCGAGGGAGAGACGGATAGCTGCATCGTCGGGACAACTCAACGATTCTATGACTTGAGGGACGCCGTTTTCGGTTACCATTGGAGAGAGTTGGGCCAGGCTCACCGGCACGGCTCCCTGTCTCCGCACTTGAAGATGAAGACGCACCAGCGGGAATTGAGTTATGTCTACCCGAGTGACATCAAAGGATAGAGTCTGTTGGGCCTGGAGTTCCGAAGATAACAGTGCGACGGCGATGAGCAGAAGTAGAATTGATTTCAATGCGGATTACCTTGTGATAAGCAGTTTCCTTGAATCGACGGATTCTCCTTGCCGGAGAACGATCATGTACATGCCCGGCGCAGTCCCACCAAGCTCCCACCGCAACACATGGGCGCCTTCGGAAAACGCCCCTTCAGCGATAACGCCGATGGTTTTTCCGGATGCATCTAGAACACGAAGATCCATGGGATGCGTTCCAGATACAGTATATCCGATATCCACGCTCCCGGTCGCGGCGGAGACAGGTACGGGAAACACCGAACTGATCGTAGCCGCCGAGGTCCTGCGCACCAGGGGTGAGCAGATTCCGTCTATCCAGACGTCCGCTCCCACGATGGTAACGGGAAGCACGCATTGGAAAACCGCCGACTGCGTCGGATACTGCGTGAATTCGGGCACGAGTAGGGTGAGCGCCGCTCGTGTGCTCACCTTGAGCTTCGCCGATCTGAAACGAAGATAGATCAGAACGCCGGATGCCGACTTCGGGGCATTCGAGGAGATGGCGAACGTGACCATAGCCGCGTTCACACTCTCGACAACATCGCTTCCTTCCAACACAGTGCCTCTGATCTCGTATCCGAGGTACTCGAGCAAGGAACTGAAATTGATGGAAATCGTTGCTTTCAACGCCTGCTGTACATCGAGTTCGGATGTGAGGAGTATGGGAACAACGAACTCCGATCCTGTCGGAGCTATGATAGTCGTATCGACTACAAGGCGAAGATTCTCCGGACAACCGAAAATTTTAAGATCCTGCGAGGCGCCCTGGGCGAGGATGAGGCAACGCTGGCTGGCTTGACCGACCGCAAGCGAAATCGACGTCACCGCCAGCGCTTCGTGCCGCAGTACATGAAAGCGGAGCGAAAAAAGGACCTCCGCACCGCCGTAAGAGACGCCATAATTGGGAATGGCGCTGGAGGTGGTGAAACGGATTTCCCCGGGAACCACCACTGTTTCCAGAACAGCGCCCGGATTCAGCACTCCTGCAGCCGGATCCAGGCCGCGATATTCGAGATGCGCGGGATCGTAGCGAACAGTGAAGTCAAGATCGAGGGGTTCGCCTGCCCGTATCTCGCCGTCCGTCGATATCGGCACAGTGTACAATCGGTCATGGGTGAGTTCGGGGGGTAGACCCACGGAAAGCCGGAGACGCGAGCGGAGATCCGGCAACGTGTAGACAAGCGATTCACGAAGCTCCTGTCCTCTGACCGTGGCCTGAACCGCGACAACGCGGGCGCTGCCGTCTTCGCACGTATCGGGCGCCGTATAGCGTGCGACGCAGGAAACACTGTAAATGCTCTTTATGATGCGGTCGAAAATTTCGGAGAGTTCTTCGGACTTTGCCGTGAAATAAGCTTTCCCGGATGTTCCGTCGGCGATGCTCTGCAGGGTGTCCTTATCCACGCGTCCTGGATCCTGTTGATCGGGGTAGAATCCCAGTCCGATCACGTGCACCGGGATGCCGCGTCCCCAGGCCAGATTCACTGCCTGCTTCAGTGTGAACGATGAAGAATTATCGACTCCATCCGTGAGCAGAATAATCACACGCTTGCCCTGGCGCTGTTCGAGCAAACTTACGGCGGTTGCGATAGCGTCATAAATCGCGGTACCGCTGCGGAGAAACATCCCCATGGTGGCATCCGCCAGGAGCTTCTTGTCCAATGTAAAATTTTGTTCGAGATAAAAATCGGCTGCGAAACTTCCGAGGGCGCCTTCATCACTTGGGCGCAACATCTGGTAGGCTTCAGAGAAGACTCTCTTGGCCGTGCGCCATTTGACACTGTCCGGATCGCGCATGTTCGTCCCCTCCCTGAACGCCATGCTCAAGCTGACATCCATGAGGAACATGAAATGGATTTTCGAGGCCACGGTATTTCCTCCGCACTCGACCTCGACGGGAAGCATTTCCACGCCGTTTTCGAACACCTTGATCGCGTCGGCTCGAATGGTATCGACCGGTGACGAATTGTCGATAATCTCGAAAGGTATCTGGATCTTCGGGTACATCGTGAAATCGGCGGATCCCAATTTCAACGTATACTGCGCGCTGGCTGAAAGCGGCCACGACAGCAGATATCCAAGTACGATACAAGGAAAGAAAATCGCGCGGAGTGTTTTGAATTTGCTCATGTCGGCCACCGATTAGATGCTTCCAAACCATAAATCAGCACATAGTTGAATGACACTCGGCGGTGTCCTAACGTTACGGAGCACAATCCGATTTACACCAACCTGCTACTGTCGCTGGATGCCCGCCTCCGCGCGCCGGTTGAGGGCGTGTCCCGCTTCGCTTCCGTCGGTACTCACGGGACGGCTTTCACCATGGGCATTTATACGTATCGCATCCAGCGGGACGCCGTACTGGCGCAACACCGAGCTTACTGCGGCGCCTCGTCGCTTCGACAATCCGATGTTATAGACCTCGGTACCTCGCTCGTCGGCATGCGCATCAATTTGAACGCTGAACTCCGCGCCGCTGTCTATAAGCGGTTTGATCACCAGCACGAAAAATTCCTGCAACTGCGTCTTGTATTCATCCGTCACGATCGACTTGTCGAAAGCAAAATAGGCGATCGAGAGTTCCTTCGAAGGAATCGCCGCATCGACAGGAGGTTCGATCGTGGTTACAGGTTTGCCCAGCCCGAAGCTCCGGCGATACTCGTTGTACGACATTGAGCGGGGCACACTGAAACGAAGCTTCAGTGTGTCATATCCCTCCGCGATCGCGGTGGCTTCGTAACTCATGCCAAGCTGGGTTCTGTACTGATACCGTCCGTTCCGGTCGGGACGCACAGTAAACTGCTCTCCCTTTTCGGGCTGGACGATAAGCGTCGATCCGGCGATACCCATCGTCGTCACTGTGTCGAAGACCACTCCGCGGACCCAGAACTCGTAGCGAGCCGTATCTTTGAACGGATTGGGCCATACCGCATAGAGATCCAGCTCACCGAGGCCTCCGCTCCGCGACGATGCGATGAACACGGTATCTTCTTCGGGAGAAAGTCGGAAAAACATGTCATCGGCAATGGAATTGAACGGTTGTCCGATATTCACAGGGGGCGCCCACTTGTCATCCTTGCCCTCGATGGCGCGAAACAGGTCCATATCGCCGAGACCGCTGCGTCCGTCGCTGGAGAAAAAAAGATCCGAGCCGTTGGGCGCTATTGTGGGCGATTTCTCATCCCCGCTGGTGTTGATCTGCGGCCCGAGATTTTTCGCGGCACCCCATTTGCCGCTTCGAAGGCGTTTGCTGCGCCAGATGTCCGTGCCGCCTTGCCCACCAGGACGATCGGAAGCGAAATACAGGTATTCGCCATCGGGCGAAAGATATGGTTGTGAATCCCAGTACTTGGTGTTGACACTTTCACCGAGATTGCGGATTTCCTGCCACTTGCCATTGTAGTCCATCTGAGCCATGTAAATATCGCAGTCACCCAGCCCGTCTTCCGTATCGCATTGCGTGAAATACACATACTCGCCGTCAGGGGTGATGTACAGGGAGCCCTCGTCGTTGACGGAGTTGATTGTGCCCCCGTAATTCAACGCATGCGACCACGACCGGCCTTCCCTGTCGGAGAACCAGAGATCGTCGCCCTGGATGTACCCTTCGACTGTGGCCCGCTTGCTGGTAAAGATCAATCTGTTTTCGAAAAGCACCATGCCGAAATCGTCGGCGGACGAATTGACGCTCGCGCCGAGATTTTCGGCGGCTACTTTTTCGTGATTCATCACGGCGGAAGGTTCCAGCGTGGCGCAGGCGCCGAACAGAAACACAGCCGCGAATATGCTGATGATAATTGTGTACATGCGATTATTCATTGCTTGGATCGGGTTTATGACATCAATCAGAGGTCGAATTTTAATATGACGGTTGCATGAATCGCCTGGGCTTTCCAGTCGTCATCGTCGGAGATCGTCGTCAGGGGCATGCCGTAGGAGACTTCTGGAGAGAGCCTGACGTTGCGTCCAAGGCGAAGGTTCAGTCCGATACCGGCGCGAAGATCGGCACGAAAAGACTTGGCCTGCGGTATTTCGCCGCTGTCGTCGATAACCAGGCGGGAATCCACAAGCTCATACGCCAGTGTGAAACCAGGCTCTACGACCTTGAGCGTGTACGCCAACGTCCCCGTGGTCTTGATCCCGATGGCCGGACCGGCGAACAGGTAAACGTATGATGTTGGGTGAATCTGCAGAACCGGATGTAACATGAGATAGCCAAGTCGCACATCCATTTGCCTTTCGTGGGCGATATCCACAATCTCGCCGGAAGGATACACCGTTGCTGTAATTCTTACAGGGAAAGCATAGTCTGCTCGGAAATCATTGTAGAGCAACTTGACCGCTACACCGACGACAGGTGACAGCATGTGCCCCAGTTCTATTCCCGCAGTGATTCCGGTACCGCTGCCATCCTTGAAGCTGCATTCGCAGTATTTGGTAAAAAACTCTCCTTCATGCGTATTAAGGTTGACGCCAGCCTGCGGACCTATCCACCATACCGACGGCGCGGGACTCAGCACATCGGGAGGAGGAAGCGCGCGATACGACCACTGTGCGATTACCGGGGAAGTAAAAATTCCGAACATCAGCATCAGACCGATCGTGAGGAAACGACCTCGATACCTGTTTGCGTATGGAACACTCATTATGCGCCTGCGGAATAGTATGGGAAAGCTGTAGTATCGCCGAATTATTCTTGAAAAACAACAGAAAAACGCCGGGACCATCGACGGACGGCCCCGGCGCTGCCAGGGGTGTCGCGCAAGGATCAGATGTAGTTCACCTTGCGGGCGTAGGCGCGCAGTTCATCGCGGAATTTCGGATGTGCGATGTGTATGAGTTCGTTCACCCGCTGCCTGACTGTTTTGCCGAAGAGCGACGCCACACCAAATTCGGTCACAACGTAATGCACATCCGCGCGGTTGGTCGTTACTCCCGCCCCGGCTATCAGATGCGGTACGATACGGCTGAGTTCCCCGTTCTTCGCCGTTGCCGGCAGCGCGATGATGGGTTTGCCGCCCTGGGATCTCGACGCGCCGCGAATGAAATCCACCTGACCGCCGAAACCGCTGAACAATCGCGGGCCGATGGAATCCGCGCACACCTGCCCCGTCAGATCCACCTGTAGCGCGGAGTTGATGGCGACCATCTTGCGGTTCTGCGCCACGATGAACGGATCGTTGACGTAGTGGCTCGGATGAAATTCCACCACGGGATTGTTGTCGATGAAGTCGTAGACCAGTTTCGTTCCGAGAACGAACGACGCCACCATTTTACCCTTATGCAGCGTCTTCTTCTCATTGTTGATGACACCCATCTCCACGAGCTTGACGACGCCGTCCGAAAACATTTCCGTATGGATGCCGAGATCGCGTTTGTTCTCGAGATAACTGAGCACGGCATCCGGAATCGCGCCGATTCCCATCTGCATGGTGGACTCGTCCTCGATCAGCTCGGCGATGTGGCCCCCCAGGCGCTTGTACACTGCCTCCTCTTCCGGCTCGACCACCTCGCCGACCTGGGACATCTCCCTTATAGGAATATCGACCTCGACGATGTAGTTGAGTTTGTTGATGTGGATGAAGCTGTCGCCAAGGACGCGAGGCATCTGGGGATTTACCTGTGCGATGATGATCTTCGCCACTTCGCATGCTGGCTTGGTCATCTCCACGCCAACGCCGAAACTGCAGAAACCATGCTCATCCGGTGGTGAAACGTGGATCATTGCGACGTCGACTGGAATGATCTTCTTGTAGAACAGCTCCGCGACCTGGTGGAGATAAATATGGGTGCAATCGGCTTTGCCGCTGTTCACGGCTTCGCGAACATTGCTGCCAATGAACAAAGCATTGTGCCGAAAATGGCCCTGCATATCGTCCGAGACGTAACCTGCATCTCCGATGGTGAGAATGTGATTGACCTGTACGTCGGTCAGGTCCTTCCCCCGCGCGACCATCGCGCGGATGAGGGTTTCGGGCACCGCGCAACCGGGATGAATGTAGACATGGTCACCGGATTTGATAATCTGCACGGCTTCTTCGGCCGTTGTCAACTTGCTGCGATAGCTGGTTGTCCATTGCATAAAATGTGCTCCTCAGAAGTCTTTTCTATGTGAATGCTTTCAATAGCACTCGTACGGCTCGACATCGCGTCCATAGATGTCGTTCAGAATCGCATGGGTGGCTTTTCCGCCATGCGTGATGACGCCGCAACGAACACATGGTTCGGTTGTCTTTGACGGATCGAAGCCGCCGAGCAACACGAGCAGGTATGGAAGCAAGGCGTTGGTGAGCGCGTATGTCGACGTGCGCGCGACGACCGATGGCATGTTCGGGACGGCGTAATGGATCACTCCGTGTTTGACGAAGATTGGATCGCTCACGGTCGTGGGACGGCTGGTCTCCACGCATCCGCCCTGATTGATGGAAATATCGAGGATCACGGCACCCTCTTTCATCGTTTTCACCATCTCTTCGCTGATGAGATGATGCACAGCGTCATCGCCGATGGAAATCGCGCCCACGAGCACATCCGCGATCCGGCAACCCCGGCGCAGATTCTCCGGCGACGCCATGACCGTAGTGACACGCTTGTTGAAGTACTGATCCGCCATGCGCAACCGTTCAAGATCATTATCCAGGAGAATGATCTGGGCACCGAGACCAAGCATGGCCTGGGCGGCGGACATACCGGAAGTGCCGGCGCCGATGATGACCACCGCCGCGGGCGCGACTCCCGCGAGGCCTCCGAGAAGCACTCCCCTGCCGCCATGGTCGCTGCGCAGGAATCGCGCGGCTACCTGCGCCGCCACCTGGCCCGAAATCTCGCTCATCAAACGCAGGATAGGGAAACTGCCGTCCCTTGCCTTTAGTAACTCGTAGGCGATGGCCGTGACATGTTTTTCGAGCAGGTGGTCCACATACGGCTTTCTGCCCATACCGAGCAATTGAAACGAGAGAAACACCTGACCGGCGCGAAGAAAATCGTACTCCTCGTTGGCCGGGGGCATGACCTTCAGGAGGATGTCAGCTCGGCCGGCGGTTTCTTCCGCTGAGTACGCGATCGTAGCGCCTGCATGGATATACATTTCGTCCGTGAAGCGCACATCGCTCCCGGCATCACACTCAACGATTACCTGGGCGCCTGCCGCGACGAGCGATTCGACCCCAAATGGCGTCAACGCCACTCGCTGTTCGTTGTTGAATCGTTCTTTGAGAATTCCAATGATCATGAGTCACCTCTATCCTTATAGTTGCGGTCGTGCATGGGGAGTCAGCGAAGGCCTGCCGAGCGCTCGGCCGAACGCAGTGTGTTCCGCATAAGCATGGCGATGGTCATGGGACCGACGCCGCCGGGGACGGGAGTGATGGCTGAGGATTTCGGTGCGACGTTCGTGAAATCCACGTCGCCGACGATACGGTATCCTTTTGGTGACGCGGGATCGACGACCCGGTTGATCCCGACGTCGATGACGACGACTCCATCGCGCACCATGTCGGCGGTGATGGTGTTCACTCGCCCGGTCGCCACGATGAGGATATCGGCATCGAGCGTGTAGCGTGTGATATCGGGTGCGGCGGAATGAACGACTGTAACGATGGCATTCGCCCCGCTCGCTTTTTGCATCAGGATGTTCGCAATCGGTTTGCCGACGATGTTGCTGCGGCCAACGATGACGACATGCTTGCCCTCGGTCTGTATTCCGCTCCGTATCAGGAGTTCCTGTATCCCTGCCGGGGTGCATGGAAGAAAACAATCTTGCCCTATGACGAGTTTTCCGACGTTGATCGGGTGGAACCCGTCGACATCCTTACGGGGTTTGATGGCTTCGATCACGAGATCTTCGTCAACATGTTTCGGCAACGGGAGCTGCACGAGTATGCCGTGAATATCCGGATCGATATTCCAGTTATCGATCTGCGCGAGAATAGCTTTCTGCGAGGCGTCCTGCGGTAGCTGGATGGTGGAAGAATGAAAACCGCAAAAATCACAAGCTTTTTCCTTCGAAGAGACGTAGGACCGCGATGCGGGATTGTCCCCAACAAGCAGGAAAGCGAGACCCGGCACTATTTCGTGTTTCTCAAGGAGAAGCACGGTGCGCAGTCTGACTTCGTCCCTGATTGCCGCCGCCATCGCGGCGCCGTCAATGAGCTTCGTTTGCATTCCTGTTGAATTCCGGAAGAGTCATGGGAGTGATGGTTATCGATTTGCCTGTCAACACATCGATCTCGAGGAGAACCGCCGAGAGATGCACGTCGTCCGAGGCCATTTCGAATTTGTGTGGCGTCTGTCGAATGAAGCGGCGGAGCGCGACATCCTTGCGCATGCCGACAACCGAATCATAGGGTCCCGTCATGCCGACGTCGGTCACATACGCGGTTCCTTCAGGCAATATCCGGGCATCGGCCGTCTGAATATGCGTGTGCGTTCCCAGCACCGCGCTAACGCGTCCGTCCAGATGCCAGCCCATGGCTATTTTCTCCGCGGTCGCTTCGGCGTGCATATCAACGACGATGACTTTCGTTTGTTCTTTGAGTTTCTCGACCGCCCAGTCGGCGGTTTTAAACGGACAATCTATATCGCTCATGAACGTGCGGCCCTGGAGATTGAGCACGCCGATTTTTCCGGATGCACCGAGATCGACAACAGTAAAGCCGCGTCCTGCGTTTTCGCGGGGGTAGTTCACCGGACGCAGCAGATTCTGCTCCGCTGAAAGAAGCTTCTGTATGTGCCACTTCTCCCAGATATGATTGCCGGACGTCACGACATGGACGCCGAGTTCCTGCAGTTCCCGATACTGTTGCTCGCTGATGCTTTTCCCGTCCATGGCGTTCTCGCCGTTGGCGATGACGCAGCTGACATCATGTTTTTGAATCAGGGAGGGAAGAAACAATCGTACGGCGTTCAGGCCGGGAGTTCCGACAATGTCACCGATGAAGAGGACGCGTATTGCTTGCATATATTCGATTGAGAAGACATCCATGACTAATCACACAAGGTACGAAAATCGCGGACGTTCTCAAAGGTGTCGGAAGTCCGAAGTACCACACGGGCACATCGTCGCACACTCCGGTCGCATTACATCGTCATGCTTTGCGAGCAGAACCATTCGACTTTCCCGTCAGACGCCTTGCGCCTTGATCGTGCACGTTTCAACGTCGTTTGATTTGATCCCGCAATCCCGTAAGTTTAGATTCTCTGAAGGATTACCTGCCAGCCTATGTATCAAACGACGGACGAACGAAGAGAACAGTCCCGCATTGAGGACAAAGCATTAATTTCAGCCGCGATCGCCGGTGATCAGGACGCATACAAGCGTCTCATGAAAAAGTATCATGGTGCGATCTCACATCTTGTGATGCGGATGATCGGGAATCAGGACGATGTGGAGGACCTTACCCAGGAAGCCTTCATCAAGGCGTTCAACTCCCTCGCGTCTTTCAACCATGAATTCGCCTTCTCCACCTGGCTGTACAAGATCGCGTCCAACAACTGCATCGATTACATGCGCAAGCGCAAACTGCGCACGATCTCCATCGATCGGCCGTCTCCCGCATCCGACAGCGATCACCAATACGAGATTCCGGATTCCTCGAATATCCCCGATCAGCACATCCTGAAATCCCAGCAGACACAAGCTATCCAGAAAGCGATAGATGCGCTCCCCGACAAGTACCGTACCGTCATCGTCATGCGACATCAGGAGGAAAGGAGCTACGAGGAAATCGCTGTAGCGCTGGATCTCCCGCTCGGCACAATCAAGGCGCATATTTTCAGAGCGCGTGAAATGCTCTACAAGCAGCTCCGCGGCAAGGTCGGCAACTACTGATTTTTTTCATCGGCTGTTGCTCTTTATTGTCGTTCATGGTACATTAGTATCTACCGTTTCGGGGCGTGGCTCAGCCCGGTAGAGCGCTCGGTTCGGGACCGAGAGGTCGGAAGTTCAAATCTTCTCGCCCCGACAAAAAGGAAGTCCAACGACTTCCTTTTTGTATTCCCCCCCCCGACCCTCCCCAGTCAATCCTTCTTGTTCGCTTGTTCGCATCGGGTCGATCACCGCGAAGTCAATTACGAATTTCCAGGGATGAATTCGATACGCGGATGACGCGGAAAAGACGGGTGATCGCGGATGAACATTGCTTTGGACAAGGAGAGGCATGCGCCCGCAGATATCCTTGGTAATAGCCGGCAGCGACTTCACTCTTCCAAGGTCTCCATCGATCGGAGGCCAGACAATCGAGAGATCCGCAATCCGCATTAAAAAGCCCCCGTCGATCTCGACGGGGGCATGAAAACGAGAGCTGTAACGGTGCGTCAGAAACCCACTTTCAGCGCAACGACGTGCTGATCGGTAAACGTCACGCGAGTACGGTATGCGTAGTCGACATACAGCTTCACCGATCCCGCCCACTGCTGAATACCGAAACCAAAGGCCGGACCGTAGATGTACGCGTCATTGCCGTCGATATCGGTTCTGTTACTGCCGGTAAGGGCATAGGAACCGCGGAGCGAGAGGAACTTGCTGAAGGTGTACTCGGCGCCGATGCGATACTGATCGGTGACGAAGTTATTGTTCTCGAAGGATGTGACTATCATGAGGTCGTGCAGATCCTCGAAGCTGTGGCGATAGGCGAATCCGATCTCAAGAGAGGTCGGCAGCTGGAAACCGGCTGCTTCGATTTTCAAAAGCTGACCTGTGCGGTCGGCTCCTGTTTCATCGACGACCCGCAGTAGGCCGGGACCATCGTAATTCATATTGCCACCCAGGTGGCGGAGCGTTACGCCCATCTCGAGGCCGTTAACGCCGGCGAGACCGGAGTACTGCACACCGACGTCGAAGGCAAGGCCCGAGGCGCTCGTACGCCCCATTTCCTCTGACACAAGGTTGACGGTGATACCCGAGCGGATCCTGTCGGTCAGCGCACGGGAATAGGTCAAACCCAGGGTCAGGAAGGTTGGAGCGAAGGTCGCGCCGGTACCGTCGGGCTGCCGTTCGTCCGTTATCAGCATGTCGCTGAACGCGAAGGACTTCACCGACAGAGCCACGTGCCCGAATCCCTCGACATTGCTGCCGAGACCGAAAAAACTGATACCGTCGTTGTCGAGGCCGTTCATTTGCGAGAACAACACTTCGACGCCGTGGCTGGTGCCGGAGAGACCGGCCGGGTTATAGTAGATCGCCTCGATACCGGTAAGACCGGCAGTGTAGGCGCTGCCGAGCGCGATACCGCGCGCGCCGACAGGAATAAGCAGCTGTTCTGCGGAAGCGGTGCCTTCCTTGTTCCCGCCGCCCGCGAAAGCGTGCGACGCGGACAGCACGAGGGCAAGTATGGCCACCGCGATGTATCCAGGTCTGATGCGCATGAGTATATCTCCTTTTTCTCTTTCGTTCGTTTTTCTCTTCACATTCACGATGTCACCTGTTCGCGGTTAAATGCGATCAAGGAACTGGGTTTCGGTAACCACGGCGAGCTTGATGATTCGTTCCACTCCAAGATCGGGCATTTCGATATGGATGTAGTACAAACCGCTGGCTGCCGGCAGACTGTTGTCGTTCTGCAGATCCCACGTGGCGTACTGCGTGTTGTCGTTTTTCTCGAACGACTTGACGAGAACGCCTGAAATGGTGTACACCTTGAATTTCGCACGCGGCGGAAGGTGATTAAACGTAACGAAACGCTGGTACTTGTTGCGCTCGCGCTTGTTCGCTCCGTAATACGGATTCGGGAAGACGCTGATTTTCGTGATATCGGCTTCAGCGACGGATTTCGTATACGTCGGCGCCATGGTGGTGAAGACGTATTTGTCGTCGCCGGCGAACGGGACTTTAGGAGTGATACGGTAGAGGTCGCCATCGCGCCAGGCCTTGGCCACACCTGCGTACTGCGATCCCAGCATATACCAACCCCAATAAAGGATGGGTAGCGTATTGCCGTTGCGCTGCAGCGAGAAGGTCGGAGTGGACCATGCGGGATTCGGTGTGTCGCTGTACGGAGCATCGATGATGAAGAGCATCTCGCGATCGGTCGACACGGCGGTTGGATTAAAGACCTGGTCGTTCCCCGGCGCGTTTATCTGCTCTGTCCACGCGTAGGAAAGTTGACGATGGTTTTCGGGATTGATGTCGGTCACATCCCAAATCTGGATTGGCGATTCGAAATACCCTTGATAGGCGTAATTGATCGGCGAGGTGCCGCGGTAGAAGAGATAGCCCTTTGATGGCGCTCTCGCATCGAAACGGATTTCCACAACTTTTTTCGCATCGTAGGCGCGAATACTTGATCCAAACTGGGCAGGATTTTGTGTGATGGCCATGGAAGTGTAACCGAGCTGCCATGAGTACCCGCCCTCGCCTTTGGTGGATTCATTGGCTTCGAATACCTCGGGGCCGCCATCCCACACTATGCGGAGGATTTCATCGTGATTCGCTTTTTCGTTACCGGCATCGAAACCGTCCTTGGTGAACTGCTTGTAATATCCGGTACCTGCGACGCCGATCTTGAAGCCCTCCACGACGAAAAATTCTTTCTCGAGGCCACTCATGGAGGTAGACTTGTTCACGAGTATTGTATTCTTCGAGATATTCCTGAGCGTCCATGCGGAATAGTTCTCGACCGTCAGGGTTTCATCGACCACGCCGTCAAGATCGTGATCGTACGTCGTCTCGACCTGGCCGAGCGGATCGAAGGTCACCTCGTAGGTATCTCCGGTCATTTTAAGCGGATCGATGGTGACCACTTCGACGAAACCGGCCGATTTTCCCGTAGTGTGAGTGACCGGGATTTCGGTATCTATTTTCTCACCGAATCTCCAGCCCGGATCGTATTCCTGGGGACGCACTTCAAGGATGTTCGGCGTCGATTCCAGCTGCCGCGGAGAAGCCTCGGGGCTGCTGTTGTAGCCGTAGCTCGTGACTGCGAAGTAATATGGCTGATTGTTCACAAGCGGACGGTCGGTGATGGCGTCCATCGTGACGTCGTAAATACGCTGCAAGCCGGCGTCATTGCCGTACTGGCGCGGCATCTCGAGTACGAGGCCCGATTTCTGATCAATGATCTCGTCGAAAATAACGGAGACGCCGTCGCTCAAATCGTAGGTCGCCAGGCGAATACCGTCCTCGAGAGTAGAACTACCCGTCGGGAACTGATACACATTGTAGCCCTGGAACTTAAAGCCGCGATCGTCATGATTTTCAATGCGACTGGTCAGTGCCGGATCGCCCCAATGCAGGATGAGGCGCTTTGGCAATAACGTCACATCGACGTTCGGGGACGGTGGCGCTTTCGGCAGATCGAAATTGTTGTCGAAAGCGAGCTGTGCGAACTTGTCGTAGAACTTCAACACCTTGATGCTGCTCATTCTGTCCGCGCCCTGCGCAACGATGGTGGACACCACGACTTCCTGTGTGTCGCCAATCGCCAGAGTGAACGGACCGGCGGTCATGAGAAAGCGACGATCACCCGGGCTGTTAATGATACCGTCAACCCAGCCTTCTCCGGTGATTGGATCACCGGCCAGACATATCGTCACATCTTTGTCTGTGGTTGGATCACGGTACAGACGACCATTGTACAGTCGGCCTTGCATGTAATTGTACATCTGAACGGAGCCGTTCGGGACCTTGAGATCCGGATCCCTGTACACCGAGCTGCTGTTAATATAGAATGCGAAGGTCGTCACCTTGAGGTTGCGGAAGCCTTGTCGGTGGCTAAAATTATAGACCGCCGAATCGCCAGGACTCGGGACAATGGGTCCCTGGAAAAAGTCATATCCGGCTGCGGGGGGGACTCCGTACACCTCGTCTTTGGCAAGACCATTGTATACATAGCCGAGACTCAGTGTCGTATCGATGCCCACGAAATCGTCGAAGGCGTCGCCGAGATCGGGATCGGACCATTGCGAAAAATATGCGTCGGTCAGATCCTCAATACCCTTATTGATCACGGTGTATTTCTTGAACACCATGTTCGAGAGCGGCCCGGTTTGACTGTACGCCCAGACGAGTGTATGCAGTTCGATTCCAATCGGATTGACGCCATAGAGATTGACCGTTCTGCGTTTATCCAAATCATTGGAAACAAACCAGATCGTTTCATCGCCGGGCAGGAGCGGTGTATCGGAAAGGCAGTTGACGTAGCCGGAATCGAGGAATTCCTGAAAGTCGGGTTCATATACGCCATTCCCGTTCTTGTCGACCCAAGGTGCGCCAAACTGAACCGGCCACTGATCGTAGTCAAGCTTCATCTGACCGTAATAGATGGGATTCGATATCGCCAAATCCGCCCATTGATTCGGATCCACCTTTCGAATCTTGAACAACCGATGCAAGGGATCGTTAGGATCGGACTGTGTACCATCGGGTTTGATGTTACCGGCCTGCATGCCGGGGTTATAGGTAGCTCCGCCGACGCGTATTTCACCCGAGAATCTCCCACCCCAGATGATACCGTCGGTGAAAATGGCATATTTCGCCGAACCTGTCGGCCATTCAAAGCCGGAACTTCCAGAACCGACATTGTGCGACATCCTGCCATTATTGGACATCCACATGAGGCAATTGTTCACCGAGATGAAATCCCAGTGGTCGTTCTTCGTTTCCTTCGCGAGGGAAGGATCCTTCTTTTTCTCGCCTTCGGGTGAGGTCGCATACGCTGGAATGACAAGCGCCAGCAACAACAGCGGGACGAGAACATGGGTAATTTTTTTCATGTATCTGATCTCCAGTTTTCTTATCCAGTGACGTTCAGGGTAACAGGGGCCGGGGTTAGAAATTCACCCGCACACCGAGAAATATGCGGCGGGGTGGACCATACACGCCGGCGTTCATCAGGCTGTTCTGAAAGTAGAAGTCCTGATAGAGCTGACCGAACACCTCGTCGTATGACGCATACGTCGCAATCTGCTTCTGACCGTCGTCGGTGGAAAGGAAGTTGTTGCTTTCGGAGCTACCCGAAGTGGCGTAGACACCGGTGATGTTCCTGATGTTGAGCACGTTGGTGCAGCGGATGTAGAAATTGGCGTTGACGGGACCGATAGGGAAGGACTTATCCACATTCAGATCGAGCTGGAACACCCACGGCGTCCGTGAAGCATTGATGGCCTCGATCGGCGTGCGGCGGTCGCCAAAGCTGAACTCGTTCACTCGCGTATACGGCGTACCACTGTTGAACGAGAACAGAAGGTTGACGCCAAAGTTCTCGAGCGGCATGACGCCGAACATTTCCGGACCGTCGTTCGGGCCAAAGCGGTAATCCATGTTGACGGAACCGCGATGCGTCTGATCGAATGACAGCGTCATCGGGTATTTGGGGAGGAAGGGCGTCGATGTCGGCGATAGCCAGAGAGCGCGGAACGCCGACGAGGGACTCGAACCAGTGCCGCGCGCATCGGAGTATGTGTAATTCGTGGAGAGGTAGATCCGATTGGTGCGACGCATGGTAAGCTGCAGCGAGACCCCCATAGTCGTAGCGAAATCGCCGTTGACCCAGGCATAATACGCCGGATGTTCCGCACCGAACTCAGCCGACACCATGCGCTGCTGGATCTGGTCGCGTATGTCCTTGTAGAAGGCGCCGATGTCGAAGGCCAGGTTTTCGCCGAGTTGTTGCCTGAAGCCGAAGTCATACTGAATCGTCTTTTCAGGTTTGAGTCCGAAGCCCACCGGACTCGAAATCGCGTACCCACCCTTGATCTGCGACGCGATTGTCGCGTTGCCGAGGTACACGTCACGCAGACGCGATTGCTGCACGAAGATGCCGTACTGGGCATAAAACACCGTCCGGTCGGTCACGGGGAAGGAAAAACCGAGTCGCGGACTGACGGTCTTCGACGGCGAGACGTCTTTCACGTTCGAGGAAGACTGATCAATCAATCCTTCCGGAGTAAACTTGATATTCGCAGGATTGATGAATTCCTTGGAATTCGTATTGATGTAATCGTACCGCAGACCGACGTTGATGACCAGATCCTCGAATTCAATCTTGTCAAGAAGGTAGAATGCGGCGAACACCGGTGCTTTCGGACCGTCCTCGCCACTGTCGAGTCGTCGGCCGTAGTAGTCGTAACCGTAGTTGCTCGTACCGCTGGATCCGGCGATCTCGAGTGCGTTCGCATCGGGATTCAGGCGGAGAAAGGATGCAAGTCCGAAGGCGTCGATTCCGAAGGATCGGATCGAATACTGCGTGAATTCGCCTCCAGTCTTGATTTCGTGCTGACGACCGATCTGATGCACAAAGTTGAGTTTGGTCTGGACCGAGTTATAGGAAGACTTGCCGTAACCGGATCCAATGGGGTATCCCGCCGGCACAAAACTGGCGCCGAAGGCCGTGACAGGCTGCTCAGGGGTGCCATCAGCCAGAAGATGATATCCGAACGCGGCGTTCGTCACGGAATCGCCATACTGGAAAATATTGTGCTTGAGATCGGGATCCATGGTGACGCCGAAGTTCCCGAAATAGCCCACGTAGATTTCGTAGAACGTGGAAGGGCTGAGCAGATGCGTGAATTTCGTGTTGATACTGTAATCCTGAGCTTCGGACACGCTGGCGCGACGCTCCGCCAACTGCGTGGTCAGGCCCGCGCCGCCGCGGCTGGTTCCATACCCGAGCGATCCGTCAACGCGAACGTTGACCGGGTTGAGATCGAAAGTCAGGTTACCATTAAGCAGGTAACTTTCGCTCGCACTATTGAGGAACAGTCCACCAGGGAAGCGGTAATCCACCTTTTGCGCAGCGGCGCCCAGTCGCGGATCGAAGATGCCTACCTTCGCCTGTTCTTCCGGAGAAAGCAATTGATGCGCTTCGGTCTGACGCAACAAGGGATCGTAGAGCGTTGTCAGATCGTAATCCTCGCGCCAACCGGAAGCGGGAGTGCGGCTGAAGGAATTCTGACCGGCGAGGAAGAACTTCACGGGTCCGTACACAGGGCCACCCACGGTCGCGATGTACACACTGCTGCCGGTCGAGTACGTGCCAAGTGTCTTCTCGCCGATTGGAGCGTAGTTATCCGTGTAAGCTTCAAATTCGAAATTGAGACTCCGGCCTCCCGAACGCGTCGTGGTGCTGATGAGACCGGCATTGGCGCCGCCGAACTCGGCCGAGTAGCCGCCCGCCTGGAGACTCTGCTCGGCGATAGCGTTGGAAATGACGGAAAGACCGCGTCCGCCAAAAAGCGGGTTGTTGACCTGCATGCCATTGATGACATAGCCGGTGGCATCCGCACGACTGCCTCGCACAAACAGCGTACCGCCTATCGAGACGACGCCGGCCTGCATGGCTGAAATGGCCTCCACACCGCGGACGGGCAGGTTCTCAATATCTTCCTGCGACACTGTTTGTTTGCTGTTCGTGGAGCCCTTGTCCACAAGTGGTTTCTCCGCAACGATAACGACTGTTTCCGTCGTGTACGATATGTTCGGCAGCTGGACGTCCTTTTGGCTCGTCTCGTTGCTGCGAACAAGGATGTTCTCGATCGTTACGGGTTTGTATCCGATATAGCTGGCCTTGAGTGTGGCCTTGCCGATCGGAACATTGAGAATGACGTAACCGCCGTTGACATCGCTTGCGGCGCCTCTTTGCGTGCCTGCGACGTCGACGATGATGTTCGCTCCAATCAGGGGTTCCCCGGTCTCGAGGTCCGTGACTTTTCCGGATACCTTTCCGGTCTGGGCCATGAGCGCGGCCGGAACAAGTAACAGGAGAAGCAGAACTGCCAGTAGCGTTTTGTGCATACGAGCCTCCAAAGGTTTCTATGCTGATGACTATCGATGATCCAAAATTGTCGCGCAATCAAAGGTGATTTCTGTAGCTTCGATCCGTGCGCTTGTCGTCAATCAGTGATGCCGACGCTGTGGCCGGGCGCCACAATCGTCGTGTACGGAGTGCCGCGCGGACAAGGGCGTACGGGCAAGGGTGTACGGGCGAGGGCACTCAATTATACTAGACACGGAGAATGGGAATGCGTTACATGCTCGCGTTCTTCGACCATGGACGCCACGGTCATAGCGTTCGAAGCACTGGAAAACAGGAATGTTGAGCGTCGTAAAAACAATGTGCATTCGGTTCATTTATGGGTTCGTACCGGTGTGATCCGATGTGGCGGCGGACCATAAAATCGTGCGTCCGCCACGTCATCGCAATATCAGATTATTCAATCGGTTTTCCAAGTCTGTTTGAGGGAATAATCGTTCCGCCAGGGCGGCGGCATGACGTGAGATCTGAGAGTGTATCGAGTCTAAACTCAATGTAATGAACTATTTAGACATCGTGCAACGCCTGCGTTCTCGTGCCTCGATGTGGACATTGTTACCGGGCAAATAAATTATTTTTTCACGATCTCCCCGCATTATCAGTCTGGACCGAATTTCATCTGAAAGTTCGTATGTTTGCAGAACGGTCCGCCACCCGGGGGGCGGTATGCTTTTTCCCACACCGAAGGCAAGCTCAATGCAAGCAATACTGATCATGGTCGGTTCGTTCGTCGGCTATCTGCTTATGTACAAATGGTATGGCCGCTACATCGGGCGTCGGATTTTCGCGATAAACGACGCGAACACCGCGCCGTCGGTCGCGTTGCGCGATGACGTCGATTATGTACCGACGCGCAAGGAAGTGATTTTCGGACATCATTTCACGTCCATCGCCGGGACCGGACCGATCGTCGGTCCCGCCATCGCGATCATATGGGGTTGGGCGCCTGCGTTGCTGTGGGTATTCGTCGGGAGCATCGTCATGGGTGCGGTGCATGATTTCGGCGCCTTGATCATCTCGATGCGGAACCAGGGAAAGTCGATATCCGATTACACGGCCAAATACATCAACGGGCGCACCCGCATTCTCTTTTTCATTATCGTTTTTCTCGAGCTGTGGATCGTGATCTCGATCTTCGGGATGGTCATCGCGGTGATCTTCCACATGTTTCCTGAATCGGTGATACCGGTCTGGCTGCAGATTCCCATCGCCGTGGCACTCGGTCACGGCATCTATCGTCGCGGATGGAACGTCACGAAATCCACTGTTATCGCCGTGACGCTGATGTATGCGTCGATGGTGCTGGGTGCCTGGTTTCCGCTGGATCTGCCCATGATTGCCGGGATACCGCCGACGGGCATGTGGACGATGATCCTGCTGGTCTATGCCTACGTCGCCTCCACGTTGCCTGTGACCACCCTGTTACAGCCCCGCGATTTCATCAACGCCTATCAACTTCTCCTGGCTATGGGGATGCTTGTTCTGGGAGCGGTGGTTGCCGCGTTCACGACGGATTTCCGTATCGTCGCCCCGGCGTTCCAGTCAGCTCCGCCAGACACACCTCCGCTCTGGCCGTTCCTCTTCATCACGATCGCGTGCGGAGCGATATCGGGATTTCATGCTCTCGTCTCTTCCGGCACGTCGGCAAAGCAGGTGCGGTCCGAGAGCGATTCGCTGTTCGTGGGATATGGTTCGATGCTGGTGGAAGGCGCGTTGGCAACCATCGTGATCATCGCGGTGGCGGCGGGCATCGGACTCGGTTATCGGGACGCTTCGACCGGAGAGATGCTCACGGGTGTTCCGGCATGGAATAACCTGTATTCATCCTGGGCCGCCGCTCAGGGCATGGGCTCGAAAATCACGGCCTTCGTTGACGGATCAGCGAATATGATCGGAACGCTTGGCATACCCCGCGGACTGGCGGCCGTAATCATGGGAGTATTCGTCGCCTCTTTCGCGGGGACGACGCTCGACACCGCGACACGCATCCAGCGCTACGTTGTGACGGAGTTGTTCATGGGAATGAAAATTAATGCCTTCGGGAATCGTCACGTCGCCACCACCTTCGCGGTCGTTACGGCGGCGGTGCTTGCGTTCGCTTCCGGCGCGGACGGTCGGGGTGCATTGACCCTCTGGCCGTTGTTTGGAGCAGTGAACCAAACGCTCGCCGCGCTGGCTCTGATCATCGTAACTCTGTACCTCCGGCGGCAAGGCGGCCTGAAATGGCTGACGGCGGGGATCCCGGCGGTTTTCATGAGCGTGATGACGCTCTGGGCGAGCATTCTGAACCAGTTCGATTACGGGGCCTCGAGCAATGTGTTGCTTCAGATCATCAATGCCGTGATCATTTTCATCGTACTCTGGATTTCGGTGGAGGGAATTCGCGCCTTCTTCTCGCCGCCAACCACCATACCCGCGCCAATCCCCGAAAGCGCCGCATCGTGATGGAGCAGCTTCGACGGATTCTCCTGCGCCGATGGCTAACGCTCGTCGCCATTCCGTCGGTCTGCATTGTCTGTGCGGAAGTCGCGTTGAAATACGATCTGCTTTCACACGTTTACGACTCGGATGTCGGCTGGATCAATACGGCGGTGCTGATTCTCGCAGCCGGCACGGGCCTTGGATTGCCTGTGCTGTACAGGGTGATGTTCGCTCACGCACATCGCTCACGCACATCGGTTCCAATAGACGCATTGTACCGCTACGAAAACAACGCGATGTTCATCGCCCTGGTGACGCCATGGTGGACGCTGATCGCAGAGCTGCTGAACGCGCCGAGACCCTTCATTCTGGGAACGTTCCTCTTGGCGATGTACGCCGCATACACCCATTTTCCCGGCACCGTACGGCTCGAGACCGACGCGCGCATATTTCGTGTCCGCTCATGAAATCCCTGCGTCAACTTCTCGAACACCTGAAGACGGCGACAGCGACGCTGGATGAAATACAGCGCAGTCGCGCGACCGACATGCTGAAGTGGGAATACGACGAACTACGCCACGTTTTCGCCTTGCTCGTCCTCGGGAACGCCACCGGACTTCCCTCCCCTCCCGTGGAATTGAGCCTCGGCCTGCTGCCGGCGATGGAGGACGACATTATTCTGATGCTCATTAGGCTGGACACGGCGCACTCCCCCCTCTCTAAACTGTTCTCAACGCTCCCGGTGGATTGATGGCGCCGCGCCTGCTGTTTTTCATCGGCAAAGGCGGGGTGGGGAAATCCACGCTCGCATCGCTTCACGCATTGGCTTATGCCCGTCGTGAAAAAAACGTCCTCCTCGTTTCGCTGGATCCCGCGCACAACCTTGGAGATATTTTCCAGCGGGAATTAGGGGATACCCCCATGGAATGCGCGAAGGATTTGCGCGTCTTCGAGCCGGACATCCGGAAATGGAGCGAGCGGTATTTACGCGATATCGAGGAGCAGCTCCGGGCGTCTTACCGCTATCTGACCGCACTGAATATCGACAAATATTTCAAGGTCTTGCGTCATTCCCCTGGACTGGACGAATACGCTATGTCGTTGATTTTCAGAACGGTGATAAAAGATCATTCCGACAGCAACGTCATCATTTTCGATATGCCGCCCACCGCGCTGAGTATGCGGTTTTTCGCCGCCCCGTCGATATCCGCGATCTGGTCGGAAGAGCTGTTGGCGCTCCGCCATTCGATACTCGAGCGCAAGGAAATGATCACGACCGTGACGTTGGGAAAACGCACGTTCGAAACAGACAACGTGTTGCACCGTCTCGAACAGGAACGCGATCGTTATACCCGGCAGGAAGCGTGCTTTCGCAATGAAGCGACCTCTATTTACATCGTGATCAATCCCGACATTCTCTCCTGGCACGAAGCGTCGCGCATTATTCAGGAATTACGTGAATTGCGGTATGAACCCCGCCGCGTGTTTCTCAATAAATCCGGTTCTGCGACATCCCGCTCCCTCCCACCAGAACTCGCCTCGTCGACCGTTCTCCCTTACAGTGATCGCGAACTCATCGGTATCGATGCGCTCAACCAGTATCTGGATACCCACGAGAACGACCTTGGCATTGATTGAGGCAATGTTGTGTCGTGGAAAATCGCGAACGGAGCCCTTCCGTCCGAATCCGTTCCATGTAGAGACGTTGCATGCAACGTCTCTACATGGAACGGATTCGGACTCTCTTCTCTTTACCAACGAATTCTGCTCTGAACTTACAATCCTCACACGATCCTTTCGCGGCGGCTCCTTCTTATGACATCTTGTAAAATCGGCTTGAATAGGCCTGATTTCATAAACTCACCACCTCGACCCCGGCCTTTGTGGGGTATCGAACAACTCACCTCGCCGCGGCGAGTCTGCGACCTGCGGTCTTCGACCCCCGGCCGCCTCTCTCTTGGTAGAGAGGGGGAGGAAGAGGTATTATTAAGTTTGTATTTCACGCATTCGAATGCATGCGTGGCCGTACCGTGGAAGTTTCATTATGTCATCCATGAAATGGACCGGTGCGTAGCGCTGGTGGGCACCTGTTAATGACATCATGCAAAATGGGCGGAATCCTCATTTTCGCCTTCATCAAC
>CAYJMN010000050.1:0-41134 GCA_964371045.1 uncultured Chromatiales bacterium | reverse complement strand
GCGTTTCATGAATCGCCCACTCTCTCGTGCGATAGATCGCGGAATATCGATCACTCATCGCAAATCGCAATTGAAACGTGGTGGATCCATGAATCCACCGCTCCGGCGTCTGTCCAATCCGCAACCTGAAAGTGGTAGATCCATGAATCGCCCACTATCGAGCGACAGATCGCGGAATTTCGAGCAGCCAATAGCAATCCGCTATCGGAAAGTGGCGTTTCATGAATCGCCCACTCTCTCGTGCGATAGATCGCGGAATATCGATCACTCATCGCAAATCGCAATTGAAAAGTGGTAGATCCATGAATCCACCACATTTTACCCAGCCGCGTGCAGGAAACCGCCTCTTACCTCGCTGCGGCGAGTCCGCCGCGGCGAATCTTCGATCTTCGGCCTGCGGCCTTCGACTTTTCTTTCACCTTCCCCACCATTTCACCTTTTCCCCGCATCCCCATACCGTGAAAACCTCCGCTCGATTTGTGCCTTTGGGGGAGCAGGCTATTTTCTCTCGACAGAATAAATGGTGCCATCGGTAAAACGGGCCATACGGGTGATCCGTGCGACTCGCCGCAATTCATCGATGGTGAACAGATTTTCCTGCGTGACCTTGTCGAACCAAACGAGGCAGGCTTTTTTTTCGGCAGGCCAGACGCCTTGAAGTCGCGAAATATCCTTGGGCGCCTCCAGGGAGTTATAGCTGGTCTCGGCGGGACTCATCGCAGCCTCGACATTTGTAAGGATGTAGACGGCAGCCGCAGCGTTTGTGAACATTGTGCATGTCGAATCTGTCGTTTTATGCTGACGAATGTATTGAATCGTCTCGCTCTCTCTCCACGCCTTGCTGCTGAATCCCTGACCGAAGTGGGTTACGTAATTGGCGCGCATCAAGGTGGCGTTCAGCGGAAATAACAGCCAGATTGCGAGTCCGGGAACAAGAATGAAATTCACGATTCGTTTTGAAAAGCGTCTGCGATATGGTTCAGTGATCGCCTCGATCAGAATAAACATGAACAACGTAAGCGGTACATATATGGGGGACAATAATCTGTTGCCGATGGAATCATAAGCGGTGGTTGTCGATGAGATGATCAGAAATGTCAAGTACACAATAATAAACAAGACGAGCGGGCTGTTTTGCCGCAAGAGACCACGCATGCGTTTCCGACTGTCCTCTGGACTGAGCCCGGCAAGGAAGCCGACTGCTACACCAAACAGCAGCAGTGTAGCGCGGTGATCTCCGATTATCCCGGGTATATACCAGGTCGTGACGCGATCAAACATGAACATGAGATTCTGTGACAAACTGAATGTCGAAGCCGCGCGAGGTCCAAAAGGTTCACCGGTAATAGCATAGTTTCGGAGTAGCCATATTCCGATTGCAAGTACGGGGATGAGTCCGAAAAGTGCAGCATGGAATATTCTATTTTTGACGCTTCCGCGGTGGAAAAAAATGACGATTAATACTCCCCACAAAATAAGCGCGATGCCGACATATCGTGTCAGCGAGGATAACGCTACCGCTATTGACAAAAACAACAGGGATGCTATATCCTGTTTTTCTATATACGAGTTGGCCATGAGAATACCGACAAGCGCCAAGAGTATGAAAAGAGGCTCAGACCATGCCATGACTGAAACCGAGAACAATGGAATAGATGTCAGCACGGCCACGATCACAATGAGAGCGAGAACTGGAAAAGCGGACAACGCCCTGAACGTCAGCAGCCCTCCGAAGTAGATGATCAAGCCAAACAGGATTGAGTTTACGACGGCGACTATCTGGAAGGGATCCGTCCCGAATATCCCGCCGACAAGTGCAAGCAGCGCGGGATAGAGTGGGGGCTGTACAACCAGGTGGGCACCGCTGTATGAAGTGACTCCATTGCCGGCGATGATATTTCGGGCGGTACTTATATAACCGACTGAATCGGGTGTCAATCCTGCGCCGTAATCGCGTGTAGAAAAGAACACCAGTGTGACGCCGATCAACGCCAGAAGTGCAAGCAGGAGTTTGCGTTTCAAGGACAGGGCGTCGGGACCGGCTGCTCGCGGCGATTCAGTCTCGTTGGAGGCTGCCGCGCGCGGCGCTTCGCTATTTGATTGGATGTTCAATTCGTGAGAATCCTGCGGAATCCGGATATGGTCGTCTATCGCCATTGTAGCCGATAAAAAAAACTTGTCACTGCATTATTTAGCGCCGTCGGCCAGTGCTTCCGCCTTGAGGACGTAAAAGGTGTAGCCGTAACTGTCGCTGAAGCGCTCGAAGAGATTCATCTCCGTTTCGGTTTCAAGAATCACCCTCCGCATCAACTCATTCGCCGTCGAGCGCAGCGATGCTATTCGGCGTTTCAGGGGATTGTAGTAATTGTCCCACCATGCCGCACTTGGCAGGCGGCGCGTGTTCACGACGCTGAATCCGCAGTTGCGCGCATGCTCAATGTTCCGTTCTTCGCTGCCCATGCCGGGATATGCCGCCTTCCAATAATCCACGGCAGGCTCCGGTGGATTCTGGACGAACCAGCTCAGCTCGGAAATGACGGCCAGACCTCCGTCGCTGATGAGCGGCCGCCAGAGTTGAAGAGCGTGCTCAAAACCCAGGTTGTACGCTGCACCTTCCGACCACAACAGATCGATGCAGGCCGCAGACCAATCCAGCGTTCCCATGTCCGCTTCAAGAACCGAGATCAGGTGATCCAGATCGTTTTGCCGCGCCTTGATCTTCAACGCTTCAACAAAGTCGTGAGCCAGTTCCACCGCGATCACATGGCTGTGAAACCACCCCGCCAGCAGCAATGCGCCTGCACCGGATCCGCTTCCGAGATCGGCGATCCTCGGATTCGACGGAAGACCAGGAAGCTCCGACAGAATCCGTTGTGAAAATGCGTCATCGCCCGGGCCCTGTCTGTCGAGTCCGCGATGCAGTTCAATGAGGGCGGCGATGTAGTCGTCGGGATGTGTCATACGTCAAAGTATCGCGATTGAAAATAAATACAAGCGAATGCAGCGTGGAGGTACGTTGCTCTATGTTTTCAGAAATGCCAAAATATCTGCGTTGAGTTGTTCCTTATGTGTGTCGGCAAGGCCGTGCGATCCACCCGGGTAGATTTTCAGTGTGGCGTTGTCGACGAGTTTCGACGCGGCGATGGCCGATGCTTTTATCGGCACCATCTGATCGTCGTCGCCATGAATGATCAATGTCGGCACGTCGATCTTTTTCAAATCCTCGGTGAAGTCGGTTTCGGAAAATGCCTCGATGCAATCAAGCTCATTCTTCAATCCACCCATCATTCCCCTGAACCAGAACGCATCACGCACGCCCTGCGAAACCTTGGCGCCTCCGCGATTCGCGCCATAAAATGGTGTGGTCAAATCCTTGAAGAACTGCGATCGATCCGCGGCGACGCCCTTGCGGATGTCATCGAACACGTCCATCGGCAGACCGCCGGGATTCGCTTCGGTCTTGAGCATCAGCGGGGTCACGGAAGACAGCAGCACAACCCTGGCGACGCGGGAGGTCCCGTGGCGGCCGATATAACGAACCACCTCTCCACCACCGGTGGAGTGGCCGATAAGCGTGACGCCGTTCAGGTCGAGCGCTGTGAGCAACTCCGCCAGATCATCTGCATAGGCGTCCATGGTATTGCCGTAATATGGTTGACCGGATCGGCCGTGACCGCGTCGATCATGGGCGATGCAGCGGTAGCCCTGCGAAGCGAGGAACACCATCTGCGACTCCCAGGCATCGGCGTTAAGCGGCCAGCCATGACTGAAAACGACGGCCTCACCCGTACCCCAGTCCTTGAAATAGATGTGTGTGTTATCCCTGGTCGTGATGCTGTTCATGATATCCTTCCTTCCTGTTTGCGCTTCGATACCGGACTGTTGACCGGCAGGGCGTCTGATGCTGTGATGGTAATTAACGTAATTGCATAATTATCGGCTGCAATGCAAATGTTCGAACGGATTTTTCACGCCCCATTGGCGGGTCTGCGCCGCAGTGGACTCACTGCGGCGAGGTGACAGTGCTCTGATCACTATTTCCTCCACGTGATGCCGAACTTCGATCGAACGCTCCCGGCGCCGATCAAATTTTTGAACAGAGTGTAATCGTTCGCTTCGAAACGGATGCGGCCGGCGGGAATCGCCGGACTGATACGGAGAGTATCGGCAAATGTCGTGATCTCATTCATCGTGGAGTGCTTCGAAAGCCTCGCCGTCTTCCATTGTTTCTCGGGTATCAGCATTTCGGCTGCCAGCCTGTCCGCTTCCTTCTCGTACTTGTCGGTGATGTTGTCTCCTGCCAGGTCGTCGAAAAATGCGACGCCGCCATCCTTGTACAAATGCAATGCAACGTGGGCCAGTTCGTGGAGCAGGGTGAACCAGAAATTGTCCAGCCTGTCATGCCGCAACGTCAGGGCAACGAGCGGAGAAGCATCGGGGAGCTTCAGCGCGGCGCCGTCGAGGTGCGTTCCTGGCAGGTGCTGTTCGCAAATCAGGTGAACCCCGTTTTTATTGAGAAATTCCCTCGCCAGAAGTGGACCGGAATCAAGGTAACTCAGTCGGACCACATCACGAAGAAAATCCGGCGTCAGCGTGCCTGGATGGTATGTCGGCAGAGCCTCGCCTGTTGCCAGTGTTGCCACCCGGATGCGCCATGCCGTGAGCGCATGTTCGTCCTGTCGGCCGCCGGTGCGTACATGCCGGCGATTGAGCGACGGCACGAGGGCATCCGGTCCCAGGGAACCCACGAAGTTGCTGAGTAATTCTTCGAGTTGATGTTTCGCTTCAGCCACCGTTCCCTGAAATCCCGGGAACCATCCGCGCTTCACCATCTCCACAATGGGGAATAGTCGTCCCTGCTCCAGGGCGTCAGCGGAAGGCAATGTTGCCCCCATTTCCTGAAGGAGAGCTTCCGCCGGGATGCCCAGACCGTTCACCAGATTCCGGATCATCGTCAGACTTAATTGACGTTTCCCCGACAGCACTTCGGACACCTTGGATGCGCTTCCAATGTAAGGGACCAGATCTTTCGCCTTCAAACCCTGTTGGTCCATTCGGAAAAGAATTGCGGTGACGGGATCCGGCAGCTCGATAGGATAGACCCTTTCTTCATAGAGCGCTACGAGTGTAACGAGAAGTTCACATTCATCGCCTTCCGGTGTCCCCGGCTCGGCCAGAAAGATTGTCTGTATGCGGGCCAGTGCCGCCTCGTATTCTGCTTCCGTCTTGATCAATTTTGCCGTCATCACACATCCTGAGCATTAATTGCGTCGTATTCCTTATTCGTCCCGATAAACCGCACATAGATTGTGCGGCTGCTGTAATTCACCTGGGCGACCAGTCGGTATTTGTAATTACCATGTCAAAATAATGTTCCCAAGATTGAATGTCAATGTCATGTTCCCAAAATGGGAAGTAATTCGCTGGTTCAGGCATGAAGTAATGCTTCCGATACATTCTGAAGCCAACAGGTAAATGTGCGTATGGAGCAGAAGCCAAGGGATAAAGAGAGCAGAGAGAGCGGTGAGAGCGAGGAGATTTTGCTAAGGGTTCTTGCATCGAAATCATGACGGAAAATCGCGTACGGAGCGAATCCATGGCGTAAATAACCCATAGCCTTTCCGTCCGAATCCGTTCCATGTAGAGACGTTGCATGCAACGTCTCTACATGGAACGGATTCGGACACGCGCCACTTCTTTTTTACAAAATGAAATTTGCTCTAAGCCCACAATCTCCGTTAAACCTTTCGAGCAGCGCTTACAAAAAACTCTCCCCGCTCTCTTCGCTCTCTTTACTCTCTTTATTTAATGGATTCTGCTCCGATCTCACAACCCTCGTACAACCTTTCGAGCAGCGCTTAAAAAAACTCTCTCCGCTCTCTTCGCTCTCTTTACTCTCTTTATAAACGGATTCTGCTCCGATCATACAACCCATGCACCACCTTCCGAGCAGCGCTTACAAAAAACTCTCCCCGCTCTCTTTAACAACGGATTCTGCTTCGAAGCGGGAGAATTAAAAGAAGAGACCCAGTCCGGTCAGACGGATGGCGAGCAGGCGTCCACAACCCTGTTTGTTTTTCAGAACAGAAAAAGTTACCATCTGTTGACCTATAGGAGCAAGAAATGATTCTAGACTACATAGCAGCTGCAATGAAGCATGCGCATTACGAAATCCTCCCCGATGACAACACATACTATGGGGAAATTCCGGAATGCGATGGAGTGTACTCGAATGCGGCAACATTGGAAGAATGCAGAAATCTACTTGCAGAAGTGCTCGAAGAATGGCTGGTGTTCCGCATCCATCGTAATCTATCAGTTCCGGTGATCGATGGGCTAGAGATAGCAATCAAAAAAGTTGCATAGTTATGCCAAGATTCGGTCCGGTAAGTCAAAAGGAACTAGTACGGATCTTGCAGGCACTTGGCTTTGATGGTCCTTATAGCGGCGGCAAGCATCCGTTCATGGTCAAGGGTGATAGAACCATTGTAATCCCCAATCCGCACAGAGCTGAGATCGGAAGGGAATTGCTGGCACGTATACTTCGCCAGGCGAAAATCAGCAAAAAGGAATGGGAAACTGCATGATACTTCGCGTGCCAAACGGCGTGTCGGGCCTGCACCATAAACCGTATTTTTCAATTCAAGGCGTGTGCGCGCGCGAATCACGCGCTAGGCCGATTAGCGCATAGAACCTCTCGGATGACCGCACTCGGATTTGTTGCACGCCGTGAATAAATCCGGGTGATCCTTGGTTGCGGCCTCGATTAAAAAAGTATTTCTGGCGATTATTCGCGCTAACAGTCGAGGTTGTGTTTAGCAGCTCGGTACAGCCCGGCGGCTTCGCACGGATGGGCAAGCAAATCCGAATCATTGTCGGATTCGCATGGGCTACATTGTGCGGGGCTCCTTTTATCGCAGCGATCGCGTAGAAGCCAGATTGTGCGGATCTCCTTGTTATCGCAGAGATCGCAGAGGGCGCCGAGGGCACAGAGAGAAATTTGAGGGCGCATCTCGAAAGTATCTTGAAATTGATACGGCAGGTCGATGGATTGCGTACACGAATTTCCTTAGACTCAGGTACCTGATACATTCTAAAAATATCTCGGTGCCCTCTGCGCCCTCCGTGCCCTCGGCGATCAAAAATCAACGAGGACTTGTGTTTTTGTGGAGGTTTCAAGATCGAGGACAGGATCAGCCCTGCCCCCGATCTTCACCTTCATAGTTCCTGATTCATCCTACATCACTTCCTCGGATCTCCCGGCAGGTACGCACCTGTGACCTTGCGATAAGCATCCGAGGTGCGCTTCCCCGGGGTGCCGTCGACTTTGACGAAGATGCCGGGGAAGGTATTCAGCCAGCGTTGCAACTCCTCTGCGCGCGCGGCGGCAATCGGATCGGCAGGACGTTTCATCGAATACCTGACGAGCAGTGGTCGGTCTTCCGGTTGTGGCGCGGGTTGATCCGGGAACTCGATCACACCGATCTCCGCCATGCGACGGAGCAACACGGCGGCGCCGCATTGCTTTGAAATCGCGGTGTCGGACCAGGTGCCGTCCGCGACGTACTTGCCGCTGTCGTAGCGGTTGGAAAAACTCCAGAGGTAGGGTGATAGCACATGCTGGTGATGAAGCCGGTAGCCCCAGCCGTTGTAGCGCTCAAGCTGATATAACGTGCCGGCAAGACTCCAGTCAATCCGGGCATCCAGTTTCTTGAGTGCGAGCGCATCGGCGGCGCTGTCCTCCCACGTGAACGGAGGTGTTCCGGATGCGGGTCTGTTCGCGGGTACATGGGTGGTCCTCGCGGTGAGGGGATCGCCGTTGTGCAAATGTCGCGTCAACCGGAGCCCCGCCTCCATATTGTGAATCACCGCCACGAAGCTCCATGGCACACCCGTGGCGGCGCTGACTTGCTGGTAGCGCGGAAGGTTCGACCGGAGCTTCGCTACGATATCGTCCACGGCTTGCACGCGTGCGGGACGAATTCCGCATGAATTGAACAGCCCCTCATATTCTTGTCGTAACGCCGGTGTAAGTGAAACTGATGCCATGCTGCACCTCTGAAATTGGTGGAATACGGGTATGAAACTTTATGAACGTTGGAATGCGCGCGCATTTATAATGGCGGAACACGGAGGCTTTTGCCTGCCATCTGGTGAGTCGGCATCACATCCGGGATGATGCAGCCGGGTTCGTCTGGGGTCCGGATTGGATGCGTGCACGGAGTTCCGCGAATAAAAGTTTGCTAATACTCCTCGGTTCGGAAATCCGAAATTCCTCAATCCGAAATCCGGAATCCAGATTTCCTCGACTCCTCAATCCATAGAAGCATGTTGCGCTTTTATTACGGCACAATATCGGAACGCCGCGCAAGGATTGCAAACAGGGGATCGAAAGAAGCGGGAATGAACATGCCGCATATTGACGGATCGGTGCATTCCGCCTTGCTTTGCCGGAGGGATTAATCCTTCAATCACCCACACGGCCTCCCCTGGAAAACAGGAGTTGCATGTCCATTCGTTGCGGCGCACGTTCGCCACAATGTTCCTCCGGCGGTCGGCGCCGATCTCTCCCGTGAGCGGATTGTCGGGACGCTCGTCAATCAGGACCACTGAGATGTACGCCCATGCATGTCCTGACGATTATCTGACTCGGATCGGGGGAATTGCATTCCGCTGCACCCGTCTTACCCGGCTTGACTTTGCTTGCTCCTTTCAATATTTTTTATGATAATCATATCTGGATGCCTTCACGCTTTATGCAGCATCCCCACGAATCAGGACGTCCTGCGCACATACCGGATAAGTACGGTATTGAATACTGTACGTCATCGCGGGGTAATCCGCTTCGAACGCGAGGGATGGTCTTCGAACCCTCGTCTGGACACGATTGCGCAGTTGGACGCCCGCCCGATACCGGGAGGACACGCAACAACGAGCATCGTCCGGTGAAGCTGCTCGACATGCTGCGTGAAGCGTTGCGCTCGCGTCATTACAGCCGCCGTACGGAACAGACCTATTGCCAATGGGTCAAGCGCTACATCCATTTCCACAATGTCCGCCACCCCGCTGAGACGTTCGAACCGGAGATCAACGCCTTCCTTACGCACCTTGCTGTCAAGGAGAAGGTCAGTGCCTCGACACAGAACCAGGCGCTTTCGGCGCCGTTGTTCCTTTATCGCCACGTACTGGAATGCGAAATCGGCAACTTGGGCGAGGTCATCCGCGCACGAAAAACCAAGCGCCTGCCCGTCGTGATGACCCATGACGACGTCAAGACCGGGCTGGGGAATCTTTCCGGCGGCAAGTGGTTGATGGCCTCACTGATATACGGCGCGGGACTGCGACTCATGGAATGCGTTCGCCTGCGCGCGCAGGACCTCGATTTCTCCCGAAACGAAATCTTGGTCCGTGACGGGAAGGGGGCCAAAGATCGAATAACCATGCTGCCCGCGTCGCTCAAGACTCCGTTGCAGGAGCATCTCGCAGCTATCAAAGCGGTTCATGAAAAGGATCTGGTTGACGGCTGGGGCCGTGCGTCGATGCCCGACGCGCTCGACCGCAAGTATCCCAATGCTCCGAGGGAATGGCGTTGGCAATGGGTCTTTCCTCAGGTAAACCGCTGGCGAAACCCCAAGACAGGTGAAGAGGGACGGCATCACGTACACGAATCGATCATTCAGAAAGCCGTTGCCGACGCAGTGAGGAAAGCGGGGTTGGTGAAACGGGCATCATCTCACACGTTCCGTCACTCCTTTGCGACACAGCTTCTTGCCGCGGGCTACGATATCAGGACGGTTCAGGAGCTGTTGGGACATAAGGACGTGAAGACAACTATGATTTACACTCACGTTCTCAACTGCGGTGGCAAGGGTGTACGAAGTCCCTTGGACGATTTGTAAAGGATATCCGGTTGTGTAATATCGAAACCATATATCACCCCAACGCGCATCTCGAATCAGTCCCAGGTGCAGGTATACTGCAACGTACGCCGAACCCTGCGCCGGATGTTATCCCGCGACAACTGGATGACCGGATGATATGAAGAAACTATCTAATCACGTTAGGCGGACAACTTAAACTCGAAATAAATGCAGGAGAAGAAATGCCAAAGTACAGCGGTGTTACGTTCAAAGTGCAGCCTGTAGAATCGGGAGGGAATATATCTGGTTATGTGGTCGCAGGATTTATAACAAAGAAGCAGTTGGAAACACTAAATTGCGCCATGAAACTCATCTCGATCCTCATCTGTTTTACATTATCAACGGAATCCATTTCGGGTCAGGGAAATCCGAATTTCTCTATAACGCATGCCTCTTCCGCCTTCCATGATCGTCCACAGGTGGTGCCTGGACTCGTGATTATCAAACTGCGCCCGACCGTACGAATAGATCCCGGCGCCGTAACTGTCGGTGTACCCAGTCTCGACAAGCTACTCGCACAATTCGGGCCCGCCTCTATTTCGCCGCTCGATCCGATGAATCGGGCGTGGTTATTGAATGCGACTCAATCGACAGCTCCCGGGATTTCCAAAATTTTTATTGTCCGGTATACGGCGGGACTCACCCCGCAGTCCGCCGCCGCCATACTCATGGAGGATCCGGCGGTGGAATACGCGGAGCCGTATTACGTTTTTCCTGTTCAGTCCTTGCCGAATGATTCTCTTTCCGGCAGCCAATGGGCGATCAAGGCCATGAAACTCGACAGCGCCTGGAGCGTGACCACGGGAGATTCAACCATCATTATCGGTGACGTCGATTCCGGAGTCGACTGGATGCACGAAGATCTGAAAGATAATGTCTTCATTAATCGGGGCGAGTGGGGCACGAACGGCGAGTTAAGTGCAAACGGAATCGACGACGATGGCAACGGTCTGATCGACGACTACCGCGGGTGGGACTTCATCGGGAGCGGCACGGTGCTCCAACCGAGACCCGATAACGATCCTGTGGAGGCGGTTCTTCAACACGGTACGCTGACTTCAGGATGCGCGGCTGCCCGAACCAACAACAGGATCGGCATAGCAGGCTCGAGTTATCGATCGAAGTTTATCCCGATCAAAGTAAACGGCGACGCGAGAATAGCTATCGAAGCTGGCCTTCAGGGCATCATCTACGCAGCCGACATGGGATGCAAAATCATCAACTGCAGTTGGGGTGGAGCGGATGCGCAGTCCAAAGCCCTTCAGGACGTGGTGGATTACGTCTATTCGAAAGGCGCCCTTGTCGTCGCGGCGAGCGGCAACAACTTCAAGGACAACGATGTAAATCCGCTTTATCCGTCTTCGTTGCTACATGTACTGAATGTCGGAGCTATCGATTCGCTCGGAAACGTGACTGAATGGTCGACATTTGGAGCATCCGTTCAGGTATGGGCCCCAGGGAAGAACATCATGACGACATTGCCAAGAGGTAAATACGGACAGAACAACGGCACCTCGTTTGCAACTCCCCTCGCCGCCGGTGTGGCTGCGCTCGTATGGAGCGTGCATCCCGATTGGACGCCTGATCAAGTCGCGAAACAAATCCGGGTGACTTCCGATCATAACGCGGTTAGTCCGGATCCAAAACGATTCGGCACCATCAACGCATACCGCGCAGTGACCGTGAACCGACATTTAAACGAGACGCCGGGGATACTGCTTAAGAGCTATAACGTGACGACACCTACCGGTAACCGTATAACCCGGTTGGGAGAGACCGCCCATGTCGAATTTGAACTCGAGAACGTCCTGGCGCCAACGTCGGCCGCTGCCATGGTGAGCATCGCATCTGGAGATTCGGTGTTGGAAGTGAACGAGAGCACACTCGCCATCGGTGCGCTTCCGACCTTCGGTACCCGAAGCTTCGCCTTCGATGCAACGATGAGCGCTTCGACCTTGCTCTCGGAGGGTATTATTCCAGTGCTTCTGACGATTACAGACGGGGAGTACCTCGATTATCTCGTCGTACGCGTGGAGATTTCGCTGCCCAACACATGGAACAAGGCCTTTCCGGCCGGCGAACTGTTCTTCTCTTCCTTGTACGCGCAATCGCCGTCCGTTGTATGGGGCACGGCATCGTTCGCGCCGAGCGATATACCTGTTTCAGACGTGTGTTACAGAACCGTGGATGCGGGATCACAATGGAGAGTAGCTACTGGAACCGGTTTTCCATCCGGGAAGCGCACGACAAGCATCTGGGCTGCGGATTCGGTGACTGCTTTCATCGGCACGGGACCTCTTGATGGCAAGGCGGAAATTTATCGCACAACGGATGGCGGCGATTCGTGGGTAGGTGTGGATGTTTCCACGATCACGTCATTCGTCCGCGGCGTACACTTTTTCGATGCCAACCATGGGTTATTCGTGGGTGATCCGAAGGAGGGACGCTGGGGAATTGGACTGACGTCGGATGGCGGACTTCTCTGGTCCGCAGCCGGCTTGCGGCCGGATGCAACCGGCGGCGAACATGGATGGAGTGGCAGTTGCTCATTCATCGGCGACCATGGATGGTTCGGCACGAATCGCGGTCGTATCTTCAGGACGACGGATCGTGGAATTACCTGGATGCCCGCTCCCACAGCGGGCGTCAATTCCGTCGAACTGTCCTTCCGGGATGAGCGCATCGGCACGGCGCGTTACGCTCGGCGCGATAGTACAGGTGAAGACGCGCTTGCTGTCACAGACGATGGGGGCATCTCGTGGAAGCCTGTCTCAACCATTCAGATGAAGAGTTTTCCCACGATGGTCATGGAGCGGGGTGGATTGCGATGGTGGGTGCTTATGGGCGGTAACGCATACGTCACGCTCGATCTCGGTTTGACCTGGGCGATGCAAGCGCGACCAGCAGAGTTTGTGTGTCTCATCGTTTCATCGTTTGCAAAGGATTCGGTTATCGCAACAGCATGGTCCGCAGGGATCGATATTTACTCGCTCAAGTCGCGATTGGCGACAGCGATAGCTGGAAATCCACCTGTTGCCGGATCTGAGGATATCACTATCGACGCGATACACCCCATTCCGATGCAGTCGTACCCCGGTTCCCTTATTGTAGAATTTACTATCGGGAAATCCGGTTTAATCGAGGGAATGCTATACGATTTTTCTGGTCGCAGCATCAAATCTGTCTTTGCATCGTTTCTTGCAGCCGGTGCGCATACGACGAACATCGATCTCTCGGGTATGGCGGCCGGAGTGTATTATTTGAAAATCGCTTCCGCCGGTTCCATGGCGGTAAGGCCAATCATTCTTTCCCGATAAACGGCTGGCATAACAGCCTACTTATTGTCGCATGGATAAATGTAACCGAGAGGTATTCCTCCAACAATATAAGATGAAATAGTCCTATAACTGCTTAAATCCTGTTTTCGTCAACCGCAATGAACTGTGCTTTACACGATCATTCTATCACATCACGCGCGGCGTGTGGCCGTTGGTGGATCGAACCGAAGCGAGTCTCCAGAGCAGTTCGGAAACATTGTCTTTTTTTGTTGAACCCGTCAAACGCCGTGATGGTAGAATGAGGCGAAAATATTTTCAAGCGGCTGAACGCGTTTTGAGTTCGTGCTGCGCGGCGTTCGACCATGAATCGATGCAGCTTTTCAGTATCTTCAAATCTTGGAGAGTGGAAAAAAACTCGCGGGCGTTTGGGACGTTCGCAGTCCGTCAAGCTCCGTTTTCATACATGAATCTTGGGTTTGATCTGTTGAATAGTCGAACGCCGACGACCAAAGATTTTCTGCCTGACCCGCGCGTTGAGCCGGCGAAACTGAACTTTGATTTACAATCCGATCCATGTACCGTCGCGGCTCACGCGCAGGGGCGTTAGGTGGCCTGCGAATCGCAACCCGAAAGACGGGAACTTGAGGATCGAATGAAGTTTGCTTACGAAGACCTAACCCAACTTAGACACTTGAGAAATAATTTCGGTTATTTTCACATTGAAACTAGCCAAAATGATTTGAAATCGATGGTTTGAGGGGCTAAATGGAATGTAGTGGAAATATTACCCCTTGATTATGGCATTTACGCTTGGGTAGATTGCAGTATATATCTGCGAATATTTCAGCGAAAAACGAGTGAGAAAATCAAGCTGTTTCCCACGGAGCGAATGCAGACAAATGTAAATTTGTAGTGGAAATAATCCGAGTGAATTGCCCCATACGTTCCATTTTGCGCGGTTTTTTCATCCAACTGTTGAAGTTGGGATAAGTTACGATCAGTTCGAGCGATTGGTGGTGCTATTGTGCCGGCGGTTGCTGGGTGTTTTTTTGCAGGGATTTGCCAAAGGACCCGATGGTGGACGCGATGCCAAATTTGTGGGTACCGCGGAATTGCACCCGAGCAGGACTGTGCCGTGGTTCGGTACAACCACCGTCCAGGCCAAGCACACCAACGACTATAAGCGTAATTTCTCCGAGCCTCGGTTGCTGCCGGTAATGTTGTCAATCATCATCACCCGGCATGCGTTTATGAAATGCCGGGCGCCTGTAAACGCACCCGACACTTTGTCCGGGCCTGCCGGTAACGCAAGCGGGATGCTGACGATGCGTACAGGATGCGCACGTCCTATTCCCGTGATTTTGCCTTCCGCGCTTCCCGATGGCTATTTCTTTAATGCGAAAACGACGGACACGTTTGCCCGAATAGAAATTTTACCCAGTGCGATGGATTCCGTCGGCGCTCCGGTGTCGCTGCTTGCATTTTGCATTACATTCTGGGACATCCCTTGTCTGCGGCCAAAACCCCAGCCGGACCAACTTGAATAGTACCACCAGTCCTGGCCGCTGTGTTGCTCGGTGATTTGGATAGGTTCGCCAACCGACTCCCCGAGCGCGCCAGCCATCATCTCCGCTTTTTCCCTTGCGGCCTTGAGCGCCAGTTCGCGTGCCTTGTCCCTGTGCTTCCTGAATTCCGTCGTCTGAAACTCGATGCCATGAATGTAGTTCACACCTGCCTGGAGCACCTTTGTGACCAACGTCTCCACCTTTTCAGGATCGGACAACGTCACAACCAGGGTAGTACGGACAAAGAAACCGATGAAGCCCTGCTTTTTATAATCGTCGTTGTAGCGCGGTTCGACGGAAAGTTGGTCCGTTTGAATGGCCTTGTCGGGAATTCCAAGCTCTTTCAATGCTGTCAGAGTCTGTTTCAGGATGTCATTGGTTTTTTCCCTGGCCGTGGTGATTTCGGCATCCCAGGTTTCGATGCCCAGTGTGAGGACGATCTTGTCCGGTGTTACGTTCACAACCGCCTCGCCCGTGACGCTAATCCTCGGGCGATCATCGAACATCTGTGGCTGCTGCGACCAGACCGCACTCGTCATCATGACAACCGCGATCGCTGACAATACCATGGTTTTCATCTCGAACTCCTTTGTTCTATGCAAGCTTATCGAACGTCCGCACGCACCACTTCGTTCTCCTCCAGCCGATTCCGCGCATACGCCGGTAGGCCGCAACGCCTGGAATGCATAAAAATATGGAAAAACATCGGGATCATGTCAATTATAGTTACCTTTGCCCGAATTACTGCTGCAATATCGCCTGGACCGCGGAGAGGCGGTGTATTCGCGGCCAGTTCCCCCTTCTCTTTAGGACCTGAATCTTCTTGCAGGACGTATGCAGCCCTTTCACCTGGATTGCCCGGTTGTGCATAATCATGACTGCTTATATAACAGTAACCTTTGAAAGATCGGCGCCAAAACCTTTGAACATGGCATAGGTCAGCTTATCCATCATCGCGCCGTCAAAGCAAATGGTTTTTATGGCACGGTAGTATTTATTCGTCCAGGAAGTCGCTGCGATGAAGGATACATTTTTAAGGGTCGCGCCCTTAAACGACGCTTCGTTCATCGACGCCATGTCAAACTTGACGCCAATAAAGGTCTGCCCGTCAAAGCATAGCCCTCGCAAATCGGCATACTTGAAGTCCACGCCATGAAAGCTACATTTTTCAAAGATTGTTTCTCTGAGATCGGTCATTGTCAGCTTTACGTCGATCAGTGTTATATCAGTGAATGTTGCCCGGGTCAGGTCCGACGTGTTGAATTCGGTGCGAACCAGAATGGTGTTGTTGAAGCTCGCACCCGTCAGGTCGAGGGTCGAGAATGTGCAGTCCGTCAGATTTGCACCGTCAAAATTGGCTTCACGCACGTCGCTGGCCTTGAATGAGCTGCCGGTCAGATCCGCGCCGGAAAAGTCGGAGCCGCGCAGCATGCTCGCTTCAAATGTTCCTTTCTGCGCGGTAACGCCCGCGAAGTCGCTCTCTGGCAGGTTGCTCCCGCTGAAGTTTATGAGCACCTTCCGCTCCAGCGAGCGGGAAAGGTTGGCGACCTCCTGTACCGTTTGTTCGATGTCGCCAATGCTGTCGATGGTCATCTGAAAAGCCGTTTCATCATCCACACCTTCGGCCTTGAGTTCACGGAACCGCTCCCGCAAATCGGAAAGCAGATCGGCCTTTAGTTCTGCGACGCTTTTCACTCCATCGTAAGGCGCGAACACGCCATTCAGATAGGTTGTTAATTTCTCATTCATGATGTCAAACTCCTTTACATTAAATTATCAAGTACGCGCTTCGCGTACTCCCAATTATTTTTATTGTGGGCGTATGCAGCTTTACCCTTTTCGGTGATCCTGAAGTATTTGCGCCGTCCGCCCTGCGATTCATCGCCCCAATACCATTCGATATCACCATCCGCCTCAAGCCGCCGGACGCTGGAGTACATTGTAGCTTCCTTTAATTCGTACTCGCCGCCCGAGCGCGCGGCAATCAACTTGACGATCTCGTACCCGTAGCGATCCGCTTCGGATAAGAGTCGCAATATCATCGTATCGGTATGCCCGCGCAGCAGGTCGGAGCTAATCTTGTTATCACTCATGTAATCACCTCCAAATGTATTCACCACAACAATTGCAATATACGACATACTACCATGACTGTCAAGGTAGTGTTATGATCGAAGAACTCTCTGCCCGATAATTGCGCCGCAGGTTGCACGGAAACCGGGATGATTTCCGGGAATCGCGAACAGTGGCGTAATCGGACCGTCAAATTTGACGCACATCTGCCTTTCCCGCTCGGGTTGTACTTTCGGGACGAGAAGCATATCTTATTCGCTTCCCGGTCGCTGTTTTGACCGGCGGGCAACGTTCAGAGCCAACGCGTAAACGCCCCGCCGCCGTCGTCCCACGGACTGATGTCGAACGACGGGGAGCGCGGTGTCCGGGCTCGGGCGATCCACTGTGTAGCAACAACCAATCCATATAGTATGAACACCAACTTCCTCAAACGTACCGATGCGGCCATCGCAGGTCTCAACACGCTCGCACGCAATTTGTGGTGGACGTGGAATCCGAAGGCGCAGGACATTTTTCATACTCTTTCCGAGCGGAAGTGGAGATCCTCCAATCACAACGCCGTCGCCGTGCTTCAGGCCATATCCGGGAATGAGATGCGCGCGCGGTTGTTCGAGCGCGAATTTCTCGAACGTGCGGAGGAAGTGCTGCAGGAATTCGATGATTATATGAAAAAGGATGACACCTGGTACCATGCGCACATCAAGGGCAAAAAGGAAAAGCTCGTCGCTTATTTCAGTGCGGAATTCGGCCTGCACGAATGCCTGCCCGTCTACAGCGGTGGCCTCGGTATTCTGGCGGGCGATCATACCAAGTCCGCAAGCGATCTCGGGCTTCCTTTCGTGGGCGTCAGCCTGTTTTACCGCAACGGGTACTTCCAGCAGAGCCTCGGACCCGACGGCTGGCAGCACGAAAGCTACCCGCTGCTCGATCCGGCCACGCTGCCGGTGGAACTGGTCGTCGACGATGCGGGCGAACCGATCACTGCGTCGGTGGAAATAGGCCACAACCTGGTTTTCTTCCACGCCTACCGCGTACGCGTCGGCAGGGCGCTGATTTACCTGCTCGATACCAACCGTCCCGAGAACGACCTCCATTATCGGGAGATCACCTCGCGCGTGTACGGCGGCGACAGTACCACACGCGTCATGCAGGAGACTGTGCTTGGTATCGGCGGCGTACGTTTTTTGCGGAAGCTGGGTCTGACGCCGACGGTCTACCACATGAACGAAGGTCATAGCGCCTTCCTCACGCTGGAACTGTTGCGCGAACAACTTACAGAAGGCGCGTCGCGCGAAAAAGCCGAGGAGTGGGTGAAGAAACACTGCGTGTTCACCACGCACACACCCGTCCCCGCGGGACACGATCGATTCACCATCGATTTGCTGGATCACCTTCTGAGCACGTTCCGCGCCTCCATTAAACTGGACGAATCAACCGTCCTCGCCTATGGCCGCCAGAATCCGGCGGATGCGAACGAACCATTCTGCATGACCATCCTCGCACTAAAGATGTCGCACGCGGCGAACGGCGTCAGCGAACTCCACGGACGCGTGAGCAGGGAGATGTGGAAAGGGCTGTTCAACACCGCGACCGCTGATGAGGTCCCCATTGGACACATTACCAATGGCGTGCATATTCTCGGATGGATGGCTAACCGGACCCGGCAGTTCTGGCATAAGCATCTTGGCGAGAAGTGGATTTATTACCTGAAAAAACAGGCCATCTGGTCGCAGGTGTCGGATCCCGATCTCATAACGGACGAAGAACTATGGGCGCTCCGCTACGGCTTGAGGCGCGATCTCATCGAATACGTGCGCCGCATGATGCGGCATCAGTTCCAGCATTCGGGCTACGATTACGCGAACGTGCAGGATTCGATTCTGAATCCCGACACGCTGACGATCGGCTTCGCTCGCCGCTTCGCCACCTACAAACGCGCGCCGTTGTTCTTCCGCGATTTCAATCGCATCGCCGAGCTGATCAACGACACCGGAAGGCCGATCCAGATCGTCTTCGCAGGCAAGGCCCATCCGCGCGACGACGAAGGCAAGCGCTTCATTCAGCAGATTGTCGGGTACACGAAGAATCCCGTGTTTTTCGGCAAGGTAGTGTTCATTGAAAATTACGATATCAATGTGGCGCGGCATATGATCTCCGGTGTGGACGTCTGGCTGAACACCCCGCGGCGACCGATGGAAGCGAGCGGCACAAGCGGCATGAAAATCATGATTCATGGTGGACTGAACCTCAGTATCCAGGATGGCTGGTGGCGCGAAGGCTACAATGGCGCCAACGGCTACAGTATCGGCGACGACGAGCATGCGGAAAACGAAGCGGTGCAGGACGAGCGCGATGCGGCGGCGCTCTACGCGCTTCTGGAAGGTGATATGGTGGACGAATTTTACGATCACGATGAATTCGGCCTCCCCCGCAAGTGGATCACGCGCATGCGCAACTCCATGGAAACCCTGATACCGGTGTTCAATACGGACAGGATGGTTTCCGAGTACGTGGTCAAATATTACAATCTGAAAGACTGAACTTCCGCAAGGAACGCGTCGCGTCACATCCGTGTTATCCCATAATTACAAGGAAATTTAGTATGGCAACAGTATTTGAGTACAAGGAAGTCGTGGGCGTTTCGACCGAAAGCATCGAGGCCGCCATCAAACAAGGTCTCGACGCCGTATCCGCGGATTACAATGTCGCCTGGTTCGAGGTCCTTTCGCTTCGCGGCCGCATGGTCGACGCCGGGACTATCGAGCATCAGGTGACAGTCAAGGTCGGCTGCAAATCGAAGTAACATTTTTTCATAAGGAATTCTGTAATGGTAGAAGTAGGTTCGAAGGCTCCGGCATTCTCGTTGCCGGACACGAATAAGGAAGTCAAATCACTCGCTGATTTTTCCGGTAAAAAAACGGTGCTCGCCTTTTTTCCCGCCGCGTTTTCAGGCGCATGCGAAAAGGAATTCTGCTCGCTGCGCGATTCGATGACCGAACTGAACGCGCTCGACGCGAACATTGTCGGTATCAGCGTCGATGCCCCGTTCGCCAACGGCGCATTCGCAAAACAAAACAGTCTGGAGTTCCCTCTCCTCTCCGATGTTCGGCGTGAGGTGATCAAGGATTATGGCGTGGTTCTGCAGGACTTCGCAGGTCTCCAGGGCCTCACCGTCGCTCAGCGCTCGATCTTTATCCTGGATGCAGAGGGCACGGTCCGCTATTCATGGATAGCCGATAGCCCCGCTACCCAGCCCGATTATTCCGTCATCAAAAACGAACTCGCAACTATCGGTTGATTTCGCGGTGTGCGGGACGGCGCAGATGTCGTCCCGCATTTCCATTTTCTCTCATCCAGGATATCCCACTTCATGCTCAGCCTCGGACAAAAAGCACCGCCGTTTTCACTCCCATCCACCGGCGGCGGAAACGTCGCCCTCGACGACCTCGCGGGACGAAAAGCGGTACTGTATTTTTATCCCAAGGACAACACCTCCGGTTGCACCACCGAGGCTTGTGATTTCCGTGACAACTTTGCAAGGATCGAGGCGACTGGAGCCGTGGTGTACGGGGTGTCCGCCGACAGCATCGCATCGCATCTCAAGTTCCGCGAGAAACGTGGACTCACCTTTGACCTGCTGAGCGATGAATCCCGTACCATGCTTGAGACGTGGGGCGTCTGGAAAGAGAAAAAACTGTATGGAAGAATGTACATGGGTATCGAGCGCACGACTGTCATCCTCGACGAACATGGCATCGTGACACATGTCTTTCCCAACGTCAAGGTGCGCGGCCATGTAGACGCCGTGCTCGAGGCGCTCGAAAGCTGATCCCGATCCCCACCAGCGGGCGCCCGCCCGCATGAAGTTGCGTCTATTTCCCTGCATGTGGCAGGAACGCGATCTGAATCATTTCAACACAACATGTCATGCAACCTCTAACCGTCAACGACATTCAGACGAACACGGAGTACGAGAAAGAACGCAACAACACTCGCAAGGCGATAGGCGAATTGCGGGCGTTGCGCCGTGTAGAGCTATCGGATGCTTTTATCGTAATATTTGAGAATCGCGATACCGTCCGTTACCAGGTGCAGGAAATGCTGCGTGTGGAACGGACCGACACACCTGAACGGATCGCCCTGGAATTGAGTTGCTTCAACCTGCTCATCCCCGGCAAGAATGAACTGAGCGCGACCTTGATGATCCGCGTGAAGGGGTATGCAAGTGTCGAAGAGCGAATCGAACGCATGAAGGGTTTGACCAGCAACGTCATCGTCCTGGCGGTGGGAGCGGAGACCATCCCCGCGCGCTTCGAGATCGATGATGACGTCGCATGCGAGAGCGATGTGTTGTACATCCGTTTCCCCTTCACCGAAGAGCAGTGCGCCATGTTCTACAATCCCTCGGTACCTGTGTCGCTGCGCTGCACCCATACCGGATGCAGCGCCGAAGCAGGAGTGGAAGGCGAACTGCGGGCCAGCCTCATCAAGGATCTTCTTCAATGATCTATGTGACGCGACGCGAACATTTTTCCGCCAGCCATCGCCTGTTCAATCCCGCTTGGAGCGACGAGAAAAACGAACAGATATTCGGCAAGTGCAACAATTCGGCCGGCCACGGACACAACTATTACGTCGAGGTTACCGTTGCAGGATCCGTTGATCCCGATACGGGGTATGTCGTCGATCTCAAACAATTGAAGGAAGTGATCCACAGGCACGTTATTTCCAAGGTGGATCATAAAAACCTCAACGTGGACGTCGATTTCCTTCGCGGCGTCATCCCGACGGCCGAAAACATCGCCATCGGGATATGGGCGCAGCTTGCGGGTAATATTCCGCAGGGGCGATTGCATCAGGTACGTCTTTATGAAACAGAGAAAAATTTCGTCGATTATCGAGGCGAGGAATGAATCCTACTGAAGAAAACGGACAGTCGGATCTTGTTAACGGAGATGCCGATCCGGAATTCGAGCTGCACGTCAAGGAAATTCTGCACAAGATTGGCGAGGATCCCGAACGCGAAGGGTTGCTGAAAACCCCGTATCGCGTCGCGAAAGCCTGGCGCTTTCTGACGCAGGGCTACGACATGGACGTCTCGGAGGTGCTGAACGGCGCCATTTTCGAAGAAGATTACAACGAAATGGTCATCGTCAAGGACATCGATTTCTATTCGATGTGCGAGCATCACCTTCTGCCGTTTTTCGGCAAATGTCACGTCGCGTACATCCCCGACAAGAAAATCATCGGGCTCAGCAAGATCCCCCGCATCGTCGATATATTCTCACGCCGGCTGCAGGTGCAGGAACGCATGACGCAGCAGATCGCCGATGCGCTTCAACAGGCGCTCAATCCCCTGGGCGTCGCCGTCGTGTGCGAAGGCCGGCATATGTGCATGATGATGCGCGGCGTTCAGAAGCAGAATTCGGTTGCGACCACCAGCGAGATGCTCGGCGGGTTCCGTACGAATTCGAAAACCAGGGAAGAATTTCTCCGTCTTATCAATACAGGATTCTAGCGATGGATCTCACGGGATCGAACGTCTGGATTACCGGTGCGAGCGCCGGCATCGGGCGCGCAGCCGTCGAGCGCTTCCTTGAGGCCGGAGCGGCCGTCATCGCCTCGTCACGCCACGCCGATCGCCTCGCCGATGCCTGCGCGGGACTCGAGAGCGAACGGCTTCTCCTCCTTCCTTGCGATGTGGCGTCCGAAGAGGAGGTGGCGCAGGCGTACGAGCGGATTGTCCGTGAAATCGGAACGGTGGATATCCTGATCAACAATGCGGGTACGACGGTGTTTTGTTCGTTCATCGATTCCACGACCGACGACTTCGACCGTTTGCACCGGACAAATCTTCGCGGGCCGTTCCTCTGTACAAAATCGGTCCTCCCCGGTATGCTCGATAAGGGCCGCGGCACCATCGTCATGATATCGTCGATGGCTGCGGTGCATGCGTTCACCGACAGTTCCGTGTACAGCGCGACCAAGGCCGGTCTCAAGGCGATGGCCGATTGTCTCCGTCTCGAGGTCAGAAAATCGGGCGTGCGCGTGGTGACGCTCTTTCCGGGCGCGACCAATACCGAAATCTGGCCGGCGCGCTTGCGTGAAAAACACGGCGAGAAAATGATGGATCCCGCGGACGTTGCCGCTGCGATCCTGCATGTGTGCGCGGCGCCCCAGGGCGTCATGTACGAAGACGTATCGATGCAGCCGATCGGAGGCGGGGTATGATGTCGTTTGATGGCAAGGTCGTGTTGGTCACCGGCGCGGGGAGCGGCATCGGCCGGGCGCTCACTCTCGCGTTGCTGGATGAAGGCGCACGTGTCGCCGCATGCGCGCGATCTCACTACAGTTTGGAAGAATTGCAGCTCGAAGTCGGCGATCTTTCGGACAACCTGCTTATCGGTACCGCCGATGTGGGTGACGAAGAACAGATTTCCAGCTTTGTGGAAAAAACGCGCAGGCTGTTCGGCGGTATCGATATCGTGATCGCAAACGCCGGTTTCGGCATATTCCGACCCCTGGTTGAAATGCGGACGGAGGATTTCGACGCAGTGATGAACACGAATGTGCGCGGGGTGTTTCTTACTCTGCGCTACACGGTGCCCGCCATGATCGAACAGGGAGGCGGGGACGTTGTCATCGTTTCCTCACTCGCCGGAAAGAACGGCTTTTCCGGCGGTACCGCGTATTCCACAAGCAAATTCGCCGTCCGGGGGTTGGCGCAATCGCTTATGCTCGAGGTTCGCAAGCAGAACGTGCGGGTGATGTCGGTTTTCCCCGGTTCGACCGATACCCGTTTTTTCGACGACTCGTCGATGACCCCGAATCGGGAGAAAATCCTTTCGTCGACGGATATCGCAGCGGTCATCGTTGAAGCATTGCGCTTGCCCCGGCGCGCGTTGTTGAGCGAAATCGATGTGCGTCCCAGCGATCCTTCCTGACACACGGTCGACCCGATCCAATCCGGTCCCGAAAACTGCAGGATCCGGAAAGTTGGATGTTTTCATTTTTTCTGCTACACTGAATTCTTACGAATCCGACCCTAGGTTCCACGCGGCATCACCGTGCCTTCGTACGGTGGATCGTCATTCAGGAGAGATCACATGGTGAAATGTACAGGCCACTACGGTACAGCTGAACGCATCGCAACGAATATCCACGCATTGTTGCTCTTTGAAGACCCTGCGCTTGCTCAGGCCGCCGTCAAGCGGATCGCTCCAAAGCTTGTCGATATTGTCGCCTCTCTCCGTCAAAGCGAGCAATTCACCGGGAAGGCCGACCAGTCGTTCCTGATCGCTACCCCTGAAGGACAGTTCCTTCTCGTTGGTCTCGGGGCTCCGGCGGCGCTCAACGCCGAACGACTTCGCCGCGCCGCCGCGCAGGCTGCACGCAAGGCGACCGGTGTGCCTCTTGTCGCGCTGTACTGCCCGCTGGAAGAGAGTATCAAGAAGATTCATGCGATTTCGTTCGAGGACTGCGTCACCGCTATGGCGGAAGGAGCGCTGCTCGCCATTTACAAGTATGACGCGTTTCTTGGCGGCCATAAAGAAGCGAAGAAGTCGAAAATAACCGAAATCAAGCTGATCACGGCGGACGAAGGTTTCCAAAGTCGGATGAAAAACAGTATCCATCACGCGCTGATTATCGCCGAGGCGGTCGAGTTCGCGCGGAACCTGGTCAATGCGCCGGCGAACGTCGTCACTCCTGAAACTCTGGCGAAGGAGGCGGTCGCGATCGGGAAAAAACTGCTTATTAAAACGGTTGTCCTCAATCGGACGGAAATCACGGCGAATAAGATGGGCGGTCTCCTTTCCGTGAACCGCGGCAGCGACCACGAACCCCGTTTCATCATCATGGAATACAACGACAAGAAGCGCCGCCTCAATCCGTGGGTGCTGGTTGGGAAGGGGGTCACGTTCGATTCCGGAGGGCTCTCCATCAAGCCTGCCGCATCGATGGAAGATATGAAAACCGACATGGGCGGAGCGGCCGCGGTGCTCGGCACAATACTCGCGGCTGCGAAACTCAAGCTTCCGGTCCGCATCGTCGGGCTCATCCCGATCACCGATAATATGATCGGCGGTTCCGCGATGTGTCCCGGCGATATCATTACCATGTCCGACAACACGACGGTGGAGGTGTTGAACACCGACGCCGAGGGGCGCCTGATCCTGGCCGACGCGCTGGTGTACGCTCAGCGCTTCAAGCCGGCCGGCATCATCGACCTCGCCACACTTACAGGCGCCTGCGTCGTGGCTCTCGCATCGCATGCAACGGGCATGATGGGCACCGATACTGAAATGATGGATGCTCTGCGCGCTGCGGGCGAGCAAACCTTTGAGAGGGTTTGGGAGCTGCCTTTATTCGAGGAATACTCGAAAATGCTCGAAAGCGATGTGGCCGACATGAAAAATATTGCGGGACGCTGGGGCGCAGCAAGCACGGCGGCGGCATTCCTCAAACACTTTGCCGGAAGCACGCCCTGGGTGCATCTTGACATTGCAGGCACCGCTTCTATCGAAAAGGCTACGGATTACAATCCGAAGGGCGGCACGGGTGCGGGAGTGCGGCTGCTTGTCGAATTTCTGTCGAGGCAAAAGGCGGACTGACCGCCCTCAATCCAGTTCCACGCCGATGGAAAAATAGAGGTTCGTCGGACCCAACCTCACCAGTGTTTCCGGATTGTTGCGAACGAAAAAGAAGCTTCTCCCGATGCCGAAATTCGCCGGGCCGATCGGGGTGTCGAGTCCGATGACCAATCCGGCGCCATGGCGCAGTTCGCTGATGCGGATCAATTCCGGATTTGCCCACGTCCGCCCGATATCGTAACGCAGGGACAGATAGGTGTCGAAGAGGATGTCGAAGGGGAGGCGGTAGCGCAACTCGGCGCTTCCCAACACGATCTGTCTCCCGTTAAATTCATTTTCCCGCATGCCGATAAACCGGGCGAGCCCGCCGAGTCGAAATTCTTCGAAGCGGGGCATCGTCTTGTCTCCGTATCCGAATTCGAAACGCGGATGAAAGATAATCTCGTTCTTGTATATCGGGATGTAGAGTTCGTACATCGTCAGCAAACGTGAAAATGCCACATCGCCGCCCAATGCCGTTTGCGCCGATGTGTATTCGCCGAAGAACAGGATTCCCTTGCTCGGGAACGGATACTTGTCCTGCGTGTCCACCGTCGCGGAAAGCTCCAGCGAAACCAGCGCGTGATTTTCGGCGAGCGCTTCCACACCCAGCGTCTTGAATTCCGTGGTCCGGATGGATTGCTGCTCGTAGCGCAGCGTGCCCAGAAGCTTGCCGAAGCGTTGAACGTACAAGCCGAACATCGTCGCCGCGCCATACCCTGTCGCCCTGTACACGGAGGCGACGTCACGCTCGAAACGATTGCGTGGCAGTCCGGTCACATCCTCGTAAGAATTATAATCCTTGAAGCCCCAGTATCCCTCGGCGGTAAAACTGAACGGTGTATAAAACATCCGGTTTGTCCGGTATTCAAGCGCGTACCGTCTGTTTTTTGTTCCGCTGAAAAAGGATGCGCGCAATTCGGTGCCGCTGCCGAGGAAGCTGGCATCGCGGAGTACGACGCCGACCTGCGCATTCCGCTCGTTGTTCACCAGCAATCCCGCCTGAAAGAACTGCGATGCGCGCTCCACGACGCGAATGGTGAGCACAGGATCGTCGCGTACATGATCGATGTCGTACGAAACACTTTGGAACAGCGGGAGCGCCGAGAGATTCTTCATCCCCTGTTCGAGTGCGGAAATGCGGAAGATCTCCCCTTCCTTCAACGGAATTTCGCGACGGATCACGACGGTATTCGTCCTGTCGTTCCCTGTCACGCGGATTTCATGAATACGCCCTTCCACCATGGTGAGATCGATCATCCCGGTTTCCCGGTCGATTTCCATGCCGATCACATGAGCGAGGGAAAATCCGCGCAATCGGTATTCTTCGATAGCGTATTCGCACAGATCTCGCGTATTATCGGCGGTGAGCGCTTGCCCCTTCCACCGGCCCTCAATGCCGGCGATCGCAGCCTCCGTAAGCAGGGTTACTCCGTGGAAGCGGACACCGGAAATGCGGGACAACGGTTCGGTTTCAAATCGTGTGATCGCCGCTGCTCCAGCGCCTGAAGCGTGAAGCCGCACTGAAGCGACACGTCCGTCCCAGAGCATGCCGAGAGCGCTATGCGCGCTCTCGTTCACCGTATGTGTCGGTACATCCCCGATGTCCTCGCTCGATAGCGTAGAGGCTATGGTGCGGCGCTGTGTCGTATCGCCCAGGTCTCCAGGCGCGCGTGCGTGCAGGATGCGGGCTGTGATGAGTTTGCGTAAGGCGGGTGCAGCGGCCTTGCCGGCCGCATAGCCGATGGCGATGAGTGTGTCGATCGCAGAAAAATCCGAAGCCAGAAGGTCGCCGAGTTTGGGAGTTATCACCACGTCGGCGAGACGACTCAGGTTCTGCACTTGCTGCCTCATCATGATGGTGATGACCTGGTCGAGCGTCTCGAGGGCATCCGTGAGCTGGTTCGGTGTACGCAGCGGACTGGTGGTATTGACTGCGAGAACGATGTCGCATTCTTCCTCCCGCGCGACGTCCGAAGGGATGTTCGAGAGCAGTCCACCGTCGGCAAGCAGCATGCCGTCTCTCAGGACGGGATTGTACATGACCGGAATCGCCGAACTCGCGCGCATCGCCTCCGCGAGATTTCCGTTTCGCAGCACGACGCGGGAACCGGAATGCAGATCCGTGGTTACCGCCCGGAAGGGAATGCCTAGCGAATCGAAATCGCTGCTATGATAGATGCCCTGGATGACGAGTTCGTTGAGCGCGTTCATCAATCGCTGACCATTGGACGCTGCGAGCGGCAACCTTGGCTGAAGCCCGTCGAGACGGAGGGTGAGAATAGAACGATCGGAAATCGGTTTCTGATCGACAATAAGGATGCTCCGGTCCGCTTCGTCCGAAAGCTGCAGAAGCGTTTTCCAGTCCATCGCGCGCAGCACCTGTTCCAGGCGGGTTGCCTTGTATCCTGCCGCGTACAGTCCTCCGACAATGCTGCCGACGCTGGTGCCGATAATCAGATCGGGACGGATCCCTTCCTCTTCCAGCGCTTTCAGGACGCCGACTTGCGCCAGGCCTCGCGCACCGCCTCCGCTTAGAACCAGGGCAAGTTTCGGTTTCCGCAGCGTAGGCAGTGATTGCTCGCAGTACGGCATTGGTCTGACTGAATCGACGACGAACCGCAACGTATAGGTTTCGCCGTTTATTGCGGCCGCAGGCTGAATATCAACCTCCTGCGCAGCCGTGTAGAACCGGCATACAAGCAACAGCAAAGGGATAACGGTCAGTATGCGTCTGAATTGGAACATCATATCAAATTACCGGCGGATCGGAGCACTTGCAAGTCGGAAAGGATGCGCCAATCGGGAAATTGACAATGGACAATGGACAATGGATAATGGATAATGGACAATGGATAATGGACAATGGGGAATGGGGAATGGGGAATGGAGAATGGACTAGGGATAATGGATAATGGACAATGGACAATGGATAATGGATAATGGACAATGGAGAATGGAGAATGGACAATGGGGAATGGGGAATGGGGAATGGAGAATGGAGAATGGACTATGGATAATGGATAATGAGTTGTGGAGAGGAGGGAACGCAACATGAGGAATCTTAGATTGAGGAATCCCTCCAGGATTCTTCAATCCGGGGCTCGTCACCTTACTTACCCGCTTCCTCACATTATCCATTGTCCATTATCAATTGTCCATTGTCCAGCGTACGTATACGACACATGCAGGCCGTAAAGCCTGCATGTGCGTCCCCGATCGGGTAGCGGTTCCCGACCCGGGAGTCGAGGAAGGGAAGGAGGTTAATATTCCGCGAATGCGGAATTCCTAAATGTCCCAGTGGGAACTGACGCCCACTGCGACGGCGGAGAAACGCTCGGTGAGATGCGGCGTGATGTCCATCGTACCGATGTCCAGCTTGAAATTGTCGGCGTAGAAGCCGATGCCGGCGCCGAATGTTACCGGACGTATTCCTCCGGTGTTAATGCCGAAGCGAAATGCGACGTTGTACAGCAGTTCGATCTCTGTGCCGAGACCGAATTGCGGACTCGTCGAGTTGCCCGCTACGTTGTTGAAGCCCTGGCGATAGGCGAAAGTGAAATGCCAGTCCTTGTTTTTCTTCGGGAAATTGGGCACGCTCACCATGCCGCCGATCAGGAGAGCGGAGGGCAGGGGAGAGGAGAATCCCGATATGTCGTGCTCCGTGCCGTTAAGACGCTGCTTGATTTCCTCCACCTGTTCATCGGTCGACAGATCCGAGATGGCGAAATCCTCGCTTGCGACGATCTGCTTCGCGCCCTTGTTCCAGGACACCGAACCGAGATCCGTCAGGCTCATGGACGCGCTGAACATGCGGTTGAGCCTGAGATGGGCTCCGATGTCCAGGCCGAAACCGCTGCCCACGGGCGACGGCATTAGCTCGTAATGGAAACTGTTGTTCTCCGTCAGCCAATCGCTCGTCCCGGCATAACGGGCAACCATGTCCGCTTTGCCCGTGACTTCGTAGGTGTCAGGATCGGTGACGAAGCTCGTGTTGAAGCGTTCTACCTCGAAAAATGCCATTCCCTGCACCATTTTCAGACTGACACCCGCGAGGAGCTTCATGTCGCGGATAGCCAGAATTTCACGGCCCACGGTGAGGCTGTAGTCGCGAGTCCACGCGGAAGATACTCGCGTTTCACTGAAATCGAAGACTTTGCCGGGGGGATTGCCGAAGAGCATGAAATCCGCGTAGGCTTTGGGCAGCGCGATGTTGCTGCCTGTGCGCTCCGTCACGCCGAATGCCACGGTGAACATTTTTGTGGACACCATCGCAGCGAATAATGTATAGCGAATATCGTGAGAGAAATGGCCCACCTCGCCCTGGAACGACGACAGAATCTCGTTCTTGTCGGCCATGGTGAGATATGTCGGCGTGCGCTTTCTGTTGGCGCCCACCGTCCCGGTGAAATATTTGTTGTACAGTTCGTACGACATGAAGTCCATGCTGGCCTGCGCCGCGAAGGGCAGGACCCCGAAAGAAACGACCACACCGTCGCTCGGTACGATCTGCGCCGGATTGACGTTGAGCGCATCGAGTCCGCGGACGAGCGCCACGCTGCTGTTGCCCATGCCGGTGATGCGGGCGCTGGTACCGATTGTCTGGCCGTTCAGGCTCCCCGTCAGAAGCAGGATGCATGCGCTGACGGACAATGCGAGGAAACCGGATCTCTGATTGTTCATGGTGATTGTTCTTTTCTTTCTGCTCACTTGCCCGTGATAGCCGTACTCACGTTGAGTCGGGCGTATCCGCGGATGCGGACGTAATCCGTGCTCCTGAATGCCGCGGCGCTGCTTTCAACGGCATCGAATGAAATTTTGAAGCGGATGTACGCCGCTCGCGACACCGTCACAAAATCCTCGCCGGAAAAACGCATGCGGAGTTTTTCAGTTACGGAGCTGCTCGTAAATCCATCGCCTCCGATTGCGGCGGACCGGACTGTAAGCGCGGTCCCTTCCGTGGTGACGGGAGCGAGCAGAAGCTTGTATCTGCTGTCGAGAAATTCGGGTTCGATCGTCACCATGGTAGGAAGATGGTTTTCGACATCGAACATCAATTCGCCTTCATTAATCTCGGCGAGTTTTTTTCTGCTATCCTCGTCGATGAACATCTCGACGGTGTCCGTCACACTCCCGCTTACTTGCGTAAACCTGAGCGGGAACTCGACGTACAAGTCGCCCGCAATCGAATCGGTTGAGGAGGCGCTGCCGTACACACCGTCGGGATTGAGCGTAAATGTTCCTTCGAGACCCAGGCTGTCGGGTAGCTGCGGTGTGAAGGAATTGAGGAAATTGACCACATGACCGTCATTGAAATGAATGACCGTCTGCGATTTTCCGGCCATGTCGAGAGGGAGCACCTGGATCTTCGAGCTTGTGCCATTGATGGATTTCCCGAGTACCGAGGCGTCGACAATACCGACAGGGAGGACGGCCTGATTGCGGAGGTTGACCCACATCGTGGCTTCGGTCAATCGGATTGAGCCTTCTATGGTTTTATCCAGCCCGAAATCCGAGCGCTCCATCCGGCGAATCTTCAGCGTACGGGGAGCAAGCCTGCCGGTCATTTGTGCGAAGGTCACGCTTTTCACGGAACCGGTCACCGAAACGCTGTCGGTGCGTTTGACCAGCACGGCCTTCTGGCTGGCGTCTTCTGTCACTACGGAAGCGTCGTAGAGGAGGGTTGTTTCATTTTGCAGGGCGAGCTTCGCTCCGGTGAGGTCGATGCTCAGCGTCTTGCTCCCTTTGGCTGGAACCGTGGTCGCGGCGGTGAGAGGGACTCCGCCGAGGGTGGCGCCGCGCAGTGTGATGGACACGTCGGCGGAAAGGTTGAAATGATTCACGATGGCGAAACTCAAGCTTCCACCGCGGACGGTGGCGCTCTGAATGCGCATCCCGCTGTTGCCGGCCAAGTCAACGCTTCTGGTCTGCGTCATCTCCTGCGAAGGGACGAATCCTTTCACCGACAAAATCTCGCTGCCCTGGATCTCGCCCTGAACACGGAGATACTGCGTACTGTTCACTGCCACCATTTTTCCGCCGCTGCCGGGTGTCGAAATTTCGAAACCGAGCCGCATGCTGCTGGTGAGCGTCATCCCATCGAGAGAAATAGCGGGCACAGTCACTGTGGCGCCCGGTTGGACGAGGCCATCGTACGAGCTTTGGGCGATGACCCGGCCGGATGCGTCGAGCAGCCGAATTTGTTCGAGTCGCAGCGCCACGGGGGACATGTTCGTAAATCGCAGAATGAGCTTGCCTTTCTCGAACGTCATTTCCTCAAAGTAGCTGCGCGCGTCGATAGCCACTCCCAAACCGAGTTCGTTCCGCATCGAGGGAACGACCTGCGAGCCGCTGGTGAGGGCCGGAAAGAGCGTCAACACGTCCAGCGCCTGGTCCAGATAGTCCGGGATATCGAAATGGATCACGTCCAGGCGTTCGGAAATGCGGAACTGCTGATCGTCGATGCGCAGATGATCCGCCAGGCTGATCGCATGCAGGGGATGCTTCTGTGTCACGATCATGAGCTGATCGCCGTTCTGCGTGATCCTGAGCATTTCATCGTCCTTCATCAAATCGGACATCGTCCAGGTTTGATTGATCAGCGGCAGGTTCGCGTCGAGGTCCCATTCCGGAAGCATCGGAGTCAGAGGCTCGGTACATCCGCTGAGTAGCGCGACGGCCATAACCAGCGCAGTGAGCGCAAGCGCCCATGCAACCGTCGGCTGACCGCTTCCGCTGAGGTTGTGTAGCGTTTGAGTTGTCATTTGTATCCTTCCTCTCGTCGTAAGCTCATCATTGCGTTTGTATCCATTAAAAAATGAGAAGGCCGCGTTGCAACGCGCCGCCGTTGCTCTCAAGCCGAAGCAGGTAGACGCCGGCCGGGAGTCCATGTATATCAAGCCTCACCGTCTGTGCACCGGGATCATTCGATCGTTCGACGATTCTGCGCACTTCCCTGCCGAAGAGATCACGGAGGAGCAGGTAGGCTTCGCTGTTCGCAGGAAGACTGTAGCTGATGTAGACCTCACCGGAGCCGCCGCGTACGACCGGATTCGGCCATGGCCGATCCAGACTCAATGACGCCGGCAGAGCTTCTGCTCCGGAGATCGCCGTCGGTGTGCCGCTGAAGTCAATCACGATGTCTGCATCCGGTTTGTCCAGAAAAAGCCGGAGCAACGGGCCTGTCACATTCCAATTCGTGACACCGGTGCCATGCACCGTGCGGGGCAGATACGGGATGCGTACCCGAACTTCGCCGGCCGATACGGAGCGCAGAGAAAGCTCCATCTTGTCGTTCGATAATCTCGTCAGTGCCGAAAACGGCATGGGCGAGGACAGCATGATCCGTCCGCCGGAGCGTTCAATCATGCTGCCCTCGTCAAGCATCCATTGCACCGGCCTGCCAGCGGGGTCAAGGATACACTGCCATGCACGTCCGTTACCGTAAACAGGTCCCAGTGTCGGATGCACGACCCGCGTCATGCGGGGCGACGTCGCGGCGACACTCATCAACTCCCAACCCTCGGATGTCGCGGTCAGGACGCTCGCATGGAGGTCCGCCGGAAGGGTGGAGAACCGCACCGCTTCCGATGCGGCATGGGGCAGGAGAACGCTGTGAAAAACGGCATTGTCTGAAAGTACCGAGGCGCGAAGCACCTCATGGGATGAAAACGTCTTGTATCCGGGTGCATGCGGGGAGGATGCGCTCACGAGATTCGGAGTCATGCCAATTGTTTCGACGCGTGCGCTCAGCGCGGTGGCGCGGCTGGTCCATCGCGCGACGCGTGTATCCGGCTTCAGTTCGAATGTGCCTGCCGCCGCGTTACCGTTGCCGTGGATCTGCTGTGTGAATTCGCGTGCGAAAGAAGACGACACCTGGTCTCGCAGCACGATAAAGCGCCAGTCGAGGACGTACGCGCGACGTTCGATCCGCGCGTCCTGGTATGCGGTGGTGATGCTCACCATCCCGCCCATGTCGCTGCTCAGCGTATCGGCAATGAACGCCTCCGCTCCGAAGAGGAAGGTTCCGTAGGACACGCTGTCGGCGCCCCTGCCGTCAACCAGGATCACGTTGTGGTTGCGTGCGAAAACGAGGCTGTCGCGCCTCTCGCTGCTGTGGTATCCCGGCTCCATGGCGAGAGACTCTCCGCCGGAATACAGGATGAAGGCGCCCTCGTTCGCATGCTTGTGACCGCTGCCGACAGGTGAGCGGTGGGTGCGGGGTACGCCGTGCTTTCCGATGAGTCCGAAATACGTGTCTCGCGGTCCCCATCCATTGCGGAACACCGCGTAGCCGGCGTCCGGCATGATGGAAGAGGGAAGCCCGGTGCTCAGCTGCGTTTTCGCGAAATGTATATTCAACAGGTATTCAATTCTGAAATCAAACGTGCGCGTCAGTTCCGATGCGATGACGACTTCGGAAAGCGGATTTGCCTGCCGGTCGTACTCCCTCCACCCGGCCAACGCGCTTCCGGCGCGAACTGCGGGAAGGATGTGCAGCTCGGGGAAAAAGGTGTTCGCATACGTGTCTTCGAACAAAGGCAGCGAACCGTCGGGCATGCGGATCGCGGCGATCCATTCAAACAGTCCCTGCCAGCGCTCCTGACGCAGGGGACTGGGGTAAAGTTCCGATCCGATAGTCAGACCATTGTCATCCGCTGCCGCGTCCAGCGCGAGGAAGAAGGGAATGGCGCTCATCATCGCATAGCGGAAGTAATACGGACCTTCGCTGTAGCCGTAGACGCCGGTGCTGTCGCTCTGGTAGTACCACATCGTCTCTTCGATGAATCGGTATGCGGTCGTGAACCAGATATTCGCCCGCGACGCCGGTTCACCCGCCGGATCGCGAAGCATCAAGCCCGCGTAGCCGAGGGCGGCGGCGAGCTTTATTGAAAGGTTGTTTCGCACGACGAACTGCTGATCGAGGCGCGCAAGCGCGGCCTCGGCGAACGATGCAAGCCTGGCCTCGATGGCGGCGTCCTTGCCTGTGCTCGTGCGATAAAAATCGTATGCTGTGCTGTATTGCATCAACTCCACCGCGCGCCACTGGAATTCATCCACCGTGGGCTCAACGTCCACGGACATCGTTGTGAGCAGCATGTGCAGACGCGTCGAGAATGCGGCGCGTGCAGCGGTGGAGAGAGGTGCGAGGGTGGTGTCCATCCCCGTCAGCAACACAAACCCGCAGGCTTTCGCTATGCGGGATGCGTCCGTTGGGGAGGTGGGCTCAGATCCGGCAGTGGTGAAGATGTTGTGGTAGAGTAATCGTGCAAGTTCGTCGGTCGAAATGTAATCGATGGCGGTATACACCTGCTGAGGTCTGCCGGACCTGAGCGAAGCGGGAATCTCGAAACGAGAGGCGGAGCCGTCCTGCGAGGAGGCCGGCCACGAGAGGCAAACGAGACTTGCGACGAGGCATGATATGCCAGTGAAAAAACTCAAAATGATCCTTTGTTTTACCACACACACATTCGTTCGCTCAACCAGGAGTCCGTTGGAATCCCAGCATTCACATAGTCAAATTAGCCGCGCAGCCTTACAGCAGACTTAATCCATGCTTACAATTTTGTCAGGGAGTCGGGAGTGGAGGGGCAAGATCAGCCCGAAGAATGGGTGTCCCGAGCTATGGACCGGGATATCTACTTTATTTTGTATCGAAAATGATGTGATTTCCGCAAAACCGTACCCTAAAGCGAGTGCGAACGCGGGAGGGCGACGCGTTCCTCTTCCTTCCATTACATCAAAAACCGGATGATCGTATCAATAGTATTCTACAATCTCCCTCCCGGAAAATGAAGAGGCGCGGCCCGGTACTCCCGTTTCTTGAACCGAATTAACGCAACAGCATCAGCTGCGTGCTGTATGCCGTATCTCCCGTCAACAGCGTGCAGGCGTACACACCGTTGGGCAGGTCGGATGCATCGAAAGCGAATTCATGCAGACCGGCGGTCATGGGTCCCTGATGCAGCAATCTGATAATTCTTCCCTGAATATCATGCACGAGGAGCTGCACGCGATCAGCCTGTCCGAGTTCGCAGCGTACCGTTGTTGTCCGTCCAACCGGATTCGGATGGCATGAGAGGGTGATGCGGTTCGACAGCGGTGCTCCGGGTTCGTCGACCGATGGCGTCAACGTCAGGACGTAGCATTCGTCAACACTCCAGTCGAAGAAATTGAAGGTCGAAATCAGGATCTCATTACGGCCGCTGAACCGCGATATGTGGAATTCCAGTCTCCACGCATTGTCCAGACAGTCCGTCAGCAGCATGCGAAGGTGCAGGAATCCGTTTCGTTCGTCCAGCGAGTCGGCGGCGGCAGGAGTGTAGTAGCGGTACATGCGTGCGTACGGGTAGAGGATCGTCGTATCCGGTATTCCGGGACAGGGCGGCGAATTCCAGGTCGAATCCGGAAACACCCAGCCGCGCAGCGAATTTCCGCCCGCACCTTCGCCGTCGCCGACTGTCTCGAATATGGTATCCTGCACCATGACGTCCAGCATCTGCTGCGATACGATGCGCCGCGAGGTCCTGATGGTTTCCATTCCGCGCTTCCTGATTGCCAGACTGTGGATAATCGCTGATCCGTCCGGCAAATAGTTCTCGTCGCCTCGAATCAGAACTGTCCCATCGAATTCCGCGAACTGCGACGTCGTGTCGCCGCCCATGAATGTCGACGGAATGCCCGTCCTGGTGTAGCGGTATGTGGTCTCCCCGTGGAAACCGGTGAGCAGGTCATAGTTCTGCGCCGCGCCGGGCATCGGCAGTGCAAGCAGCGCATGTAGCGCGAAAAGGAACAGCATTCTCTTCATGTCAGCTCCAAGGGTGGGTCATCGGATTGCACAAATATAAGGATGACGGAGTCCGCGCACATTGCCTTGGCGTATTCCTGCGTTCTCGGCCTTCCACAGTGGGATGACACTTGAGCATGGGCAATCATTCCCTCGCTCGAAAAAAAAAACTTCGAATACCGCAGATTCAGAGCCGGCTGCAATAAGCTGTCACCCGGGATTAACGGACGACACATCGGAAGTGAAATGCACGGACGCGCAGCGCATTGCTGCAGGATCGGTGCAGTCAGTTGAGCGCTATTTTCCTGGATTAGCGGAAAAAAAAAGCGCGGACAGCATTGCCCGCGCCCTAGCGGAAATCGTCGCCCTCACCTCGCCGCGGCGAATCTTCGATCTACGACCTGCGGTCTTCGACCCCCGGCCCCCTCTCTCACGAGAGAGGGGGAGGAAGAGGTACAATTCAGTCTATATATCACACATGCGGATTGATGCGCGGCGGTTACATGGAACCTACGTTATGTCATACACGAAATGGACCGGTGTCAGCCTGAGGGCCGCCACGCTGTGATCATTCGCAATTGCATTGAGCGTCACGTGGCGGTGTCTCGAAGGATGATTCGTTCCGAAACGCACGAGGAAACTAAGCTCCGTCTTGATGTCATTAGCAGGCTGACTGGTAGGCCTACACGGTGTGCAATCGTCAGTCGTCAATCGTCAGTCGTCAATCGTCAGTCGTCAATCGTCAATCCAAAATCGTCAATCGTCAATCCTACCTTACCACCACCATGCTTCTGGTCTCCACGGCGTTCGAGGTCTGGAGGCGATAGAGGTAGGTGCCTGCGGCGAGACGCGAGGGAGCGAACTGCACATCGTGGACACCGGGAGGAAGCGCACCGTCGACGAGCGTCTTGACCAGCTTTCCCAGGATGTTGTACACCGAGAGCCGGGTCTGACCGCCGGGCACGCTGAAACGGATGTTCGTTATGGCGCCGGCACTCAGCGATACGGGATTGGGATAGTTCTGCTCCAGCGCGAAGCCTGCAGGTACACCGCCGCGGCCGACTCTGACAGGTGCCTGCACGAAAAGCGGCAGTGTTTCCCACTCGCCTTTCAGAATCAGGGCGCTGTCGGAACGCCGCACGCCGAACCATTGCTCGAGAACGCTGGCGTAGGTCTGTTTGAAGTCGTACTGGAGTTTGATGTCGCCTCCGCGATCAAGGTCGGTGAGGTCGGGATTATGGCCGTACACGCCGCCGTTGACATCGGGACCGACGAAAAACATCGGAGCGGCTGTTCCGTGATCGGTGCCGGCGGTGCCGTTGGCTTGCACGCGGCGACCGAACTCCGATATGGTCATCACCGCGACGCGATCCTGAACGCCGAACAACTTCAGGTCGTCGAAAAAGGCCTTGATGGCATCGGACATCTTTCCGAGGAGCTGCGTGTGCCGCGGCGTGCTTCCGCTGTCCTGCTGCGCATGCGTGTCGTACCCTTTTTGTGAGACGACGTAGATGGGAGTTTCGAGTCCCCCCGCGACCAGGCGCGCCACGATCTTGAGCCGCTCCGCCACGTCGTTGCCGGCGGGATACACATTGTTGTTCGTGACGGTGTTCGCGGCGTCGCGCACGGGACGCGCGTACTGATTGGCTTCCAGCGCGATGTTGCGGATATATTCGAGTTCGAGTCCCGCCGGCGTGCCGGTGTCGGGAGGATCGCCGCCGCTGATGTCCGTGCCGGAAATGATGCGATAAAAGGTTTCCGGATCATAGATGGCCATACTCATACCCACCTCGTCACCCTGCATCATCAGCGAGGTAGTGTTGCCGATTTCGATGGCGAGAGGATGCTCGGGCGTAACGGCGGGATCGGGATACCCGGGGAAACGGTAGTCGAGATAGCGTCCGAGCCAGCCGTCTTCAAGAAAGGTGTTCTGATCGACGGGATTTTTATTATTGCTGCCCGTGAACCAGATATCGGTGGAGCGGAAATGCGAGCGGTTGGGATTTTCGTAGCCCACGTTCTGTACGATAGCAACGTTGCCGTCCTTGTACATCGTGTCGATGCCCGTCATGCCTGGATGGAGGCCGAGGGTGTCGTTCACGCGCAGGGGATTGGTGATGGCGAGGCTGCCGCGGGCGTTGTGGTACAGGCTGTCCTCAAACGGGACGACGGTGTTCAATCCGTCGTTGCCGCCGTCGAGCTGGATCACGACGAGCACGCGTCCGGTTCCGGCAGCCATAGCCGCGCGGGCAAGGGAAGGAGCGTTGGCGTAGGCCTTGATGGCGAAGGGGTCGAACAGTCCGATGCTGCTGGTCACCACGCCGGCCGCGATGCCGGTTTTAACGAAGTCTCTGCGTTTCATGGCTGTGTCCTTGTTTCGTTTGTGGTGATGCGTTCAACAGAGCTGTGCTTCGCTGAGGCGGAGAATGGCCTTCAGCAAATCTTTGATATGTCCGTCCGCGCCGGGAAGATTGACGTTCCATTCATATTCCGGAGCGCCTGCCAAAAGCTTGTCCAGCAGAATTTCGAACTGATTGGTGCTCAACTTGAGCGGAACCATGTACTCGAGCAGATCGGAAATCATTTTCCGCGCGTTGTTCGGATCCGACAGGCTGGAGACGAAATTCACGGGATCGACGCTGAATTTGGGTGTCGAGCGCATCGTACCGAGAATCAGTTCATCGGCGACGGACCAGCGGCTTGCAAGCCGGCTTGCGCTGATCCAGCTGCGATAGGCAGGCCAACCCTTGACGTTCGGCGCTTCGAGAATCTGCAGGCCCAGCGACGTGCAGACCTGGTAGATGTAGCGCACGTTCGTGGTGGCGATGTTCAACTGCCTGATGCTCCCGATGTAGAACTCCATCGGAGAGGTGATGTGGGCGCCGATGTTGGCCGTTTCGAAGAAGTGTTCGCTCTTGAGCAGTGTCTCGAGCACGGGACGGATCACCCAGTTATTTGCGATGAGGATGTCCGCGAGCTGGCCGATGATGGTCTCGTCGGCGATTTCATACACGAACTCGCGGTACAGTTTGCGGCAAATGAATACGGCAACCTCGCGGGCGCGAGCGTCGAAGATGATATCGATGACGTCGCCGTATCCCCAGTTGCCCGTGCGGCCCATCAGGGTCTTATCCGTTGTGTCAAAGCGCGAGGCGATGAACGCCGCTTCGCTTTGATGGTACATTTTGCCGCCTACAGGCGCGGTGCCGGTTTCCTTTAGCGTCCATCCCGTCAGGGCGCGTGCGGCGTTCTTGATATCATCTTCGGTGTAGCCGTTGCCCTCGCCGAGCGTGTGCAGTTCCATCAGCTCGCGTGCATAATTTTCGTTCGGACGCTGGCGCGTGTTGTACCAGCCATCGAGGTAGATGAGCATGGCGGGGGAAATGGTTACGTCCTTCACCATCTGCCTGAAATCGCCGAGGATATTTTTTCGGAAAAGGTCGATGAACCAGTAATTGAACTGCGGCTGCCGTACGGAGGTGGATTCCGTGGCCCAGTGGTCGTGCCAGAACAGCGACAGTTTTTCGCGAATGGACCGCGCCTGATTCAACATCAATCCGGTCCACCAATCGCGGAGTTCAGCCATGCGGTCGACATTGGTGCGGTCGCTGTTGGTGTTGTCGTACCAGTAGTCCTCATTGACCCAGCTGCCCGGAGGATTCGGCAGGGTCGTGTCGGCGAGCAGCATATCGACCATCTGGCCCGGCGTTTTCGTAAGCGCGAAATCGATGTCCGCGCGGGTCGCACCGAACATCGTGCGACGAAGCAGGTACCCGGCACGCTGCCTGTTCCATGCTTTCTCCGTCGTCGGCGTGTAGGGTTCGAGCCCCGCGGCCACAAGACGCGGGAGCGCTATCGGTTCGGGTTTGCCCTTCAAGCTCGCATCGCGCTCGGACAACACGCGCGCATGTGTACGTGCTATATCCTCACCGCCGCCGGATGCGGCGTACCCTGGCCCATTGTTCCGGCCACGTTTATTCATGGCCACCGAATGCACGGAAGCGATTCTGTCCATCATGAAAATCCTGACTGTGAAAAGGTCTCGACAAGAAAATACAGGACATGTTATATCCGATTTATGAGAAAATCAAGGTGCATGCGTTGAATGTAAAGGATGCGACATGTTCTGGTGATGCTTAATGACAAGGCGAATACCCCAAACGTTACACCCGGATGGAGTTCCGAGTGTCACCGGGGGTGTGCTCACCAGTCAGCCTCAGGCTGACGCAGCGGTTCATTTTGGGCATGACATGAACCCATGCGCAAGGCCAATAACAACACTAACAAATCGTACATCGTCACTCGTCACTCGTACATCCTTACTCGTAAATCGTTCATCGTCACTCCTTGGGAACTCTCTTGGACGAACCTCTGTTGTCATTACATGCAAATATCTAACTATCTATATGTAACGATATGACAACGACGACCATCGATCGGAAAGAACAGCAAGCGCTCGAAATGGCGGCGGTCATGCTCAAGGCTGTAGCCCATCCTGTACGGCTGGCGCTGATCGAACTGCTCGACTATGGAAAACGCCGAAGCGTAACGGAACTGTTCGAGTTGCTTGGCATGGAGCAGGCGGTGGTTTCGCATCACCTCTCCATACTTCGTGACAGGGGTGTGCTGCGCCAGGAGCGGGAGGGGAAGCACGTGTTCTATTCGCTCAAGCATCCTCGGCTGATCGAAATTGTTCGCTGCGTGCGTGACTGCTGCATGGTGGAGGACTGATGCCCGAAGCGGCATGATTTAAAATCATGGATGACATGTGGTTCTCGTAGCGAGTTAGCCAGGCTCGTCATCCTGAGTGAGCCCACCAGCGCCGCACACCGGTCCATTTCGGACATGACACGTGGATTGTGTGGATATTTCTTGTATCCCA
>CAYJMN010000049.1:0-41175 GCA_964371045.1 uncultured Chromatiales bacterium | reverse complement strand
GGGCGATACATGAAACGCCACATCCCGCATCGGAAGTCGCAAAAGTGGGCGATACATGAAACACCCATCCCGCACCCGAAGTCGCAAATGTGGTCGATACATGAAACGCCACATTTCGTGATTGGCGTGCGTTCACATCGCACAGCGCATGACAATACGGAGACGCATTATCACATTTAGCGCCCTGAATATTTTTTTCATACGCTTGACAGCGTTCGCGATTTACGCTAATTTGCCGGGGTATTTTCATCCGACGTACGCTCATGGAGCAAACGCATGGCCGGCACATCCTGGGAGAGGATTACGGGGAACAACGAACATCCGTGTCCGTACCTGAAGCCATATTACGCCACCTCGCCTGCGGAATACCCAGGAACAGACGATTCACACCTCCTTACATACACGAAGACGCCGACCACGGAGGCCGACGCCGCTGTCTTCATTGTTTATTCCGAGAGGTTGTCATGAAACCTGTTTCCCCTGTCCCTCCGGCGCAGCCAACCGATTACCTCCCCGGTTGATGTATCCTGATAAGTAGTTTCAAGGAGATCCAGCATGAAACGTGTCTTTATATATAGAATTTTGCTCGCGATACTCATGATGGGGTGTATACCGCCCAGCATAATCATGGCGCAGCGCAATGGTTGTCTGCATTACGCGGCGATACAAGGAAAAAGAGATAATGATTTTCCGAAATACTGGATGGGTATCGGGCTTTTGGGCATGGACATCAACAAGGACGGGCACACCGATCTTGTTGCCAGCGCGAACGGACCGAATACCGTATTTGTGTACTTCGGCGGGCAGGGGATCTTCGATACCACCGCGGATCTTACGCTCAAGGGTAGCGGCGAGATGGCGAAAGGGGATTTTGACGGCGACGGGCTTACCGATCTCGCCGTTCGCATCAGGCAGTTTTACGATTATCAGCGACAGGTTGTACGATGGGACACCTTTTTAGTATATATGGGTGTAGAGGACTCTTTGTACGCCATCGAGACCTGTGCGCGTCACATTATACCTGGTCCACTCTCGTCAAAACAGCCCCCAACGTATGGCGAGGATAACTCCGACCTCGGCGATTATCTCTTCGCGGCCAATCTCGATGGGGACGGGAAGGACGAACTCATCATGGCGTCCCACAGTTACAGCGACCCCTCGCGCGCGAACGGAAACGGCGCCATTTTCGTGTGGCATTACCCGCGCGGTGACGATTCGGATACTCTGTCGTACATCTACAGCTCGGATAACTACTCTTATACTATAAGGAGTATAGGTGTAGAGGACATCAACGGCGACGGGTGCGCGGATATACAGTTGGCGGTTAACGAGTATCGCGGTAACGCCCAACCCGTGCCCGGCAAAATCCGTGTCGGTTTCGGCGGAGCGGGCAAATACCCGGACCTCTCCAGACCGGAGCAGCTTTTCGAGAACAATGTAATGGGGTATTCCGGTAAAGATTACATACCTTTCACCACGCTGCTTGATGTGAACAACGACGGTCTCGCAGACCTGCTCTGGGTACCCTCCAAGAATTCACTCCGGATTATGTACGGCACGCCCAATGGGCTCTCGGGCAACGTGGACCGGATTATCGCAAATCACGACACGGTGCGTTGGCAGGGATTCGGTTATAAGCACCATAAAATCGGAGATTACAACGGAGACGGATACAACGACTATATTTTGCATCTCAGTGCCCAGGGGTATCCCGCGATGGTGGTGTACGGTGGAAACTCGCAAGGCCTGACCAGTCAACCCATCGCCGTATGCGTGGCGGGCGGGATTTATGGCGGTCGCTATTATGTCAGCATGGGTGACGTCGACGGCTTACCAGGGGAGGAGCTCTGTAGTTCCGATCCGATACCGCCTGGAAGTTCTGAACCCTGGCAGAAAGAGCCGGGATTCCTTTGGATTGTCCGAAGCACCAAGTTCAAGGTAGGCGTGGACAGTCTCGATACGGGACAAAACACTCCGGATATGCCCTTCAACATCGATATCTATCCTTCTCCCACCACCGGAGACATCAACATCATGCTGCATGGCGAAAAGCCCGGCGAATATCAACTGCGACTGTACTCCCTCGAGGGCAGGGCCATCCTCACGCGCACCTACGAGCTGATTCGCAGCAACAATGTGCTGATAATACAGGCGCACGAAATCCCCGCGGCCTCCGCACCTGCCGTGTACTTCATCGAACTCACGCATGCCGGAGATACGGTGCGGCGGAAGGTGCTGGTGAGCGGAAAGTAATCCGGCGAGACCAGAGAACAATGCATGAACAACATGAAAACAGATAGAACCACATCCGCGCGAAGCAATGGCACCGGTGATCTCGCCGCGCCGTACGGTGAGGTCTAGCGCCTTGCGGTACATCCAGCGTCGATACTTTCATGAAAAAAATATTGAGAAGTATCGCAAAACGCTTGCTTTTCCGCATTCGTTGCGCGAATTTGCACCCGTATTTCTCCCGGAAACCGTGATGAGCGTTGCAGTTTGATGCCCACCAGCGAAGGGCTCCGGGTGGGTGCAGGCTGCGGACCCTGTGTTCTGAAGGTGCGTTGGCTGTCCGCGCACGGGACAGCCGGTCCGAGGTTCAAAGGAGTTGGCGGAAAACGTCGCATGATCGCGGCGTGTCAGGGTGTCGTGTGTATGCCATTCGCGAGTATCCTGATTCTGTTTGCGGACAATGGCGTGGTATAACTTTCAAGGTCTGTTGTATGAACATCTATGTCGGCAACCTTTCGTACCAAATGACGGATGACGAGCTTCGCGCGGCATTCGAGGTCTACGGTGAGGTGAGCAGCGCGCGGGTTCTCCTGGATAAGGAAACCGGTCGCTCCAAGGGGTTCGGATTCGTGGAAATGCCCAACGATTCCGACGCCGAGGAAGCAATCAAGGCGCTGGATAACTCGTCTATCGGCGGCAGGAACGTAAAGGTGAATCAGGCGCGTCCCCGTACGGATGACGCATCCAATTCCAGGTCGCGCTTCTGATTTTCAGAATCTCGCCCACGTTTTTCCCTTTTCCTGTCCCGCCCACAAGCGGGACTTTTTTTTCGGCACAAGCAGCTTCGTATCTTTGGTCCAATGTTTCCGCACGTACAACGATGGAGTTCGCATGGAAAATTCCGAACTGCAACAACAACTCACCGATCTCAACACGCGGATCGGCGCAATGGAACGCGTAATCCAGGACGTGAAGGAGCGGCAGGACGCCATCCCCGCACTGCCGAAAACGAACCTGCTCAGCGGCAGTTTCCTCACGCGCGCCTTCGCCGTGTTCGGGCACTACTTCGTCGCGAACCTGATCATCGTAATGCCGATCTTCGTGCTCGCCTTCATCGTGTTTCTGATCATCGGAATCACATTGGCCGGCTGACGGGTACGGCTCTGCTGACATATCTGAAGCACAGAGCACAGCGAGCATAAAAGCACAGAGAGCACAGAGAACACAAAGAGCGCAAAGACTTTTTTTATTGGCGCATCTATAGAAACTCGTGCTGCGGGACACCTGGGTTCTGGAACGCCCTGTGGATGTTACAACCGGGACTCTGTCAAGCAAGCCTTAAAAAAATCTCTGTGCTCTCAGTGCCCTTCGTGCTCTTTGTGCTTTTTGTTTCCGCTCTAACCAGGTGAGTTCCCATGTCCTATCTCGCCGATTACGCACTGCTGAAATCCTGTTTCTATCAGGAAAAATCGCCTTCTCCCATCGATGGTACTCCATTCGAATTCTCCCGTTGGACCTTCGAGTCCCAATCCTCCAGCCTGCTTCCCGGCTCGGACGAATACATCTGCCACACACATGGCCTCACCTTCAAATCCGATAACGAAGACGCGCCCGTTTCACCATCCGGGCATTTCGAACCCTCTCTCGATATCCCCGATTGTCTGGTAGAAAATAACCGCCGCTTTGAATACCGCATCCTCGCGCCATCGGGAAGCGCAAGGCACAGCTCCGTCATTCTCCTGCTCCACGGCTTGAATGAAAAGCAGTGGGAAAAATATCTGCCGTGGGCTCTGGGTCTCATTAGACGCACGGGGAGACCTGTCATTCTCATGCCGCTCGCATTTCACATGAATCGCGCACCGGGCGAATGGTGCCAATCGCGGCGCATGCAGCGTCTGGCGGAACACCGTCAGGCGACCCTCCGAAGCATCTCGGCATCGAGTTTCACTAATGCCGCCATCAGCACTCGCCTGCACGAACATCCCCAGCGCTTTTTCTGGTCCGGTCTCCAAAGCTGCGAAGACGTCCTCGCACTGGCGCGCATGCTGCGGACAGGGGAACACCCAATGTTCGAAGCGGGAGCGAAGGTGGATATCTTCTCGTATTCAATCGGCTCGTTCCTTTCACAAATTCTCCTCATGGCCGATCAAGAGTCGTTGTTTTCGGCTTCCCGGCTGTTTCTGTTCTGCGGCGGACCGACACTCGATCGCATGTATTCCACCGCCAAAGCGATTCTCGACAGCGAGGCGGTTCTGGCTCTCTATTCATTTTTCGTTGAACACCTGGAAGCGGAATGCCGGAGGGACGCCCGGCTGGCGCACTATCTTTCCGATGCGCATCCAGCCGGACCCTGTTTCAGGATGATGTTGTCGTACTACGGCCATCAAGCCGCCCGCGAATCCAGACTACGGGAGTGCGCGAGGCGTCTGCGGGCGGTGGCGCTGCGCGGAGATACCGTCATTCGTCCCGGGGAGGTCATCGCAACCCTGAAAGGCGAAGCACGCGACATCGATGTAGACGTGCATGTTCTGGATTTCCCTTACCCCTACACGCATGTCACGCCGTTTTCGCTCCAGCCCCGGTATGAGTCTGACACGGAAGATGCACTGGACACTGTACTGGATCTTGCCGCCGGACATTTCGCCTGATCCCGCGCCTCCGCTCCATCTATAGGCGCACCTTTCCGATTGTTATTATTACTCTTTCCCTCGTCGGGAGACTCTCCGGGCGGAAATCCTCCGGGCGTACTGGGTGGGCTTGCTATATTCGGGGCAAACGTGTAAGTTTATTCAGTCATTTTGCTGGAAATATGCCGTCTCCCCGTCTGCCATGGTTACATGCGGAACGATGTCGTTCGTCATGTATTCCAGCAATCGTAGCGGCGCGTTGTGCCAGGAAATCTGTCCCGGAGTAATTATTCGTGGAACCCGAGAGAAAAAGTGTATTTATGGCGATTCAGCAGCCTCTGCTGCGGACAGCCCTTGAACAACGCCTGTCGGATCAACAGGATCTGCGACTGGTGGGGGACAGCCTGGACGGTGAAACAGCGCTTCGCCTCATCACGGCGATCAAGCCCGATATCGCGATCATCGAGGACAGCCTGCCGGTACTCAGCGGACGGGAACTCGCCGAACTTGTACGGGAAGAGGCGCCAGCGACAAAAATCGTCCTTCTGCTCCCTCCCGGTGCGCGCGAGCGGATCGGTGAGGAGCTTCTTGCGCTGGTGGACGCTCTGTTGCTGGCGGACGACAATCCTGCACATCTCGTGCAAGCTCTGCGTACGGTCGCCTTGGGACAGCGTTTTATCTGCGCCCTTCTCGGGATCTGCAATGCCTGCGAGGGTTTCGGCGAAATTTCTCCTGTGCAATATGAAAAATTGTCGGAAAGGGAGCGCGACATCCTGGGTCTCATGGTGGAGCAGCAGTCCGCCCATCAAATCTCCCGTTTACTGGGCATCAATTATAGGGAGTTGCACAGGCACAGGGAGGCGATCTGCCAAAAACTGAACATTGACTCCACTGATCCGGATACGCTGCATCTGTTTGCGATACGACATCGGAATGATTTCGAAGCTTCCTGAACGGCATACCGCGATCTTCTTCCCCTTCGCGTTGGCGCGGCGTTTTTCCACGCGCTATGTTGCATCAGCGTCGCCGGCGGCAGACCGGCATCCCTGATTCATCGACAACCACAATTTGAGAGCGCGCGGTTCGTGAATGCGATTCCATTGCCGACCATGCTTCCTGTCGCGATCGCCGTGCTGACGCTGATCGGCATCGCCGCGGGACGCTTTCCCATGCTTCGCATGAACCGCGCAACGATCGCGCTCGTCGGGGCCGTCGCCATCGTCGTATCGGGTGGATTGTCTTTCGAAGCAGCCGTCGGAGCAGTGGATTTCGACACCATCGCGCTGCTGTTCGCAATGATGGTGATCAACGTCAATCTCCGCCTCGCGGGATTTTTCAATCTGCTCGCCGCCCGCATTCTCGCCGTCGCGCGCACACCGCGGCAGCTCCTGCTGCTGATCGTCCTGTCGTCGGGAATCACGTCAGCCTTGTTTCTGAACGATACCATCGTGCTGATGTTCACGCCACTGGTGCTGGAGGTCGTTCTCGCGTTACGTCGGAATCCCGTGCCGTATCTGCTCGCGCTGATGATGGCCGCGAATGTCGGCTCTGCGGGAACCATCGTGGGCAATCCGCAGAACATGATCATCGGCGTTGCTTCGGGCATCTCCTTTGGCCGCTTCGCTTTGCAAATGTTCCCGCTCGCTCTTGCGGCATTGATTCCGGTAGCGCTGGTGCTGCTCGTGCTGTACCGCAAGGAATGCTCCACCGAAACCCTCGCCATTGCGGAGCCGCGGCGCGTACGCATATACAAACCACTATTCAGAAAAAGCATCATCGCGCTCATGCTGATGCTCGTCGCTTTTCTCGCGGGGATGCCCGTGGCCGTAGCCGCACTTGGCGCCGCGTCGTTGCTGCTCGTAACCCGGCGTCTCCGTCCCGAGAGGGTATTCTGGGAATTGGATTGGTCCCTCCTGGTGTTTTTCACGGGTCTCTTCATCGTGACCTCCGTGCTGCACTCCGGCGTCGCGGGCGAAGCGCTTCAGCGGGCGGCCGCCTCGGTCGATCTGTTATCCATTCCGGTGCTTTCGCTGTTCTCCCTCGTGTTGAGCAATATTGTTTCCAACGTCCCTGCGGTACTCCTCCTCGCGCCGATGATCGGCAGGGCAGCGGATACCGAAATCCTCTGGTGCGCCATGGCGATGGCCACCACCTTCGCTGGTAACCTGACGCTGCTCGGATCGGTCGCCAACATGATCGTCGCCGAAGGCGGACAGCGCAGAGGCGTGCGTATCGGCTTCATGGAGTACCTCCGCGCAGGCCTCCCGGTCACCGTCCTTACCATGCTGCTCGGGGTACTCTGGCTGATGTTGGTAGGATCGTGAAAAGGCAGGATCGTGAAAAGGTGAAAAGGAAAAAAGGTGAAAAGGTAGGAGTCGTGAAAAGTTGAAGGCTATATGCGCCGACCGTACAATCAACGTTGCCCTTCCGTCTGAAGGGAATGTTATCCGTCCGTGCGCGAGAGACGTTGCCCGTGTTGTAGAGATGTTGCATTTCGCAGAAACGTTGCGCGCAGATTTCAACACGTCGCACGACCGCAGCCCAACGTTTCTGCGGCAACGTCTCCTGCCCCGAATTCCCGCAATCCCGAATTCCCACAACCCCGATTCACCACAACCACGATTTCCCACAACCCCGATTCCCCGCCTGCACCGTTACCCCGCGTCCCCGCACAATACAAGCACACCGCGATCAACGTGTTTTATTGTCACGACAACGTTGCCACTTCTTGCGCGAGAAACGTTGCCCGTAGAGACGTTGCAACAACGTTTTGACATTTTGAAATACATTGTGCGATGCAACGTCTCTACGTAATGCAACGTCTCTACAAAGATGTCTATCCGCAATGGCTCTGCAAATCCTCAAATCGTAAATCGTAAATCGTAAGTCGTCAATAAATTCCTGTACATTGTTACTTGTCCGAAACTGCCAACCAAGGAAACCGATTTATATAGGTGTCAGCATGAAAATCATCACAAGTCCGAACCTGTTTCTGTATCCGTTCGATCCGTCGCACACCGAATTCCTCACCGATTGGGTGGCGGACAAACGGTCGCTGCTGGAATTCGGAGGACCGGACCTGAAGCTTCCTCTGACGACGGAACAACTGCTTACACCATCCACGTCGGAGCTGCGTGGCAGGGAACGCCGACTGTACAGCGTCTCCTCCCGGGTCGTGGGCATGCTCGCCGGACATGGAGAGATTCTCGATATCGATACGAAAAAAGGTACGGGGCGCATGGCCCGCGTACTGCTTGCGCCGATGTTCCGAGGCGAAGGTCTTGGGCACGAACTCATTGCGCTGCTGTGCACGGCCGCCTTCGACATCGTCGGATTGCAAAGCGTAACCCTGCGCGTGTTCGAGGACAACGCCGCGGCGATCGCGTGTTACGAGAAGGCCGGATTCACCTGGACCGACGCCGATGCGTGTACGGTGAAGGTGGGGAGGAAAAACATCCTTTCCCGTGAAATGGAACTGCGGCACGAGTACTGGAAAACCTGCAAGCCGGACTGGGCCAACGCGCTTCGTCAGGGAGAGGATTGCTGCTCGCATTGAGCCTTTCAAATCCGACGGTGCTGGGGTAATTGAGATTGTTTATCAACCCCGTCACCCTGAGCGCAGCGCCCGGTAGAATTTTTCGAAGATACTCGACGTTATCGGGCGCGCAGTCGAAGGGCCGCTTTCGGTTTTCTACGGTGTTCATAAGTTCCGACCCAATGTTTTCATGAACATTGCAGCCCTGCTTATGAGATAGAAGAGTCTTTACTTATTAATTCCGTAGAAGACCGAACGCCGCCCTTCGACTTCGCGCCGGAAAACGCATTTTCCATTAATCCGAACATATTCTGCGGCGCTGCGCTCAGGGTGACGAGGCTTGTTAACGAGCTCACCATCCAGCCCAACTACCCATCCTCCCCATCCAATCTCCCCATTCCATCATCCCGAAACCCTTGCCAGCTTGAATGTGACGTCATTTACTCGTATGTTTTTATCTGAAATGCTTCAATAATGGTGAACCGCATGATAAATCCCCGGTATTTCCCGCCTGCGCTGTACCAGACGGTCTTGCTTGCCTCGATTGTCCCTCTCATTCTCGCCGCTTGCCTCGGGCCGCACCCGACGGTGCAGTACATCGGACACAGCTACCCTCCCGTGGAGCGTATCGACATGTATCTCGCGGAGGATTCCATCCCGCGCGCTTACCGCGTCATGGGACGTCTCCAGGCCGAAGCGCCCTATGAATACCGGGCGGACAAGGTTCAGGAGTATGTGGTCTCATATGCTGCGGAGCACGGCGCGAGCGCGGTGATCATCGAAGGGCTCGACGTAATGGAAGGGGAACCGGTGCACGAGACGCAGATAGTCGAGAAGACGCAAGACAATTCGAAGAGTACAAGTGTGTCCGTCACGGATTCCATCAAGAACGCGGCGAACGAACGGCAGCGTACCGCAGAGAGAAGCAGGACACCCGAGAAAGCGCCCGGCGGCGGCACGGGAACGCAAAGCAAACCGGCCGCAGGCACAAAAACCTCCGAGGTGGAGCGGACTTCGGGAGAGTCCACAAGTTCGACAACGATTCGCGAAGTCTCTTACCGCCCGCGCTGGCTCCAACTGCGTGCGGTGCTTATCCGCTATGAATGAGAGTACCTCGCACCACCTCCCCACAACGGGAAATGTGACGCGGCGCGAATACATCTCGCGCATCAATCGCGTACTTGATTATATCGAAACCCATCTTCAGGAAACGCTGACGCTGGAGCGGTTGGCTGCGGTGGCGCATTTTTCGCCATATCATTTCCACCGGGTGTTCTGCGCGATGGTGGGAGAAACACTGAATCGCTTTATCGCACGTGTGCGCATCGAGCGCGCGATGCAGTGGCTCCTCGCGAGTCCGGATCGCAGCGTCACGGACATTGCGCTCGATTGCGGATTCTCCGCTTCGCAAACCTTCGCACGGGCGTTCCGCGAGCATACCGGCATGACCGCTTCGGAATGGCGCACAGCCTGCCTGCGCGACGACAGTGTGATCGGCAACGTGAATGGCAAGATCGGCAACACGGATAGCAAGATCGGCAACACGGATAGCAAGATCGGTGAAGACTCCGGCGGAGATAACGGGTATCTTGCTCCTGTATTACAATCAATCAGGAGAATACCCATGAACGCCATTGCCCCATCTTCCGTCACCGTGAACAACCTTCCCGATACCCAGGTCGCGTACGTGCGGCACATCGGCCCATACGCGGGCGACGAAAAGCTCTTCCAGAATCTCTTCGCACGGCTCGGTCAGTGGGCGGGACCACGGGGACTGATCCGCGAAGGAACGGAATTCATCACCGTGTATCACGACGATCCGAACATCACCGCTCCGGAAAAGCTCCGCACCAGCGTGTGTCTCACGGTCCCCGCAGGCACTCCGGTCGACGGAGACATCGGCACCCTTGTCATCCCCGTCGGCAGCTACGCCTTCGCGCGCTTCGAAATTCTGCCGACACAGTATGGCGACGCGTGGAACAGCCTCTGCGGCGCCTGGCTCCCCGACAGCGGCTACGAACCCGCCGACGGTCCCAGTTTCGAGATCTATCGCAACGATCCCTCGCAGCACCCCGAGCACAAGCATATCGTGGATATCTGCATTCCCGTGAAACCAATGGGGTGAATCGATATCGCGGGTCGGATACCAGGATCGATATTCAGGGAAACTGTCGTCGGTATCTTTGGAGAGGCTGTTTACAGTAGAACGACTTCAGAGCAATACGTGACAGAAAACCCGCCAAGCGGCGGGTTTTCGTGTCTGTGAAATGAAGTCTGACTATTGAATCTGCAGCATGCGCTGGGCATGCGCACCGTGCTGTCCCAGAATGCGGAGGAGGTAGCTGCCGGGACGGCACCCCAGCGTATTCAGCTGCACGGCCTGTTTGCCTGTACCGACAAGCGACACTTCCTGCGTTCTCACCTTTCTGCCGAGGACGTCATGAAGCCCCATCTGCAGCTGCGTTCCCGCCAGGGCCGGAACCGCTAAGCTCATGATCGCACTTCCGCCGGTAACGGGCGAGGGATAGCATCCCACTATCGAGAATTCCTCCGTGGCGGCTGAGGTGCCGTCGACATCGAGCAGGGACGAGAAATACAGCCGTGCTGTCGTGTTGACGCGGACGGCATTATTTGCGTTGCCGCCGTTGATGAGCAGCAGGTAGAAATCGTCCGTCCCGTCCACGTCCCACCGCGCGATGCTCAGCTCATCTTTCGCGTCGAAGATGCCTCCGGATGTCCGATATGGTTTCCTGTCGCGCAGGTTGGCGAATTCATTCCTGTGGATGAAAGCGACGTCAAGCGTCGATGTACCCTCCTCCTGGAAAAAGATACTCGGTTCCACGAGACGTATGTCGTCAAGCCGCTGTTCCCAGCGCGTCGCTTGCGAGATGATCTTCGCGTCCATCTCTATTCCGAAATCGGAAACCTCATCTGTCAGCGGAACAATCCCGGTTTCCCTGACGAGCTGCGGTTTTGTAGCTGTGCTCTTGAGCTGGTAGGTGTAGTGTTGTCCGGGCAGCGCACTCGTCATCAACGGCGTTACCTGATTGGATTGGCCAGGGAAGGAACCGCAATTCGGGGAATCGTAGCGTGCGTAGTAGTCGTTTCCTTTTCCGAGAATGAAGTGCGCGTTGCCGTCGCTGCCTGTCGCACCGTACGTGTCGATGTAAATGCTCTGATCCACGCGCATGGCGACCATCACGACGGCGCCGTCCACAGGTTTGCCATCCTTGTCCCTGGCCTGAATTTCCAGCGTGCAGGTTTCCTTTGCATACACGTCCGTGACGGGATAGAACACTCCGTCGCTGCGCCTTGCCATCACGGTGCCGAATTTCTTGCCCCAGCCCTCGGAGTACACGAGCGGATTTTTCTGCGAATTATTCACCGGTTCCCACTGCCACCACTGCTCGTCCCAGAATTCATTCCATACGTGGTCGCTGGAAATCGCACTTACTTCGCGGCATGGAATGAGGCATGCGCGCGCGGCCGCGGCGGTGATGTCCCCGTGCTCTCCGCAGCGTCCCAGATGGATGGAATAGATCCGCACGGGTTGATGCGGGCGCTCGGTTTCGGATCCGAATTTCATTACGTCGCGTATCCATTTTCCGATCTGCAGCACTGCCTGATGTTCCGTGCCCCTGTCGGCCCAGAGCACCTGACACTCCTGCACGGCATCTCGCAGTGTCGGGAAATTGACGCCGGTGGTATCCGGAACGGCATCGGCAGCGGTGAACAGATACTCGCGCCAGAATTTGCCCTGCGGCGGTGCCTTGATCGCGTTCGTACCATCCGTCAGCGAAGGATCGATATACGAGGAAATTTCATCGGTCAGCTTCGGATGCACGAGGTACCAATAGTAGATGTCGCGGGGAACTTCAACCTGCGTACGGACGGAATCCTTGTCCACGCGCCAGTATCTGACCGTCGAATAATAATCGCCGTCGGCAACCGTGCCGAAGTCGATCACTTCGACGTACGGAAGCAGCAGGTCATTCGCGTAGATCGACTCCGCATTTTCACGAAACAGCTGCGGGTAGCAGTACGCGGAACGCAGAAAGGCGGGGCTGGAATGTGCAATGGCGAACGCCACTTCATCGATCATGTTTTCGGGGGCGGCATTGATCACGGCTGCGAGAGCTTCCTGCTTCGTGCTCGAGAGAAAGCTCAGTGTGTGCTCGAGATCGGAGCGCATCCATCGCGGACTGCGCTCCACCGCCGTCCGAGCAGAGGATGTCAGTGACGGAAGGCTGCTGACCATCTCGAGACGGCGTCCGGCACGGTCGAAGCGAATCCCCGTGTATCCCCGCGCGGGGACGTACGCATCAAATACAACACTGTCCGCGACGCGCCAGTCCTCTGCGCGAGGAGCGTCAATACGCGGTGGAATTGTCATGAGTTCCGCAGCGTCCGCAGGATATACCCGTTCGGCTTTATCCGCAGGAATAAATGTTGATGGCACAGGTAGTTGTTCTGTCATGCCGCGCGGTGCCTGCTGCGCGTACCCCACGTTGATTACAAGACAGAGTGCCGCAAGCGAAACGATACTGCGTGGTAACATTGTGCACCTTCCGGGCTGAAATCGGTATATATGACTTTACTCACGATTATACTGTAATTATGGATGCATCTCAAGGCGGGATCATCCGGTCGGAACGTTGCCGTCATTTGAATGTCGGCATGGTCGAGGGCGATATCCGGGGAGTTCTCATTTTTTTTGCAGCCCTTCGAAGGGGAATATCGCTTCCGGTAGAGGCGGATGATACCACGGGACACATTCAGGGTGCTTTCTTTCGCCGTCTCTTCATCGACGTTCGATCAGCTCGCGTCTGTTGAGCAACGTACCAAATACTTCCCGATCAAACAATTCCAGTCGGAAAAAATGACTGGCGCCTTTCGAATTCCCGGTCTGCGTACCTGTGCCGCAATTTTCCTATGTTTGCGGTATGGAAAATGCAATGCATACAGACAGTCCGGAAACCGCAGCGCCGGCCTCCCTCCCGCTGCTGCGCATCCTGGTTGTGGACGACGACAGGTCGATCCGTCGCATGTTGACGATGTGTCTGGAACAGGCGGGGCATTCGGTCGCCGGTGTGAGCAACGCGGAGGATGCGGTCGCCGAGGCGCGGCGGCGGGTATTCGATCTGGCGTTTCTGGATCTGCGCCTTGGCACCAACGACGGAACCGACGTACTGCGAACCCTGCGTCTGATATCCCCCTGGCTCAGAGTGGTGATGATGACCGCGTATGGTTCGATCGAAACCGCCGTCGAAAGCATGCGGCTCGGAGCGGTGGAGTATCTCTCAAAGCCCTTCGACTGCGCACGCGCGCGTCTTCTCGCTTCACGGTATGGTGAGCTGATTGGTATGGAACGGCGGCTTGCCCGTTTCGAGAAGGCAACGGCTTCGGCATCCGCTGAGCCGGTCAGCGCCAGTACCATCATGCAACGCGTGCTCGGCGATGCTCGGAGCGCAGCCGATTCGGAGGCGACGATTCTTCTTACAGGGGAAAGCGGTACCGGAAAATCCATGTTGGCCAGGACATTGCATGCATGGAGCCCGCGCGGCACCGGTCCCTTCGTCACTGTTTCCTGCCCGGCCGTCCCGACCGAATTGTTCGAAAGTGAGCTGTTCGGCCATCGGCGCGGAGCATTTACCGGCGCCATCAGGGACGCACATGGACGCGTCGCCGAAGCGGATGGCGGTACGTTGTTCCTCGACGAGATCGGCGAACTTCCGCTCCCCGTGCAGTCCAAGCTTCTGCGATTCCTGCAGGATCGTGTGTACGAACGTGTCGGCGATCCGTCGCCTCACTCGGCGAACGTGCGCCTCGTCGCGGCGACCAACAGGGACCTGGCGGCCGCAGTCGCGGCCGGCGCATTCCGCGAAGACCTCTATTACCGGCTCAACGTCATTACACTCGAACTTCCTCCTCTACGCGAACGGAGGGAAGACCTGCCCGCACTCGCCGAGCAATTCCTTCGGCATTTCGCGCTTCAAAATCGACGATCGGTATCCGGATTTACGACGGCGGCTATGGATGTGATTGTTTCAGCGCCGTGGCCTGGCAATATCCGCGAGCTGCGCAACGCGATCGAACGCGCCGTCATTCTCGGTAACGATCTCCTGATCGATCCGCATGTGTTCGCTCCCGCGCTCCGTGAGACTGAACGGCTGCCCATGGCGGGTGATTCTCTGACGCTGGAAGAGCTGCAGGAGGCGCACATTCGGCGCGTGCTCGCGAGCACGGCGTCTCTGCAGCAAGCCGCCGATATCCTCGGTATCGATCAGGCGACACTCTGGAGGAAACGCAAGCAGTACGGATTGTAGCCACCCGCATCTTGCATGCTGCAAGGCTGATTCTCCCGCATGTTTGCATTGTGCACGTCTCCATCTCCGTTTTCATTTGTGAATCCGACATAATCACCAGGTTTTTTATTAAATCGTGGGTGGCACGCTTCTTGTACCCAATTCCGACAGAAAAGGAACCGTCTCATGACACTCCGCACACGCATATTGCTCGGTTATGGACTCGCCATGGCGCTGCTCGCCGCGGTGTTGATCATCGCCGTTGCCGCGCTGATACCTCTCGGCGATGCTACCGATGCCATCCTCCACGAGAATTACCGGAGCATCGCCGCCGTCGATGACATGCTGGACGTCTTGCGGCAGGAGGAGGATTTACTTCCTTCGATCAGGAATGAGGCGGTCGGGCGATCGCTGCGAAGCCTCGATGCCCGCTTTCTCGCTGCGATAACGCGCGCGGAGGACAATATCACCATTCCTGGCGAAGAGCGGGTGATCTCGGATATCCGAACGATGTATGCAGCCTGGCGCGAACGGCTGTTCTCGAAGAGTATGCCGGAAGGTGTGCGTGAGTCGGGGCAGGTCACTTCACCCTCGGTTGCGGATTCGATGCACGATTCAAAATCTGCTGAGCACCTGCGTGCACTGTTGTTCAAGCTCCGCCTCACGAATCGCGATCATATGTACGCCGCCAGCGACCAGGCCTCCGCCATGGCGCGGAAAACTATCTGGTTGGTCGCTCTGCCGGGTCTCGCAGGATTGGCGCTGATCTTTATCTTCAGCCTGGTGCTTTCGAACCGACTTGTGCATCCGATTCGCGCAATGGCGGATGCAGCCCGCAAGATCGGCTCAGGACAGCTCGACGTGAGGCTCCCGGAGGATCGGAGGGACGAACTGGGGTCCCTCGCGAAGGATTTCAACCGCATGGCTGTCGAATTGCAGCGCTTTCGCGATATGAACATCGATGAAGTGATCACCGCTCGCAGCCAAAGCGAGGCGGTGCTGTCGAGCATCGATGATGGAATCCTTCTGGTCGATCGCGATTTCCGTGTTGCGGAGGTCAATCCAGCGGCGCTGCGCCTGCTCCGCCGTTCTCCGTCCGCTGCACGTGGGGGACCCTCGCTTCAGCTTTTCCTGCCGGTTCCCGAGGTGATCGATGCCGTCAGGGCCGCCTTTGAACAACGGGATCTCAGAGCGCCTGCGGACGATCAGCACATTTTCCAGGTCCCGGGAACAGGCGAGCCACGATTCTGCCAGTACTCCGTTGAGGTGATCCATTACTCCGAGCACCTGCCGGGGGGCGCCGTCCTGGTGCTGCACGACGTGACGCGGTTGAAGGAAGTAGACCGGCTCAAATCGGAATTTGTCATGGCCGCGTCGCATGAACTTCGCACGCCTCTGACGAGCATCGGGATGAGCATAGAACTGCTTTCGGAAAATCTTCAAGGTTCGGTGTCGCCGCGAGACCGCGCGTTGCTCGATACCGCACTGGAAGAGGTTTCCCGTCTCCGCGCGTTAGTCGAGGATCTGCTCAATCTCGAGACGATCGAGAGCGGGCGGATCGAAATGCAATTCGGGCCAACCCGGATACCTGAGATCTTCGATCACATTGCGATGATATTTTCTCCCCAATGCGCTCAAAAGGATGTACAAATACTCTTCGAAGTGCCGCACGATCTTCCCCCGGCCTATGCGGATGCATCGAAAATCGCCTGGGTGCTCACGAACCTCGTTTCCAATGCACTGCGTTACGTGCAATCCGGCGGGACGATCCTGCTCAGTGCCCGCGCTTACGGTGCGCGTGGTTCCAGCGAAATGTTGTCCGTGTCGGTGAAGGACGACGGACCCGGAATCCCCGCCGAGTATCAGTCGTCCATCTTCGAGCGGTTTACGCAAGTTCCCGGCCGCGCCAGCACTGGATCGGGGCTCGGCCTTGCAATCAGCAAGGAGGTTGTAAAAGCTCACGGTGGGGCGATCTGGGTCGATTCGAAGCCCGGCGCTGGCAGCACATTTACGTTCACATTGCCAATCACGACCTAGAGGTACACGCATAATGAAAGCACCGGTGATCCTCATCGTCGACGATGAGAAAAATATTCGCGAGACGGTCATGCGGGCGTTGGAAACATCGGCGGAGCGTATCGAGCTGGCCGAGAACGCCGACCGCGCGCTCGCGATCCTGGCCGAACAGGAAATTGATGTCATGTTTCTTGATCTCAAGCTTCCGGACAGCAACGGATTGGAGGTGCTACGCACGGTGCATTTATCCCAACCCGATCTGATCGTCATCATCATGACGGCATACGGCGACGTAGAGGCGGCGGTGGAGGCGATGCGCCTCGGCGCCATGGATTTTCTCCGGAAGCCGTTCAGCCCGGACACGTTGCGGAACTGTCTCTCAGCCGCCCTCGCCGTCAAGGCGAGATCAAGCGATCCGGCCGACATCGCGCAGCTGCTGGAGAGTGCGCGCGAGTCGATCAGGGCCGGTTCCATGCTGGCTGCCGAGGAACAGCTCCGCGCGGCGCTGGCTGCGGATCCGAAAAATGCGGCAACGTACAACCTGTTTGGAGCAGTCCGCGAACTGAGCGGAGAAACCCTCGAGGCGCAGATGTATTATCGCGTTGCGGGGACAATAAACGTTCGCTATCAGCCCGCGCGTGCGAATCTTGAGCGTATCGCACAGTGGCCGCGCAGCGGTGAAATCGATTTCGGGGAAGGAGATGCAGCCCATGCTTCGCATGAATGACATAAAACGGTTTTTTTCTTCGCAATGGAAAAGTAGTGATACGCGGCGCTTCGCCGTCATTGTCGGATGCGGGACGTTCGGAAGTTTCCTCGCGAACGAGCTGAGCAAGCAGGGGCATAGCGTCGTCATTGTAGATTCGGATGCCCGGGCCTTCGACCGTCTACTGCCTGAGTTCTCGGGTTTCAGACTTGTCGGCGACGCATCCGACGCCGAAACGCTGGAGAGGGCGCACATCGCGGACGCCGATCTCGTTGTCGCGGCAACGCGGGAAGACATGCTCAACTATTTCATCGCTCTCGTCGCCCAGAACGTCCACGGAAAAAAAGCTGTGCTTGCGCGTATCGCTCACCCACAGCGGGCTGCGATTATGGAACTGGAAGGTATTTATACCGTGGATCCTGTCGCCTTCGCCGCGGAGGCGCTTCTGCCATCGCTCCTGACGTATTCTTCACATGACTGACCGCACCATGCATATTCTCATCGCGGGAAGCGGACCCATGCTTCCGCATCTGACCCGAATGTTTCATTCGCAGGGACACCGGGTATCGCTGGTCGTACCCGACACGCGCGAAGCCACCGAACTCAGCCTCGCTCTCAAGGCCGACGTCTATACGGGAGATGCCACCGATCCTGAAGTGCTCGCCGAAATCTGGACGGAAGCCGTCGACATGGTACTGGCGCTGACGCCCTGCGACCATGATAATCTTGGCATCTGCCGTTTTGCCCAGGTACAGTTCGGCGTCGAGCGCGTCTTCGCTCTCGCCACCAATCCGGAGAATGTCACCCTGTTTTCTCTTCTTGGTGTGGAGTCGTTCAGTCCTACACTGATTGTCGCCCAGATGATAGAGCAACGGTCCGTGTCCGATGCTGTGAGGAATCTGACCTCCATCGCCGGAGGACAGCTGTTGATGACCGAGTACCTGGTTGGTGCGTCCGACGCGATATGTGAGAAAAAGCTGCTCGAGGCGGGATTACCCCCGGATGTACTGATTGCCTGCGTCATGCGCGACTCCTCCCCGCTCCTGCCCAGGGGCGACACGCGCATTGCCGCGGGGGACGCGCTCACCATTATCACCACGCCGCGCCGTCAAGGCGAAGCACTGCGCATGCTCACCGGAAAATAAACGACGATGCAGCATTTGTATCCCACCGACGCCCAGAAGCGGGGAGCGTTTCGCAACCTGCTGGGCAATGTCTTGTTCATCACAGCCGCCCTGTACGTCCTGGTCCTACCAGCAGGTATGATCGGCGGTTTTGCCTCCGTAGCGTTGATGCATTTCGGAATACCGGGCGGCGTCCTCATCGTTGCCGGTCTCGTGCTCCGCTATTCAGGCGACTCCAGCGTACGGCTGCGCATGAGCGACGCGAGCCACGCGGTGTTCTGGGGCTGGGTCGTTCTCGTTGTGGCGGCGATGCCGCCGTTTATCACTCTCGCCGGGATGTCTCCGGTGCAGGCCTTGTTCGAATCCGTGAGCGGATGGACGACGACCGGTCTGTCGGTGGCCGATATTCCGCACACGCATGCTCTGATCTTTCTCTGGCGAAGCATATTGCAGCTTGCCGGGGGTGCCGGACTTGCAATCCTCCTTGTCTCAATAGCAGGCGGGGTGTCCAACTCCCTGTATTCGAGGGTCGAAGGCCGCGAGCTGCTCGTGCCGCATGTGCGATCCTCCGCGCGTACGGTGCTGCAGCTTTACGCGGCGTACCTCATCGCCGGTGTGATTGCATACATGGCCGTGGGAATGACGCTGTTCGAGTCCTTTAATCACACCTGCGCGGCGATCTCGACGGGTGGATTTTCCACGCGATTCACGAGCATCGGAGCATGGGATTCGATGCCGATCGAGGCGGTGAGCATTGCACTTATGATTCTCGGAAACCTGAATTTCCTGACCGCATGGATGCTTGTGCGGCGGCAGTGGAAATCGTTGGGCCGAAACAGCGAGCTCCGGCTTGGCGCGTTTGCACTGGCCACGGGAATCGTGCTCGTGTATGTTTTCACGACGATGCATGTGTATGCGGGCTTCGGGAAGGATCTTCGGGTCGCGGTGTTTGAGGTGGTCAGCGCACTGACGACAACGGGTTTCAGTACCGTCACCTACAATCAGTGGCATCCATCGGGTGTCATGGTGCTCATCATCATGATGATAATCGGTGGCGGCGCATGTTCCACCGCGGGAGGGTTGAAGCAGGTCCGGGTGTACATCCTCTGGCAGTACATGAAGCGGTCGGTGAGGCAATTCATCCTCCCGCGCGGCGCTGTCCTGCCACTGCTTGTTCATGACGGGGACCGGAAGCGCGTGGTATCGGACGGTGAAATGTCCGCGGTGACTGCGTTTACCATGCTGTATCTCTCATTCCTCGTTCTTGGCACCTTGCTGCTCACGCTGCACGGATTTTCGTTGACCGACAGCTTGTTCGAATTCGCGTCCGCGCTCGGGACGGTCGGCATTTCTATCGGCATTACAGGTCCGAACACCCCCGATCTTGTACTGCTCGCCGAATCCGCAGGAATGCTGCTCGGTCGTCTGGAAATATTCCTGGTCTTCGCCGGTCTTCGGCCGATAATGCGATCAATACGAGGACTCGGTCGTTGAGCGAACAGGGAGCCGCATGCGATATGGAGCATGCCGATGCAGGACGGAGGTGTGCGGGCACGTACTTGTTTCCGTAATGCAAGGTTATCAGACTCCTGTACCTGAAATCCCATTGTCGGGCATGCATGGGAATTACTGCTATTGCATTGAAAGGTCCGGCGGGTTTATCTTCATGCAGTCTATTCAGCACAATACGCTCCACAACCGTTGGCGGCGTGCGCGGTTTGAACAGTGGAGGTATCCATCATTCTCTAGTCACGGAGGTTACATGGAGTATTCCGACACCGGTTTTTTGGCGAGCATGGGAATCATGATCGTGGTCTACCTGGCGCTGATCGTGTTCTTTGTCATTTGCTACTGGAAAATCTACACAAAGGCGGGCAAACCCGGCTGGGCTGCCATCGTTCCGATTTACAACATCATCGTGCTGCTGGAAATCGTCGGTAAGCCTGTCTGGTGGTTTCTCCTGATGCTCATTCCCTGCGTCAATATCGTGATCGCCGTTATCGTCAGTCTCGAACTCGCGAAGGTATTCGGAAAGAGTACGGGCTTCGGGGTGGGGTTGATTCTGCTTTCGCCCATCTTCATTCCTATCCTTGCCTTCGGTGACGCCGAATATCAGGGCTGATACTGATCCGGATCGCGGCGGACCCGGCGAGTTCCGGGTCCGCCGCGTTCATTTCGATAGCATGAGAGCACGGACTGAACGTCTCCCTGCATTGATTCTTCCGATAGTTGCGATCACTCTTGTGTTGTTCTGGGCGTACGTCATCGATCCCTTGACGAACGGTTATACGATCCCGTGTCCCTGGTATGAAGCCACGGGCGTTAAATGTCCCGGCTGCGGTCTTCAGCGCTCGGCGTATGCGCTGCTGCACGGTGATCTCCGCACGGCAGTTACCGAAAACCTCCTCAGCGTACTTCTGCTCCCACTCACCCTCGCCGCGTTCGTCACCTGGTACCTCCAGCGTCTTCCCGCTTTCGCGCATCGTCGCTTCGAGCTGCCGACGCCACTCACTCTTTCCCTTGCTGTACTCATCGTCGCATACTGGATCGTCAGGAATTTACCCGGCACGCCGTTTCCCTAGCAGCACAAGGGATTTGCCCGCCTACACCCGGTACAGGCGTCCTGGTGCGTCAATCCGGGGACGGCTACGGGGGGTGTCAATCGTCAATCGTCAATCGTATTTTGTATATTGTCTTTTGGTATGTTAAAAAAATAGTTTGACAGCGTGATTTCTTTAGAATACAAAACCTCCCATCATCACAAGGAACAGACAATGAACCGCATCATTCATGCATCGCTCGTTTTCGCGCTTGGTCTGGCGCTCGTTACCGCCTGCGGAAATAAAAGTGACACTGAAGGAGCGGCCGGCGCCGCGATGACGCTCGCGAAGTTGCTAGAGCAGCCCGATCAGTTTACGGACAAGGAAATCGTGCTCACCGGAACCGTCACTCACGTCTGCAAGCACGGCGGCAAGCGTCTTCATATCACCGACATCAAGACGAACGACGTTATTCGTGTGGAATCCGGCGAGGACATGTCGGCATTCGCAAGGGAACTTGAAGGTTCCGATATCGTCGTAACCGGTGTGCTGCGCGAGACCCGCATCGACAAGACCTATCTGGACGAATGGGAGCAGGAACTGCTGGCGGAACAGGCGGAAGCGATGGAGGCCGCTAAAGAGGAAGAGAAGGATGCAAAGACCGGCACGACGAAAGGTAAGGAACAGACGGAGCAGGCTCATGCCGAGAATACCGCCAATGACGGTCATGTCGAGCCGCAGGGGATGGACGCCGTCAACGCGAAGCGCGAAGAGCTTGTAGCCAGCGGCAAACCCTATCTTTCGCAATGGCATCTCGAGTGCAAGTCGTACAGCATGAAGGATGGCTCTACAGCCCCCGTCGCGAAAGATCCTCCCGCGGAAGAAGAGCACATGCACTAGGAGTATCGCGAAGGGTAAATGGTAAAGGGGAAAGGGTAAAGGGTAAAGCGTAAAGCGTTTGCACTTGATCTCTTCACCCTTCACCCTTTACACGATCCGCATCACCAACCGGGACAATTGGACGGCATGAAGTTATCGACAAGAATTAGAATATGGAACCAGGCGATTCATCGCGATCTCGGGTATTTGTTCGCCGGCATGACGGTGATCTACGGGTTGTCCGGCATCGCGCTGAACCATCTCAAGGAGTGGGATCCGAATTACATCATTGAGGCGCGGGATATCCGGGTCGCCGCTCCGATAATAGAGGAGGGGCTGAACAAGGGCAAGGTGCTGCGCCTGCTGTCCGGCATTGAGGAAGAGGAGAATTACAAACAACACTACATGCCAGAGGAAGGCATACTCAAGGTGTTCCTTCATGGCGGATCGGTGACGATCGACATGGCGACGGGCGAGGGATTGCTGGAGTCGGTCCGCAGGCGGCCGGTGTTTTTTGAGGTCAACTTTCTGCACTACAATACGCCGCGGAAATTGTTCACCTGGTACTCCGATATCTTCGCAGGCGCGCTGGTCTTGCTGGCGATCGGCGGATTGTTTATTCTGAAAGGAAATAAAGGAATCACCGGACGGGGCGCATGGCTCACGGCTATCGGCGTCATTATCCCGGCGATATTTCTCATCATGTATCTGTAGAAACCCATGAGTGATGACGGCATCCTGCTGCGCACACGGCAGCTGAGCAAGCGTTTCGGCAAGCGGCTCGCCGTTTCCGAACTCGACATGCAGGTGCATCGCGGCGACATTTACGGTTTTCTGGGACCGAACGGCGCCGGCAAGAGCACCACGATTCGCATGGTTCTTTCGCTGATCGTACCGACGAGCGGCACGGTGACGCTCTTCGGAAAAAACGTGGCGGACGATCGCAGCGTCCTCGCACGCGTGGGCGGTCTTGTGGAGCGGCCGGATTTTTATCTCTATCTCAGCGCGCGCAAGAATCTCGAAATCGTATCCGCTCTGTACGGGAGCGTCGATAGGAAACGCATCGACGAAGTGCTGGATATCGTCGGGCTCGCCGACCGCGCGGGGGACCGGGTCAAGGCCTATTCCCACGGCATGAAACAGCGTCTAGGAATCGCGCAGGCGCTGCTACCCAATCCGGAATTCCTCATTCTTGACGAACCAACCAATGGCCTCGATCCACAGGGCATGAAGGAGGTACGCGAACTGATCCGCAGGCTCAATCGTGATGACGGCATGACCATCCTGCTCTCATCGCATCTCCTCAATGAAATCGAGCAAGTGGCCACGAGGATGTGCATCCTGCATCAGGGCGAACTCGTCGTGGAAGGCGTGGTGCGCGATCTGCTCGGACGGGACAGCATCGCGGTGCGCATCACGGCCGAACCCAGGGACCGCGCCCTTGATCTTTTGAACGGCATGGAATGGGTGAGCGACGCGCACATCGTGGATGACCACATTCTCTGCACGATCGGGGAGGCCGACCTTGCCCGCAGCAATGCGGGGTTGATCGCCGCCGGCATGGCGGTGTCATCGTTCGCTCCTCGTCGCTCGCTTGAAGATTATTTCCTCAACATCACGGAACGTCCGGATACGGGATCCATGTCATGATGCAATTACATCGCCCCCGCGTCATCGCAGCGACGGGTACCGCGCTCGGTGCGTTCGTCGTGTATCTTCTCACGCTGGCGCCTTCGCTGGACTTTATAGACGCCGGCGAGTTGTCCGCCGTCGCGCACAGCTTCGGGGTGGCGCATCCGACCGGGTATCCGCTGTTCACCTTGCTGGCGGGGATTTGGGCGTGGCTGCCTGTCGGTGATGGTATTTTCCGCATGAATGTATTCGCTGCGTTATGTGCCGCTGTCGGCGCGGGATTTTACGTGGATGCAATATGGCATGTGCTCGGGCTGCGACAGGCAGCGCGAAAGAAAAATGTGAAGAAAGCATCGTCGGCGTCGGGCATTGATTCCGCGCGCATCATCGCATCCATTATCGGCGGCGCAGCGATCGCGTTGAGCCGTACGTACTGGCGGACCGCGCTGTCGATCGAGGTGTACGCGTTGCACATGCTCACACTGGCGCTGGTGCTGTGGGCCGCGGCGCGGGTGTTGACGGCCATGCACGACGAAGCGCTGCGATCGACGTTGCGCGGCAGGCTCGTGCTCCTCGCATTGTTTCTCGGGCTGTCGTTCTCGAATCACATGAGCACGGTGTTTGTGCTTCCCGCCATGCTGCTGCTTCTTGTCGTGCTGCTGCGGCGCAAGATCGTGGATGTTCGCGCGTTGCTCGCATCCGCAGGCGCATTCGCCGCGGGCTTGCTCCCGTATCTGTATTTGCCTCTCCGCGCGGCTTCCGATCCCTGGCTCAACTGGGGCAATCCGGAAACATGGGAGCGTTTCATCTGGCATCTCGGCGGCAAGCAGTACAGTGTCTGGATGTTCTCGAGCGCCGATGCCTGGAAAAAACAATTCACTGCGATCGGCGCCATGCTTCCCGCCGATGTACAGTACCTCGCGCTGGTCGCCGCGCTGATCGGCGCGGTGGCGATGTTCAGGCGGAATACACTCGCAGGGTCGATGCTGTTGCTGCTGTTCGTAACCTGTATCGTGTGGGCGGCCGGCTACGATATTCACGATATCGATTCCTATTTGCTTCTCGCGTTCGTCGTGATCGGATTCTGGACCGCGGCAGGTGTCATAGCCGCCGCGCAATGGCTCGAGCGGAGCGCGTCCCTGAAACTTGCGCACCCCACGGCGCTTGGGGCCGTGTTCGTTTTCCCGATGCTCCTGAATTTCACCACGGTGTCGCAGCGCGGAAATTACCTGGTCGAGGATTACACGCACAACATGTTCGCCTCGCTTGAAAAAAATGCGCTTGTCATCTCTTATCAGTGGGATTACTGGGTGTCGGCGTCGCTGTATTATCAGAGCGTGGAGAAATTCCGCTCCGACGTTATCGTGTTGGACAAAGAGCTGTTCAGACGCTCGTGGTATATCGAGCAGTTGCGCGTCAATCATCCCGAATTGTACCGCCGTTCACGCGCGGAGATCGCCGCATTCGAGACCGAGTTGACGAAATTCGAGCACGATATTCCCTACGATCCGGCCACGATAGAAAACTCATACAACCGGATGGTGAACAGCTTCATCGAGAAGAGTTACGCGGAACGGCCGGTGTACGTCACCATTGAAATGGAGGAGCAGTTCGCTTCCGGTTTCGTGCGGGTGCCCGTGGGTCTCGCGTTCCGTTTGTATCGTCCCGAGGATGTTCCGCCCGCGACGGATCTTCCATTCCCGGATATCCGCTATCGTCCCTTCGCAAGCGAAGAACGTCTCCCCGTAGCGCTGCGCGGCATGTATGGATCGATGTTCATGAATCGGGCCGTGTACATGCACCGGGCCGGATTGTTCGCGCAGGCGGCACCGTATTTCGATCGCGCCGCGGAATTCGTGCCGGGTGATGTCCGCATGCTGCAATTGAAGCAGCGCAACGACGAAGCGCTTCGGCTCGGACAGCGGAAAGGGGCGAAGTAGAAGGGGAGTTGGTGCGTGTCCGGTTCCGAATCCGTTCCATGTAGAGACGTTGCATGCAACGTCTCTACATGAAACGGAAACGGGCCCTTGCGAGGCCCGTTTTGCATTTGTGTTATTCGGCTTTTTTCCCTGAAGGCGGATCGACGAGGAAACTGGCGATGGCGCGTTCGACGGAATCGAAGCTTTTGAATACCTTGATCAGCTGCGTGATCATGAACAGGCTGTTGATCTTTTCGGTGACGTTCGCGATGCGTAAATCGCCGCCGCCATTGTTTATCGTGGCCAGGACGGAAATCAGCGAGCCGAGCCCCGAGCTGTTCACCCATTTCAGCTTTGCTATGTCAAGCACGATCTTGAGAAATCCGTCCTCCACGAGACTCCGTACCTTTTCGCGAAGATTCGTCGTTTCGGGATCACCCATCAGGTTGCCCTTCAGTTCAAGGACGACGACGTCCCCGTGAAACTCCTCTTTAATGTTCATTGAGCGCCTCTATTGTTGAAATGATTACTGTTTTTTCTCTTTTTGAAATTCCGTCAGATGCACAAAGTCGCAATTGCCCTGATGCGTACAGGAGCCACAATTAATTTCCACGCGCGGAACAAGGGCGAAGCAGCGCGGGCAGCGGTCGGTGAGGGGATTGAGTATCGCATAAGCGCAGTCCGGACAGACACGTTGTTCTTCCCGATGGATCTGCTCCATCGACTGATCGTCGGCGGTGTTCTTCACGAATCGCTTTCCAGAGCCGCGGCAAGGAGGCGGACAATTTCGTCCCGCTCCATGGGGGAGTTGGCCTGCGCCACATGCACGGCATCCGCCAGCGACTGGATATCGCCTTTCAGGAAAAGATACACATGGTATCCGAGCCGATTCATGTCGTTGGGTTCGACAGTCGGAATCGTGGCGGCGGCGCTGTACGCCATCCGTTCGAGACTCTCTTCCGGCCATCGTCGGATTTCAGCGGTCATACTATCGCCTCATATTCAGATATGCGTCGAAACGTTTTCACATTTCAATATGGGTGATTTTACGATTTTAACAAAGGGGGCAGGGGAAAGGGCGACAGAGGTATCAGGCCGTATACGCGGAGCGATCGTACAGCGGAATAGCGGGAAGTGATCCGACCACAGATGACAACAGGCTACCGGGGGGCCGGCAGCCTGTTGAAGAAGGAAAAGCGATATTACTTCTTCTTTGCCGGAGCCTTTTTCGCGGCGGCTTTGGGTGCCGCAGCCTTTTTCGGAGCCGCCTTTTTGACGACAGCCTTTTTCGGAGCCGCCTTTTTGACGACAGCCTTTTTCGGAGCAGCCTTCTTCACAGCAGGGGCTGCTTTTTTAGCGGCAGCGGCTTTTTTGGGAGCGGCAGCTGCCTTGGGGGCGGCGGCCTTTTTGGGAGCGGCAGCTTTGGGAGCCGCAGCTTTTTTTGGTGCGGCCTTGGGGGCAGCAGCCTTTTTCGCAACCTTCGGACTTGCCATCAGGTAATTCTCCGCGATTGTGGTTAGGAAGTGAGTTGACCCGATTTGGGTTTTTTGGATTTGGCTTTGACTGCGGGTTCCTCGACAAGAATATCGAAGAGGGCCGCGTTTGCGTCAACGGCGCGGAGACCGCCTGCGAGTTTACGGATTTCGTCGTCAGACTCGTCCGCTACGTACGCAACCGTGCCGATGGTGATTCGTAGTTCGTTGATGTCGAGTTGAGCGCCCGCGATGCTGTGACTGAACACAATCGTATCGTCGAAGAGCAGACCGTACGCCCCGATTTGTTCGGCGGCGTTTCTGCGCATCAGGTTGGCAAGCAATTTCGGACCGATCTTCGCGTTTTGTACAACGTAAGCGAGAGCGGTCACCAGGCAGTCGTCTTTACCCCAAGGTCTCACGGAAACATGCACAGCCGCGGAGCCCCTGCGGATGACGAACGAATCGTTGATTTCCTGTACGGTACTTGTGTAGTTTTTCCCGTGAATTTGTTTGAGGAAGGACTTGACTTTTTTCTGAGTGGCGGCTACGATATTTGCCATATTCCATGCTCCTTGATATTGATTGCCGTCGCTTAACTTTTCTGCGACGCGGCCTTGAGCAGAGCGAGTTCGGTTTCGACGGAATCTCCGGCCTCGAGCTTCGCGAATTCGTCGTCGAGCGACGTCGATTCGCCCGCGAGTTCGGCGAACGCTTCGGCCTCGGATTCAACCTTCAGAACTTTCTGCTCATATTTCTCGAAGTTGGCGAAGGCGCCATCTCCGATACCCGAGAGACTTTGCGAAATCTGTTTCTTGGCCTGCGCCGCCTGATGGCGTGCAATCAGTGTGCCCTGTCTCACGCGCGCTTCATCGAGTTTTGTTTTCAGCTGATCAAGTTGCTGCCGCATAATGGTGGAGGTTTTCTTCGCTTCAACCAGCGGGCCGTCGATGTCGTTGACGGCTTTCTCGAACATGTTCTTTTTTTCGAGCGCCTGGCGAGCCAGATCGTCGCGGCCGGCGTTGACGGCTTTCACCGCGCGTTCCTGCCATTCGCCCGCAAGTTTTTTCTTGTCGGTAAACTGGCGTTCAAGGTGCTTTTCATTTGCTATGGCGGAGCCGACCGCTGTCGTCGCCTTGTTCACGGCCTCTTCCATTTCAATGACCATCTGCTTGATCATTTTTTCCGGATCTTCGGCGCGGTCGATCAGATCATTGACATTGGCTTTGATGATATCGGAGATCCTTCCGAATATTCCTGCCATACTTTCCTCCAGTGATTGGTCCGATCCAATGATATACAGATTGTGCGAATATACTCATTTCCGACTTCAATGCAATGATTATCTATTCTGCATCAATGTTTTCAGTAGTCGGAGGCACGTGAAAGAAATGCGTTCGGCGAAAATTTTCCGAGGCGTCTCACGACAACGGAACTCTCGCGACCTCGTTGCGGTTGCTTGAAGATATCTCCATTCACTCAGCAGCGGTATCATCATGCTTTGTTCACGCCTCGCACTTCTCTTGTTCGCTCTCATCGCCGTCATCGGATCATCGCTTCAAGCGCAGCAGCTGCCGGATATACTGCCGGCGAATCCATCCGTTTCGGCGAAGGATATTCGCGCGCATGTCGAGTGGTTTTCATCCGATGCGCTGGAAGGGCGCGGTACCGGCAGCACCGCGATCGATCGCGCCGCCGAATATCTCGTCCGCGAATTCACGCGCTTCGGTCTCGCGCCCGCGGGAGAACGCGGATACCTGCAGACGTTCGAGGTCGTCACAGGAGCTTCACGCGGTGCATGCAGTCTCACGCTCGCCAAGGACGGGGATGCGGTGCTCGTGGATTCACTTGAGTTTATTCCGTTCACGTTTTCCGGCGGCGAAGCATTTTCGGGACGTCCGGTGTTCGCACGTTACGGTATCGTCGACGCGAGCGTTTTGCGCAATGACTACGACGGTATCGATGCGAAGGGTGGAGTGGTGATCGTACTGCACGGCATGCCACGCAACGCCGATCCTCACGGGTCTTCCCCTCTTCTCGCCACCGCACGATCGAAAGCGCTCGCGGCGCGCGAGGCCGGAGCAGTCGCCCTGTTGATCGTGCACGATGATCCCGTAGCTTCACGCGAATTCCGATACGACGGATCGTCCTCCGGCGCGGGGATTCCGGTTGCCCGCATCAGTCGTGCCGCCGCGAAGTCCATGCTGGCCGCCGCCGACATCGATACAAGCGAGCTGGAGAGCGGCGCCAGTGCGCAGGCGGCGAATCAATCAGTCAGGATTGATGGCGTCTTCGATGTCCGGACCGTGCGCGCCCGGACCAGCAACGTCGCGGCGTTCCTTCCAGGTCGCGACGATGCACGCAAGAACGAGGTGGTGGTTATCGGCGCTCACTACGATCATCTCGGTTGGGGACAGGAGGGCTCGCTGTATCGCGGCGCCGAACCGTTGATACACAACGGAGCTGACGACAATGCGTCGGGCACGGCGGGCATCATTGAATTGGCGGAATATTTTACGGCACACAGGCCCGAGCGTTCACTGCTGTTCATCGCCTTCAGTGGAGAGGAAATGGGATTGCTCGGTTCGATGCACTGGGTGTCGCACCCCACCATCCCGCTGTCGCGTATCACCGCGATGGTGAATCTCGACATGATTGGTAGATTGGTCGACAGCACACGGCGGCTCAACGTGCAGGGAATCGGCACATCGCCCGCGTGGAAATCGATCGTCACCTCGAAGAACGAAGCATACGAATTCGACCTCGCCCTGATCGAGGATGGACAAGGCGCGAGCGATCACAGTTCGTTTTACGGAAAGGGCATTCCCGTGCTGTTTTTTTTCACGGGACTTCACACTGATTACCACCGGCCTTCCGACGACGCCGACAAGATCAATTACGACGGGCAGGAAAAGGTGGTGCGCTACATCGCTGACGTCGTGAACGCCATCGACGCACAGGATTCGCTTGCCTTCACACGCGTCGTTCAGAAAGAGGACCAAAAGGTGAGCCGTTTCAACGTCTATGTCGGCACCATCCCGGATTACGCGAATACCGGTGAAGGATTCCGGATCACCGGAACGAGTCCCGGGAGTCCGGCCGACAAGGCGGGAATGAAGGAGGGCGATATCATTCTCCGTTTTGGGGAAACCGACGTCAAGAGCATCTATGATTACATGGCTGCGTTAGGGCGTCACACGCCGGGTGAAATCGTTACCGTCATCGTGAAACGTGGCGGGGAGTCCCTCGCGCTGCAGGTGGAGCTTGTGAGCAAATAGCCATCGAACCCATCCGGCTCCAGCGGGCATGATGTTCCCGGTATTAACCGCCAACAGTCACTTCGCCAGCACTTCGCAGTGAATCGATGTTCCGCCGCCGCAGAGAGCGTGATCTGTCGCGTCTATCGCGGGCTCCGGAATCAGGTGCTGTACAGTGTGAAATTTCTTGCTACATTTATTGTTGCCGGAACTATCCGCTCTCCACACTTGCCAACAATACCTGCGCCATGCGAACAACCCTTGTATTCTTCCTGACCTTCCTGTTTTGTACGGCTGCGTCAACAGCGCAGACAAACACAAGCTCCGATATCGCCATCGAGGAGCTTCGCGATCATGTATTCCGCCTCGCGTCGGACGAATGGCAGGGCAGGAAACCCGGAACGCCGGGTGCTGATGCCGCCGCGGCCTATCTGCGCGATCAGCTACGGTCGGCAGGGGCGACGCTCCTGGGCGACAACGGATTTCAGACCTTCGAAATCGTGACGGGAATTTCCGCCTCGCCCGAATGCAACATGCGCTACGATGGGCAGGACTTCAATCTTGAAAAGGATTTCAGGCCGATCTCCTTCTCGGGAAACGAGGCGGTGTCCTCATCGATTGTCTTCGCAGGGTATGGATTCGATTTCGAGAAGGACAGCAGTTCCTGGCGCGATTACGAAGGGCTGGATGTTTCGGGCAAATGGGTGATCATACTGCGCGGCAGTCCCGACGATCAAAGTGGAGACTATGATCCATTCACCCCGCTGCGCACGAAGGCGCTGACGGCGCGAGACAAAGGCGCGGCGGGCGTGCTGTTCGTTTCGGGTCCCGCTGTGGACGCTGACGATAAGCTTGTCGCATTGGTGTATCAACAGCAGGATGCGGCGATGGACATTCCGATCCTGAGTATCAAGCGCGATGTGGCGGAGCGATTTCTGGGAGGCCGCACCATCCGCGAGCTTGAAGCGGAACTCCTGCGCACCAAAGCGCCGGTTCGCGTCGAATGCAAAGGCGAACTCGAAGCACGCGTCGATCTGCGTCCGCACAAGATCAAGGCGCACAACGTGATTGGAGTCGTGCCCGGCGCCGATGCGTCGCTCGCATCGGAGTACATCGTGATCGGTGCGCATTATGACCATCTGGGTCTTGGCGGCTCCGGGTCCGGCTCGCGTAGGCCCGACACCTCCGCGATACACAACGGCGCCGACGACAATGCATCCGGGACGGCCGCCGCGCTTGAACTGATTGAACGAATCGCGGCGGAACGCGAACAATTTAGCAGAAGCGTGCTCGTCGTATTTTTCACGGCGGAGGAAATGGGCTTGCTTGGTTCCAAGGAATTTACCCGAACGCCGCCGGTGGATTTGAAATCCATCAAGCTCATGTGCAATCTCGATATGGTCGGGCGCATGGACACCGCCCGTTCGCTCAGCATCGGCGGTGTGGGAACCGCAGCCGGTCTGCAGGAACTGGCACAGACCGCGGCCGATGCGCACGGTGTTCGTGCATCGATGTCACCGGAGGGATTTGGGCCTTCGGATCACGCTTCGTTCTATGCGAAAGATATTCCCGTACTCTTTTTCTTTAGCGGTGTGCATGACGACTATCACACACCGGACGACGATGCGGACCGCCTGAACTACGACGGCCAGAAACTCGTCGCAGACCTGGCATACGACGTCGTGCTGAGCGCCGCAAACCGGACCATGGCGCTCGCATTTCAGGAAGCCGGACCAAAGTCGCGTCCGGAGGGCGGCACGCGATTCAAGGTCACCCTTGGTATCATGCCCGACGTTTCCTCAGGCGACGGCAAAGGTCTGCGCGCGGATGCTGTCATGAAGGGTCGGCCAGCGGATCTCGCCGGTATGAAGAAAGGCGATGTGATCGTCGCGATGGAAGGCAAACCCGTTACAGGTGTGTACGATTACATGAGCCGGTTGGGCGAATTCAAGGTCGGTCAACGCATCAGCGTCGAGGTGCTGCGCGGGACGGAGAAGGTGGTGCTGATTGTTGAGCTGTAAATAATGGATAATGGACAATGGACAATTGATAATGGATAATGGATGATGGACAATGGACAATGGAAAATTTGGTCATCATTCATCGAGAATCTCGAAATCGAAAATCGTCGATCGTAAGTCGTAAATCCAAAATCGCCCTCTCCTCGCTGCGGCGAGTCTACGACCTGCGGTATACGGCCCGAACCCTTCTCGTGCGTTACCTTCTCAGTCTTTTTCGCCCCTACCTAAAAAACAATCCAACGCAAAGTCGTAAAAACACGAAGGAGCCTTTTTACTATTCGTCAGCGGTCGTTGACGGATTGGAGGTTCTACTCCGTCTTCCGCCTCTCATGGATTGCTCCCTGCGTTCGAGGAGTTGAAGGCAGAACGTAATTTCATCCCGGATGTGATTATCTGCTCCATTACAAATCTACCTTTGCGTCTCAGCGTTACCTTCCCCTTCCCCTTTTAAAATTTCTCTCTGCGCCTCTGGTGCGTCAGGCTAAGTCGCACTAACTCTTGTACACAGTATGGAGTTTACCATGGTACTCGCTCGCTCCCCATGAAGCAGCCTCGGCGGCGGGAAAGGTAACGGACCCGTCGGAGCCCGAGGATGCGTGCATGTGAGCCGTAATGCTACGGCGTGAACCTGCTTCGGCCTCGTTACGCTAAGTCACAGGTGGCCAACCTTCCAGAGATGGTGAAGCCTGTCATCATTGGTGGATCAGCGAGCATAAGAAGCCAATGGACCTGTCGGGGTGGTTGAGGACGGCGCGCATGCTACCGATAAATCCCCTCCCCTCTGCGCCTGGTGCATCAGGCCAACATTCCTTTCGAGATTGCTTAATCCGTCCTATTTGCGGACTGTAGCATCCTATTGACTTTTGTAGAGAGAATCGGTATAATACTTACCAGATATGAAGCCTGTCCCGATATTCCCAGATCAATTGAACGGCCAATATTCGACACCCATATTCTTAGTCAACCCTGATACTGCCCAGGTTGTCGCTCTCCCTAAGCACAGTACGGTATCTCGACCCACTGTGACCGTCTTCCCGAATCCTGTGACAGACAATCTACTCTTTTCAACTGTAGACGTTCAGTCTGTCCTTATTTACAGCGTTGCTACGGGCATGATCATAGACGGACCGAGAGTTGTTGCCGGACAAATTGACGTCCGCCGCTACCCACCTGGCGCGTACTTTGCTTCTATTCTTCATTCGAACGGTAAAGTATCAATGACGAGGTTTCAAGTTATAAGGTAGAAGTCACAGGATGCGGATCTGGTCAGAGGGCTGGATCCGCATCCGGAATTATTTCGCTGCATGCAGACGGCACCTTATGTGCCGATTCTTGCAGTACCTTCATCACGACACATAGAGGGCTTCATGCCACGCTTTTTTGTTTCATTCTTATGTTTTGCGGTCCTCTTCACCGGACATGCCTCTTCTCAGTGGGTGCTCACCAAGGATGTCCAAAATGACTGGAATGGATGCGTCTTTGTTCATGCGTCGGAGAACGGCGATACTACTGTTTTTCTCGGCTATAGTTCCGGGATATCCCGTTCCTCGGATCATGGTTATACGTGGTCATTCTCTAATACTGGACTCGGTTCGCGCATTGATGCAATCACGAGCGTCGGAACCACTCTTGTCGCAGGGTCACGCGGTCTGGGTATATATATCTCTTCGGACGACGGCTACACCTGGGTCCGAACACTCAACATTCTCAGATACTCCGAGGTGCGTTGTCTAGCGACGGATGGGGATGTAGTGTATGCAATCGCTGATACAAATCAGATATTTCGTTCATTTGATCATGGTAGCACCTGGGAGATCCATTACGCAGATGCTCCTAGCCGCGAACTCCTTGCCCTAATTCCCGCTGCCGGCACTCTCATTGTCGCAGGCGCCGTCCCATCACATACCTACATCCTATCAGAAGATCGTGCAACCTGGCGTATTATGCCTCCTATTCCGGCGACTGTGGCACTCTGGAACCTCGCCTACGCTGATACCGTGCTCATTGCCGCCGCGGGGCCACCAAGTGGTGGCGTATTCCTCTCTCGCGATACCGCTAAGACATGGGAGGGCCCATTCGGTGGCTCGCTGCTGTGGCTTACCACGACATGTGGTTCAGTAAACGGAGTACTCTACGCAGGGGGGAACAGTAACTTAATCTCAGGACCTGGCCCATTCATTATTTCGAGAGACGGCGGATATACTTGGGATTGGGCCGGCGACGGTCTCCCCGTCCGGGGAAATATCGATGCTAGCGCAACGACTGGTAACACCATGGTACTGTTGGCGACGAGTGGGGCCTATGTGAGACCGCTGCAAGAAATCTTCACGCCCACTTCATCCTCGCACCCGGTCAACACACATTTTTCGATCCTTCCCGTATTTCCTAATCCTGCCGTCTCGCGCACCGATCTGAGCTTTTCCTTGCCCGAACGTTCAGATGTAGCCATTGAAGTCTATGATCGTTTATCCCGTCGCGTGATATCGATGCCGCCACGTAATTACACCGCGGGATCGCATCGTACGTCCGTCGATGTATCACAGCTTCCGAGTGGGGCATACTATTGCCGATTCACTGCGAACGGCAGATCAGCGTCCCAGCTTGTGATTATCTACCGCTGATTGCCGCGAGAGCGATCTCCCTTCACGGTTCGCGCGGTTCGTGGTTGGTGAGACGCCTCGCGCGCTCATCCAGCGGAACAGTAGCCGACTGACGGCGTTGATGTACCGCGATTGATTTGACGGAGATGGATTCCGATCAGCCCACTGCAAAGGGCATCCCTGCATTCGGTCCCGCCGCCCTCCTTGCTTTTCAGAAATCGACATCCGTATGTCTCCCTTTCCCCATCGCCATCCGATTCATGACATACTCACCGCTACTCCTGATCACCCCCGATCACCGCGGGATTCATCACGACGCACAGGAGCTATTATGCGGCGAACACGCGGTCTCCTCGTCGCCAGCTTCCTCCTTCTTCTGGCTGGCTGTTCTGACGATGCTTTGAGCCCAACACCACCCCTCGCCACTGGCACATGGGACGTGGTCCTTTCGTTATCTGGCGTGGATGCGGGAAATCCGCACGTCCGGTTCGAGGATGGGGAAGGCCTTGGATTTTCCGGGGTCCCTTCTCTACTCTACCGTTAAATTCCCCTCTTCTCCCCTGCGCCCCTGCGATTGGATACTCAGGGGCGGCGGTGCTATTTTAGACGGATTGGATTTAATCATTAACCGCGCGGAAAGGAGCGGCGAAGACCGGCACATGGGTCACACGCACGATCATCATCACGATCCGACCGACAGTTCACGGGACATCGCGCTAGCCTTTTTCCTGAATCTGTTTTTCGCGATCGCCGAAATTATCGGCGGTTTCATGACGAACAGTCTCGCCATTCTTTCCGATGCGCTGCATGATTTCGGGGACAGTCTGATACTCGGCATGAGCTGGGTGATGGAAAAAAATTCCGGACGACCTCCTTCAGCGAACTTTTCGTATGGATACCGACGATTGTCGTTGCTCAGCGCATTGTTCAACTCGGTAATTCTGATTGCCGGCTCGGCGTTCATCATAACCGCGGCTATTCCCCGGATCATGCATCCACAGGAGGCCGATGCCGTCGGAATGATGTGGTTCGCTTTTGCCGGAATTCTACTCAACGGAATCGGCGTCCTCCGGCTCAGAAAAGGGAAATCCATGAATGCCCGCGTCGTTGCCTGGCACTTGCTCGAGGATGTGCTGGGTTGGGCCGCGGTGCTTATCGTCAGCATCGTCATGCAGTTCACATATCTGCCGGTGCTCGATCCAATACTTTCGCTGCTGATCGCTTCCTACATCCTTTATTACAATGTGTTTGTGAATCTGAATAAAACGGTGCGTTTGTTCATGCAAGCCGTGCCCGACAATGTCAACGTGGCCGAGGTCACCCGGCGCGTGCAGGCGTTGGAAGGAGTGCTGGCCGTGCATGACGCGCATGTCTGGTCTCTTGATGGCGCGCGGCATGTTTTTTCCGCGCACGTTGTCGTGAAGGGCGATATAGACAAAGCCGAACTGATTGATATCAGGAATCGTGTGAAGGAATTGCTGCGTGGAGCGGAATTCGAACATCTCACGATCGAGGTGGAGTATGACGATGAGACGTGTAATCCCTGCATGCAGCCACCCGATACAAACCCGGATACCCCTCGTCTTGATCACTGATCCATGGATTCAACGAATCTTCTCTTCGCTTTCGGCCTGACCCTGTTTGCGGGACTTTCCACAGGGATCGGCAGCGCGCTGGCGTTTTTCGCGAAACGCACCAACGCTATTTATGGTTTGATAGCCGGCATGGTTGTTATGGCGTTCAGTTTGCTGCTGCTGCTGTAGGACGCGATAATGGACAATGGATAATGGAGAGTGAATAATGGACAATGGACAATTATCAATTATCCATTATCCATTGTTGAATCCCATCATTGAAAGTGGGATATTCCCGATTCAGGATTAGATATTCTGGATTCACACCACAGCACCTGGATTTGTCATGAACTATCCAAGAGAAGAATATCCGTTGTATGAAGTCCCCGAACTGCGTTCGTTTCAGGACGTATTGCACAATGGCCTGAATACGCATGCGGATCGTTTCGCGCTAGCGGATTTGCTGAAGACGCCGATTCAGCAGGTGACGTATGCGCAGCTGTACCGCCACGTCGTGCGATTCGGACAGGCCTTGCGGGCAATTGGCGTAAAGGAGCGAGACCACGTCGCATTGATCTCGGAAAATCGCGTGCAATGGGGCATCGCCTATCTTGCGATCACGAGTTTCAATTACGTGGTTGTCCCCATCGATAAAAATCTTCCGGAGAATGAAATTCTCACCATTCTCCACGCCTCGAATTCGAGGGCCGCGGTATTTTCGGAGAGTTTCAGGGAAATGTTCGAAGGATTTTCGCGCACCGTCAAACCGCTCGAGGTGCTCATCGACATGGACTTGCCTGCGAAGCGTGGGGAACTGCATTCCATGCGCGAAGCGATCGAAGCGCAGCCATTGCCGGGCGGGGTAGATCCGTTCCCACGCATCCATCCGGACAATCTGGCGGTGATCGTGTTCACATCCGGATCGATGGGGCATGCCAAGGGTGTGATGCTTTCGCAGAAAAATATTTGCTCGAACCTCCACGCCATGCTGCAGATGGTCGAAATTCCCGAAACGGACCGCTTCCTGTCCGTCCTGCCGATACACCACACGTACGAGTGCACCTGTGGTTTTCTGTGTCCGTTGGTGAAGGGCGCTTCCGTGCATTATGCGCGTTCGCTTAAAACCGTCGCCGAGGACATGCTTGCCGTGCGTCCCACCGTCGTGCTGGGAGTCCCACTGCTGTTCGAGAAAATGTACCGGCGCATCACGCAGGCCATCGCCGAGAAATCCGTGGCCTCGGCGGTGATGACACCCCTGCTTGGAATTATCTCCATGCTGGAGGCGGTTGGAGTCAAGGGCGTACGCAGAAAATTATTCAAGGAAGTACATGATCGGTTCGGCGGCTGCATACGCATGCTGATCGTCGGCGGTGCCGCGCCCGATCCCGAAGTGGCGCGCGGCTTCAGATCGCTGGGATTCACCTTCCTTCAGGGATATGGCCTTACCGAGTGTTCCCCGATCCTTGCGCTGAACCGTCTGCGCAAATATCGCGACGACGCGGCGGGACTTCCGCTGCCCGGTGTCGTGCTCAGGATAGAGGATCCTGATGACGAAGGGCGCGGCGAGATCGTCGCAAGCGGCGACAGCATCATGCTCGGATATTACCGGAACGATGCGGCGACCGCGGCGGTATTGCACGATGGTTGGTTCGCCACCGGGGATTATGGATGTATCGACGAGGATGGATTCCTCCATATCAACGGGCGCAAGAAAAACGTCATCATCGCACGCAACGGGAAAAACGTCTTTCCTGAAGAACTCGAGGATCAGATTGTAAAACTGCCCTACGTGCTCGAGTGCGTCGTGTACGGCGGCAAAGCGAAGAACGGTGACGAGATTATCGCGACGATGATCGTTCCCGACGCGAACGCTGTGTACGATCATGCGCGGGCGCACGGGAAGGAGGTCACCAACGAGTATATTCAGGAATTGCTCGATGAGGGGATACGAAAACTCAACCAGCGTCTGCCGGTGTACAAGCACATCCGCCTCGTCACGGTCAAGGATTCGGAATTCGAGAAAACCACGACACAGAAGATCAAGCGGTATCTGGTTGGAGAGGTGTAGCGCGGAGCGCGGAGCGCGGGGAGCGTGGAGCAGGGAGCAGGGAGCGCGGAGCGGAGGGCACGGAGGGCAAAGGCGCACCCAGGTGATTCATCCAGTTGACGCGGTACCATCATACACTACAACGGCAACACCTTCGCTTCGATTCTCCAACAGGAACCATCGGGGTACATCTATAAAAAAAATATCTCCACTGCCGGTGCCATGGTGCTCGCCTGCGGCAGCCGGAGTCAGTATGCCACTGTCATTCATGGTTATCAATAAAAAATGAAGTGAGAATAGGAGTCCACCATACTAAAAACTTCTCTTCCGCGGCTACGGAAGAGAGGCGTGCGCAAACCACCCCGGAGTATTTAGCCCACGCCTTGCACCATTCGCCTTCCGCGCCTCTGTGCTTCGAATCCCGCTTTTATGTACTTTGGGTAATCCTTTCACCTTGTGGATTATTATGATGAACCGAATCCTACCGTTGATCGCCGGGCTGACGCTGACATTGCTTGTGAGCGGCTGCATAGAGACACACATGCTCGTGACTGTCCGCCCCGACGGGAGTGGAACGGTGCACGAAACCCTGAAAATGAACGCCGAGGTATTCGCGCCGTTTCTGGAACTTGCGCAGGCGATGAGCACGCAGCAGGAGAGCGAGGACGGTGTCGCCGCCGAGCCGTCGCCACCGCCACCCCCTCCGGAGGAATTTTTCACAGAACAGCAGATACGGGACCGCGCGGCATCGTATGGACCAGGCGTCACGTACGTTTCGCATGAACTCGTGGACGAATGCGGCAAACGCGGGTACTTCGCGGAATATGCGTTCAGCGACATCAACACGCTTCTTGTGGATTCGAATCCCGGAGCGGCGCTTCCTTCCTTCCCGGGCAATGCCTCAGGTAGTGAAGGTGAAGGCGCAGGCGAAGGTGCAGTCGAAGGTGCAGTCGAAGGTGCAGTCGAAGGTGCAGTCGAAGGTGCAGTCGAGAAAAAAGACCTCGTGGCGTTTGTCTTCACGAAAGGAAATCCGGCACGTTTGCTGATCCGTCCTCCGGCGATGCATGAGCGCGACAAGGAAGCCGACAAAAGCGATGAAGCGACGGTGGATACTCAGATCGTCGAAGCGGATACCGCCGCAAGTGCGGAGAGTCTCGAACAAATGAAAAAAATCTTTCAGGATATGCACATTTCAGTCGTGGTCAAGGTCGAGGGCAGCATCGTCAGCAGCAACGCGATGTTCCGCGATGGAAACACCGTCACGATTCTTGATGTGGATTTTTCGAAACTCATGGAAAACGAGGCCGCATTGAAACAGCTGGAAGCAATGGAGGATCTCGAACCCGCGCGCATGAAAGAACTCATGATGCAAATTCCGGGCATCCGTTTCGATCCGGCGGATGAGGTGGAGATTGTCTTCAATTAAACCACCGGCCGGGTTGCATCGCACCGCAGGCCACGTCGGCACATCAGTGCGTCTGTCCCCCATCACGCTATATCCGAAGAAGGAGTTTTCCACATGTCCGAGCGCATGATCAAGCAATTCATGGAAATGGTCCGCATACCAAGTGAATCCGGAAACGAAGCAGAAATGATCGCGTATTTGAAGCGCGAATTCGAAGCGCTGGGAGCGACGACCATCATCGACGGGTACGGGAATCTCATCGCGAAGCTCCCGGCGAAAGGGACGGAGCAAACCCTGCCCGTACTGCTCTCATGTCACGCCGATACCGTCAAGCCGGGTGTGGGCATCGAGGCCGTGCTGCTCGACGGGGTCATCCGGTCCAAGGGAGACACAATCCTCGCGGCCGACGACAAGGCCGGTATCGCGGAAATGCTCGAAGCACTGCGGATCGCCGAGGTCCGTCCTCCCGTCGAAATAGCCATCAGCCGCGAGGAAGAAGTTGGATTGCACGGCGTCAAGAATCTCGACTACAGCAAGCTCACCGCGAAGCACGGTTTCCTGCTCGACAACGATACACTCGATACCATCGTCATCGGGGGACCTTCGTACTTCGCGATCGACGTCACCGTACAGGGCAGGGCGGCCCACGCCGGTATGGAACCCGAAAAAGGCGTCAACGCGATCCAGGCGGCCGCGCGCGCCATCGCCGGCTTGCGTCTCGGGAGGCTCGACGAACAGACCACGGCCAATGTGGGCATCATCCAGGGCGGGATGATCCGCAACGGCGTGCCGGATCATGTGACCTTCATGGCGGAATGCCGCAGCCTCGATCACGCGATAGCGCAGGACCTTGCGGACGAAATGGAATCCATCATCAGGAAGGAAGTCGAAAGCAACGGCTCCACCGTGGACGTCGTGGTCAACAATCTCTGCAAGGCGGTGAGTATCGCGGACGATGCATGGACCGTGCGCGCGGCAGTGAAAGCCCTCGCCGTGGCCGGCGTCAATGCCACCACGACATTCATCACCGGATTCACCGATGCGTCGATCTACAACAACATGGGTATCGAAATGGCGGTGGTCGGCATCGGCGCGCGTCTCGAACACTCCACCGACGAACACATCTACGTCGCGGATATGGAGAAAGCCGTGATCATGGTTGTGGAATTGTTGCGGCTGTCGGCGGAGGGCGAGGAGCGGAGCGCGTAGGGAGCGGGGCGCGGAGAGCGGGGCCATTTCATGGGTGACATCTGGTTTTCTTACGCGCGTTATCAAGCTCGTCATCCT
>CAYJMN010000048.1:23050-41180 GCA_964371045.1 uncultured Chromatiales bacterium | reverse complement strand
AACAACAATTTTTCTTTTTCAACACCCTTGACTTTCACCGTGGTATCTCTCTTGGTAGAGAGGGGGGAGAAAGAGGGGAAAATCAGTGATTTCCGTAGACGAGGTGGATTAAACATGATCGCCGATACATAGATCCAACCTGTTGTCATCCTTGAAATGGACCGGCGTATGGTGCTGGTGGGCACACAAAGGGTGACGTTGTTTTTTGGCCTCTGGATCAACTAACATTTCCATGATGTCATAAACAGGTGTGGCCGGAGGCAGCCAGGATTGGGGTTTGCGCTGAAATTTCAGCTTGCGCGTCATTGCATTGGATCAGCACGACAACGATCACCAACGTGAAGATGACAGACGCACTTGGCTGCACCTTGTATGCCGCGCAACTGGATTTCATGCGAGTATCTCCTTGCACATTGACGGATAAGCCGCAATATCTGAGCTAATAGAAGCGTGCTCGTTGAAATGTCTCTCGTCACCGAAGGATCGTGAATATTTATCACGGACCTTGTTAAAAAGGGTGAGACACCGGGCAACTCAGATCGATCTCAAACGTGGATGAGGGTCGGAGGTACGATTACAATGTTCTATCACGCTAATATTAGCAATTTTACTGTAAGAATCCAAGCACCTATGATTTTTATTCACACGTGCTTTTGAGTCACACTTGTTGGCGATGAGAATGCAATTCTGCTGAGTCCTTCCATGTGGATTTGATGCACCCTCAACCTCGAGAAGGGAGATGAGGGACATAAAAGAGATCGGTACATCGAGGGATCTCCGATACCCATCAGGACTGGATGGTATGGATGCATTACAGCTCCTGTCGACAATTGCGAGACATGCTTTCGCTCCCACCTTCCACTTCGTTTCCCACAATTCCTTCAATATCCCTCTAAAAAAAATCCCGCCCCTTTCGGAGCGGGATTGGGGAGAACGTTGACGTTGGCGCTTACTTGTTCAGCGTCATTTTGATCGACTTCGAGAAGCTCAGACCACTCTCGTTGCCTGTCATGCTCACGATGGCCATGTACTGACCGCTCGGAAGCGTGGAGGCGTCGAACGTGTACAGGTGCACGCCCATTTCCACGATACCATCAACCGCAAGAGCGACTTCGCGACCGAGCATGTCCACGATGCGCAGATGCACGCGGCTGGGCTCGGGTACGCTGTACTGAATCATCGTCGTAGGATTGAACGGATTCGGGAAGTTTTGACTCATGTCGAACGTCGTCGGGGTGAATCCATTATCGAGCTTCGGAGCTACGCCGCCATGCTGCTTCATCCAGTTCAGCTTGATGGCGAGGTAGTCGAAGTTGTTTACCACGCCATTGCCGTCGGTATCCATGTAGCAGCCCATCGCCGTAAACCACGGAGCACCGGCCTGCGGCTGCCAGGTGATGTACGTCAGCGGATTCTGCACGGCGTCGGCACGGTAGCGCGCCGGACCGGTCAACCACTGGGTGCTCAGATTAGCGTCGTGGATGTAGACGTTCAGATCCTTGCGATCCGTGTAGTTCACCACACCGTCGTTGTTCACATCGCCTGGCCACACATCGCATGGAGTCGCACCGAGGGGCACGAGCAGCAACGACGAAGGATACGGCATGTAGTTGCGGTAGTAGCCGCAGGAGTTCTTCGTGTTGAACACCACCTCGATCTTGTAATAACCTGAAGGCAACGTCCCGGGCAGATTGAAGTATGCAGTGCCGTCCAGCGGTTGTCCCGCAAGTTTGTTGCCGGTGAAGGTCTCACTGTACACCAGCTGGTTGCCCGGTACGCTATAGAAATTCGCCGTCATCTGAATCGTGGCGTCGAAGTCCGGGAAAATCACGCGGTAATGGATACCGATCGTGCCGGGAAGTTCCACATAGCCGATCGGGTTGCCGCCGCCATCCACGAAATCATAGCTCAGGCTGTTCGGGATCAGGTAGCAGGCTTCGTCCGCACCGCGGTAGGGGCGCACGCGCGGATCCTTGTCGATATCCACGGTCACTTCCGGGATGAGTACGCCGACCAGATCATCGTCATCTTCAGAGGGCGACACCAGATGCAAATCGCCGATGGAAGTGTTTTTGAAACTCACGACTTTTGCGACCGCGTTCGCATCCTTCGCGGAGGCCGCCTGCCAGGCTGCGAGATTATTGCGGACGCCGAGCCAGTAACCCAAGTTTGCACCACCGGTGTAGTACGCATTGTAATCCATCTCAATAATCGCAGTCGGTGTGCCGACGTAGAACGCGTAGCCCGTGCCGGCATTGTAGAAGATGTTGTTCAGGAAGCGCTGATTCGTACCCGAACTCTGGTACACGGCGTAGTATGACGCGCTTGTGGTCGTGATATAGATCGAGTTGTGCGCCACGAGCAGATTGTTGTCGCCATAGATATACATGCCGTACGTCGCCGACGCGCCGTTGTTGACGATACTCACAAAGTTGTTCGTGAAACGGTTGTTGAAGTTCTGCGTGTAGTACAGCATGATGCCGTAACGCGTACCGCCCGCGTTGGAGAACCACTTGTTCCCGTCAATATTGATTTCGCGCGGGTAATAGAAATAGGCGAGATACGCTGAAGAGTATGGCGAAGTGTAGTCGATCACGTTGTTGATGAACTGCATCCGCTCCTGATAATAGAACATCATCGGATACGCGTAATACTGACCCGTAAGATGATTCCCGTCGATGACGATATCTTCTTCGTACGACGCCGTGCTGGTGCCGTACATGTAGAAGCCGTAGCTGCCATTGCGGATGCCGCAGTTCCTGATGGTCGTGCGGTGGTTGTTGGTGCCGGAGGCCGAGTTCACCACGGCATTGTACGTCGAAGTGAAGTTGCCGACCGGACCTACGAGTTCGCAATTCTCCACCGTATTGTCAGTGGAAGTGCCTGCGATGTCTACGACGGTGCTGTAGGTGGTGTTCGTCGCCGTCATCGTCAGATTCCTGACTGTGACGAACCGCGCTCCGTTGAATTTCAGAACGAAATTGCTGGCAACGACCGTCGCGTTATAGTTGATGTTGACGTCGGCCTTGTTGCCGGTCTCGGACTGGAAGATGATGGTATTCACCGATGATGTACCGGCGATATTGCCGAGATCCATATTCGTTGTGTAGGTTCCGCTCCGAATGTTGAATACCACCGGACCGCAAACACCGTTGGCGTTCAGGTCGGCGACGGCTGCTCCAATCGTGGCATAGTCCGGAGTCGCGCCGCCGATGGTGAATGTGCCGCTCAAGGATGCCTTTTTCGTGATTGTGAGCACATCGTTGATGGTGACGGTATCGGGTACGCCGTTCGGCATGGAGGAGGATACCACGAACGCATACGGCACTCCAGATGCAAAAGCCATGGTCGTGAGCGTGACTAATGTATTGCGTGTCGTCGCGTTCAGCGTATCGAGAAGACCGGTCCAATTCACAGGCGTCTGGGGCACGCCGTTGAGCGTCCAGTTGATCGTAGCCGAGGTGATCTGGTTGAAACCGGCATTCGTGAGGTTCACAATAACCGGATAGGTGCCGGCGCAGAAATCGACCGGAGAGGTCATCGCGGTGATGCCGGCATTATTGTAGCCGCTGACCGTGCTGCGGATCTCGATCTCGTAGAAGTTGGGGTTGCTTGTCTGGCTGCCGACCGTGGTTATGTTTGTCACGCGCAATCGCGTGGTTGTCACAGCCGGGAAGGTTACCGCGACGGTCAGGGCCGTAGTGCCAAGATTGAAGTTGAAATGATTGATCCACGTCGTACCATTCCAGTATTGGATTGTCCCGGTGGTCATGCAGCGGGTTGTAAGGCTGACTCGGAAAAACGTGATCTCTCCGACGCTCTTCGCATTGCTCCCCCAATCGAACTGTATCCATGCGTTGGGATCGGGATTGGCCCCGGTCGAGGTCCATCCCCAATCGATGAAAATACCGTCGTTGTATTTTTCAGGACCGTAGACGCCCGATCCGCCACCGGAATGCGTACAGATGCATCCGAGCGACTGAAGGGCGATGTTGGGACTCTGCGCCTGCGACGTGGAACTGTTCGTAAAGAACAGCATCGCGACCAGAATCGCCGACCACGTGAGTCTGACGAAAGAGGTTGATGAAATTTTCATGTGAGGTTTCCTTGAAAGGGAGTGGATGAGTTGCGTGTGGTAGAACGATATTTTCGCCTTGCTTGCGTTGCCTCCTGAAGAGGAAAAAATCGCGGGGAAGGAGGGATGGTATCGTCCCCGTGCGACACGAGAGCATTGCCCTGGATTCGATGAGAGGATGCAATCCAGACGTGTGTCTCATACTATTGTCAAGACGAGAGGGACACCGTTTCGCATGCCGCCGGGAATAGAAGTTTCCAATTGTGCGTCTCCTGGCCTGCTGTCAGGCGGATCACTACGGATACTAACTTTTAATGTAGCAAATCCCCATTGTAAATTCAATCCCCTTCCATCCTAATCTCTGTTGTGTGTAATATCTGTTGTGCGCAGTCCGCTTGCAGGTGGCGTTCTCACAATCTCAAACCGATTGATCGTCATGATCGATCATCGGAGTTCGTTGCAGGCTTTCCGAAAAACCCGGCAAAAACGGGCTCAGTCAGTTGGATGTGGGCTCATCCTCTTCCAGGAAGCGTATCGGCAGCCGCATCACGAAGGTCGTACCCACCTCCGCCTCGCTGACGAGATCCGCGCCAAAGGCGACTTCAATCACCCGGCCGAAGCCCGGAAGGCGGAGAACCCCGACCAGACGGAGCGGATCGATTTCCGGAACGCCGCGGGAAACAACGGTGCGAGCAAGGCGCTGCTCTATTTCGGTTGTTTCTCTGCAAGTCGCTCAAGCAGACTCGACACACCGTCGCGCACGGACTTCTCATGCCGGGTACACAACCGTCATGCGATTTCCGCGGCCGACACATCGCACTGGGAGCACGACAGCCTGGGCATTCTGAATTTGAACAGTATTCGCGCGACATCCCCGCACATGGCGGTAACAGCGCCCGCGGACTCCGGGCATTGTTGAAACGACATAATTCATTGGATGCTTCGGACCAGTTTACACCACACAAGTCCAGCCTCAAATTCGCATTCCAGCTCTTACAAGCAAGACAAAAACGAATATATGTGAAATATTTCACAATGGAAACCCTGTGAAAATAATAAAAGCTCAGGAAAATCTTATGCAGCAGAGATTCACATCTCTATATGTCGTTGCGATTCCGGATCGTAGTGAGTATTTTATCGATCGATAGAGAAACCATCCGAGAAGCGAAGTCTAGCCTTCTATTCGAAACTGATATCTCACACCGGGCTGCGGAGCTGTCATGCCTACTATCGCTCTTATCGACGACGATCCCGACATTGTCGAAGCCAATCGCCTGCTATTGGAAGCCAGCGGCTACACTGTCGTATCCGCGGATTGCGTCGATGACGCCATCGAACTGGTGAACCGGACAAAGCCCGACCTCATCATTCTCGACGTCATGATGCAGGAGCCGGACGATGGGTACTACCTTGCGAATCGCTTTCGTCGCGGTGGTTTCACCTTCCCGATCATCATGCTGACCTCCATCGCGCGATCCATCGGATTTCATTTTGGCGAGAGCGCCATGGTGCCGATAGAGGAATTCCTCGAGAAACCGGCTTCACCGAGCTTTTTGCTTGAGAAAGTGCACCTGCATTTGTCCAAGGTTCCCGTGCATTAGTACATAGCCCATGGACGGAAGTCCGGCGGCGGTTCCGTCGCGGCGTTCCGCCAAAACCATACGAACGACAGGAGCGGTATGCTCGGACTGGTCCCAAAATGGATCATGTACGATGAATTCTGGAGGTCGCTGAAGCGGCGCAACCTCTGGCTCATCAACCTGCGGTACATCGCGATCATGATGCTGTTGAGCGTGATGGTGTTCGGCGCGTTATTCGAGCGCGTGTACGTGGACGAAGCGCTTGTCGCGATACTCGCATCGTTCATTCTGGCGTACAACCTCATCCTCCATCGCACGCAACGCCTGGTCCCCGAAGGCTACGATGCCTTTAACGGACTGCATTTCGCGCTTATCCAGATGAGTCTGGATTTTGCCGCATTGCTGGCCCTGATTTACCTCACGGGAGGCGTCGAATCTCCATATTTCTATTTTTTCATTTTCCACGTGATCATCGGCAGTCTCATATTGCCGATGCGGGTTATCTCGATTCTCATCACCTCCACCGTCCTTATCGCCTTCGGGGGTGCGATGATGGAGCTGCATGAAATTATCCCCCACTTCAGAATCGAAGGATTCATCCTTGACGAGCATTACCGTGACGCGACCTTTGTGGGGGTTCATTTCACCTTTCTCTCAATGACGCTATTTATCAGCAACTATCTCGCCAACTCGATTTCAAAGGAGCTGTATTTGCGCGAACGCGCATTGACGGTGGCATTTCGCAAACTTGGCGAGGCGGAGCAAACGAAATCCCGCTACGTCATGTCCGTTGTGCACGACCTGAAAACGCCGATCGCCGCCGCTGCGACATATCTCAACATGATCCTCGACGGTTCACTGGGTAAGGTTCCCGAAGCCCTGCAGAGACCACTCGAGCGTTCGCAGCTTCGGTTGATGAACGCGATACAGGTCGTCAACGACGTGCTTCAACTCACGCAACTAAAGCTTGAAGAGAAACCGACGATCACCTCGGTGAATCTGACAGAGCTGATTGACGAGATTTATCAGGAAATGCGCATCCTTTTCATTTCCAAAAAAATCCGTTTTTCCACCTGGGTAGGGAAGCAGGAAGATATTCACATCGAGGCCGAGCCCCGTCTGCTGAAAATCGCACTGGCGAACCTGATCTCGAACACGCAGAAGTACACCGATAACGAAGGCAGAGTCGAGATACACATTCACCAGCAGGAGGATTCCGTGTCGATCGAGATATCGGACAACGGCATCGGTATTCCTGAAGAAGAACAGAAGAAAATTTTCAACGATTTCTACCGCTCCGCCGCCGTAAAAAAACGCGGGATAGAAGGCACGGGCCTCGGCCTGAGCGTGGTCACGCATATCATTCACCAGTTCAACGGCCGGATAGAAGTACAATCACCTTCGAGGCTCGCCGATGGCCCCGACCGCCCGGGATCCTCCTTCATCGTCACTCTTCCCAAGATTTTTTCCTACCAACAACGGGATTTTGACGAAATCATGGTGTGATCCTGGCCGCAGTTTTCGAGACACCGCATTATCTTCGCAGAAATCACGGGAAAGCTGTATCTTGCTCGTTCGCAGAACTATGTGCAACGATGTTGAACGATCATGCCTCTACACCACAAAGAAGCTCTGGAACATCCCGCGAACGTCGTGTTCGCCTTGATGGAAGATCGCGACTTCCGTTATTCCGTCATACGACCAGCTCTCGAGAAGGAAAAGGCGGAACTCTGCCGCTTGACCACCGGCAAGCATCAGGTGAAAGGATTCCGAAACATTTCGAAAGCACCCGTCTCCCTCATCCTCCCGACAATCTCGGAGGAGGCGAACCTCTCGGCCGAACTTGCCCGCAGGATTCTCGATAACTGGGGTTCCGAACAGCAGGCGCTTCGGGACAAAGTCGGCGCGGCGTTGAAAGATTTGGGGTTTGAACCGAAAACTGCATTTTTTAACGAAGACGGCCTGGTGGAATGGAAGGCGCTGAACGAGGAAATCGCCACCAGACAATTCGACGGCACCTTCCTCCCGGAAGAAAACAAAAATGCCGTCATGTTGATGTCGCTGCTTCTGGGCTGGTTCGGAAGCGACGAGGACGACAAGGAGAGTACCGACGAAGGCGCGGTCGTTCCGGACAATGATTAATGTCCCTGATACAAGCGAAAGCGGCGATTATCGATCGCCGCTTTCATTTCTACAACCCTTCGCGGGTTAATCGTCATGTGGTAATGACGAGTCTCAGACAAGGAAATATGTGGAGAATGTCTCCTTCTATTTGTTCCTCCGTCCGTGGTAATTACACAGCAAAAATATGGATGTTTTTTCTCAGTGTCAAGTTTTTTTACGATGTCGCATATTTAATTTTCGGCTTCGTGAATCGTGTTTCCCTGAGAGTCAACCGTCCATCTGCGAAGGAATATCTTTTCGCGCTTTCTTTCATTCATCCTCGGCTGTGCCCGCGAGCGTTACTTTTCGCTGATACCCGGCGCCGCGTATGTGCGCTTCGGTCGATCGCGCCGCCACCGTAGATGTGTACGTTCAGTCTGGAACCGCATCGATGAAGACGCATCGCGACAGGGACAGGACTCCGCGCAGAGGAGAAGTATTCGGCATCACAACCACCGTGGCCGACTACGGGACAATGCTGTCAGCTATCGATGCGATACCGGCGCCGGCGCATATCGCGTATGTACATTTCGATACCCTCCTGCGCTGCCGCGATGATTCCGCCTTTCGCTTCTTGCTCGGTCACTGTTCCCTGATCTACCCCGATGGAATCGGAGCGCGGCATGCTTTTCGCATCCTCCATGGCCCGCCAGTCGCAAGAATCAACGCCACGGACATGAACCACGAACTCCTCGCCATGTCAGTGCGGCGAGGACGGAAGGTGGCTGTGCTGGGAGGAATGCCCGCCGCCGAAGTTTCACTCCGGCGCGCGCTGCTTGCGCTGGGTTTCTCCGATGATCGCATACTGGTCCATCACGGATATCACGACATCATGGACGCCGCAATCCTGGAGTCGCTTCGGCGTTTCAAACCCGATGTGATCTTTCTCGGAATGGGAACCCCGAAGCAGTTCGAATGGATGCATGCACATCGGACGGCGAACTTCGCCCCGCTCATCGTCGCCACGGGCGGCTTCATCGATTTTCTGGCAGGCACGACGCGGCGGGCGCCGCGTTGGATGCGGGCGGCGGGCATCGAATGGATGCACCGCCTGCTTTACAATCCGGCCCGGCTCTGGAAACGCTATCTTGTCGGTATCCCACGTTTCCTTTGGCTGCTTCTGCGTGAGAGACTTCGAGCAACGCCGCGTTGAAGCACGTGCGGCATCTCCGGAGGATCGGTATCATATGAGTTCAGACCCTGCGGTCGAGATCGCGGTATTGAATCGCCTCCGACACATGCTCGGCCGAAATGCGATCGACCCTCCCCAGGTCCGCGATGGTTCTGCTGACTTTAAGGATGCGGTCATATGCCCTGGCGCTCAAGCCAAGCACCGTGATAGCATGCTTGAGCAGGGCCTTGCACGCATCGTCTACCGCGCAGAATTTGGTGATATCCTGCGAACTCATGGATGCATTGCAATGCAGCCCTTTCCGATGCGCGAAACGTTCGCGCTGGAGTTCCCGCGCCTTCTGCACCCGATCACGTATGGAAGATGAAGGCTCTCCCCTTCTCTCACTGGCGAGTTCCTGGTATTTGACCTGTGGGCATCCGACATGGAGATCGATGCGATCGAGCAGCGGCCCGGAAATGCGGCCGACATAGCGCTGGATTGTCTGTTCCGTGCAGGCGCAGTCCTGGAGAGGATTGCCGTGGTTGCCGCAAGGACAAGGATTCATCGCAGCCACGAGCATGAAGTCCGCCGGATACTCGATGGACATTTTCGATCTGGCGATGGTCACGCTTCCCTCCTCCAGCGGCTGACGCAACACCTCCAGCACGTTCCGCGCGAATTCGGGGAGTTCGTCGAGAAACAACACACCATTGTGCGAAAGGCTGATTTCACCTGGCCGCGCGTAGCCTATGCCTCCTCCAACGAGCGCGGCATCGCTGATGGTGTGATGCGGCGAACGAAACGGACGTGTCGCAACGATCGCCGTGCCGGGGGAAAGCAATCCCGCAACGGAGTGAATACGCGTCGTCTCCAACGCCTCGTCGAAACTGAGGGGTGGGAGAATCGTCGGGATACGTTTCGCAAGCATCGTCTTCCCTGATCCGGGGGGACCGATAAGAATGATGTTATGTCCGCCCGCAGCCGAGACTTCGAGCGCACGCTTGACGTTCTCCTGCCCCTTCACGTCTGCGAAATCTACGATCGCCCGCTCCGCCTGTTCGCGGAACACAGCATCAATATCGACATGGAAAGGTTTCGCGCTCGGGTGCGTCCCGTTGGCGATTTCCGCGACCTCGGTAAGTGAAGAGCAGGGATGAATATCGATGCCCTGCACCATGGCGGCTTCACGTGCGTTCGCCTCGGGCAAGATCACACGGCGCATGCCGCGTTTGCGGGCTTCGAGCGTGATCGAAAGCGCCCCATGGACAGGCCTGAGGCTGCCGTCGAGAGCAAGCTCGCCCAGAAACACCGTGTCCGCGAATATCTTGCCCGATACGAGTTCCGCGGCGTTAAGTATCCCCATCGCCACCGGGAGATCGAACGCTGAACCTTCCTTGCGCACATCCGCCGGCGCAAGGTTGACGACGATGCGTCTGATCGGAAAAGGGAAGGCGGAATTCTTCATCGCCGCCGTCACGCGTTCGCGGCTTTCCCGGACCGCGTTATCCGGAAGCCCAACGACGATAAATCCGGGGACCTGTTGTTCGAGATGCGTTTCCACGGTTACGAGATACGCGTTGATTCCATGCGTCGCCGCACTGTTTACTGTTGAGATCATGGCTCCCTGCCTTGATAAGTGTGAGACAAACGATTCCGATATGAAATATTCCCGGTCCTTGTTTTCCCTGTCGTCCCCCGCAATTGAAGAGTTCGCGCTCCGCATTCCCATGTTCCAGACTCCGGGTGCCGGCATGTCGATCCGGAGCACACAATATATCACTCCGCCCCACACGGCGATAGGACAAAAAAAAGGCGCCATGGAGGCGCCTTTCCAGACTCACAGCTGATTTACTTCTTGAGACCGAGCACGGTGTCTTTCGCGGCTTTGGCGACGCGGAATTTGAGCACTTTCTTTGCGGGGATCTTGATTGTTTCACCGGTTGACGGATTGCGGCCAGTGCGCGCCTTGGTCTTTCCGGTCACGAACTTGCCGAGACCCGGAAGGGTGAACTCATTGATTTTTTTCGTCTGCTTGTACACGAGGTCCGTGAATTCAGCGAGAAATTGCTCGGCGACCTTTTTCTGGACGTCAAGTTTCGTGGAAAGGTGATCGATGATCTCCTTTTTGGTCATGGCTTTGGGATCTGTTTTCGCCATACATGCCTCCTAGATGGATAGTGGAATTGGTATGAAAGCTCGATCCAACATAGTAAATTTTCTCGTTGTGTCAAATATTTTTTTCATTGAAGATACGTTTTCCACCCAATAACGACAGGGGTATCGGAAGGATCATGTCACGATTCCCCCCTGTGGACGCGTCGATGGCACGATTCCGGACGATTGCCGCGTCCTTGCAACCGCATCGGAACCTTCCGCCGCAGGTTGTTTCAGGCGGAGGTCTGGCCTATTTTTCATGTAATTGTTTCATCTCCAATTGAAAATACATATTCATGCCTGATAGGTCCGATAAACGAACCGACGCCCCCTACCCCATCGGAGGAAAACCCGACGACCTCGACAATGACGTCCTGTTACTCTGGTACCGGGTGATGCATCTCGGACGAAGTCTAGACGAGAAGGCCGCACGTTACCTCAAGATGTCGAAGGGCTGGTCCTACCACGCCCCCTGCGCGGGTCACGAGGGCATACAGTTGGCTATGGGCATGAGCATCAATCAGGGCGTAGATTTTCTGTTTCCCTATTACCGCGATCTGCTAACCGTGCTCGCCGCCGGCCTGACTCCTGAAGAAATCATTCTCAACGGGCTGTCGAAAGCAACGGATCCGGCCTCCGGTGGCCGGCACATGAGCAACCATTTCGCCAAACCTGCTCTGAGAATTCAGAACGTCTCGAGCTGCGTCGGGAGCCATTCGCCGCATGCCGTTGGCGTAGCCCGAGCCGCACGCTATTTTAACGGTCCTGAAATCGCCTGGTACAGCAGCGGAGAATCCGCGACCTCGGAGGGATATTTTTACGAGGCCGTCTGCGGCGCATGTCGCGAACAACTGCCGGTGATGTTCGTTTTGCAGAACAACGGGTACGCGATTTCGGTCCCCGTACACGAACAGAGCGCCAACACGAATATCGGCGATAATTTTCTCGGTTTCGGGAACCTCCATGTAGCCAGTTGCGACGGAACAAATGTATTCGATTCCTGGACGACGCTGCAGGACGCGCTCGCTTACGTACGAAGCGGTCGTGGGCCCGCGATGGTGCATGCCGACTGCGTGCGTATCGGAGCGCACAGCAACTCCGACCGGCACGAACTTTATCGGGACGACGATGAAATCGCCGAGGCCAGACGGCGTGATCCGCTGCCGCGCTTCCGCACTTGGCTACTGGAGAGTGGCGTTACCCACGAGGAGGCGCTGCTCGCGATCGAGCATGACAATCTCCTGGAACTGGATGCCGCTGCCGCACTCGCTGAAGCCGCGCCCGACCCGGAGCCCGATACCGTGATGCGCCATGTGTTCGCGGATGACACGCATAACTGTCCGCTGTCTCAGGATCAATTCGACGCCGGTATCCGACGTACCGAAGACGACACTCCCGTGCTCACCATGCGCGAAGCCATCAACGCGACGCTGATTGAAGAATTCCGGCGCAATCCTTCTACGTTCCTGTGGGGACAGGATGTAGCTTCCGGTGACAAGGGCGGCGTGTTCAATATTACGAAAGGTATGCAGCAGGAATTTGGCGGCGGACGTGTGTTTAACGCCCCTATCGCCGAAGATTTCATTCTCGGAACGGCGAATGGATTCTGCCGCTACAGCGACGACATCTGGGTCGTAGTGGAAGGCGCGGAATTCGCGGACTATTTCTGGCCCGCCATGGAGCAGCTTGTCAACACGGCGCACGAGAGCTGGCGCACCAATGGACAGTTCGCTCCGAATATCATTGTTCGCCTCGCATCCGGAGGCTACATCCAGGGCGGTCTGTATCATTCCCAGAGCATCGAGGGAGCGCTTGCGAGTATCCCCGGCGTTCGGATTGTGATGCCCTCCTCGGCCGAGGATGCGGCCGGTTTGCTACGCTGCGCTTTCCGCACGCGCGGCCTGACCGTGTACCTCGAACCGAAATTTCTGTACAATCATCCTTGGGGGAAGGCCACGTATCCGGGTCCGCATCTTTGCGTTCCGATCGGCCGGGCGCGACTGCGCAGACGCGGCGACGCGCTGAGCGTGATCACATGGGGGACGACCGTGCATCTTGCCCTGAATGCGGCGGAGCGTTTGTCCGCTGAAGGGATCGAGATTGAAGTACTCGATCTTCGTAGCATAGTACCATACGATACCGAAGCGATGGGCGAAACCGTGAGGCGTACTGGCAAAGCTCTCGTTGTACATGAGGCTGGAAAAACCGGAGGCTTTGGCGGCGAAATTGCGTCGTGGATATCGGAGCATCTGTTCGAGCACCTCGATGCGCCCGTCCGCAGGGTTGCGTCGCTCGATTGTCCCGTAGGTTTTTCAAAAGTGCTTGAGCAGGCAATTCTCGTCAGCGAGCACGATATTGTGAGCGCAGCCACTGCGCTCGCGCGATATTGATCGCGTGACGTTTTCTTTTCACTCTCCGTCTCAACCGGAGAGGTCGATCACGCGAGTATAGCACCACGTCACGGATCCGATTTTTTCCACAACAGTCAACTGGACGGTCGTTATGATCACTCTCGCATTTCACGGAGCCGCGCGCACGGTCACAGGCTCAAGCCACCTCCTCACGGTCAATGGCACAACGATCCTCCTCGATTGCGGGCTGTACCAGGGCAAACGGTCCGAGGCCTTCGAAATCAACAAATCGTTCCCCTATAATCCGGCGGAAATCGACGCACTCATACTCTCGCATGCGCATATCGATCACACAGGCAAGGTACCGATGCTCTGCAAGCATGGATTCGACGGATCAATCATCTGCACGCATGCGACGCGCGATCTCGCGAATATCATGCTTCTGGATAGCGCCTTCCTTCAGCAAAAGGATGTGGAGTTCGTCAACAAGCTGCATGTGAAAAAGGGACTGCCCCCCGTCGAGGCGTTGTACGATCTCGACGATGTCGTGGACTGTCTCCAGCAGTTTCAGACCGTCGGTTATCGACGCAAAACAGCGGTGGCGGACGGCGTCAGCGTCACGTTTTACGATGCCGGACACATCCTCGGATCCGCGATTGTGATGCTGGACGTACGGGATGGCGAACGCGATGTCAGTATTTGTTTCACCGGCGACCTCGGAAGACCCGACCGCCCGATTCTGATGGACCCGGAATTCCCCGGCGATGCGGATGTGCTCATCACCGAAAGCACCTACGGCGGAAGAAAACACCTGGCGAACGAAGTGGCGCTCGACGTGCTTGAGAATGTGATCAAAAAGACGGTTGCACGGAAAGGAAAAATCATCGTCCCGGCTTTTTCGGTTGGCCGCACGCAGGAACTGGTGTACGACCTGCATCTGCTGTACGAACAGGGTCGTTTGCCGGTCATTCCGATTTACGTCGACAGCCCTCTCAGCGTCAACGCCACGCAGATTTTCCGCATCCACCCGGAATGCATGGACGCGGAGGCGCGAGAAGCCATGCTCACGCAGCAGAATCCATTCAATTTCGAATCGCTGCGTTACGTCTCGCATGTGAGCGAATCGAAGGGCCTGAACGGTATCCATGAACCGATAATGATCATTTCTTCATCGGGGATGTGCGAAGGCGGACGGATCCTGCACCATTTACGCAACAACATCGAAAATCCGCGCAACACAATTCTCATCACCGGATACAATGCGGAGCACACGCTTGGTCGACGCCTCGTCGAGCGGCACGAGAAGGTGAAGATCTTCGGCGAAGAGTTCGCGCTGAAGGCCGAGGTGGTGGTCTTGAACAGCTTGAGCGCACACGCCGATGTGACCGAATTGTTGAATTTCCACCGACGCTTCAATCCCGCACGGCTGGGCAATGTGTTCATCGTGCATGGCGATTACGACCAGCAACAGAAGCTTCAGGCATCGATGGTTAGTGAACTTGGCCTGCGCAATGTGCTTATTCCGGCTCCCGGAGAGGTGTTCGAGGTATAAAAAAATGGCAGGTGATCTCGACATCTCCTGCCACTTACTGATTGACGGTGGGGTGTGATCGGGGGGATGTTGTTCTCCCTATATCTTTAGCCCGAAGTACTTACGGCATATCCCCTTCCGAGTTGCACAGACCGGATGGGGATTTTTTTTCCCCCTTTGCAATACCCGATTTTTCACAGATTTCCCATCGCGCCGCTTCGCAATTGCGGCGGTGAACGTGTATTTTATTTAATTGTGATGAAAACTCAATTTGACATTCTCGTCGTCGGGGCAGGCCATGCCGGCATAGAAGCGGCGGTCGCGGCCGCGCGCATGGGCTGTCGCGTCGGACTGGTCACCATGGACGCCGCGGCCATCGGACGGCTTTCCTGCAATCCCGCCATTGGCGGCACCGCCAAAGGTCATCTCGTCCGTGAAATCGACGCGTTGGGCGGAGTCATGGCGACGCTCGCCGATGCTTCGGCCATTCAGTACAAGATGCTGAACCGATCCAAAGGCCCGGCAGTGTGGTCCCCCCGCAGTCAGAACGACCGCGAAATGTACTCGGACGCCGCCCGCCGACTCGTGGAAGACACGAACGGATTGACGGTCATTGAAGACTCCGTTCGGGACATCATGGTCGAAGACAGCCACATTCGCGGGGTGGAGACGGAGAAGACTGGAGCGATCGCATGCCGGGCGCTGATTGTGTGCAGCGGGACATTTCTCAATGCCGCCATGTACACCGGGCTTTCGCGAACGTCCGGCGGACGCTTCGGCGAGCAGCCTGCGACCGGCATCACCGAAGCGCTGCTACGCCATGGACTCGACACAGGACGACTCAAGACCGGCACACCTCCCAGGGTATCGCTCGCATCCATCGATCTCGATGAAACACAACTCGCACCCGGGGACGAACCGCCGTTTGCTTTCTCCTTTCAATCCCCCCGACCCGACTTTGTGCAGGTGCCGTGTCACGTTACGCACACCAACGAGAGCACGCATGCGATCATGCGCGAGGGATTCGAGGATTCGCCGATGTTCACCGGACGCATACGGGGAACCGGACCGAGATACTGTCCCAGCATCGAAGACAAAATCGTACGTTTTTCCGATAAAAACAGCCATCATCTCTTTCTCGAACCGGAAGGACGAGACTCCGATATCGTATACGTCAACGGATTCTCCTCCAGTCTCCCGGAGGGCATACAGCTGAGGGCGCTCAGAAGCGTTCTGGGGTTGCGCAACGTCGTGATGCTGCGTCCCGGTTATGCAGTGGAGTACGATTATTTCCCCCCGCAGCAGCTTCAGTTGACTCTCGAAACAAAAACGTTGCGCGGACTCTATCTCGCCGGTCAGATCAACGGCACGTCGGGCTACGAGGAGGCGGCGGCGCAGGGCCTCATCGCAGGCATCAACGCCGCGCTGGCGCTGCGAGGCGAGGATCCGTTCATCCTGCCCCGATCCGAGGCGTATATCGGCGTCCTGATCGACGATCTTGTCAATAAGGGGACGGAGGAACCGTACCGCATGTTCACCTCGCGAGCGGAATACCGTCTGCTGCTGCGTCAGGATAACGCGGACAGGCGTCTGATGCGCTACGGACATCGTTTCGGACTCATTCCCGACGACGTCTTCAACGCGATGCTTGAGCGGGAACAGATCATCACAGGGCTGCGGACGCTGGTGGAGCGCAGGACGCTTGATCCGGCGGCGCTGAATCCTTACCTGGCGGGCGTCGGTTCCGCAGCCGTGTCCCAGAACGAATTTCTCGGAAAAATCATCAGGCGCGAAGAGGCGACGGCGGAGGGCGTTCTCCGATTGGACGGCATAGCGAACCATCCGCTCGTCCGGATCGCATTGCTTGACGAGATCATCACGGAGCAGGTGGAGATCGAGACGAAATACGCAGGGTATATCGAGCGACAGCAGCGCGACATCGAGAAATTCAGCGCGGCCGAGGGATATCGCATTCCGACCAACTTCGACTACACGCGTGTGCATTCGCTTTCGAACGAAGGGAGAGAGAAACTGATGCGGATTCGTCCGGCATCAATCGGTCAGGCCTCGCGCATCAGCGGCGTCAGCAGTTCGGATGTGTCAATCCTGATGGTGTATCTGCATTGACGCTCGGAGACTTCGGTTAGCACCGGCATCGGCTCCCGTAGAATAAAAGATCTCCTTTGTTTTAATCTGCCGTTCGCTGCAATGGCGCGTCCTTCGATAAGCACCGTCCGTGACGGGATGAGACGCGGATGGGCAAGAATCGGAAATCCACTGTATATTATTCAAGTGGGGACACTCCGAAATATGCGCCATTTCAGTACGACTATACGGCGGAAGTAGTAATCTTTTACGTAAGGTGATCCCCGCATACCATTCACTTGCAATGGATTACACGAGCAGGCTGGCATCTCCACAGGACGCGACTGATCCGACCCGCGATTATCTCATCGATTTACCTTGACTCTGAGCGGAAAAACCCTATCATTCACCAATACTAACAAAGGAATCGAACGAGCGACGTACGTTTTACAGACGTACAGAGAAAGGAGCCTGCTGTGTCACCCCCATCGCCAACCGAGGATATCAGGGAAATCATTTTTCAGCGTATCGCGCGCATCCTGATCGATGTATATGATGAACCGATCAACGATTTTTCAAGAGAGGCGCTTTCGGGACACCTCTCGTTCAAAGCGGATCCAGGCTTGAACGAGCTTCGTCTCGCGCTGGAGCGCATCGATCACGACGAATTCGGCCGCTGCATCTTTTGTAAAGGCTGCATTACCGCCGATATTTTACATGAGAATCCCACCGCGCATTTCTGCGAGCAGTGCACAGGCATTCTCCGGCACAGAACCAGCGCCACGAACCTGACGCATATGCAGCAGATGAGGAGCTAGACTGCCTTTCTATTGCGGATTGCGGATTACAGACTGAGGATTGGGGATCAAGAGTGAAAATCGAAAGATCGCTGTGGTGGTGTAAAGAGTGAAGAGTGAAAACACGCGATGATCGACGATTTGTCCCTCTTTCCCCGTTCCCCATTTCCTTTCCCCTTCCCCTTCCCCTATATCTATTGTTGAGTCCTACGGGCTGGTCGGCCACGGGCTGAAGCCCGTGGTCAGGAGAGGTTGAGCCCTCCGGGTTGGTCGGCCACGG
>CAYJMN010000048.1:0-22950 GCA_964371045.1 uncultured Chromatiales bacterium | reverse complement strand
GCTGAAGCCCGCGGTCAGGAGATGTTGAGCCCTCCGGGTAGGTCGGCCACGGGCTAAAGCCCGCGGTCAGGAAATGTTGATCACTCCGGGTAGGTCGGCCACGGGCTGAAGCCCGCGGTCAGGAGATGTTGAGCCCTCCGGGTAGGTCGGCCACGGGCTGAAGCCCGCGGTCAGAAGAGGTTGATCCCTTCGGGCTGGTCGGCCACGGGCTGAAGCCGATCGTTGATCGTCACTTGGGATCTCCACAAATCTCGATTTCTCACTTCGGCTGATCTTCAGGCCGTTTCGCCTTGATTTCAATGAGCGAAAAGAACTCATCCTCTCCACCAAGAAATTCCACGCGCATCACGGGATAGAGTACTTCGACATCCTGTAATTCACTTGTGAAAGCGGAGAGACGCATGGCGTCTTTCTCCGTTGTAAACAGCGGCGGATTGCCCGAAGCGATGACAGCCTGCTTCAGTCTGTCGATATCCGCGGGAGTAAAGCGATGGTGATCCGGAAAATCCTCGTGGGAGATCGACACGACACCGAGCGCATCCAGGGTTCTCCGGTATGAGGAAGGTGAACCGATTCCGCAAAAAGATATTACCTGCTTGCCGGAGAAATCGACGGGAGGAAACACCTGTCCATCCCTCACTCTGCGGATGGCCTGCGGGATAAAGCGGGTAGCAAAAACGGGGACCGTGCTGAACGCCCGCAAAGCCATGGCCATGTGCTCGTGAGCGACATCGGCTTCGCAGCGGCTGAGCAGTAAAATATCCGCGCGCGAAAGGTTCACCATGGGCTCCCGTAGACGTCCGGCAGGCAGAAGACGCTGAGCGTACAATTCTGAAGATGCGTCGAGAACAACGATATCCGCGCTGCGTGAAACGGCGCGATGCTGGTATGCGTCATCGAGCAAAATGATGTCGCAACCGAATTCAGCGATCGCCCGCCGGCAGCCGCGGAGACGTCTGGCATCCGCGATGACCACGACATCTGGAAATTTTTTCGCTATCTGGACCGGTTCGTCGCCGCCTGAGCGTGCGTCAACGATGTTCCCTCTTCCATCCGACACGACTGTGCTCCCTTTTGTGTCGCGTTTATATCCTCTGGAGATCACTGCGGGCTTGCGCGATGTTGACAGACAATACTCGACGAGGCGCTCGACGACGGGCGTTTTCCCCGTGCCTCCAGCCGTGATATTGCCTACGGAAATGACAGGGACAGGAAGCGCCGAACTCCTCAGCCAACCATTGTCGTACGCTGCGTTGCGCAGGTCGACAGCTGCTCCGTATATCCTCGATGCGATGGTTTTCATGGCGTTACTGCTCCTCCAATGTAACGCAACGATAATCCGCCAGCATGCGTTTTTCAAGCGCGGCGCGTCGCTCGTTCAACGGTTCGCCTTCGAGGGCCGGATCGATCGTTACGGGATCGCTGAAGCGCACGCGACCTTTCGTGAAGGGAAAAGGGATCTCGAAGCGATCCCAACTCCTCAGTCGTTTGAAACGCCGGAATCCGACGCTCACCATAAGGAGGGGCACGTTCATCGTCTGCGCGACGCGCACTGCGCCCATCTTCAATTCGTGATAGGGGCCTCGGGGGCCATCGGGTGTGACACAAAGGATATGGCCTTGCTCCACGATATCACGCATCGATTGCATCGCCTCCTTGCTTCCTCTGCTGCTGGAGCCACGGAGCACGGTATAGCCCCAGGAATTGAGCAAAGAGGCCAGGATTTGTCCGTCGCTGCTCATACTCACGAGCGCGGCGGCATTACTGTGGCGGAGGCGCCACCAGGGCCAGCTCATGGAACCGTGCCAGAACACGAGGACAAACGGCCGGCGAGCCTTCAGGAGTTGTTCAAGCGCTTCCCCGTTCTCCACAATAACGGAAACGGTGCGCATGATCACTCCGATAACGGATTTCAGCAGCAGCGCGCGCATAGGGCGCTTCCTCCGGTATTACAATTCATACAATTCGGGTCTGCGGTCATTCATGATGTCGTTCCACTTCGAAAACGCCTTTCGATCCGCAGAAGCGAGATCGAGGTCGGCGATGATCCAGCCTTCCTCTTGCTCACCGAATTCCGCGAGGACCTTCCCCGAGGGCGCGACGATCTGGCTGCATCCATGAAACGCGAGTATGTCGTCACCGCGCTTTTCGGAACCATTGCGATCGGCGGTGACGGTGAACACGCGATTTTCAAGCGAACGGACGCGCATGGCGGGCTGCCAGAGTTCGGGCGTCGCGACGAGATCCGACGGGTGCGCGATCACCTGGGCGCCCTTGAGCGCGAGGGTCCGGGCAGCTTCCGGGAACCGCCAGTCGTAACAGATCATCACCCCGAGACGCATGTCACCGATGCGGACTACGCGAAAGCCCGTGTCGCCGGGGGTAAACAGGAGTTTCTCCTCCGCGAACAAGTGTGTCTTGCGATACACATCGATACTCCCGTCCGGCATCGCGGTCACGGCGCTGTTAAAAAACGAGTGGCCATCGATTTCAGCGAAACCCGCGACGATGGTCCGATGTCCGGAACATGCGGCCTCGCGCAGCAACTGCACGGTGGCGCCCGCTTTTGTTTCCGCCACTTCGGCAAGCTGCGTTACGTCATGAAAAAAATAGCCCGTCGTGCAGAGTTCCGGCAGGACCAGAAGTTCGGAATCGCATGAGGAAAGGAAACCTTCGATCCTGCGAAGATTCGCCTCCACTTCGAGGAACGCCGGACAGAATTGAAGTGCCGCTGTACGCATGAGAGGACTTTACTTCCGGCGCTAGGTGCGTTTTGTATGATACATGTCGAGCCTTGGCTCGTACAGGAGTATATTCAGGGAAGCGTCGCGTATCGTGCCGCCGGACGGATAGTAGAAAAAAGTTTCCAGAGATTCGGTTTTCTCACGTGCCGGTCGCCCGTTTATCGCGTACAGGGTGATTTCAAACGCACCGAGCGTCGATTCCCGTCCGTTGGTTTGACGAAGGACGTTCTCCGGCGAATAACAATGAACATCATCCATGGACGTTTTCCAGGCGGACTCCGCTGTTGCTCCGACCGTGCTCACGCGCAAGCTGAGCGGCGAATTGTTCAGCCTGACCGCGCGAATTAAACCAGCGATTCAGCATGCATTTCCGCCAGAACAACTTCTTTTTCCATTTCCTCACTACCCAGGACAAGGGATCTTCCGGATCGTGGAACAAGGTGATAGTGCAGTTGCTCCACGCTTGAAGCGTTGTTTCGAATTTTTTCATGATCGGTGTTCGTAGTGACGAAAATCGCTATGCCGAGGCCCGGGCCGCCGGAAAGGATTCCGACTGGAGATTTGCGTGCTGGGACCGCCGCCGTTGCCGAAATATAGCTGAATCGCCCGCCTCGTCCAATGCCGGCGCACAGGATCGCTAGCCCAGGATTTCGCCCGTGGATTGCATTACGACAAACGACATGCTTCCCCGCGGCGGCGGATCGGCATGTCGTCACTCAGGGAATGCGCACGAGTCGCGAGCGCCCTCATTCCTGTAAAATGGAGTATTCGACCCGTCGGTTAAGCTGCCGTCCCTCCTCGGTGTCGTTCGTTGCGACAGGGCGATTTTTCCCGAAACCACGCGGTATCAACCGCACCTCGGCGATTCCTTTGGATACCAGATACTTGACGATGGATTTCGCCCTTCGCCGCGACAGATCCAGATTGTACTCGAATCCTCCAATCGCATCGGTGTGCCCATCGATCTGGATGACCATGCTTGGATGTTCGTTCAGGAAGCGGACGAGGCGGTCGAGTTCAGGTTTGGAGTTGTCACGCAGAACATCCTTGGCGAAATCGAAAAACAGATTGTTCAAACGTATCGAGGTGCCGCGCCCAAGAGGGGCGAGGATAAGATCGCGCTCAACCTCCTTGAAACTGGAGAGATCGGTCAGGTCCAGGTGTTGACTGACAGGGTAATAGCCTTCCGCGTCCGCATGGAATCCATACTCATGCCCCATCGGCAAGGCAATTGTATATTCGCCGGTGCTGGGATCCGCCGACGCGCTACCGATAACCGAACCATCAGAAAGTCGTTCATAGGAAATGGACGCCGGAATGATATTACCTTTGGGATCGCGCACTCTCCCGCTCACCATCATGACGGGAATGGGACGCGCATCTTCAGGCAGCCCGATTTTGAAAATGTCGCTTTTACCGAAGCCCTCGCTGGTTGACACGAAGTAGGCATACTCCCCATTTCCGGGAACGGTGTAATAGGCATCCCACCCCGCAGTGTTGATCGGATAACCGAGATTTCTGGGCTGGGACCATTTTTTCCAGCTATAATCGAGGCGTCGGGCCATATACACGTCGTTGCTCCCGAAGCCACCAGGCCGGTTGCTGGAAAAATACAGCGTCACACCATCAGCCCCGACAAAGGGTGTGACGTCCTGTTCAGGGCTGTTGATTCCGATGCCCATGTTCTCGGGCTGCGTCCACGAATTGTCGGGTTTGCGAAAACTGACGTACAGATCGCGGCCTCCAATGGAATCCTTGCGATTCAGGCTCATCACCATGACGCGACCGTCGGGTGACATGGTGTATTCGGTAAGCTTCGACAGGTTGCCAAGTTTCTCGATGACGAGATTCACGGGAAAGGACCAAGCTTCACCGGAGCGGTAGGACAGAGACAATCCCTCTCGCTGTGAGCCATCCTTCATGTATTGATTCCCGAGCAGCAACGTATTGTTGTCGGGAAGAACGGAACAAACAAAATTGAAGCCATCCGTATTCAGCGGTTTACCGATATTTTTCGCTTTGCTCCAGCCGCCGTCCTGCAGGCGTTCGCTGAACCAGATATCGTCCTCAAGCTCGGCGCCGGTGTTATCCGGGTGACCTTTCCTCACGAAGAACAGCGTCCTGCCGTCGGCCGCGATGACGGGATACAACTCGTCATACTCCGAATTGATCATAGCGCCGAGATTCTCGCGCTGCGGTACGCCGCCTTTTTGCGCCGGCGGTTGAGCCTGACCCGACGTGACGAATAGTGAACACAGGAGCAGAGAGCAAACCATCGGCATGAGGGCGATGCTCTTCGAACGACGTAAAACCAAACACGCTGCATTTCTCATGACGGCGAACAACCATTGTGATTAATTGTCGATGCCAAATATACATAAGTTTTCATTCAGGCCGAATACTCAAACGGCTTTCGCAGACGGAAAATTCCATCCCGTCCGTTTGAATCGACACCGACAACATTCCGATCGAGGGGTGCGTTGGAATTCGCGACACTGCTTGGTAGTTTGAATATTGCATCGCACGACACCTATGAAACGACCCCGCATCCTCCCGTCTCTCTTTGTCACACTGACGATTCTGTGCATCGTTACAGGTGGGTTGCTGTATCGCCTGGCGATGAGGGCTTTGCCCGTTGAGGAGGGCGCGATGAAGCTTCACGGAATTTCCGGTGCCGTGAACGTGTACCGTGATGCCGCCGGGATCCCTCACATCCTCGCCGACAACGAGTTCGACGCCTACGTCGCCGCAGGGTACGTCCACGCGCAAGACCGGCTATGGCAGATGGATTTGCTTCGGAGGTACGGTATGGGTCGATTGGCCGAAATTTTCGGCTCCGAAGCGCTCCCGATTGATAGAATGATGCGTACGGTCGGTATTCACCGCATCGCGGACAGCCTGTTCGCAAGCGTATCCGGACAGACACGAAAGATTCTCTCGGCGTACAGCCGTGGAGTGAATGCCGGGATTCGCGAACGCCGGGGTTCCCTCCCCATCGAATTCGATCTTCTGCGCTATGAACCCGAGGAGTGGACTCCGGTACATTCGCTTATCCTCGTTCGCCTCATCGGCTGGGAACTGGCGCTCTCGTGGTGGACCGACCTTACGCTCGGAGAACTCATCGCCCGTTTCGGCGAAGAGAAAGCACGACAAATTTTCCCGGGTGAAGCGAATGGGAGTCCGGTGATTCAACCGGGCGCAGGCGAAGAGCGCGGCATGTCCGCACAGCTGTTGCGCGACGGTATGGCTGCCGCTCACACGTTGTTCGGTCTGCAGGGATCGGCGATAGGCAGCAACGCCTGGGTCGTCACAGGAAAGCGCAGCGCTTCAGGAAAGCCGCTGCTCGCCAACGATCCCCATCTTCTCGCCGCACAGCCGGCGCGATGGTACGCGATGCATCTGTCCGCACCTGGTCTGAACGTCGCCGGCGTGTCACTGCCCGGAATCCCAGGTATCGTTATCGGGCATAACGGATGCATAGCCTGGGGAATGACGAACCTGATGGCCGATGACGTCGATTTTTTCGTCGAGCGGATTTCATACAAAGATTCAACCTGTATTGACGACGGGAGGGCTGTCAGGATGTCGATTTGGACCGACTCCATTTTCGTGCGCGACGGTCTCCCGGTTTTGCATACCGTCTGGCGAAGTTCTCGCGGTCCGATCATCACCCCAGTGTATCCACTGAGCGGCGTCATACGGGATTCCGGACGCTTCGCGCCGCCGACAGCAGTATCAATGCGTTGGGCTGGTCAGGATGCCAGCGACGAGGTGCTCGCGATGTATCGTGCGAATCACGCGTCGAATTGGCGAGAGTTCCAGACCGCATACTCGACGTTCGGCGTTCCGGCGCAGCATGTGGTGTATGCCGATACCTCCGGAACGATCGCAGGTCTTGCCGTGGGACGTATTCCGATTCGCGGATCAGGTCAGCCGATGCTCCCGTCGCGCGGTTGGGAAGCCGGCGCGGGATGGCGCGGGTATGTACCATGGGAGCAGATGCCACGATCGCAGAATCCGAATCAGGGAGTGCTTGTGGCCGCGAACAATCGCCTGGTCGCTTCCTTTCCCTGGCATATTTCGAATCTTTATGAAGGCGACGCACGGGCCCTCCGCATCCATGACATGCTGGATGGGCAACCGTATTTTACGGCGAATGATTTCCGGCTCATGCAAATGGACGCGTTGTCGCCCTATGCGGATTCGTTGCGGCGGGTGTTCGTTTCAGCCCTGAGAAGCTGGAACACGCGCCCATTGTTGATCACGCGGGTCATGAATCTTCTGGCGCACTGGGACGGCCGCATGAACGCATCGTCCGTCGAAGCTGCGATTTTCAATGTCGCCTGGGTGCATGTGCTTCGCCGCACGTTCGGAGATGAAATGGACAGCACGTTGTTCTCCAATTACACATTCATCGCGAACATCCCCACACGCGTCCTTCCCAGGCTCCTCGCCGATACGACGGCCCTCTGGTTTGACGATGTGCGCACTCCCGGCAGGGAAACGAAGCGGCACGTGTTCATTCGCGGTATTACGGACGCGGTCGCGGAGCTGCGAGAAAAGTTCGGCAGCAACATGCAGAAGTGGCGTTGGGGAGAGCTGCACATGGTGGAATTCAAGCACCCGGTTGGTCAGCATGCGCCATTGAACAAGCTGTTCAACATCGGTCCGTTCAACATGAGCGGGAATAACACGACCGTAAGCAATAGCGAGTATTCCTTTTCCCATCCGTATGATGTGCGTGTGGTGGCATCGATGCGTTTCGTGGCAGATCTTTCATCACCGGATTCAAGCTACATCATACTCACGACCGGTCAATCGGGCCAGCCGTTCAGCCGTCATTACGCGGATCACACCGCTCTCTGGCAGACCGGCGCGATGCATCGTCTTATCATCGACAACGACGCAATCCGCCGAGCCGGGTGGAAGCGGCTCGAATTGAAACCTTGACACCTAGAACAACAATGGCTGAAACAACTCCCATCGTTTTGTCGCGGCACTTCTCCGAACGCCTGGTCGCGGCGCAACACATGTGCGTACTGACAGGCGCGGGTGTTTCTGCTGAAAGCGGCGTACCGACATTCAGAAGCGCAGGGGGATTGTGGGAGCAATACGATCCGCGTCAGCTCGCCACAGAGCGGGCCTTCAGAGCGGATCCCGATCTTGTATGGGGCTGGTATTCATGGAGGCGGACGCTCATCGCCGGTGTCGAACCCAATCCCGGGCATCGGGCACTGGCGGAATTCACAGACGTTTTTCCGCGCCTGTCGCTTATTACGCAAAATGTCGATAATCTTCACCAGCGTGCCGGTAGCCGAGATGTTCACGAGCTTCACGGGAACATCGAGCGCAGCCGCTGCATCGATTGCGGACACTGTTTTACGGGGGATGAAGCGCCGCGCACAGCGCAGGCGCTTCGCTGCGCTTGCGGCGGATACATCAGGCCAGGTGTGGTGTGGTTCGGCGAGATGCTTCCGGAAAGCGAGCTGCGTTTCGCTCAGTCCGCGGCGTCGGATTGCGACGTATTTCTTTCCATCGGAACATCCGGGCAAGTCTATCCGGCCGCCGACCTTCCGGTACTGGCGCGTCGGAGTGGAGCTTTTGTCGTTGAAATCAATCCGGAGCCATCCGCAATCGCGCACCTCGTTGATGAATGTCTCACCATGCCCTCGGGCGTGGCGCTTCCCGCGATCCTCGAAGCCGCCAGGAGGCTTAAATAAAGGAGCACCGAATCCACCATGCATCGCAATGTTAAAATAATATGCACCATCGGCCCGGCGTCCCGGAGTCCGGAACGTCTTCGCGGCCTGCTGGAGGCGGGGATGGACATCGCCCGTCTGAATTTCTCGCACGGCTCCGCGGAGGAGCATCTCGAGACCATCGGTCTGCTCAGGCGCGCCAGCGAGGATGCGCGGAAACCACTGGCCATACTGCAGGATCTGCAGGGACCTAAAATCCGTACGGGGCCCATGCCGGAGGGTGGGGTCCTCCTCGAAAACAATAGCGAATTGACCATCAGCATGGAGCACACCGGCCCCGGAAACTCGACTATGGTTGGAACCACATACCCGGAGCTGGCCCGGGATGTGCAAGCCGGACAACTGATGCTGCTCGATGACGGGTATCTGACACTGGAAATTCTGAGTGTGACCCCGAGCGAAGTTAAAACACGGGTGGTGAAAGGCGGAATACTAAAGAGCAACAAGGGCATTATCGTGCCCAAGGCAGCCATCTCCGCTCCCTCACTCAGCCGCAAGGATCTGGATGATCTCGCCTTCGGGCTTCGTGCGGGCGTCGACGCGGTCGCACTTTCATTCGTGCGATCGGAGAAGGACATCATCGAACTACAGATCACGATGAAACGCCTCGGTCGTCAGGTTCCCGCGATCGCAAAAATCGAGCGTTGGGAAGGCTTCACCGACATCGAGGACATCATCCGCGAGTCCGACGGCATCATGGTCGCGCGCGGGGATCTCGGTCTGGAAATGCCGGCGGAGCAGGTGCCTGTTCTTCAGAAAGAGATTATCCGGCGGTGTAATTATTACGGGAAACCGGTCATCACCGCGACACAAATGCTGGAATCGATGATCGAGCAGCCACGCCCGACACGAGCCGAGGCCAGTGACGTTGCGAATGCCGTGCTGGACGGTACCGATTGTGTGATGTTGAGCGGTGAAACCAGTGTCGGCGCCTGGCCTGTCGAAGCGGTGCAGTACATGGATCGCATTATCCGCGCCATCGAGAACAGCGAGCCCAGAGCCGGACGACAGCATGCCACTCCAACGGATCAACAGCTCAACGTAGCCGATGCCATAGGAAGGGCCGCATGCGTAATCGCCGAGCAGATAGAAGCCGCAGCGATCGTTACGCTGACCCGCTCCGGAGGTACCGCGCGCGTTGTAGCCAAGTATCGGCCCACCACACCGATTATCGCGCTGACCGACAGCGAGGACACGCTTCGGACTCTCGCCTTTACCTGGGGTGTGCACGCAAAACTTATCCCGCCGCTGCGGGAATTGGGGTACGACATGGACAAACTCCATGAGCATGTGCTTGAAACAGGCCTCGTCAGCCCGGGCATGTACGCGGTGTTCTCCTGCGGTTCCCCCTTGCACAAGAAGGGCACGACCAATATGTTAGAGGTACGCAAGGTGTAACCCAGAAAGCAAAGCAGCATGTCCAACCGTTATCATAGCGCAATCATTATCTGCACCCTCTTGTGGCTGCTTCTTCCTTCACGTATGCAGGCGCAGCTCTATCTCGAGACGATTGACGTCTACGCGGTGGACACTTCGGCAAAAACAACGCAGTTTCTTCCAACTGCAAAACGCTTCGACATCCTGTGCTCCGGCACGTTCTCCTTCTGGCGGAATGCGCAGAACGACAGCGTCGGTCTCGTCGACGCCGCCTACTACCGGGAAATTCCCCCAGGTGAATTCGGCTTTCCCGGGCTCTCCACATCCACGACCAATGGCTTCCTGATCAACGGTCAACCGATCTCCGCGAGGATCGACCCTCCCGGACAGAGCGCCACGTACTCCTACCGCGTGCCGTTTACCGGACTGGGCGCCACGGCCTCATTATTCATTGAAGACAAACCTCCATTTTCAATCGATCGACACCCCGACAACACAGGGATGATCAGGGTGGAGATTTACAACGTCTCCCCTGAAATCGAAATCGATACATCGGACATCGATTTCGGCGAAGTGGAATTGGGAGCGTGGCGCGACAGCGTTCTCGTTTTCAGGAACGTGGGCTACGGTCCCCTGCGTGTCGAGAATCCCCGCATCACAGGTAACGATGCCGCCCATTTTTCCGTGATGGCGCAACCTGCCTACCTTCTCAATCCCGGAGACAGCGCGACACTCACCGTTCGTTTCGAACCGGCGAACGTGTTTCTCAAAACCGCCCAACTAGAACTCAACACCAACGACAGCGACGTCCCTCTCATCGTCATCGGGCTTTCCGGCATTGGCGTCACAACACTCGAAGCCGGATTCAACGACACCGTCTATGCCAGAGCACAGGAATTCGTGGTGATTCCCATACTCCTGACGCGCAATCGCGCCGGTTCCAACGCCACGACGTTCGCGCTCGACGTCGACTACGACCCGCACCTCATGTACCCGATCGGATGGACGTCCGAGGGCACGCTCACAAACGGACACAGCATGGTGGTGGATCTGTCACGCCCAGGTGAGATCACGATTCGCGACAACGGTGGCGCCGCACTCTCGGGTACGGGCGTGCTTCTGTACATACGCTGCATCGCGCTGTGGCATGTACCCAATATCGGTCCGCTGCGCGTGCGCACGCTTTCCTTCAACAGCGGCAATCCACGTGCCCTCGGCGCGGATGGTGTTCTCGTCGTCGACAGTCTCTGCAACCAGTATCTCAAGACCATCGATTTCACCGGTACACCGCAGCTGCGGCAGAATCATCCCAATCCGTTCAACCCATCGACCAACATCTCCTTTACCCTTCCCGTAACCCAGCATGTTCGTCTGGATGTGTTCGGCGCGGATGCGCGTCACGTCCTTACCCTGGTGGACGAAGTTCTGCGAGAAGGAAATCACGATGTGCCTTTCCTTGCCTCAGGACTCCCAAGCGGGGTGTACACGTACATCCTCAGCAGCGCCGCGGGACGCCAGGCGAAGGTGATGCTTCTTCTGCGTTGATGCACGGCGCCACCATGCCGCGTCCGCCGCATATACAAGAGAATTACATCCCGCGCTCCGATAATTCGCACGGCTTGCCTCCCGATTATTCAGCGATCAATTCACAACACGGAGACGTTCCGGTCATGTCACTAGCATCATCATTGATTGATTTTTTCCGACGAAAATCGAAAGCGGTACTGGGCGGAGGCGAAAAAGCGATAGAGAAACAGGTGATGATGGGGAAATTGACGGCACGCGACCGTATCACCACGCTTCTGGACATCGATACATTCCACGAATACGACCTGTTCGTCGAGCACAAGTGCGTGGATTTCGACATGGACAAGAAGCAGCTCCCGGCGGATGGCGTCATCACCGGCACGGGAAAGATCGCGGGCTTCCCCGTCTGCATTTTCGCGCAGGATTTCACGGTGGCGGGCGGTTCGCTTGGCCTGGCGCACGCGAGGAAAATCACGAAGATCATGGATCACGCGATGAAGCTTGGCCTTCCGCTGATCGGTATCAACGATTCCGGCGGCGCGCGCATTCAGGAAGGCGTGAATTCCTTGGCGGGCTATGGTGAAATTTTTTATCGCAACACGCTCGCCTCGGGCGTGATTCCCCAGATTTCCGTGGTCCTCGGACCTTGCGCAGGAGGCGCGGTGTATTCGCCGGCGCTTACGGATTTCGTCTTCGTCGTGGAAAACATTTCGAAGATGTTTATCACGGGTCCGGAGGTGATCAAGACGGTATTGGGCGAGGACATATCCATGGAGGATCTTGGCGGCGCCCGCGTCCAGACGGAGATCACCGGCAATGCGCATTTCTTCGCCCGCAGCGAACGTGAATGCTTCGAGCAGATCAAGCGACTCGTGACCTTCATCCCATGGAACAACAGCAAGCGTCCTGATACATTTCCCGCAAAACCTCCGCGCAACGAATTCAGCGTGGACACGGTGGTCCCTACCGATCCCCGGAAATCCTACGATGTGCGCGATCTTGTTCGGTCCATCTGCGACGATTCCGACTTTTTCGAGATTCAGGAGCATTGGGCCGCGAACATCGTCATCGGCTTCGCACGTCTGAAGGGTGAGACCGTGGGTGTGGTCGCAAACCAGCCTCTCGTCCTCGCGGGCGTGCTCGATGTCGATTCATCGGACAAAGCGGCCCGCTTCATTCGTTTTTGCGACGCATTCAACATTCCGCTGATCACGCTCGTGGATCTCCCGGGCTATCTGCCGGGTGTCGATCAGGAGCATGCCGGCGTCATCCGTCACGGCGCGAAGATCCTCTATGCCTACAGCGAGGCCACCGTTCCGAAAATCACCGTCATCATACGAAAGGCGTATGGCGGCGGATACATCGCGATGTGCTCCCGTCATCTGGGCGCCGATTTCGTGTTCGCATGGCCCGCGGCCGAAATCGCCGTCATGGGCCCCGAAGGCGCGGCGAATATCATTTTCAGGAGTGAAATCGCTTCGGCTCCCGATCCCGATGCGATGCGTCAACAAAAAGTTCAGGAGTATACGGATAAATTCGCGAATCCGTATATTGCAGCTGCGAATGGTCATGTCGATGCCGTGATCAGTCCGCAGGAAACACGCGAATATCTGATCCACTCGATTGAAATATCGCGGAACAAAGTAGAACTTCGTCCTGCGAAGAAACACGGCATCCCGCCGTTTTAGACCATGAGCGACGAATTCAAAACGCTGGTAATCGACGACACGAGTTACGAGACCCGGCATACGTCAAAGTTCGAGCGACGGAAACCCTACGTCGCGCCCGACCCCCGGCAGCTGCTTTCCTTCATTCCCGGAGTCATTGTAGAAGTGCAGGCACATGTCGGTCAGAAAGTCAAATGGGGAGATGCGATACTGATCCTCGAGGCGATGAAAATGAAGAACGCCGTATGCGCTCCGCGCGACGGCACCATAAAGAAGATTTACGTCAAGGCGGGCGACCGCGTGCAGAAGCGCCAACTGCTTCTGGAGTACGAATAGAATTTCCCTCCCTCCTCCTCCTGAGGGGTCGTCCGTCTTCGACGGGCGGCCCTTCTTTTTTTTCTTGATATTGCGCTCCGGCGGACCTAGCTTACGAGCGACACACTTCATCAGGATCACGCTAAGGAGGTTTCCATGCGTCGCTTCGACAACAAGGGGATGATGGTCTTTCCGACCCCTCTCCCCGCCGAATATCGCGAGAGCAATCATGTTCTGGTGGTACAGGCCTGTTATTGTCAACACGGTCACAACCTCATCAACCCGCGTGCCCAGTTCAACGACTTCGATGGAATCTTCCTGAGGGTCCGGAAAGATGAAGTAGACGGCCTCGTTGCCCTGAGTCCGGTGTACGGAGACAAATCCAGAATCTCGCTCGGCATACGACTCGAAAAGGGGGATGTTTTCACACTGCTTTGTCCTGAATGTAGCGTAACGCTTCCCGTGTTTGGCCAGTGCAGTTGCGAGGCCGACCTCATCACAATTTTCCTCAACACCGAGGCCGACTTCGGTCATTGCATGGGGCTCTGCAGCCGCGTGGGATGTTTCAACGCGCAGCTCAAGAGCGGGGATGAGCTTCTCACGATAGCATCGCTTGATCAGACGCCGAGCGCACACAGCTGATTCCCGTCGCCAGGTTCCGTTCACCGACCCCATATCGGCCGCATGATCCCCGCTTTCAGAAAGCGAATGCGGGGGATCTCCCCGCCGGAAGGTTCGGGGCGACCTCATGTATTATTTCTCCGTTGTCGTATCTTGCAAGTACGTATTGGAATGGCGCGCCTGCGTCCTTCCGCTTTTTCATCGTGATCATACGCAGCATGGCAACGTTACCCAGTCATCACCCTTCTCTCCCGTCCGGACACACCGTGCGTCCGCTGCCGCTCCGGCTCGCCTCGATGCTTATCGCGACCGTGATCCTTATCGCGGCTTGCACGGATGACGGTGGGGTCGAGCCCCCTCCTCCTCTCGAGGTGACCGAAATCGAGGCGCGCGTGCACGTATTGATCAACCAGCACCGCACCGACAAGGGTCTGCCGACACTGGAGCTTGCTGACGCGGTAACTCGCGAAGCCCGCTCCCACAGCGCGGACATGGCAAGCGGTCTGGTTTCGTTCGGACATAGCGGCTTCGAACAGCGCGTGCAGTCAATCTCCGAAACGATTCCACTGAGTGCGGCAGCCGAGCACGTGGCGAATAACTACGGTTTCCAGGATCCCGCCGCACAAGCCATCAACGGATGGCTGAACACCGAAGATCACCTCATAACCATCGAAGGCGACTTCGATCTCACGGGAATCGGGGTAGCGAGAAACGTGAGCGGAACAGTTTATTTAACGCAGATCTTCATCAAATCCCGGTGAGGATAACGAGGCGTGGAGCGGTAAGGAAGTCGGAAAAAAAAGACGGGATGAATTCGACATCCCGCCTTTTTCGCAATGCGAACAATCAGTTGATCGAGTTCAACCCTGGGATCGTTTCTGTCCCTGCGATTCGAGTCCTAAAGCCTTTGCGACCGTGACGCCGATAACCGCGGGACTCTCCACGACATGGATACCCGCGCTTTTCATGGCCTTCATCTTCTCGGCTGCAGTACCCTTGCCTCCGGCGATAATGGCGCCGGCATGGCCCATGCGTCGTCCGGGAGGTGCGGTACGTCCCGCGATGAAGCCAACGACGGGCTTCGTCATGTATTTTTTGACGTATGCCGCGGCTTCCTCTTCGGCGGTGCCGCCGATTTCGCCGATCATGACAATCGCATCGGTCTCAGGATCTTCGTTGAAAAGCTTCAGGGCATCGATGAACTGCGTACCGATAATGGGATCACCACCGATACCGATGCAGGTGGATTGGCCGATGCCGAGATCGGTAAGTTGCTTCACGGCTTCGTAGGTAAGCGTTCCGCTGCGGGAAATCACACCGACATGACCTTTTTTATGGATGAAGCCCGGCATGATGCCGACCTTGGCCTTGCCCGGAGAAATGATGCCCGGGCAATTCGGACCGATGAGCCGGACGCCCTTCAGGGTAACGAAATCAAATACGCGAACCATGTCGCGTGTCGGGATGCCTTCGGTGATACACACGATGAGGGCGATGCCTGCATCCGCGGCCTCCATGATCGCATCGGCCGCGGCGAACGGCGGCACGAAAATCACGGAAACGTCCGCTTTCACTTTTTTTACCGCTTCCTTTACGGTATTGAATACCGGAAGTCCGAGGTGCTCCGTTCCACCCTTTCCGGGGGTGACGCCGCCAACCACCTTTGTTCCGTAGTCGATCATCTGCTGCGCATGGAAGCTGCCTTCCGATCCGGTGAATCCCTGCACGATGACACGGCTTTTCTTGTCAATAAGTACGCTCATTCTCTTGCTCCGCGAGTACCGATATTACTTTAAAAACTGCTACATTTACAAAGCTAGCACATCCTTCGGGATGAAACAACCTCGACAGACACAGAGGGCACAGAGGGCAAAGTGCGCTCGGAGATCACAGAGGGCGAGGAGGTCACAGAGACCACGGAGGCCCACGATCAGTATACCAACGGAACGCAAATGCGGCGAGGTTTTTATGGATGAGAATCGCAAGGAATTTCTGCTCGCTCTCGGGTACGCCCCGCGAGCCGTAGACATACTCGGCAGTGAACTGCATCTCGGCACGCTGTCCAATGCCTCTGTACACGTTCGTCATCAGGCGGGATGCGGAGACGTCCTGGAGCTTTGGCTCCGCATCGAGAACAATATCATTCGCGAAGCGGCGTTTCAATATGCCGGCTGCGCGGGATTACAGGCATCTGCATCGGCCCTGACGGACATCATCCTGGGCCGGACCCTCGACGAAGCCGCGGCTCTGGATGAAAGAGACATCATCATGTATCTCGAAGCAATTCCGAAGAACAAGTACGAGTGCGCCAGAGCCTCGCGTGATACTCTGCGCAAGGCCATCGCGGCATATCGGCAACAGCACGTTACGGCGTAATCCATGAAGCTGAAAGAAATCGATCCGTTTTCATTCTCCGGCGAATTGATTTCGCTCTGGATGAATCGCTGGTTGCTGCTCACCGCCGGCGACTTCTCGAGCGAGGAATACAATACCATGACGGTTTCCTGGGGGAGTTTCGGGGTGATGTGGAATCGCCCAATCGCGCAGGTCGTTGTACGGCCCACGCGCTTTACGCATGCATTCATGAACCGTTTCCCGACGTTCACCCTCTGCGCTTTTCCGGAATCACAGCGCGAGGCGCTTTCCATACTTGGTACGCTCAGCGGTCGTGACGGAAACAAGATCGCGAAATCCGGTCTCACGCCCTGTCCCGCGCAAGCGGTCGCGGCTCCGGCATTCGCCGAGGCCGATCTCATCGTCGAATGTCGCACGCTGTACCATCACGATATTGATCCGCTGCGCTTTTCGGACCCCTCCATCGACAACCATTATCCCGCACGGGACTATCACACCTGGTTCGTTGGCGAGATTCTCGCGGTCCGCATGGCCTGATCCGCGACCGATATACTCCTTCTGTGCGTTTGCTCCGGTATCGATTGCGATGACCCGTCGCGAGAGACCTCGCGGCGCTTGGAGACTCATCCTCCTGGTCAGAATGTGATCGTCATCGTAATCGCCGCCGCCGCGCCGATGAGGAACTGCGCCACCAATGCATCGCCCGCGATTGGCCTGGAATTGTCCATACCGCGCGCCATCCCGACAGGAGTCCACGATGCCCAGGTGCAGTTATTTTCCATGATATCGCTCTTGAAAATCCCTCGCCCTTTCCATTCTCCTCCCACGTTGAACAGTTCCGTATAGCCGTAGAACAACGCGTCCATTCCCCATGTCCACCAAATGACGTTGAACGCAACCGCGGTCGAAAGCCCGAGTTTCTCATAGAGGAACCAGGTGATCCCCGCCTGCACAAGCGCCTGAACAACGCGATAGATCGGCGTGGTGGTATTGTTACCGCGGACCAGATTAAATCCCGCGTAGTCGAACAACGCATACGAGAGCGAGGCTCCGGCAAGCCATAGCAACTTCTCTCCCGCTCCCGGGCTCCGCGCGGCGGTGGTATCGATCCCGAGGCTGTCGACCGGCACTACCCCGAACAGCGAACTCGTGTGTTCCCGGTACTGCGCCGCCGCGGAACAGACCCAAACGACACCGAACAGGAGGCCAAGAAGCAGGACCGATACTCCCTGCACCCGTACGCGATCGGTCTGCGAACTATCGCGGCGCCGCACCCGGCCACATGTAACGATCATAGATTTTTTCGGCATCGGAGAGTCAACAGAGAAGGACGCAAACCGGAACACGGATAATAGTAGCGTTTTTTGGAGTAAACGGCAACCATTCCCGGATCTTGGACGATACCCGAAGCAACACGCACATCCGCGTCAAGTGTGCGAACCGGCAAACCGGTTCAGAAGGTTATAGTGATCGTGAAGGCGGTGATCGCCCCTGCGAACACCTGCGCCATCAACGCGTCCCCTGCGATTGGTTTCGATTCGTCCATCCCGCACGCAATTCCGATCGGTGTCCAGGATGCCCAGGTGCAACGATTCCCGAGGATCACGCGTTCGAACGAACCTCGCTTTTCCCAATCTCCCTGAGCATTGAACATGTCCGTATACACATAGTAGAGCGCGTCCATACCCCAGGTCCACCAGATGACGTTAAACGCAATCGCTGTCGGCAAGCCAGCCTGCTCATGAAGCAGCCATGTTATTCCTGCCTGGACCAGGACCTGCAGTACCCTGTATGCCCGCAGCGATCCATTATCGCCACGCGCCAGATTGTAGCCGACATAATCGAACAGCGAGTACGTGATGGCCGCCCCCGAAAGCCAGAGCAGCTTTTCCCCCGCTCCAGGCTCCGCGGCTGCGTCAAGGTCCAGTCCGAGGCTGTCAATCCCGGCACTGACGGTCCGTGGCGCATCCAGACGAAACTGGGCAATGGCCGAATGCGACGGAATCATGACAAGCATGACGAGCACGATGGTAGACGGGAGCATGGAACCGAAAGCGGCGAGCGCGGCGCCCTGCGCGAAGAGGATTGACCGCAAAGAACCCATAGAACGCATAGAATAATCTTTTACCGGTTCATTCAGAAATGCACGTGGTTTTCAATTCGTAGTCCCGAGGTTTCGCGGCCTTCGCGTGGTCCCGGGGCTTGACAATTACCGGTATGCTTCAGGATTCTCATTGCAAAGCACCGCCAACATTCAGACACGGCCCTCCACCGTCCATGCTCTTCGCTCCATGCTCTTCGCTCCATGCTCTTCGCTCCATGCTCTTCGCTCTTCGCTCTTCGCTCCATGCTCTTCGCTCTATGCTCTTCGCTCTTCGCTTTCACCCGTGCATGCGCGCGACGTTCGGCAGCGCATGGACTATGCCGGCTTCGAGCTGCGAAAGTTCATCGAGGCGGGCGTCCGCATCGCGCGTGTTCGTGGTGTCGCGAGCCAGCTGCATGAACATCGCGTAGTGACGCGCTTCGGATGGCATGAGTTCCTCGAAGAGCCGCCGTTCGTCACAGTCCGGAAGCGCCTCGATGAGCAACAGGAAGCGCTCACAAGAACGCGCTTCGATGAGAGCGGCGCAGATCAACGCATCCAGTTGCCGCCGCGGTTCATCCTTGCGGGCAAAAGCGAGCAGCTGGTTGACGTAGGGATCGGGGGAGTCGTGGCGAAGAACGGCGGGTCTGGCCAGCAGCACCGCGTGCACGCGATCAAAATGTTCCAGTTCTTCTCGCGCATGCGCCGTCATCGCATCAACGAGAACGGTACGGGCGGGGTAGCGGTTGATAAAGCTGATAGCGGCGGCCGCGGCTTTTTTCTCGCAATGGACGTGATCACTGAGCAGCGTTTCGAGATCGTCCACCGCCGCACGCACCCAGGCTTCGTTGGTGCCGCCTTTCAGATTCAGCATATCAGGTCTTCTGTTGCTTTTTCTTTGCGGCCGGGAACAGGATGTTGTTGAGAATGAGCCTGTAGCCGGGACTGTTCTTGTGCAGGGACAGGTCCGTGGGAGGATCACCCACCCGGTGCTGATAATCTTCCGGATCATGGCCTCCGTACCAGGTGAACGTCCCCCGGCCGAAATTGCCGTGCAGATATTTCACCTCGCCGGCCCCTTCTTTCTCACCGAGTATCGTGACATGCTTCTTCACCAACTCCTTGCGAAACGCAGTTGTCTGCCCAAGGAAGCCCGCGACCACGTTGACGTGATTCTGCGTCAGCATAGTCGGCACGGGATCGTATTTCGCGGAAAAGGAAAACAGCGTGAAGTAGTCCGTATTGGGATTGCCGCCGAGAGCGGGAGTCATGTCGATATCGCTGAATTCATACTCGTACGGATTCATCACGAGCTTGAAATCCGTGAACGCGAATGTTTCCGCGAAATCGAGTTTGTTCTGGCAGCCTGGATCCGGCGCATCGCCGTCGAACATCACCTCGCAGATATCCGTACCATGCGCCGCGAGGGCGATATCGTAGGTATCCGTGGCGGAACACATCGCGAACATGAAGCCTCCGCCGCCCACATAATCGCGTATCGCGCGCGCCACCGCTTTTTTCATCTCGCTCACCTTTCCAAAACCAAGACGCTTCGCCATCGCCTCGTTTATGGCCACCTGCTGAATATACCACGGAAAGGTCCCGAACTGTCCGTAAAATTTTCCATACTGTCCGGTAAAATCCTCATGGTGCAAATGGAGCCAATCGAATTCGGAGAGCTTTCCCTTGAGAACATCCTCATCCCACATTTTCTCGTACGGCACCTCGGCGTATTCCATCGCAAGAGTGACCGCATCATCCCAAGGCTGAAAATTAGGGGGGACATACACCGCGATTTTCGGGGCCTTCTCAAGAAGCACGAGTTCGGTGTTCGAATCGGGGCCTTCCACCTCAGCGATTATCTGAGCCGCGCTCGAACCGTCGATTGCCGAAAACGTCACTCCCCGGACACGGCATTCCTGCTCGATGAACGGGTAGTAGGTAAGCAGGAAACTCCCGCCCCGATAATTGAGCAACCAGTTGACGTCCACACTGCGCGTCAACACCCAGTAGACGATACCATAGGCCTTGAGATGGTCGGTCTGCTCCATGTCCATGGGGATAAAGATATTCTGCTGTGCCTGTGCTCGTCCGAGTGAAAGGAGAAGCACGACGGCGACCATGTAACGGGTCATCAGGAATTTCCTTTTCGAAGTCTGACGATATGTTCACGCGCTCGCGGCGTGAACTGGGAGAAGGGATAGGTGTCCAGTAGCTGCTGGTACAATGTCAGTGCCGCAGCGGTATCGTTCAGTTCCAGATCGTTTATTTCAGCAAGAAGATAAAGCCCACGGTCCCGTAGGAAGCTCTCGGTGCGTTGTTCTATGAATGCGCGATACGCGGCAGCGGCCTCCGAGGGGCGCTTCATGCGTCTGAGAATGTCGGCACGGAGAAGCCATGCAAGATCCACGACGTCGCTGGATGTGAAATTTTCGATGATATCGCGAAGCTGCGCCTCGGCCTCGGACAATTTCTTCTGACGTTCGGCGAGACGGGCGGCCGCATAGCGCTGCAGAGGGACTTCACCGGGCATGCGGTACTGCTGGATCAGGGCACTCAATTCCAATGCGTCATTCGCGATATCACCCTCGACATCCTCCGTCAACGGTTGAAGCTCCACGAGAGCGGTATCGAATTCACCCCTGAAAAAATGCAGCTCGGCTATCCTGAACCATACGTTGTTCCTGTTGTTCTTATCGAGTTGCGGAGATCGCAGCACGGAAGCGTACTGCTCCATCGCCGCGGCAAGATCCCCTTTCACGACAAGTATGTCGCCGATCAATACATCAGCGTCGGCCATACCGAACACCGTACGTCTTGAGGCGGAGACTCCCCGAAGAATTTCCAGGGCTCCGTCGTTGTCTCCGAAGTGCCGGAACTTGATATAACCGATTCGATAGAGACTTTCGCTTGCGACAGGTTGCCCGGCGTACTTCCTTGCGACGTTCTCGTACAGTACGATGGCGCCTTGATAGGAAGTGACCGCCTCGGTACTGGGATAGCTTGTTCGTGAGGGCGGACTCATTTCCCGGGGCAGGGCCTGCGCTTCCTGCAGCGCCTCGATGCATCGGGCGTAGTGAAACTCCGCCTGCGGAAGGTAAGTCGCGTTCTCATACGTATCGATGATGAACCGATACGCTTCCGCAGCGACGCGATGCGCTCCGTCGTCTGCAGCTCGTGCGGCGAAGCGCAGAATCTCCATACCTGAAGCCTGTTTCAGTTTATCTATCTCCCTTACGACATCGTACGCCGCGGTGTAGTCCTTGCGCTCTTGAAACAGCCACGCGAGGAGGAAGCGGAGCGTGATGTCGTCCGGATTATCATTCACGGCCGCGCGGGCTCGGCGAACCGCGCTCTCGAGAGCATCCGGGATCTCGGAGAACATGGCAATCTGCTGCTGAATCTGGTATAACGCCTGCGGCACTGTACGGAGGTACTGCAAATACTCGTCCATGGCGCAATCGATGTTCATATTCATCGCGCAGGCACGCGCGATTTCAAAGGTGAACAGCTGGGGCGCATTCAGAGCTTCGCGTCCATTCCGCAGATAGGTTACCGCCTCGTCGTACAACCGCGCATTGATGCACTGGTCGGCGATAAGTCCGTAGATCTGCGAATTCCCGGGATTGATCTCGATGGCCTGTTTCCAATCCATACGGGCGCTGTCGGCAGAACCGGCGAGGATGTGGATGCCGCCCCGGTACACATACAGCGCCTCTTCGCGTGGATAGAGGCGTATTCTGTCGGCGAGCGTGGTAAGCACCTCATCATAGCGCTTCAAGGTGGTAAGGCAACGCCGCACGCCGTCGAAATAAGCGGAGTTGGCAGGTCGCGTCGCAAGAAGATTCTTAAAGTATCTGAGAGCCTCTTCGTGCTTGCCTGCCTGCTCGTAAGTTTGCGCGAGTCTGAGCGTATTCACCTCGTCGGTCATTTGCGCATGTCCGATGCTCAAGCTCAGGAAAAACAGAAGCAATGCTCCGCGGATCGTTGTATTCATGTTCATTGTTTTCGTTTGCATAATCGTTAAGTATAGCGGATTTGCCATCCTCCTGCAATGAGTACCGTGGTTTTCCCTTCCTCTTCCGATTGCCGATGGCGGATTGAGGACCTGCGGCGGCGGGGGCGATGGTTCCCCGCCGGATAGTGGGCGATTCATGGATCGCCCAGTTGCCGATTGCGGATTCAGGACCGGCGGCGGCGGGGGCGGTGGTCCCCTGCCGAATAGTGGGCGATTCATGGATCACCCAGCTGCCGATTGCGGATTGAGGACAGGCGGGGGCGACGGTTCCGCACCGGATAGTGGGCGATTCATGGATCACCCAGCTGTTGATGGCGGATTGCGGACCGGCTGGGGCGGGGGCGATGGTCCCCTGCCGAATAGTGGGCGATTCATGGATCGCCCAGCTGCCGATTGCGGATTGCGGACCGGCGGGGGCGAGGGTCCCCTGCCGGATAGTGGGCGATTCATGGATCGCCCAGCTGTTGATGGCGGATTGCGGACT